>JAJYPN010000006.1 GCA_021795395.1 Pseudomonadota bacterium | reverse complement strand
TTTTAGGAGAAAGGGAGGAGAAAGGGGACGCTACCCTTTTCGGATAGAGAGAAAGGGGACGATACCCTTTTCTGCCCTTAACAAATCGTTTTGCAATACCTGGTTGGGAAGCTAAGTTTCAACGGCAGCAATGCCTTGAAACCGAATGCTCTGATTTTACGAAATAAGAAAACCTAGCCTGAAGAAGAAATGTCGTCAATATTGCCAGTCTTTCAAGATTGACTATTGATTTGATTACGCATTCGCCACCCGACACCCCTCATTACTTCTCTGCTATGCCAAAAATTACACAGAACAGAGATCGGAAAGGGTAGCGTCCCCTTTTAAGTGTTCAATGGCATCTAACTGAGCTTGAGTGCCGTATTCGTCATACGCGCCTTGCAATAGAAGTATAGGCGCGGATATCTTCGGCAAACAATATTCAATATTCCAATCACGGAATGCCGCAGAGCACCATACTTCGCTCCAGTTTAAAAAAACCGCTGTTGGTTCCAGATGGAAAAAAGCCAGTTCACGAATAAGTTCACCGCGCTGAAATGCATGGCGCGCAACCTCAATCCCACGTAACGTAATATCCTCTACAAATACGTGTGGTGCCATCAACACAAGCCCGGAAACCGGATTCTCGCTGGCATACAGCAAAGCGATAGACGCGCCATCACTATGACCGATCAGTACTGGGTCAGACAGCGACAGGCGACTCAACAATGTCGGCATTACCGCCAATGCTACGATATGCATATAATCCGAAGACCGCGGCAAATTAGTGGGCGACGAGTGCCCATAGCCGAAGCGACTGTAAATTAACACCGTGCGCCCGGTCATAGCGCCTAATTGATGTGGGAAACGTCGCCATATGGCGATACAACCGAGTCCTTCGTGCAGCAGCACCAAGGGAGGCAACATATTGTTAGTCCCCGGGATCAACAGATAATCGATCTCACCCCCATCTAATGTTATCCTCGCCATAAGCTACTCCCCCACTCTCGGTACTGGTATAACCGGATAATGTTCGATACTCAAAATGACCCGATAACTAAACCAAGCCAAAATCGTCACCACGAAGAAAAACAAGAGAATGACTGTCGATAGGCTGGCATAATTCAACAATTCACATTTTCTTTGCGGCATTCTTCTGCAACCAAATATCTGCTCAAAATCACGTCCGAACAATCTTAAGGCACGAGAAGCCGCGATGCCGGACATAGTCACCCCAGTAACTCTCTTATGTCTGTGAACATCTGCTCTGATGCACTCATGCCCCGCAATATTCCTATTTTTATTCCGTAAATTGATTCAGGATTAGCTCTTGTAATTTGGCATGAAAGTAGTGCATCAAGTGATGCGCTATGTTCCACATCACATACACAATGCATGTCAATTGTTCGTATATCGATATGCTGAAAATCTTCACCTATATTTGATAGATAATTTTTCCACAATCCATATTGCTGGCTAACCCAGCATTCGATTGTTGAGAAAGCAGCCAAACTTTGAGAGTCCTGCTCTTCTGCAATAATCTGTCTATGGATGGAATAAAAATGTTCAGATATTTTTTTTGATTTCGATTCCAGAATCGAAATTTCATCTGGCAAAATTACAGTTGGATAAATTGATGTTTGACGCAAACTTTGTATGAACTGTCGATACATTTCGCCATGATGTGAGCGCCAACCTCCGCTTTGATTGCCTGACACACCCAGCTCCTCTAATAAATTTTCATAAATTATAACTTTCAATCCATCGTCCTTTAGCGAGGTGAATAATTCGCACACATAAAAAGAAAAGTTATAAACAAAATATGCATAAAGCTCAAAAAAGCGAAACAATTTTGCTACATCATTTTTAATTTCAGCATTGATTTGATGGTTACAAACGAGCCCAGAGCGAAGACGCATTAAGTCGTCTAAATCTGATTGATTTCCCAAGGATATTGCGTGCAAAATTTGTGAGTCATTTTTTAATACAGCTGACATACACTTCTCCACAAGATGATGTTTAAACAAAATTTTCGGTGCACTTCCAAACTAATACTATGTGATTTTTTGAGTAATAATTGATCGTTCCTGAATCTGTTTTATGACTATTTCCGTACTGTGTATGTATAGCCACTATGCCGGAAGTCCACGAACGGGCAATACGGGTGGTGTTTAAACGCCAAGGTGAGCATGAATCAGAGAGCGACAATAGAATCGATAGCATCGAAGATGGCGGCACGCTTAATTCGAATCGCGAACGTCTCAAGCAGCTGGGACGGAAGAATAGCGAGCTCAAGCCAGCCGATGAGATTCTGCGCAAGGCAGTGATAAGGACAAATCTGGCTGGTCATAAGGTGGCATCGTCGGTATGGTCAAGGTCCAGCGTGATTGGAAGTCGGCCGTATGGCTCTATCCGATCACAGTATCGCCCTTAAAATCCCGAATGCGTAATTTCTTAGCAACGATTGCAGGACGTTCATCAATACTGACTGGTTCTTGAGTACACGGCGCCGCTCCTACCCGGCTGGGGTAACGCATAAGTGCGCCTGTCGTGCAGGCAATCGCATGAAGGGGGATGTCTGCTCAAAGTATCCGACATTGAATGGGGGAAATGAAAAACCGCCGTAGATGTTGTAGATCTCACCGGAATGTCATCAAAAAATAAAATTTGATGATGGCAGATGGAATTATCGGAATTTATAGAAGTGACCTTTGGAAGCGTAGGTGACGGAAACTTTGAGATGGATCAGCTCGAACGTTCGGGCGAGCAGCGGAATTACCGGAACAGCTATCATTCGCGTACGCCAATATAGGCATTCAGTTTTAACCGGTATCACCACATTGAGCGCTTACGGGTTCATCGCCCAAGAGTCAAAAATGAGGTTCATCTGCAGCAAATTTTTCATCGAAATTTCTTATAGCATATGGGCGTAGCGTATTTTGAAGAACCGTACGTCGACGGGACTCTTTCCAAGAGTACTTGTAAACATATTTGTAGTTACACCGGAAATACCACACATTGTTTCGCCGGGATTATGGGAGATAGTAATGAATGATAGAAGCCCTTTAAACCGGAAAAAAGGGTTAAGAATATGGCACATATTTATGCTGCTCGTCCCCTTCCAGTTTATTTTCGGGCTTATATATTCGTGGGGAAGCATCTCTCTCGCTATACATCATCAAAGCGGCTGGGCGCACAGTACGCTGGATATCGCGTTTTCGCTGACTCCATTGAGTCTGTTGCCGGCCGTGATTTTAAGCGGACATTGGTTACAGCGGGTCACTCCAAAAACGATGCTGGCGTGGGCGATGATTTGTTTCTCTTTAGGTTCTGTCATCGGCGTTTTCGCCAGCACTTCCTGGCTATTCATAGCAGGATACAGTGTTCTGGCTTTAGGTTTGGGCGCAGGTCTGTCGACTTCCGCCTGCATAGCAATTATCAGCAGTCTATACCCTGAGCATCGCGGAAAATTGGGAGGAGGATTGCTTGCGGTGTATGGCGCGTCATCCGTTCTAAGCGTGCCGATTTTCAATGTCCTGGATGGCTATATATCATGGCGGCCGGCAATCGGGATTCTTTTAGGTTCCTATGCCGCCTTTGGCTGGCTATGCTGGTTCCTGCTACCTACTTTTCCGGTCGCCAGCCATCAGAAATCAGGCCGCATTGCTTTTAAAACGCTCTTGTCACATCGTCCATTGATCTGGGCACTTTGTCTTGTGCTGGCGGCCGCACCATTTGGTTCCGCCACGTTTGCAACGATCGGACGCTTGGCACAGGAAATGGGCTTAAGCCGTACTTTTGTTATCGCAGCGGTAGCTATGCTAGCATTAGGCAATGGTCTCGGTCGGTTCGCAGCAGGAGTGCTTGCAGATATGTATTCTGCGCGGATAAGTCGTAACGTGGTTCTCGGGTTGAATGCACTGGCGTATGCGGTTTTTTTGATTGTGTCTTATTCGGGCGTGTATGGACTGTTCTGGAGTTTCCCTCTACTGATAGGCTGTGCCTTCGGTGGCTTGGCCGGCAAGCTGCCTTCTCTCGCAGCACACGTTTTCCCTGAGCACCCAAGCTCTGCTTTCGGTCTGTTGTTCGGCACTTTTGCGATGGGAAGTTTTCTGGGCCCTTTAGTCAGCGCTGAAATAGGGACTAACCATGCTATGCAGGTTCTCGGATTACTCGCATTCCTGGCTTTACCCATGGGGCTAATTGAAAAATCGCCTGAAAAATTGTAATCAATGTCAAAGATTACTTTCTTCATTCATATCAAGCGCCGCATTGGCGTGCGAATCATAACGGTTCTTTGCAGCAGCCCGGCAGTCGCGTGGCGACAAACCGAAATGGGCACGAAATGCGCGACTGAAATGAGCTGCGCTTTTAAATCCGCTTTGATAGGCAATGGATGAAATCGACGTAGAAAACAAAGCGCAGTTTTCCAAAAATGTTTTGGCCCAATCAAGCCGACGATTTATAACAAAAGAAGAAAATTTCAAACCGCGTGACGCGAACAATTTATGTAAATACCGTTCAGATATACTTAAGGTACGCGCGCAAAGAGGCAAGGCTAATTTTTCATCTAATAGATTTTCGTCAAGGAAAGCCACTATTTGTTGCCAGCGAAAAACATTCAAAGCCTGAGGGCCGCGCGGCTGACCTATATCGTCGTGAAATACGGCCGCGATCATCCAGAGGAAAGATTGAACAGAACAACTCTCCGATGTCGTGGACACTGTGTTATTTATGAGAATTTGCGTGGATAAATCTCTAACGAGCGTAGAGAGATTCCGGGTTGCGGCGATGATTCTGGGGCGGGTCGAGGACTTGCTGTTCAAGACAAAGAGACGGTGGAAAGGAAGTCGTAGCGCAATGAATCTCGTGGATTTCGAGAAAATCACTTTCGATGGTTCCTGCAAACATCTGAAAGATATATCGCCCGTTTTAAAGGGAAGGATATGTCCTCTTTGTTCTATCGTGCCTTCTCCATCCAGAATAATATGCGCAATAAATGAATTCCGTGCGTCTGTATGGACTGATTCTATATGCCTCGCATTATGAATTATAATTTGCGGATGGGCGACAACGTCGGCCAACAGTAAGTCCTCCCCCATTTTAACCATCCGTAATTGACCAGCCGGACTATTGCTTAATAGCGCCGTCTCACCTGGAATAAATGAATCTGACAATAGCCGGTCCCATTCCATTGTTCCGTGAACATTTATGCCGCTATGCAATAACGGGAATTTTGCGGTTAACATGACCCGATCCGTAGTAATTAGAATTTAATCTTAGCTAAGCTGACACCTACTGTATAGAGGCCCCAAATTATTCTCTCAAGAAAGTCTCAGCATTATACCAAAAGCAGATCATCGCAATTTCCGTCCAATTTCGTAACCTGTTGAATTAACCCCCCGGGTGAAATCGTCAATTACGTTAAATAAACCGGATCGAACGCCCCTCGACCAGTTGCACCTATTCGGGTGAATGCGACCGTGATTCCGGGTTCTCGTGACCTATTTTTGGATATTTCCAGAATCAGTGGTAGTGCCCATTAAAAATTGTTTGAATGGCGCTCGCAGTAATCGACCGATTCCAGGAATATCCGGCAGTGCTTGCTGGCCGCGTTTTCATTATGCCAGTGCGATATCTGCGCTTCGAGTTTATCTACCCTGAGATCTATCGCTTTGAGATTCGCCGTCAATCAATCCAGCAAATAACGTCTCGATCCGGGTAATCCGTTTTCGACGCGCACTGCACCGCGAGCAGCTCAAGATGTTTTGCCTCTGGTTTCGCGACTCATGAGCTCAATGCCATGGCGGAGCGCGCCACATCTACAAAGGCTCGCAACTTCGGCGCCAAAGCTGCACGCCGCGGGAAGTACAGGAATAACCCCTCCTCCGGAAGTGACGCCTGGGGCAACACCCATCGCAGGCGGCCCTCACGAATGTCGGCGCGCACGAGGGGTTCAAAGATATACGCGATGCCTATGCCTTCGAGGGCGAACTCTCGCGCAAACGTCGCATCTGTGATGACCGCCGTTCCCGTCGTCTTGACGGCCACTTGCTGATCGGCATCGGTCACGTGCCACTTATAAAGGCCACCCGAGCTCAAGAGCCTGAATCCGATGCAATTGTAAGTGGATAGATCGGTCAGCGTCTTTGGTTCTCCGCGGGCTGCGAGATATTCGGGTGAAGCCACCATGATGGCTTGGAATGGCGGCGTGAGGCGCACCCTCACCATGTCTTGCTGCACCGCCTCGCCCAAGCGGATACCGGCATCGAACCCTTCCGCCACGATGTCCACAAACCCGTCCTGGATATGAGCTTCAACGATCAAGCGCGGGTGCAATCGGGCGAGATTCTTGAGAATTGGCATCAGGGCCATCAGGGCAGCCACGCGAGACGCGTTGATTCGCAAGACGCCGGTAACTTCACCTCGTCCTGCGGACAGACTTTCGGCGGCCTTTTCGATCTCTTCCAATGCGGGCCCGACACTGGCGAGGAACCTCGACCCGGCCTCGGTCAAACGAACGCTGCGGGTAGTTCGGGCAAAAAGAGGTTCACCGAGCTGTTTTTCGACCGCTCTGACGGCGTGGCTCACCGCCGACGGGCTCATATTCAGCGATGCAGCCGCTGCCGCGAATCCACCCAGCCTGGCGACGCTAGTGACAATTGGTAAATGTGAAAGGATTTCGCGTTCCATTCATGAATGATATCGAATAATGCATTCGATTCAAGGCTTATTATCAAATTCATATAGCTAATATAGGATAACTACTCAGCTTGTTACGGTATATCTTGGGTGTGCTAACCAAACAGATCAGGCCATTACCCATTTAACGACCAAGGAGACGTTCCATGAAAGCATTACAGTCAATTGAAGATCGAGCAGCAATTATCGACACTATTAACGCAGCGGTTCTTTCATCGGACATGCACGATTGGACGCGCGTCCGCGCCCAGTTCGCCGACTATGTATTCCTGGATTATTCGTCGCTGGCTGGCGGTACTGCCGGTACCGTCAAGGCTGATGATTTGGTCGCCAACTGGAAAGAATTGTTACCGAAATTCACCACAACCCAACATGTTGTTACGAATCATCGCGTAGCGCTTTGCGGCGAGAATGCGCAGGCGCTGTCTCAGTTTGTGGCAACTCACCGACTTGCGGGCGCTAAGCCGGAGGAGCTCTGGGTGCTGGGCGGACACTATCGGCACGCCCTACAGCGCACAACCGACGGCTGGAAGATTGCGCGCATGACCATGACGTGGACTTGGCAAAGCGGCAACGGTGAGCTGCCGCAACTCGCGCAAGATCATGCGCAAGGCGGCCATAGCATGAGTAACACGGTACCAGAACTGAGTGCCGGACTTAACCATGTCTATTTTCAAAGTGAAAACGTGAGACTTGCTGGCAACCTGTATTTACCCTCTGATTACAAAATCGGGACAAAACTGCCGGCCATCGTCGTGGCAGGATCCTGGACAACCGTTAAAGAGCAAATGGCAGGCATTTACGCGCAGAAGCTGGCTGCGCAGGGTTTCGCCACCTTGGCATTCGATTTTCGATTCTTCGGCGAAAGCAGTGGTGAGCCGCGCCAGTATGAATCTCCTACGGCAAAAATCCGCGATATACGGAATGCTGTGACGTACCTCTGCTCGCTCGATGCAATCGCCGGCGAACGTATTGGCGTCCTCGGGATTTGTGCGGGTGCAGCCTATATGGCCATGGCCACTGCTGCAGATAATCGCGTGAAATCGTTCGTAGCCGTCGCGCCATGGCTACACGATGCCAAACTTGTAAAGACCGTCTACGGTGGCGAAGAAGGTATCAGGGATCGAATCAAGGCGGCTGCCTCCGCGCGCCAAGAATATGAAAAAACTGGATACGTCGAATACGTACCCATATCCAGCACCACCGACAAGACGGCCGCAATGTTTGGAAACTACGATTATTACCTCAATCCAAAGCGTGGGGCCATTCCGGCTTGGAAGAATCAGTTTGCAGTACAATCCTGGGACGAATGGCTAGAATTTTCGGCAATCGCGGCAGCGAAATCCATCAGGGTACCTGCGTTGTTTGTACATAGTGAACAAGCCGCAATCCCGGAAGGTGCAAAGCGATTCATGGCTCAACTGTCAACACCGAAAAAAGTCATCTGGATAGACGGTACGCAACTCGATTTTTATGATCAGCCGGCTTAGGTTGAGGCCTCTGTTAAAGCGGCCACTGAGCACTTCGGGAAAACGCTCGTCGAGATAGGCCTGTAACTAACGCTGACCCCGTTGTGGTGTATTGGAATGTGAGATCAGCCCCAATTTTCCCAGGAAAGTACCAAGAATGAAGTCACAATCCAAGCCTGTTACAGAGCTGCCGATTTATCACTTTCAGCGGCAACAAGACTGGTTTGTTTGGCTAAATGAAAATCACACCACATCCCCCGGCGTATGGTTGCAGCTTGCAAAAAAAGGCGCCGATACACCGTCAGTTTCATACGAGGAAGCCATCGAAATTGCCCTTTGCTTTGGATGGATAGATGGACAAAAGCAAGCTCACAGCAAGCAATTCTGGCTCCAGAAATTCACTCGGCGCTCGGACAAAAGTGTGTGGTCGAAGATTAATAAGGACAAGGCGCTGGTTTTAATCAAAGCGGGAAATATGAAGCCGGCCGGACTCAAAGAGATTGAGCGTGCGAAGATCGACGGGCGCTGGGACGCTGCGTATGACTCGGCCAGCAAGGCAATTGTACCTAGTGATTTCCAGTCCGCGTTGGACAATAATGCGCGAGCAAAAGACTTCTTCGGAACACTCGACAGTCGGAATCGCTACGCTATTCTGTTCAGGATTCAAACCACCAAAAAGGCTGAAACGCGTGCCAGGAAAATTTCACAGTTTGTGCAAATGCTGGAACGACACGAGAAGGTGCATCCGTGACACTCCCGACCTTACCAGTGTGTGATCGTGAGATCTGAAATCAACATCAAAATAGATGTATAAATGCATCATTTATGGGAAAAGGGTTGGGAATGGTAGCGTCCCTTTTTCCCATCAACACAGTCTCAAACGTGCCAGGTGAACATTCGGCACAATGCTATGGATGACAGCCCCTGGTCGCATTCTGCGTTTCAAGTGAAACCCCGAACCAACGCGGCCAATTTTTCCAGACCTATATCTGCCTGTCCTTCGCTGGAATGGCTGAAATTAAGACGCAGCTGACCGCAACTGTCCACATCCACCGGCAGGAACGGTTCGCCCGGCATAAAGGCTACTCCCTCTACTATAGCCCTGGACAAAAGCTGGCGGGTATCGATGCGGCGATTGAGGGTGAGCCAGAAGAACAAGCCGCCGGGCGGCGTCTGCCAACTGGCGAGATCGCCGAAATGATGCTGCAATGCCGCCTCGAAGTTATCTCGCCGCTGACGATAGCGCTGCGCTAATTCGTCCAGATATTGGCTGTGTTTCGGATCGGCCAATTGTTGCAACACCAGCCACTGGCTGACGCGGTTGCTGTGCAAATCGGCTGCCTGTTTGAGGCTCGTGAGATAGGGCAGCAGATCGGGGGTAGCGGCGAGATAACCGAGGCGCAGACCTGGAGCCAGACTCTTCGAGAACGATCCCTGATAAATCCAGGGTGCTCGCTGCAAACGGCCGCATACCGGGCTGCGTTCACAGGAATCATATACCAGGTCACGATAAGGGTCGTCCTCGAACAGGGGAATCCCGCCGGAATCGCAGGCTGCGGCCAGCGCGTCGCGTTGCTTGGCATCGAGGCAGCGGCCGCTTGGGTTTTGAAAAGTGGGAATGGCATACGCAAAAGCAGGTTTTTCGCGCAGTAGTTCGGAGTCATTTAGCGTTGCCGCATCGTAAGCAACAAAGCGCGCACCGAAAAAACGGAATACTTGCAAAGCTGCCAGATAGGTGGGCGATTCTACCGCCACCGCGGTACCAGGATCGATGAATAATTTGGCGACCAGATCGATACCTTGCTGCGATCCGGAAAGTATCAACACCTGCTCAGCCGTGCACTGCAACCCACGCTCCTGCAGTTCTTCGGCAATTTTCTGGCGCAATATCCATTCGCCTTCGCTCGGACCGTATTGCAGGATTTCCTGCGGCATGCCCTCCAGATTGAATCGGGGAAAGCTGTCGAGCGCCGGTAGCCCACCCGCAAAGGAGATCATGCCCGGCCGATTGGCGACAGACAGAATTGTGCGGATCGGCGACGGATGCAGATTGCGGGTGCGAGAAGAAAAATGAGCAGGGTGAGAAGGTGGCAAAGGATTCATGCAGTCGATCCATAACGTCAATAAATTTGACCTATCGACATCCTAATGAATGCACGCGTATCATGTCAAGATGGTTGACCAAATAGACACTGCCGATAATTCTTCCAATGACGACGTCAGGGCTATCGATACGCACTCGTCCAAGTCGGCCGAAGCCGCATTGCGCCTGGCCATAGAACAGTTTTACTTTGGTTACCGCGCGTTTACTTCCCTCCCGGACCGCATACTCGATCAGCGTGGCTTGGGTAGAGTCCATCACCGCATACTGTATTTCGTTGGCCGCAACCCGCAGATTTCGGTGAATGCCTTGCTCAGCATACTCAATGTCAGCAAACAAGCCTTGAACGCGCCCCTGCGGCAGTTGATCGCACTGCGTCTGGTGGTGATCGATACCGCGGAGCACGATCGCCGCGTTCGTCAGCTGTCTTTGTCTTCTATTGGTCAGCAACTGGAAGCACAACTCACCGGCACCCAGATGAAGCAGCTTCAAACCGTATTCGAAGAGGTCGGCGCAAGTGCCGAGGCGGGTTGGCATCAGGTCATGAACAGCTTGAGCAGGAAAGACTGACGTCAAACTTCACGGAGCGCCTTTGGAAAATAGGACGCGCTCCTGTTACACCCCACGTGGCATGATCGCTGCGATAGCGGATTCATTCAACAAATCTTTCATTGAATCCAGCCCGGCTAACACATTTCAAGCTCAGGATTGACCTGGCAGGGTAGTTGTGTGTACTATCTAGGGATTTGAATGTCGGGGCGAAACAATGCGCCAAAAAATAGTTGCCGGAAACTGGAAAATGCACGGCAGTTTGCTTCAGAATAAAATTCTGCTCGATCAGTTGCGTGCGGATTTGACCGAACATAAAAGCGGTGCAGCTTTTGCGGTATGTGTTCCCGCGCCTTATCTGGCCCAAACGCAAGCATTATTGTCAGGCTCCAATATCTGCTGGGGCGCCCAGACCATGTGTAAGCATCCGGAGGGCCCGTATACCGGCGAGATTTCGGCATCCATGCTGCTTGATTTCGGCTGCCGATATGTCATAGTCGGACATTCGGAGCGGCGTGCGCTCTTCGGCGAAACCGATGAAAGAGTGGCGGGAATATTTGCTCGTGCCTTGTCGTCCGGTTTGACGCCCATATTATGCGTAGGTGAGACGCTGATTGAACGCGAAACCGGACGTGCCGAAGACGTCATTGCAAGCCAACTGGATGCAGTGCTTGCTGTCTCTGGCATCGGCGGATTCGAGCGGGCGATTATCGCTTACGAGCCGGTATGGGCGATAGGCACCGGTAAAACCGCGAGTCCGGCGCAGGCGCAAGCTATCCATGCTTTCATAAGAAAGAAGATGGCTGCGCTGGACCCCGCTATCGCCGAGAAGCTGGCGATACTGTATGGCGGCAGCGTCAAGGCAGGCAATGCGGACGAGCTGTTTGCGCAAGCGGATATCGATGGTGGATTGATAGGCGGCGCATCATTGATGGCGGAAGAATTTGTCGGTATATGTAAAGCCGCGCACTCTTGAACCGGCTGGTTTAAAGGATTAAAATTTGGAAACGTTCATTTTGGTTTTGCATCTGCTGTTTGCAGTGTCCGTTATCATCCTTGTGCTGCTTCAGCAGGGCAAGGGTGCGGATATGGGCGCTTCGTTCGGCAGTGGCGCGTCAGGCAGTTTGTTCGGTTCGTCGGGATCGGCCAATTTCCTGAGCCGTACTACCGCGATTCTGGCTGCCCTGTTTTTTGTGACCAGTCTGATATTGACTTATTTTACCGGGCATCAGAATAAAACCCTGGGTGTAATGCAGGGGCATCGACAAATACCTATAACAAAACCTGCAAGTGCGTCCATTCCGATGGCGCCCAAGGGTTATGCAGTTCCAGGCGACTCCGGGTCAAAAGCCGGGGAGATTCCTAAATAGGGAAGCGGTTGCCATGGGGCGAATTATCAATTCGTCCCGTCTATAGCCGACGTGGTGAAATTGGTAGACACGCTATCTTGAGGGGGTAGTGGCGTAATGCTGTGCGAGTTCGAGTCTCGCCGTCGGCACCAAAACAGAAAATTAGCGTTCCCGGCAATGCAGGGCTTATTCGAAAATCCAAGCGACCGGCAGGCGGGAATATGGGTTTGATTTCTTTAATCTTTGAGATTGACGCAACGCTGACAGGGCAAGACTGAGCGGCTGTATGTCCATAAAGAATGGGATAGGAGGACGTATTCATGCTTGATAATTATTTTCCCGTATTGCTGTTCGTTCTGGTCGGGCTGCTGGTGGGTATCGGTCCTATGATCATGGGATGGCTATTGGCCCCCAATTATCCGGACAGTGAAAAGCTATCGCCTTACGAATGCGGGTTTGAAGCGTTTGAAGACGCCCGGATGAAATTTGACGTCAGATATTATCTGGTCGCCATCCTGTTCATTTTATTTGATCTCGAGATTGCATTTTTGTTCCCTTGGGCCATAATTTTGGCAAAAATAGGTTTGTTCGGGTATCTGGCAATGGTATTGTTTCTCGCTATTCTGGTCGTCGGATTCATTTACGAATGGATGAAAGGAGCGCTGGAATGGGAATAGAAGGCGTTTTGGAACAGGGATTCGTCACGACAACGGCAGACAAGCTGATCAACTGGACGCGTACCGGCTCGCTCTGGCCGATGACGTTCGGATTGGCGTGCTGCGCCGTAGAAATGATGCAGGCAGGTGCCGCACGTTACGATCTGGATCGGTTTGGAGTCGTGTTTCGACCAAGCCCGCGTCAATCCGACGTGATGATCGTGGCGGGCACCTTATGCAATAAGATGGCGCCAGCCCTGCGCAAGGTCTACGACCAGATGGCGGAACCGCGCTGGGTGATTTCCATGGGGTCGTGCGCCAACGGCGGCGGATATTATCATTATTCCTATTCGGTGGTGCGTGGTTGCGACCGCATAGTGCCGGTCGATATTTATGTGCCGGGCTGTCCCCCGACAGCAGAAGCTCTGCTGTACGGCATTATTCAGTTGCAAAACAAGATCAAGCGCACCAACACCATTGCGCGTTAATGATTATGAGCGAATTGTCATGAATGAATCGTTAGAAGGTTTGTCGGTTTCCCTGTTGACGGCTTTAGGCTCAAAAATGGTTCGCCAGACTAATGCGCTGGATGAACTGACGATAGAAGTGAAAGCGGCGGATTTGACCGACGTCATGCTGACATTGCGCGATCATCCTGGATTGCGTTTCGATCAGTTGATGGATCTGTGCGGAATGGACTATTCCGATTACCGGCAAGGCGAATGGGAGGGTTTGCGTTTCGCTGTGGTTTATCATCTGCTCTCCGTAGCCAAGAACCGGCGCGTGCGCGTGCGCGTGTTTGCGGCAGACGACGATTTTCCGGTATTGTCCAGCGTTACGGCAATCTGGTCGTCAGCAAACTGGTACGAGCGGGAAGCATTTGATTTGTACGGAATCCTATTCGACGGACATCCCGATTTGCGAAGAATACTGACGGATTACGGTTTTGTCGGTCATCCTTTCCGCAAGGATTTTCCCTTGTCCGGCAACGTCGAGATGCGTTATGACCCGGAACAGCAGCGCGTCATCTATCAGCCGGTAAGCATAGATCCGCGTGAAATTACCCCGCGCATTGTGCGGGAAGCGAATTATGGAGAGCGCGCGTAATGGCCGAGATCCGTAATTACACCATGAACTTCGGCCCACAGCATCCGGCTGCTCACGGCGTCTTGCGTCTGGTGCTGGAATTGGACGGAGAAGTGATAGAACGGGCTGATCCGCACATCGGCTTGCTCCATCGCGCTACCGAGAAGCTGGCTGAAAACAAAACGTTCATACAATCCCTGCCGTACATGGACCGCTTGGATTACGTGTCGATGATGAGCAACGAACATGCTTACGTCATGGCGATAGAAAAGCTGGCAGGACTCTCTGTTCCGTTGCGCGCGCAATATATTCGTGCCATGTTCGATGAAATTACGCGGATACTGAATCATCTGTTGTGGCTGGGCGCGCATGCGCTCGATATCGGGGCCATGACCGTATTTTTATATGCATTCCGGGAACGCGAAGATTTGATGGATTGTTATGAAGCGGTTTCCGGCGCGCGGATGCACGCAGCCTATTATCGTCCCGGTGGCGTGTATCGCGATTTGCCCGACAATATGCCGCAATACCATGCTTCGAAGATCCATAATGCGGCGGCGATACGCGATATGAACGCCAATCGGCAGGGTTCGCTGCTGGATTTCATCGCCGATTTTGCGGCGCGTTTCGACGCTTATGTCGACGAATACGAAACGCTATTGACCGATAACCGGATCTGGAAACAACGCACGGTAGGGATAGGCGTCGTGTCGCCGGAACGCGCGCTGGCGATGGGGTTTAGCGGCCCGATGCTGCGCGGTTCGGGAATCGAATGGGATTTGCGTAAAAAACAGCCTTACGCCGTATATGACAGGCTGGATTTCGATATTCCCGTAGGCGTGAATGGCGATTGCTATGACCGTTATCTGGTGCGCATGGAAGAAATGCGGCAGTCCAACCGCATCATCAAGCAATGCGTGAACTGGCTGCAGCATAATCCAGGGCCGGTGATTATCGATAATCATAAGGTAGCGCCGCCGTCGCGGATGGAGATGAAACAGAATATGGAAGAATTGATCCATCATTTCAAACTCTTTACCGAAGGCATGCATGTACCCGAAGGCGAGGCGTACGCGGCAGTCGAACACCCGAAAGGCGAATTTGGCATATATATGGTCTCGGACGGCGCCAACAAGCCTTACCGTCTGAAAATCCGTGCACCCGGCTATCCTCATCTGGCAGCGCTCGATGAAATGACGCGTGGCCACATGATAGCGGACGTCGTGGCGATCATCGGCACGCAGGATATCGTGTTCGGCGAGATAGACAGATGAGGCGCGACGTTATCAATATACAGAACTGGTTATGGCAAATCGCTGGTATCAATTGCCCTGCCGTGAATTTTGAATTATAAGAGGTCCGCTTATGTTGAGCCCGGCATCGCTTGCACAAATCGATCAGGAAATTGTCAAATATCCGAGCAATCAGCGCCAATCCGCGGTAATGTCGGCGTTGCGGATCGCGCAGGTGGAAAAAGGCTGGCTGGCGATCGAAACCATGGATTTCATTGCGGATTATTTGGGTATGCCGGCGATAGCGGTGTATGAAGTCGCGACATTCTACAATATGTACAACACAGTGCCGACAGGAAAATACAAGGTCACATTGTGTACCAATATTTCGTGCATGCTGATGGGCGCGCCGGAAATGGCGGAACATCTGAAACAGCGCCTGGGATGCGGGTTCGGCGAAACCACTGCGGATGGGAAATTTACCCTGAAAGAAGGCGAATGCATGGGTGCCTGCGGCGACGCGCCTTTATGCCTGATCAATAATCATCGTATGGAAAGTTTCCTCACTGCCGAGAAAATCGATACTATTCTTGAAGAGTTGAAATAATATGGTTATTCAGGGTGGAGACGTTATATTCAATACGATTCATCTTCCGCAATCCTGGAAGCTGGATACGTACGTGGCCAATGGCGGTTATGCAGCGTTACGGAAAATATTGACGGAAAACGTGTCGGCGGAAACGATCATCGCCGAAGTCAAGAAATCGGCCTTGCGCGGTCGCGGCGGTGCGGGTTTTCCTACCGGTTTGAAGTGGAGTTTCATGCCTCGCTATTACGAGGGCGACAAATATCTGGTCTGTAATTCCGACGAAGGCGAACCCGGTACCTTCAAGGATCGCGATATCATGCTCTACAATCCGCACGCAGTGATCGAAGGCATGGCGATCGCCGCATACGCCATGGGCGTGAAACGGGGGTACAATTATATCCACGGAGAAATCTGGGAAACGTACGAACGTATGGAAGGCGCGCTGGCTGAAGCGCGATCCGCCGGATTTCTGGGCGAACGGATCATGGGCAGCAATTTCAGTTTCGAATTGTTTAACCATCACGGCTACGGCGCGTATATTTGCGGCGAAGAAACCGCATTGCTCGAATCGCTGGAAGGCAAGAAAGGCCAGCCGCGATTCAAACCGCCGTTTCCCGCCAGTTTCGGCCTGTACGGCAAGCCGACGACGATCAACAATACCGAAACCTTCGCCAGTATCCCTTATATTATCCGCGAAGGCGGACAGAAATTTCTCGAACTCGGCAAGCCCAACAATGGCGGCACCAAGATTTTCTCCGTCTCAGGTCACGTCAACAAGCCGGGTAATTTTGAAGTGCCGATGGGGACGCCATTCGCAGACCTGCTCGAAATGGCGGGGGGGATCCGTACCGGTCACGCGTTCAAGGCCTGTATCCCGGGCGGTTCGTCTACACCGGTATTGCCGGCGGATATCATGATGGGATGCACGATGGATTACGACTCCATCGCCAAGGCCGGTTCCGCCCTGGGCGCCGGCTCCGTCATCATCATGGACGATACGGTATGCATGGTCGAGGCATTGCAGCGTTTATCGTATTTTTATTATGAAGAATCGTGCGGGCAATGTACGCCGTGCCGCGAAGGAACAGGCTGGCTGTATCGCGTCATTCATCGTATCGAACACGGCAAGGGCCGTCCCGAGGATCTGGATTTGCTCAACGACGTTGCCCACAACATCGGCGGCCGCACCATTTGCGCGCTGGGTGATTCGGCGGCGATGCCGGTACAGGCAATGCTCAAACATTACCGCCACGAATTCGAATACCATATCGAACATGGTCAATGCATGGTAAGGGCAGGTTGATGAATCCTTTGTATAGACGACGCTACCGCTCAGGCATGGATGCCGGGCAGACAATGACGAATCCGTACAGGTTGTTCATTAACTGGCGATCAGGTGAATAAAATGCTGGAAATTGAAATCGACGGTAACAAAATCGTTACGCCTGAAGGCGGCACCATTATGGATGCGGCGGCGCAGATAGGCATCTACATTCCGCATTTCTGCTATCACAAAAAACTCTCCATCGCGGCGAACTGCAGGATGTGTCTGGTGCAAGTCGAAAAAGCGGCCAAACCGATGCCGGCCTGCGCCACGCCGATCACCGACGGCATGAAGGTTTACACCCGTTCGGATTATGCGATCAAGGCGCAGCAAGGAGTGATGGAGTTTTTGCTGATCAATCATCCCCTGGATTGCCCGATTTGCGATCAGGGCGGCGAATGCAGCCTGCAGGATCTGGCCGTCGGTTACGGCGGCAGCAATTCGCGCTATCAGGAAGTCAAGCGCGTCGTCACCGAGAAAGAATTGGGCCCGCTGGTTGCCACCGATATGACGCGCTGCATTTATTGCACGCGTTGCGTACGGTTCGGACAGGAAATCGCCGGCATCATGGAAATGGGCCAGGCCGGCCGCGGAGAGCATTCCGAAATCATGCCGTTCATCAATCAAACCATCGATTCGGAGCTGTCGGGTAATATTATCGATTTATGTCCGGTCGGCGCGCTGACCAGTAAACCATTCCGCTACACTGCCCGCGCCTGGGAATTGTCGCGCCGCAAATCGGTCAGCCCGCACGACGGTTTGGGTAGTAATATCGCGGTACAGGTAAAAAACAATCGCGTCATGCGCGTGCTGCCGCTGGACAACGAAGCGGTCAACGAATGCTGGCTATCCGACAGGGATCGTTTTTCTTACGAAGGTCTCAATTCCGAACGGCGCCTGAGCCGCCCCATGATCAAGCAGGACGGCCATTGGCTGGAAGTATCGTGGCAGGCCGCGCTGGAATATGTCGTCAACGGTCTCAAGCAGATACGCGAAGCACACGGAGCCGAAAGCATAGGCGCATTGGCTACTGCGCACCAGACGCTGGAAGAATTGTACCTGTTGCAGAAACTGATGCGCGGACTGGGCAGCGGCAATATCGATACCCGCCTCGCACAGTCCGACTTCAGCGCCGATCGTAAATTGACGGGCGCTCCCTGGCTGGGCATGGCAATCGCCGACATCAATCGGCTCGATCGCATTTTATTGATAGGCAGCAGTTTGCGCCAGGATCAACCATTGCTGGCGCATCGCATGCGCGCGGCGGTCAAACACGGTGCCGAATTCAATCTTGTCAATCCGGTAGACGATGATTTGCTGATGAAAATTGCCAACAAGCTGATTGTTGCGCCGCAGGGCATGGTGAACGCGCTGGCTCAAATTGCCGTAGCGTTGGCCGCCCAAACCGGCAAGCCGCTGCCGGAAAGCCTGGCTGCAAGCCTGGCAGAGGTGCAAAGCAACGCGACCGCTACAGCCATGGCCGCGAGTTTGACCAAGGGCGCTCGCAAGGCGGTATTCCTCGGCAATCTGGCGCAGCATCATCCCGCCTATGCCGATTTGCATGCGCTGGCGCAAACCATTGCCGAATTGTCCGGCGCGGCATTCGGTTTCCTCGGCGAAGCCGCCAATAGCGTAGGCGCCTATATCGCCGGCGCGGTACCGCATCGCGGTAAAGCCGGATTGGATGCCGACGCCATGCTGGCCGTGCCGCGCAAGGCTTATTTATTGCTGGGCGCCGAACCCGAGCTGGACGGCTATAATCCCGCTCTGGCGATGCGTGCCTTACGCAGCGCTGACATGGTCGTCGCAATGAGCGCTTACAAACATACGGCGATGGATTATGCCGATGTGTTGCTGCCCATCGCGCCGTTCACCGAAACCGCGGGTACATTTATCAGTACCGAAGGCCGCATTCAATCGTTCAAGGGCGCTGCCGCGCCGCTGGGCGAGACGCGTCCGGCATGGAAAGTGTTGCGCGTACTGGGTACGATGAATGGTTTGCAGGGTTTCGATTACGATACGGCGGAAGCGGTGCGGCAAGCGGTGCTCAAGGACGATGCGTTGCCGAGCGGAGCATTGAACAACCGGCTTGCATCGCTTACGGTATCCGGCGTAGGCGTGGCCGACACGCTGACACGCATCGGCGAGATTCCGATGTATCAAGCCGATGCCATCGTACGCCGTGCGGCAGCCTTGCAAAAAACACCGAGCGCTGCCGTGCCGAAGGCGCATATGAGTTCCGCGACGCTGACCAGGCTGAATCTGGAGCCGGGAGCCATGGCAAAATTCATGCAGGGCGAAGCCTATGCGGTAGTGCAGATCGATGCCGACAATGCTTTACCCGACGGTGCGGTTCGGTTGGCGGCCGCTCACCCGCTCACGGCAGCCCTGGGTGCGATGATGGGCGATATCAGCGTGGAGCGCGTATAACATGGCTTATTTACAGGCATTATTCGGTTATATGTGGCCAGCGGTCTGGGCGCTGGCTAAAATCGTTGCAATAGTCGTGCCGATGCTGCTGGCAGTGGCCTATCTCACTTATGCCGAGCGCAAGGTAATCGGTTACATGCAAGTGCGTATCGGTCCGAATCGGGTCGGCTACAAGGGCTTGCTGCAGCCTATCGCCGACGGCATCAAGCTGATGATGAAAGAAATCATCATACCGAGCGGCGCCAATAAATTTTTGTTCGTGCTGGCTCCGGTACTGACCATCGCTCCGGCGCTGGCCGCCTGGGCGGTGATACCGTTTTCGCCGCAGGTCGTCCTGGCGAATGTGGATGCGGGCTTGCTGTATATTCTGGCGATCACCTCTATGGGCGTATACGGCGTTATCATTGCCGGCTGGGCGTCGAATTCCAAATATGCATTCCTGGGGAGCCTGCGTTCCGCGGCGCAGATCGTGTCGTACGAAATAGCCATGGGTTTTGCCCTGGTGGGTGTGCTGATGGCTGCGCAAAGCCTGAATCTGACCGATATCGTCAACGGTCAGAAAGGCGGCATTTTCAGCTGGTACTGGCTGCCGCTGTTTCCCATGTTCATCGTATACTTCATTTCCGGAGTGGCCGAAACCAATCGCGCTCCGTTCGACGTCGCCGAGGGCGAGTCGGAAATCGTCGCCGGCTTTCATGTGGAATATTCAGGAATGGCATTCGCGGTATTTTTTCTCGCCGAATACGCTAATATGATCCTGATCGCGGCGCTGACATCGCTGATGTTTCTGGGTGGCTGGAACCCCTTGTTCAATATTGCGCCGTTCACCTGGATACCGGGATTTGTCTGGCTGCTATTGAAAATCGCTTTCGTCCTGTTTCTATTTCTCTGGCTGCGGGCCACCTTTCCGCGTTACCGCTACGACCAGATCATGCGTTTGGGCTGGAAAGTGTTCATCCCGATCACACTGGTCTGGGTGGTGGTGGTCGGTGCAGTCATGCAAACCCCTTATGCGTATCTGATCCACTAATGACTGCAAGGAGTGGATACAAGATGATGGAGCGATGTGAATGAAGGCTATCAAACAATTTTTCTCCAGCCTGCTGCTGATCGAACTGTTTCGAGGCATGGCGCTGACCGGAAGGCATTTGTTCGCGCGCAAGATTACCGTCCAGTTCCCCGAGGAGAAAACGCCACAAAGCGTCCGTTTTCGCGGGCTTCATGCCTTGCGCCGGTATCCGAACGGCGAGGAACGCTGCATTGCCTGTAAATTATGCGAGGCCGTCTGCCCGGCGCTGGCGATTACCATCGAATCGGAACAGCGCGAGGACGGCACGCGCCGCACTACGCAATACGACATCGATTTGACGAAATGTATTTTCTGCGGATTTTGCGAAGAATCCTGTCCGGTGGATTCCATCGTCGAAACGCATATACTCGAATACCATGGAGAAAAACGCGGCGATCTGTACTATACCAAGGATCAGTTACTGGCGATCGGCGACAAATATGAAGCGCAGATTGCGGCTGCCCGGACTGCCGATGCCAAATACCGATAATTTATCCGGGGAAAATCAATCATGAATTTTGTCACCGCAGTATTTTATTTCTTTTCGGCGATTTTGATATTCGCGGCTTTCCGGGTCGTAACCACGCGCAATCCGGTTCATGCGGCGTTATTTCTGGTGTTGGCCTTTTTCAGCGCATCGGGCTTGTGGCTGACGCTGGAAGCGGAGTTTCTGGCGATAGCGCTGGTGCTGGTATACGTCGGAGCGGTCATGGTGCTGTTCCTGTTTGTAGTGATGATGCTCGATATCAATATCGATCGCCTGCGCGAAGGGTTCTGGAATTATTTGCCTCTGGCGGCGCTGGTCGCCACCATGCTGGCGCTGGAAATGGCCATTGTACTCGGCAGCCGCAGCTTCGGCCTGAATATCATACCGGCGCCCATCGCCCATCCGGCCGGTTACAGCAATACCAAGGAACTCGGAAGTCTGCTTTATACCGATTACGTTTATCCGTTCGAATTGGCGGCAGTGATATTGCTGGTCGCCATCATAGCCGCGATTGCCTTGACGATGCGGCGGCGCAAAAACAGCAAATATCAGGATCCGGCAGAACAGGTCAAGGTAAAACGCGAAGATCGCGTACGCATGGTGGAGATGGCGACCGATCAGCCGTCCTCGACCCGGTCGTGATTGAAGCTTGCCGATTTTCAAGGGGAATACCGTGTTGTCTCTATCGCATTATTTGATACTGGGAGCAGTTCTGTTCGCGATCAGCGTACTGGGGATTTTTCTGAACCGGAAAAACCTCATCGTGCTGCTGATGGCCATAGAGCTGATGCTATTGGCCGTCAACATGAACTTTATCGCGTTCTCGCATTATCTGGGCGATAGCGCAGGTCAGATCTTCGTGTTCTTTATTTTGACCGTAGCCGCGGCGGAATCCGCAATCGGTCTGGCCATACTGGTCGTGCTGTTTCGCAATTTGCGCACTATCCATGTGGACGATCTGGATCATCTGAAAGGCTAAGGGTGCAGTGCGCCACCGACGGGAATTAATATGACAGCAATGCAGCAACTTTATCTTCTGGTGCCGTTGGCGCCATTACTCGGCGCCATGGTCGCGGGCTTGTTCGGTTGGGCGATCGGACGCACTTTTTCGCATCTGGTCACCATCGCCGGCGTGGCGGTATCGTGCTGGGCGTCATGGCTGATTTTTCAGGATGTACAGGCAGGTCATAGTTACAACGGTACGGTATATACCTGGATAACGGTCGGTTCGGTAAGCATGCAAATAGGTTTTCTGATCGATAGCCTGACCGCCATGATGATGCTGGTCGTGACTTTCGTATCGCTGATGGTGCATATCTACACCATCGGTTATATGCGCGACGATCCCGGCTATCAGCGTTTTTTCAGCTACATTTCGCTGTTTACCTTTGCCATGCTGATGCTGGTGATGGCGAATAATTTCATGCAATTGTTTTTCGGCTGGGAAGCCGTCGGTCTGGTGTCGTATCTGCTGATCGGATTCTGGTATACCCGACCTACCGCCATTTATGCGAATCTGAAAGCGTTTCTGGTGAACCGGGTCGGCGATTTCGGCTTTCTGCTGGGTATAGGTGTGGTGCTGGCGTATTTCGGCACGCTGGATTATGCGGCGGTGTTCGCACACGCCCCCGAATTCTCCAGCCAGATGATCAGCCTGATTCCCGGCTCATCCTGGTCGTTGATGACGGTGATCTGTATTTTGCTGTTTATCGGCGCGATGGGGAAATCGGCGCAGATTCCCTTGCATGTCTGGTTGCCCGATTCGATGGAAGGTCCGACGCCGATTTCCGCGTTGATCCATGCCGCCACGATGGTGACGGCGGGGATATTCATGGTGGCGCGGATGTCGCCCTTATTCGAACTGTCGCAAACCGCGTTATCGTTTGTGATGGTTATCGGTGCGATGACGGCCTTGTTCATGGGATTTCTCGGCATCATACAAAACGACATCAAACGCGTCATCGCTTATTCGACCCTGTCGCAATTGGGGTACATGACGGTGGCGCTCGGCGCTTCCGCCTATTCGGTAGCCGTGTTTCATCTGATGACGCACGCGTTTTTCAAGGCGCTGCTGTTCCTGGCTGCCGGTTCTGTGATCATGGGCATGCACCATGACCAGGATATTCGCAATATGGGCGGTTTGCGCAAATATATGCCGATTACCTGGATCACGTTTCTGATCGGATCGCTGGCTTTGATCGGTACGCCGTTTTTTTCCGGTTTCTATTCCAAGGACAGCATCATCGAAGCAACGCATATCGCGATGGAACACGGTATGGCAGGCGCAGGGTTTGCCTATTTTGCTGTGCTGGCGGGGGTGTTCGTTACCGCCTTTTACAGTTTCCGCCTTTATTTTCTGGTATTTCATGGAAAGACGCGGTTTCACGCGCATGAACCGAATGAACTCGATGCCGGTCATGAAGAAAGCGAGGAACACCCCGGCGAGGAACATCATGGTATGCCCCATGAATCGCCTTGGGTGGTGACCGTGCCATTGATTTTACTGGCGATACCGTCTGTATTGATAGGGTATTTTACGATACAACCAATGCTGTTCGGCGGTTATTTCAACGGCGCAATCACCGTTGACGGCGCACTCCATCCGGCCATGCCCGATTTGCAGCGCGATTACCATGGAGCGGCTTCGATGGCGCTGCATAGCCTGAGCGGATTACCGGTATGGTTAGCCTTATCAGGTGTGGTGCTGGCCTGGTTTTTCTATCTGCGCCGGCCCGAGATACCCGAAGCGATCAAACATCGTTTTGCATTGATTTACGTGATACTCGAAAACAAATACGGATTCGACAGATTCAATGACTGGTTTTTTGCCGGCGGTGCCCGAGCTTTGGGCAGATTTTTCTGGCATGTGGGCGAAGTCAAAATAATCGACGGTTTCTTTGTCAACGGTACGGCCAACCTGGTCGGCTGGTTTGCGACGGTAGTTCGCAAATGGCAGTCGGGTTATATTTACCATTATGCTTTTGCCATGATCATAGGCATATTCGCCCTGATCACGTGGTTTGTGCGCGTTGTTTGATCATCAGACTGATAATTCATAACGAATAGGGGTTGTATGCTAGCAGGATATCCACTTTTGAGCCTGGCGGTCTGGTTGCCTATCTGTGCCGGTATTCTGGTTCTGGCCACCGGTTCGGAGCGTAACGCTCCGCTGGCGAGATGGATCGCATTATTGGGGTCGGTGCTCGCTTTTGCCGTAACGCTGCCGTTATACCTGCGCTTCGACGCCGCGACAGCGAACATGCAATTTGTCGAATTCACGGCATGGATACCGACCTTTCACATCAATTATCATTTGGGTGTAGACGGCATCTCCATGCCGTTCGTACTACTCAACAGCTTTACCACGATACTGGTCGTCATCGCCGGCTGGCAGGTCATCCAAAACAAAACCTCGCAATACATGGCGGCCTTTCTGATCATGTCCGGCCTGATCAACGGCGTTTTCGTCGCGCTCGACGCAATGCTGTTTTACGTGTTTTTCGAAGCCATGCTGATACCGCTGTTTCTGGTCATCGGTATCTGGGGCGGACCGCGGCGCGTTTACGCGGCGGTGAAGTTTTTTCTCTACACCTTGCTGGGTTCCTTGCTCATGCTGGTGGCATTTATTTATTTGCATTTTGAGTCCGGCGGCAGTTTCGAGATCATCGACTATTATGCACTGCCTCTGAGCCTGCCGGTGCAGATACTGTTATTCGTCGCGTTTTTTCTGGCGTTCGCCGTAAAAGTGCCGATGTGGCCGGTTCATACCTGGCTGCCGGATGCGCACGTCGAAGCGCCTACCGGCGGTTCGGTCGTCCTCGCGGCGATTACGCTCAAGATCGGCGCATACGGTTTCATGCGGTTCAATCTGCCGATCACGCCGGATGCCAGCCATTACATGACCGGCTTTATTATTACGATCTCATTGATTGCGGTGGTATACATCAGTCTCGTCGCTCTGGTGCAGGCGGATATGAAAAAACTGATCGCGTATTCCTCGATTTCGCACATGGGGTTTGTGACGCTGGGGATATTTCTGTTTAACAATATCGGGATGGAAGGTGCATTGCTGCAGATGATTTCGCACGGTTTCATTTCTGCGGCCATGTTTTTGAGCATAGGCGTCATGTACGACCGCATGCACACCCGACAAATCGCCGATTACGGCGGCTTGGTCAACCGGATGCCGGTATTCGCGGCATTTCTGATGCTGTTCTCGATGGCTAACGCCGGCTTGCCGGGAACCAGCGGATTCGTCGGCGAATTCATGGTGATCCTGGCGGCGATCAAGGTGAATTTCTGGTATGCCTTTGCCGCTGCGACGACGCTGATTTTCGGCGCTGCTTATACCTTATGGATGTACAAGCGGGTGATTTTCGGTGCGATCACCAATCCGGAGGTGGCGAAGCTCACCGACATCAATCCTCGCGAGTTCGGCTTTCTGGCTGTGCTGGCGGCGTTAACGCTGGCGATGGGCATCTATCCGCAGCCGGTAACGAACGTTATGCATGTTAGCGTCGATAACTTGCTGGCGCATGTCGCGCAAAGCAAACTGCCATAAGCAATAATAAAGGAATACGATGAATTTTGCCCTAAGTGACCTGATGCCATTGCTGCCGGAGGTATTTTTACTCGCTGCGGTGTGCGGCATTCTGATATTGGATCTGTTTCTAGGCGAGGATCAGCGATATATCACATACATACTCACGCTGGCGACGCTGGCGGGATGCGGCTGGCTGACATTTTCCACGGCAACCGGGGTGACGGTCTATACCATGCACGGGATGTTCGTGGATGATCTGCTGTCGGATTCCCTGAAACTCATCCTGTATTTTACCGTCGCCATCAGTCTGGTGTATTCCCGCGAATATATTCGGCTCCGCGGCATGTTTCAGGGCGAATACTTTACGCTGATCCTGTTTGCGACGCTGGGCATGATGGTCATGATCTCCGCCAATCATTTTCTTACCTTGTACATGGGTCTCGAACTGTTAAGTCTGTCGCTGTACGCCCTGGTAGC
The DNA here is from genome assembly GCA_021795395.1 of Pseudomonadota bacterium. GTDB lineage: Bacteria > Pseudomonadota > Gammaproteobacteria > Burkholderiales > Sulfuriferulaceae > Sulfuriferula. Next base: position 70,088 of record JAJYPN010000006.1, on the reverse strand, counting down.
CTTGCAGCGCGATTCGGCCATCGCTTCCGAAGCGGCGATGAAATATTTCGTGTTGGGCGCTCTGGCATCGGGTATGTTGCTGTACGGCATGTCAATGGTATATGGCACGACGGACAGTCTGGAAATTCCGCGTATTGCTCTGGTGCTGCAAGCTGATATCGGCAACCGGATGGTGCTGATATTCGGCCTGGTGTTCATCGTCGCCGGTCTGGCATTCAAATTGGGAGTAGCCCCCTTTCATATGTGGTTGCCTGACGTCTATCATGGCGCTCCGACCGCTGTGACCTTATTTATCGGTACTGCGACCAAAATCGCCGCATTCGCCTTCACTATTCGTATTCTGGCGCAGGGTTTGCAAATGCTGTCGCCCGATTGGCAGCAAATGCTGGCTATCATGGCCGTCCTGTCGATGGCGGTCGGTAATATCGCCGCGATAGCCCAGGCAAATTTCAAACGTATGCTGGCGTATTCGACGATTTCGCACATGGGTTTCCTGCTGCTCGGGTTGCTGGCGGCGGATAGCGCCGGATACAGTGCCTCGATGTTCTATGTGCTGGCTTACGTACTGACGGGGCTGGGATCGTTCGGCATGATCATGCTGCTGTCCAGACAGGGTTTCGAAGCAGACCGGCTGGAAGATCTGAAAGGACTGAATCAGCGTAATCCGTGGTATGCTTTCATTCTGCTGTTGCTGATGTTTTCGCTGGCGGGGCTGCCTCCCACTATCGGATTCTACGCGAAGCTGGCCGTATTGCAGGCTGTGGTGCATGCTGGTTATACCTGGCTGGCGGTCGTTGCGGTCATATTTTCCTTGATCGGAGCATTTTATTATTTACGGATCGTGCGCCTGATGTACTTCGAAAAGCCGACGGATATGCATCCGATCATGCCGCCCGCCGACATGCAGGTACTGCTTAGCGCCAACGGCCTGGCGGTACTGGGGCTGGGGATGTTGCCGCAACCTCTTATGGCCTTGTGTGCGTACGCCATGGAGCGTTCGTTATGAACAGCGCGGTGGCGGCTTTATTATTGGTGGCGCTGGTAGCTGCCAATTTGCCTTTTGTGGTAGAGCGTGCGGCGTTCGTTTTTCAGCCAAAATCCGGACATAAGGCGTTTGGCTGGCGGGTGCTGGAATTGATCGCCCTGTATTTTGCGGTCGGCATGGTCGCCCATTTTCTTGAGAAAAAAGTGATTGCGCCACCCCCGCAGCATTGGGAATTTTACGCTGTGACCGGCTGCATGTTCATCGTGCTGGCGTTTCCCGGTTTCGTCTATCGTTTTCTGTGGCGGCGTTAAAACAATTTATGGCGCAACCAGTTTCCTGTCGAGGCAGTTGAAATAAATCTCGGCGTCGAACGCCATCTGCCGGCGTTGCGCCTGCCAGATCATCTCTCCCAGGCAATCCATCATTTCATGCTGCGCCAATTCGGTGACGCCGGTTCTGGATAGCAGGCGCTGGTAATAACTGCGAATTCCCTGAGGCTGATCGATAGCCAGTTGTTCGTGTAACGCCAGATGCATCGATAAATGGAGAAAAGGGTTGGTGGCTCCCATCTCCGGCGGATACTCCTGTACCCGGTAACGTTCGGGATGCGCCAATATTTCATGGTATTCGGGATGTTCCTTGATAATCGCAAGCGCAGTAAGCTCTGCGCCTGCCATAGGCATTTCAAGCAGGTATTTCCGCCAGATTTCGAAATAAAACTGGCGTGTATCCGTGCGGCTGGGATTGAACATCAGGCTGCCCCATGGCGAAACAATCCGAATACGGTAGCGTACTCCAATAACTGGTTGGCGTCATTGATACTGGCGATTTCACCGCTGCCGTAAAAACCTATGAACGGCATATCTGGATAAAGCTGTGCGAGTATGGACAAGTCCCGGTCTTCCCCGCCGTAAAATACCGGGCCGCGCGCCGAAGAGCTCGCCAGAATGGCGAAGTCAGGCCGGCCGGCCAATATCCGCTCGGTTCGATCCAGACTGACGCGCATGTTGCGTTCGGCTGCCAAGGGCTGTCGCAATGCCCAGAACATGTATTTGCCTTCTTCCAGATGCAATGCCAGCGTGACCGAGCGATCGTCGGGATTGGCGGCGACTATGGGAATCAAACGGTAGCGACCTTCCGCCAGCGCATTGTCGCGATCGCCGATCACTTCAGCCGCCATGATTAAATGCAAGGGAATATGTTCCATTTCCCTTACTTCCAGCGGTAATTCGCGTTCAAGTAAATTAAGTGCCGGCTGCCGGTCAAGACTGATCATGTCAAAGCCATTGCTGGCAGTCACCTGCAGCGGAGCGGTAAGCGAACGTATGCCGTGAGAAACGCCGATTGCACCGATACAGCCTTGCAGATACAGTTCGCATTTGCCCGCGGGATGAACTTTGCCGTTGCTCCAGACCTTATAAGGTCCATGTCCGGTAGCATCGCCGGAAATGCCGCCCACGCGCAGGCCGGGAGTATTGATCCATAGTCGGTTCACGGCATTCGGCGCCGCAAGTGAGAGTACTACATCGTCGGCTTCCGGAGAATGGGCGGTGCACAAGCTCAGACTGCCGCCCAATACCATGGCAGCTGCGGCCGGCGCATCGAGCACCCAATCCTGTTCGGTGAATATGCCTTGCGCGCTACAACCCACGATTTGCATGCACTGGCTTTGTCGTGACGCGGCAAGCAGAGCGGGCTGAGGGTTTTTTGCAAATGCGTCGCTTAAAAACAGCAGAACGCTGTTCGCATGCGTAATATTCAGGCGCGCCATCGCCGTGGCCACCGCCTGGGCAGCAAGATTCGGGTCGGCGGAAGCGCCGATGGCAAGACCGGTAGCAATCATGGGTTCAGTGTCTTGGCCCGGTAGGAACATAAATCGTTAATCACGCAATGCGGACATTCCGGCCTGCGCGCCTTGCAGATGTAGCGGCCGTGCAGGATCAGCCAATGGTGCGCATGCAGGCGATATTCCTTTGGAACCGTTTTCATCAATTTGAGTTCGACTTGCCGAACCGTTTTACCGGGAGCCAGTCCGGTGCGATTGGAGACGCGAAAAATATGCGTATCCACGGCGATAACAGACGCCTTGAAAGCGGTATTGAGTATGACATTAGCCGTTTTGCGCCCCACGCCGGGCAGAGCTTCCAGCGCGGCGCGATCATTGGGTACTTCACTGCCGTACTGTGTAGAGAGTATTTCACAGGTTGCCAGCAAATGCCGTGCTTTGCTTTTATATAAACCGATCGTTTGTATCATGCGTTCGAGTTCGGGCAAACCCAGCTCCAGAAAGCCGGCAGGTGTATTGGCTTTGCGAAAAAGTTCTGCGGTTACCCGGTTGACGCTTTTGTCGGTAGCCTGCGCGGAAAGAATGACCGCAACGAGCAATTCGAAGGTGGTGTTATACCGCAGTTCGGTAGTGGGTTCGGGATTGACTGCCGCGAAACGGGCGAAAATTTCGCGGCGCTGTTGAGCGTTCAAATCAGAAATGACGGAAGTAACCTACATCGGGATTGTCAGGACGCGGATTTTTTTCGGCTTCCTTGACGAGATTATGCAAAAATTCATGATGCTCTTCATCGAGCTTATGCATGGCTTCATCGTCCATTTTGCCGAACAGGGTGCCTTTGATGAAGCCGCCAAGATCGATGAGCGTGGTTGTCCAGGCGCCCTGGTGCAGATGGAAATCGACGTGAGAGTGTTGGCCGTAGGGGTAATTTTCGAAATCGCGGGCTTTGGTCACTTTGAGGTCCGGATCGTTCATGACGAAATTTTTCGCCCAGTCGTACCACCATTTGTAATATTTTTCCTGCAGGCTTTGATTCAGATTGTAACGATCGTAAAAACCGAATACGCTCACGCGGTTGGTATTGCCGCTGAAAGGGAAATGTCCTGACATGCCTGCTTCCTTTATTATCTGAGTGGAAAATGATATTTTAACCCTTTTTTTCGTATTTGGCATAGGTTGGAAAGGACTGAATATGATAGAGAATGATGATGCGGCATTTTCGATAGCGACATTGGCCGGAGGCTGCTTCTGGTGCCTGGAAGCGGTGTATGAATCGGTATCAGGCGTGAAGTCGGTGATTTCCGGGTATATGGGCGGATCCCTGCCGAATCCCGACTATGCCGCCGTATGCACCGGCACCACCGGTTACGCCGAAGTCGTGCGAATTCATTACGATCCGGCCGTCATCGCTTATGCGCAATTGCTCGAAATATTTTTTACCATACACGATCCCACTACGCCCGATCGTCAAGGTAATGACCGCGGTTCGCAGTATCGGTCGGCCATTTTTTATCATGATGCCGAACAGCTAGCGATTGCAAAGAAAGTGATTGCTTACGTGCAAACGACGCTGAATGACGCTGTCGTGACCGAAGTAACACCTGCCATGACGTTTTATCCTGCTGAAGCCGAGCATAGGCATTATTTCGGCCGGCATCCGGATCAGGCCTACTGTTTTCATGTAATCCGACCCAAGCTTTTAAAATTCCGGCAGCATTTCCCTGAATGGCAGCGCAAGATCTGAAAAGAGGGATTTTAGACGGGAATATTTGTGTATAATTTTTGGTTCGATCAGTGAAATGGGAATGGTAAAGCATGAGCGCGCAAACCTTGTACGATAAACTGTGGCAATCGCATCTGGTCCATGATCAGGGCGACGGTTCAGCATTACTGTATATCGACCGTCATCTGGTGCATGAAGTAACGAGCCCGCAGGCATTCGAAGGGCTGAGGCTGGCTGGGCGCAAACCGTGGCGCGCCTCGTCGGCGATAGCTGTGCCGGACCATAATGTGCCGACTACGCACAGATCGGCAGGCATCGTCGATCCCGTTTCGCGTCTGCAAGTCGAAACCCTGGATAAAAATTGCGCGGAATTCGGTATCGTCGAGTTCAAAATGAATGATGCACGGCAAGGCATAGTGCATGTTATCGGACCGGAACAGGGTTACACCTTGCCGGGAATGACTGTGGTGTGCGGCGATTCGCATACCAGTACGCATGGGGCATTTGGCGCGCTGGCGTTCGGGATAGGTACGTCCGAAGTCGAGCATGTGCTGGCGACGCAATGCCTGGTTACCAGAAAGGCGAAATCGATGCGCGTATCAGTCGAAGGCGAACTGGGTGCCGGCGTTACGGCCAAGGATGTGGCGCTCGCGATTATCGGTGCCATCGGTACTGCAGGCGGGACGGGCCATGCTATCGAATTCGCCGGGTCGGCCATACGCGGATTGTCGATGGAAGGTCGAATGACGCTTTGCAATATGGCTATCGAAGCGGGCGCGCGTTCCGGAATGGTGGCGGTGGATGACAAAACGCTGGATTACGTCCGCGGTCGGCCTGCCGCGCCGACTGGCGAAATATGGGATCAGGCCGAGGCATGGTGGCGTACGCTGGTCTCCGATGAGGATGCCGTATTCGATTGCGAAGTAACGCTGGATGCGGCGACTATCGTGCCGCAAGTGACTTGGGGCACTTCGCCGGAAATGGTGGCGGCGGTGACGGCGCGCGTGCCCGATCCGGCGCAGGCCGGCGACGAGGGTCGCCATAAGGATTGGCAGCGAGCCCTCACTTACATGGGCTTGAGCGCGAATACGCCGCTTACCGACATAGCTGTCGATAAAGTGTTCATCGGTTCATGCACCAATTCGCGGATAGAAGATTTACGCGCGGCCGCTGCTGTAATCAAGGGTAGGACCAAGGCCGCCAATGTCAAATTGGCGATGGTCGTGCCCGGTTCGGGACTGGTCAAACGGCAGGCCGAAGAAGAAGGACTGGATAAGCTATTTACGGCGGCCGGTTTCGAATGGCGCGATCCCGGTTGTTCGATGTGTCTGGCGATGAATGCCGATAAGCTGGAACCCGGTGAACGGTGCGCTTCGACTTCCAACCGTAATTTCGAAGGTCGTCAGGGACAGGGCGGACGGACGCATCTGGTCAGTCCGGCAATGGCTGCCGCGGCGGCATTGGCTGGACATTTTGTAGATGTTCGTGAGTATTGAGGGGGAATGGAATGCGAATTTTGATGTTACTGGCGACAGCGCTCGTGATGGTGAATCTGTCGGGCTGTCATACCATGCAAGGTTTCGGCGAAGATTTGCAACAGGTAGGCAGTTCCATACAAAGGAAAGCGGATAAATAAAATGCGTGCATTTACATTACTGGATGGACTGGTCGTGCCGCTCGATCGCGCCAACGTCGATACCGATGCGATCATTCCCAAGCAGTTTCTGAAATCCATACGGCGCAGCGGTTTCGGCCCCAATCTGTTTGACGAATGGCGCTATCTGGACCATGGCGAGCCCGGACAGGAATGCAGCAACCGACCGCTCAATCCGGAGTTTGTGCTCAATCAGCCGCGTTATCGCGATGCGCAGATTTTGCTGGCGCGCGAAAACTTCGGTTGTGGTTCGAGCCGCGAACATGCGCCGTGGGCGCTGGAAGATTACGGTATCCGCGCGATCATAGCGCCGAGCTTTGCGGATATATTTTATAATAACTGCTTCAAAAACGGCCTTCTTCCTATCGTGCTGGATGCAGCCACCGTTGACCGGCTGTTTGCCGACGTTCAGACGCAAGTGGGTTACCGGCTGAAGATCGATTTGCCGCGGCAGATAGTGAGCACGCCCACCGGCGAAGAATTCATGTTTTCGGTGGATGCGCATCGCAAATATTGCCTGTTGCAGGGACTGGACGATATCGGCCTGACATTACAACATGTCGACCGTATCGAGGCTTACGAGGCACAACGGCAAAAAACCGCGCCCTGGCTTTTTGGTTAAGCCGATTTCACCATATCCGGAACCGGTTTAACAAAAAATGGGGCAAGTATCATTATTAATGGAATGAACAGAAAGAACAGCATGAAAATAGCGGTATTGCCCGGCGACGGGATAGGTCCGGAAGTCATGGAACAGGCAGTTAAGGTATTGCAGGCTGTCTCCGGGCAGGGCTTCGAGATAGAGCTGCAATACGCTGCGATCGGCGGCGCCGGCTACGATGCAGCGGGCGATCCGTTGCCGGCGGCCACCCTAAAGCTCGCGCGCGCCGCCGACGCCATACTCTTGGGTGCGGTGGGCGGATTCAAATACGATAGTTTGCCGCGTCCCATGCGCCCCGAACAGGGCTTGTTGCGCATCCGCAAGGAGCTGAATCTGTTCGCCAATCTGCGTCCTGCGCAACTGTACCCTGAACTGGCGGATGCCTCCACGCTCAAGCCCGAGGTGGTTGCCGGGCTGGATTTAATGATAGTACGGGAATTGACCAGCGATCTGTATTTCGGCCAACCACGCGGGATACACGTCAACGCCGATGGCGAACGTGAAGGTTACAACACGATGCGCTATACGGAATCGGAAGTACGGCGTGTGGCGCATATTGGCTTGCAGATTGCAATGAAACGCAATAAAAAGCTCTGTTCGGTCGAAAAAGCCAACGTGCTCGAAACCAGCGAATTGTGGCGCGAAGTCGTAATCGAAACCGCAAAACAATACCCGGAAGTCGAATTGTCGCATATGTACGTCGATAACGCCGCCATGCAATTGGTGCGAAATCCGAAGCAATTCGATGTGATTTTGACGGGTAATATCTTCGGTGATATTTTGTCGGACGAAGCATCGATGCTGACGGGCTCGATAGGGATGCTCGGGTCGGCTTCGCTGGATCAGAACCGCAAGGGCATGTACGAGCCCATCCATGGGTCGGCGCCCGATATAGCCGGCAAGGATGCGGCAAATCCGCTGGCGACCATCCTGTCCGCAGCGATGATGCTGCGTTATACGTTTGCTCATGATGCGTTGGCAGATCGCATCGAAAATGCCGTCAGGAAGACCATTTCCGCAGGATTGCGTACGGCGGATATCCATACGCCAGGTACGACGCGAATCGGCTGCGCGGCCATGGGCGATGCGGTGGTTGCTGCACTATGATGCGTGCAATGCTTGCAAGCGGAAGCTATTCGGGTAAGCTATGACTGGTATCGCGAATTCCTGGAAAGAATTGCATCCGGCAGGTCCGGACGTAAAGGTGGACACATGATGCAAGTAGGACTGGTAGGCTGGCGCGGTATGGTTGGATCGGTATTGATGCAGCGGATGCGCGAAGAGCATGATTTCGAGCTGTTCGAGCCGGTATTTTTCAGTACGTCGCAAGTCGGCGGATTGCCCCCGGCCATCGGTCGGGACATCGACCTATTGAAAGATGCGCGGGATATCGCCGAGCTTAAATGCATGGATGCGATCATTTCCACTCAGGGCGGCGATTATACTTCGGCTGTCTATGGGCAATTGCGCGCGGCAGGCTGGAAAGGTTATTGGATCGATGCGGCGTCCGCCTTGCGAATGGAAAGCAGTAGCGTAATCATACTCGATCCGGTCAATCGGTCCGTCATCAAGGAAGCCCTCGCTGCAGGCGTCAAGGATTATATTGGAGGGAACTGCACCGTCTCGTTGATGTTGATGGCCTTGGGCGGTTTATTCCGCGATAACCTGGTCGAATGGATCACATCCATGACTTATCAGGCTGCATCGGGCGCAGGAGCGCAGAGTATGCGTGAATTGCTGACGCAAATGGGCGCCATGCACGGCAGCGTGAAAAAGCTGCTCGGCGATCCCGCATCGGCGATACTGGATATCGATCGCGATGCTGCGGCAATTCTGCGAGATCGGCAGTTTCCGGTCGAAAATTTCGGCGTGCCGTTGGCGGGCAGTCTGATACCATGGATCGATAAAGATCTGGGGAACGGGCAAAGCAAGGAGGAATGGAAAGCACGGGCCGAGACCAATAAGATATTGGATAACGCTATCCCCGTCAATATCGACGGCCTGTGCGTGCGGGTCGGCGCAATGCGCTGCCACAGCCAGGCCTTGACGATCAAACTCAGGCGGGATGTGCCGCTAGCCGATATCGAAGCGATTATCGCGGCGCATAACGAATGGGTGGAATTGGTGCCCAATGAACGCGATGCGAGCATTCATGCGCTTACACCGGCGGCGGTGACCGGTACCTTGAAAGTTCCTGTCGGACGTTTGCGCAAACTCTATATGGGTGATGATTATCTTTCGGCTTTCACCGTAGGCGATCAATTGCTGTGGGGAGCAGCTGAACCATTGCGGCGCATGCTGCGTATTTTGCTCGATGAGCGATGATTGAATAAGCGGGATGCGACGCGGTAAATTATTTCCCGTTGTGTTCCGTTTATCCATCGCGAAAGCGAATACGTGTTATGTTAGCCTTGCAAAACATAAAATTTCGTATACTCTAAGCGTATTTCCTTTAAGATTTTGCTGCAACGTCGTGATTCGATGGGGCAATAAATATGTTAGCGAAACTTTTTAAATACAGCTTGCTTAAGGGGTGCGGCAAGACAGGGAGAATTCTGGGGAATCCCGTTGCCGGCGAAACTATCAAATGGTTTTAAGAGGCCGTAGACATGCCTGTTCTGAAATTTCAATACTGGAAATGGCCAACGGTTGCGTAAAAATGACGGATAAATATGGGCGGCAATACTAGAATAATCTGATAGGCTATCGAAACAGAGGGGTCGGTATAATGCATAAAAAGAAAATTGTGGCAAGCATGTCGATGGCTATGGCGCTGTTGGCGCAAACGACAATTGCACATAGTGCGGGATTGGGAAAGCTATCGGTTGAATCCGCATTAGGGCAGCCTTTACAAGCGGAAATCGATGTCATTGCCACGGACCCTGCCGAACTATCCAATCTGCATGCAAGATTGGCAAGCCCGGAAGCATTCAGAAAAGCCAATCTCGAACTTAATAACACGATCACCCACATCAAATTTGCGCTCGATAAAAAAACCGATGGCGGCCTGGTATTAAAACTGACTTCGGATAAGCCGGTCAACGATCCCTTTATAGACATGCTCGTGGAACTCGATTGGGGAAACGGGAAGATGTTGCGCGAATATACCATTTTGCTCGATCCCCCCAATATGAAAGCCGTCAATAACGGCCAGAATAACGGTAATCTTATCGTCTCTCCCGCTGTTACCGGTGCCACGGGCAGCAGCAGTTCATCTGTCGTTCAGAGGCCATCGTCTTCAGCCGTCAAAGCGGCGGCGCAAGCCCATACGGAAAGCCGAACCTTCGCTCCGCCAGCGCAAGTCAGCGTCCCAGACCAGACAGCCGATACGGAGAATGCTGGTGAGCCCCAAACTGTCGGCCCGATAAAACATGGCGAGAACCTGTCGGAAATCGCAGAGCGGACCAAACCCGACGGTATTCATCTGGAACAAATGCTGGTCGGCTTGTATCGCCATAACGAAAAAGCGTTCGACGGCAATATGAACCGTTTGAAAACAGGTCAGATACTGACGGTGCCAAGCAAGGCGGAAATTGCGTCCGTCAGCGAAAAGGAAGCGGTGCGTGAAGTGCAATTGCAAGCAGCCGATTGGCATAGCTATCGGCAAAAATTGGCCGGTGAAGTGGCTAATGCGCCCAGCGCTGCGGAAAAACCGGCTCAAGCAAGCGGTAAAATCACGTCCACAGTGGAGGATAAGGCAGCGGTGCCTAATACAGGCAAGGATGTGCTGAAACTGTCCAAAGGCGAAATGCCGGCAAACACCAATAAATACGCTGGCGGCAAGTCGGCTGCCAATGCCGCCATGCAAAGGCAGATGGCGCAGGACGATGCGGAAGCCCGGCAAAAAGCCTTGGCCGAAGCCAGGGAACGGGCTGCGGCACTGGAAAAAAACAATCAGGCCATGAAAAAATTGCTGGCGCTAAAAGGTCAGGCTGTGACCGAAGCCAAAGAAAACCACGCTAACCCGGTTGCTCCCATTGGTGTAAAACCACCGGTTCCGGCGGCAAAGCCTGCTGTCAAACCGCTAACGCCCCTACCCGCGACGGGCAATTGGTATGAGGCGCTGAATCCATTGTATGTCGGTGCCGGAGCAGTGATATTGCTGTTGCTGGCCTTGTTCGGTTTCATGAACAAAAGCCGGAATCGGCGACAGGGCCTGTCGAAATTCGAGAACAGCATATTGACCGATGTGGATCATAAACCCAATACGGTGTACGGCGCTCCGGGCGGCGCATCGGTAAATACCAGCAACAATACTTCTTTCCTGACCGACTTCAGTCAATCGGGTTTGGGTACGCTGGATACGCATGAAGTCGATCCGATCGCGGAAGCGGAAGTTTACATGGCCTACGGCCGCGATGAGCAGGCGGAAGAAATTTTAAAAGAAGCGATGATCAAGGATCCGGCGCGCCACGAGATCAAACTGAAATTGCTGGAGATCTATGCGGCACGTAATAATTTGCCCGCGTTTGAATCGATCGCTACCGAATTGTATTCGGCGCTCAACGGCGAACAAACCCCCGTTTGGGAAAAAGCGGCGGAATTGGGTCGCAAGCTTGATCCTAAAAATCCATTATACGGCGGTCAATCCAGCATGGCTCCGCTGCCGGAAAATGTATCGCTAAACGACAAGAACCTCGCTGATCGAGGCGACGACAATCCGCAAACGATAGAAATGCCGGAAGTGCATGGCGCTACCGCGTCCATGACGGCAGAGCATGATGAAGCGCCTGTCGAAGCGATGGATTTCCCCATGGCCATGGATTTCGATATAGAAATGACGCCGGTGAATACCGGTTCGGCCGATGCCGGTACGCACGCGCCGCAGCGGACCGAAGCGGTCTCCGATAATTATTTCGGTCATGCGGCGGAGTTTGATGCAATTCCATCCGTTGCGGAAATCGATCAAGGTTTGGATTTCGTTTCGCCGCACGATGAGGAAGCGCCGGCGCACGGTGCGGACCAGTCCGATCATGAATTGTTTGCTCATGAAGAATTGCTGACCACGCCTGTCGAAATCCCGCACGCTTCATTTGACGAAGAGGCATTGTCCGAAGAAAATAAACTGAATTTCGATTTCAACCTTGAAGACAGCCATGCATTTTCGGCAACAGATGCCGTGAATGCGGAACATTCGCCGCCTGTGTTTGAGTCGGACGAAGGGCCGATCACGCTGGATTTTTCCGGGATAGATCTGAATCTTGATTCGCCTGCCGCGGAAGAAACGGTAATGAGCGAAGCCGAACAGGAAGTTAAAACAAAGTTTGAACTCGCTCAAGTGTATCAGGAAATGGGCGACCACGAAAATGCGCGCGAAATTTTGCAGGAAGTCATTGCGGAGGGTAATCCTCAGCAACAGGCGAACGCGCAGGAACTATTGCAAAAACTGGGTTAATGAAGCAGGCGGAAAATAGCCGCAGTCCATGTCATCCAGCCACAGCAATCGTGCTGTGGCTGTTTTTTATGACCACAGCGTCATCGGTGGGCGGATCGGGATTGATCGTCCTGACGATAGTCGTATTGGGGGGAATGACCAACGGCGGTCTGCGGCAGTTCGTGCGTTATGTCAGGCGCAGCCGTTGGCTGTTGCTGGTATTGCTGCTGGTGCATGCCTATAGTATACCGGGAACCCGTATGTTCACGGGATTGGGACCATTAGGCCCGAGCCAGTCGGGTTTATACGATGCGATGACGCAAATTTGGCGTTTGTTGCTGATTTTGGCATCGCTGGCGATATTGATGACGCAGTTAACCCGAACCGCTTTGCTTTCCGGATTTTATCGGCTGTTTACGCCTTTGCGCTGGCTTGGGGTACCGCCCGAACGTCTGGCCGTCCGCATCTGGCTGACTCTTGGTTACGCGGAAGATTTTTTGAATGATGCGCGGCGTCTTGATTTCCGGCAACGAATGGAACGGTTGTTCCGCTTGCCCGCGCTGGACGCCGAACGCATGCAGCCTTTGGTGTTGAGTGAAAAAAGCTTCGACTGGGTGGATTATATGTGTATTTTGGCCGCGGTTTCTGCGGGAATATGGCTCAGGAACTGTTAAACCGGTTTGCGCTGGGCATCGAATATAACGGCAGCCGGTTTTGCGGATGGCAGCGGCAGCCTCAAGGATGCAGCGTGCAGGACGCGGTGGAACAAGCGCTATCGAAACTTAGCCGCCGCCCGGTGGCTGTGGTGGCGGCAGGCCGTACCGATGCCGGCGTGCATGCGACAGGGCAGGTCGTTCATTTCGATACGCCTGCGAACTGGCCGTTAACGGCCTGGATACGCGGAGTAAATACTTTTTTGCCAGACAGCGTGGCGGTGATATGGGCGCATTCCGTGAATGGCGAGTTTCATGCGCGATACAGCGCAACTGCGCGCAGTTACCGTTATGAGCTGCTCAATCGTCCGGTCCGTCCCGCCTTAAATTCCGGCACGGCCGGCTGGTATCATAAACCTCTGGATGCAAAGCTGATGCAGGAAGCGTCTGATTTCCTGATAGGCGAACACGATTTCAGTTCGTTTCGAGCTGCAGAATGCCAGGCCAACACACCGGTACGGAGATTGAGCCGCTTGCGAGTGGAAAGATCGGGCGATCGAATCGTATTCGAGCTGACGGCGAATGCGTTTTTGCAGCATATGGTCAGGAACATAGTCGGCGCGCTTGTATACGTAGGGGCTGGCAAACAACCGCCGTACTGGATAGGCGAATTATTGCGGCAATGCGACAGGACGAACGCTGCGCCGACTTTTGCCGCGGCAGGTCTGCATTTGTGCCATGTCGCTTACGACCCGGCGTGGGGCCTGCCGAATGATGATGGCGCTAAAAGGAGCGTTCAGACTCTGCTGCCGAATCGAACTTTTCCTGAATCGAACGGCAATTCCACCTTGATTGGAGCGTCAATGTGACCCGAACGCGTATCAAAATTTGCGGACTGACCCGGATAGATGCTGCGCTTCATGCCGCACATGCCGGAGCGGATGCAATCGGGCTGGTGTTTTATCCGCCGAGCGTGCGTAATATCGAACCTGTGCTGGCCGGCGAAATTGCGCGGTCATTACCGGCATTCGTCAGCAGCGTGGCATTGTTCGTTGATGCCGAGACGGAATTCGTGCGAACGGTCATTGAGCTTGTGCGTCCGCAATTATTGCAATTTCATGGCGCGGAAACGCCGGACTATTGCCGCCAGTTCGGATTGCCTTATATTAAAGCGGTGCATGTGCACACGGGTCTGGATTTGGTACAATACGCGGCCCGGTTTCGGGATGCGCACGGTTTGCTGCTCGATGCATGCGTGAGCGGCGAAGCCGGCGGTACCGGCAAGACGTTCGACTGGAATTTGATACCATCGGCATTGTCCTTGCCTGTGATCCTGTCCGGCGGATTGAATTCCGGTAATGTTAAAACCGCCATTACGCGAATACGTCCCTGGGCCGTCGACGTCTCCAGTGGAGTCGAGATCGCCCGAGGCATCAAGGATTCGATCATGGTCGAGCAATTTATTTCAGAGGTGGCTAATGCGAGCAGGTGAGTTTCCGGACGATCGCGGGCATTTTGGTCCGTACGGCGGGATTTTTGTAGCGGAAACCCTGATGGCGGCGCTTGCCGAATTGCGCGAAGAATACGAAACCACACGCAAGGATGGCGCTTTCATGGCGGAATTTCACCATGAGCTCAAGCATTATGTCGGTCGCCCCAGCCCGATTTATCATGCCCGCCACTGGTCGGAACGGTTGGGCGGGGCGCAGATCTATCTCAAGCGCGAAGATCTGAATCATACCGGCGCGCATAAAATCAACAACACCGTCGGCCAGGCGCTATTGGCTCGCCGCATGGGGAAAAAACGCATCATCGCCGAGACCGGCGCCGGGCAGCACGGCGTAGCGACGGCAACGGTCGCGGCGCGTTACGGGATGGAATGCGTCGTTTACATGGGTGCGGAAGATGTGGCGCGCCAGTCGCCTAACGTGTACCGGATGAAACTGCTGGGGGCAACCGTAGTGCCGGTATCGTCGGGTTCCAGAACGCTCAAGGATGCCTTGAACGAAGCGATGCGCGATTGGGTGACCAATGTGTCGTCGACGTTTTATATCCTCGGTACGGCTGCCGGCCCGCATCCTTATCCCCAACTCGTACGCGATTTTCAATCGGTGATCGGGGTTGAGTGCCTGGACCAGATGCCGGAAATGACGGGGCGTCAGCCCGATGCGATCATTGCCTGTGTCGGCGGCGGCTCGAACGCGATAGGGATTTTCCATCCGTATCTGGACCAGCCCGGCGTGCGGTTGATCGGCGTCGAAGCCGGCGGAGAGGGAATTGCCAGCGGCCGCCATGCGGCGCCCTTGGCGGCAGGCACGCCGGGAATATTGCACGGTTTTCGCAGTTATCTAATGCAGGACGAGCAAGGCCAGATCATGGAAACCCATTCCATATCCGCCGGCCTCGATTATCCTGGAGTAGGCCCCGAGCATGCCTGGTTGAAAGATAGCGGACGCGCCGAGTATGTCTCCATTAACGACGATGAAGCGCTGCGTGCATTTCACGATGTATGCCGTTACGAAGGCATCATCCCTGCGCTCGAGTCCAGTCATGCGCTCGCGCACGCCGCCAAAATCGCCCCAACTATGGACAAGGACAGGATAGTGCTGGTGAATCTGTCCGGACGCGGCGATAAGGATATCAATACCGTGGCGAAGCTGGCGGGGATAGTCTTGTGATGCCTGTCGACAATTATCGAATGAATATCCGGATGACAGTCCCATGAGCCGCATCAAACATACTTTCGAAACACTGAAGTCGCAACATAAGGCAGCATTGATTCCCTTCATTACGGCCGGCGATCCCGATGCGCAGATGACGGTGCAGATCATGCATGGTCTGGCGGCAGCGGGAGCCGATATCATCGAGCTGGGCATCCCGTTTTCAGACCCGATGGCAGATGGTCCGGCGATACAGCGAGCCTCGGAACGGGCATTGAAACAGGGATTGAGTTTAAAAGATGTTCTGTCTATCGTTTCGGAATTTCGCAGCGGTAATACGGCTACACCGGTGGTGTTGATGGGCTATGCGAATCCGGTCGAGCGCATGGGTTATAACAATTTTGCGCAAGCTGCGGCTACAGCCGGAGTAGATGGCGTATTGCTGGTCGATTTGCCGCCTGAAGAAAGCGTTGCAGGCACGCTGGTAAGCGCCGGTATGGACAATATCCTTCTGCTGTCGCCGACAACGCCGGAAGCCCGTATGAAGCTGGTTGCACAACAGGCCAGCGGATTTGTCTATTACGTTTCGCTCAAAGGCGTAACCGGTTCCGCGAGTCCGGATTTGACGGAAGTAGCGCAACGTATTGCCTTGATACGCAAATGTTGCGATGTCCCGGTCGGTGTCGGCTTCGGCGTGCGTGATGCGGCAACGGCCGCTGCGATTGCGCAATTTGCCGATGCCGTGATCATAGGCAGTCGCCTGGTGGAAGCAATCGAAGCGTCGCCGCGAGAAAAGGTGTTGGCCAATCTGACTGTTTTTATGGCGGAAGTTCGCACAACGATGGATTCCTGCAGTCGGGTTTACAAGAAGGATAAAACATGAGCTGGTTTCAAAAAATATTGCGGCCCAAGGTAAATCGCCGTCAGGCGGAAGATCCCAGGAAAGTGATGCCGGAAGGGCTCTGGAATAAATGTCAGTCCTGCGAAACCGTGTTGTATTGCGTTGATTTGCAGCGCAATCTCGAAGTGTGTCCGAAATGCGGGCATCATCATCGCATCGGTGCCCGCGCCCGCCTCGATATGCTGCTGGACGAAGGCGAGCGCGAAGAAATCGGCGCCACGGTACGCTCCGTCGATACACTCCGGTTCAAGGATACCAAGCGATACAACGAACGTTTGCTGGAAGCGCAACGCGCGACCAATGAAAGCGATGCCCTGCTGGTGATGAAAGGCAAGGTACGTAGCGTTCCCGTAGTCGTTGCGGCTTTTGAATTCAAATTCATGGGAGGGTCGATGGGCGCCGTGGTCGGAGAACGTTTTGTGCGCGCGGTAGACGTCTGTTTGCGTGAAAACCTGCCGTTCGTCTGTTATGCGGCGAGCGGCGGCGCGAGGATGCAGGAAGGATTGTTCTCGCTGATGCAAATGGCCAAAACCAGCGCTGCGCTGACACGATTGGCGGAGGCGAAGCTGCCTTTCATTTCAGTGCTGACTGACCCGACCATGGGCGGCGTATCGGCAAGTTTTGCCATGCTCGGCGATGTGATCATCGCCGAGCCGCGCGCGCTTATCGGTTTTGCAGGTCCGCGCGTGATCGAGCAGACCGTGCGCGAAACCTTGCCGGAGGGCTTTCAGCGTTCCGAATTTTTACAGGAACACGGTGCCGTGGATTTAATTATCGATCGACGCGAGATGCGTGACAGACTGGCGAATTTACTGACGATGATGCTGCGGATCCCCGTTGCCGCATGATGGATCTATCCGAATGGCTTATTTATCTCGAGTCCCTGCATGGCAAAACGATAGAGATGGGATTGGAGCGGGTTGCTGTCGTGGCTGCGCGTCTGTTTACCGCCATGCCGATGGCTATCGTCACCGTCGGCGGTACCAATGGCAAGGGTTCCACCTGCGCTTTTCTGGAAGCGATACTGACTGAAGCGGGATACCATGTGGGCCTGTACACGTCGCCGCATTTGCTGCGTTACAACGAGCGCGTACGCATCAATCGGACTCCGGTCGGCGATGCGGCGCTGGTTAAAGCGTTTGGCGAGGTTGAGGCGGCACGCCGTGACACGTCGTTGACCTATTTCGAATTCGGCACGCTTGCAGCCATGCGCCTGTTCGAACAGGCCGCCGTCGATGTCGCTATCCTCGAAGTCGGTTTGGGCGGCCGTCTGGATGCGGTGAATGTGTTCGATACCGACTGCGCTGTCGTCACCGGTATCGATATCGATCATACCGAATATTTAGGAACGACACGAGAACAGATAGGGCGTGAAAAAGCCGGAATTTTCCGTTCAGGCCGCCCGGCGATTTGCGCCGATGCGGCACCGCCGCAGTCGCTGCGGTCTCATGCGTTGAATATCGGAGCTGACTGGCGCGCCGTCGGCGTCGCCTACCGATATGAGATACGCCCGACGGTATGGGATTTCAACGGGGAACAGCAGCATGCGAATTTGCCGCTGCCCGTCATGCGGGGGGGGTATCAGATAAATAATGCGGCCGCAGCGATTGCTGCGCTCGACTCGTTGCAACAGCGTTTGCCGGTCACCGAACAGGCTTTACGCCTGGGACTGACAAGCGCGGTTGTTCCCGGCCGATTCCAGATTTTACCCGGCCGTCCGCTACGGATACTCGATGTGGCGCATAATCCGCAAGGCGCTCGCGCGCTGGCGGAAAATCTGGCGCAACTGCCCGTTACCGGCAAAACGTATGCCGTATTCGCCATGCTTGCCGACAAGGATATTGCGAATGTGGTCGCCGCCATGGCCGATGAGATCGACATCTGGCTGGCGTCGGGGCTCAACGAAGCTCGCGGCGCTTCGTCGGCGCAATTGCGCGCCATACTGGAATCTTCGGGGGCAACCCGGATACAATTACTCGATAGCGTCGAGCGCGCCTGGAATTTTGCCTGCGAACAGGCATCGGAAAATGATAGAATATGCGTATTTGGTTCTTTCCATACTGTGGCTGCAGTATTGAGATCGATAGCCGATTAATCCGAAAGCCCGCGCATGGCCATTCAAGTCACTACTGAAGAACGAATGCGATTGAAAACACGTGCCCGCCAACGCTTGTTGGGTGCAGTGGTTTTATTGATCGCGACGGCAATCATACTGCCTTTGTTGCTGGACAAATCTCCACGGTCGCTGAATTCCGATGTCGTGATCGATATGCCGGAACGCAAAGCCGCATCGGCAAAGCCTCCGATTCAGGCGGCAACGGACATGCCTGCCGGAAAAACGCAGGCGCCGGTCGCCGTCCCGCCGTCGAATAAGATATCATCGCTTGCACTGCCGGTAAAGCCGGTTTCGGCCGCAACGCCGGCAAGTCCTGATTCAGCTGTTAAACAGGTGCCGTCTGGCGCAGTTGAACGGAAAAAACCGGAAAATACGACCAAAATCCAGAAAAAGAATCCCGATTCGGGAAAAAGCAAGCCGGGACGATCGGCCGTCGTTTCATCCGTAAACGTCCAGCATGCCAAATCGCCGGCAGACGAAAAGCCGGCAGCAAGCTCCAAGCCTGCCAACGATCATACGCGTTATGTCGTACAATTGGGCGCATTCAGCAGCGCTGCCAATGTCAGGCAATTATGCGATCGATTGAAAAAGGCGGGCGTTGCCACTTATACCGAAATTTTACCCAGCGGTTCAACTCGGGTCAGGGCTGGCCCATTTCCAAATTATGCGCTGGCGGATAAAACACTGGCTAAAATCAGCATGGCAGGAATCCAGGCGCAGATTGTTCCGCTGTCACATTAAGGCGCTTGCATGACCGCGCTGGACTATTTCGTGATCGGTATCATCGCTGTATCGTCGTTATTGGGGCTGGTCCGCGGAGTAGTCAAGGAATTGCTGTCGTTGCTGGCATGGGTGCTTGCCTTTATGGCGGCGAAACTGTTCGCAGATTGGGCAACCCGCTGGGTGCCGGTTCAATTGGAGAATCCTGCGTTGCGGCATGCGGCCGGCTTTATTCTGATTTTTATCCTGGTAATGGTGCTGGCTATGTTGGTGGGCATGGTGTTGTCGGCTTCGATCAAGGCGTTGGGATTGGGGCTGGCGGATCGTTTGCTGGGAATGGCATTCGGGAGCCTGCGCGGCGTGACTATCGTTTTGATATTGGTTTTGCTGGCCGGGCTTACTACCCTGCCTCATTCGCCATTATGGCGACAATCCCTGTTTACGCCTTATTTGGTCAGGTTGGCGATCATGGTGCAACCCTGGTTGCCGGACGATTTCGTGAAACATCTACAGTTTTAGGATCTTAATTATGTGTGGCATAATCGGCATCGTTTCTCATACTCCGGTAAATCAGTTGCTCTACGATGGTTTACTGGTATTGCAGCATCGCGGTCAGGATGCGGCAGGAATAGTTACTGCTGAAGGTAATGCATTTCATATGCACAAGGACAACGGCCTGGTGCGAGATGTATTCAGAACCCGCAATATGCGTAATCTGCTGGGCAATTCCGGTATCGGCCATGTTCGTTATCCTACCGCCGGAAATCCGGCGGAAAGGGCCGAAGCGCAGCCGTTTTATGTGAATTCGCCGTTCGGTATCGTATTGGCGCATAACGGCAATTTAACCAATACCAATCAGCTCAAGGAAGATCTGTTCAGACTGGATCTGCGCCATGTCAATACCAGTTCGGATTCGGAAGTGTTGCTCAATGTGCTGGCGCACGAACTGGTTGCCGTAGGAAATGCTCCGCAATTGAGCGTGGAGCGCATCTTTAAGGCGGTAAACGGGGTGCACAGGCGCTGCCAGGGGGCGTATGCGGTCGTCGCCATGATCGCCGGTTACGGTTTGCTGGCATTTCGCGATCCTTATGGTATCCGGCCGTTGATTATCGGCAGCCGGAAAACGGAAGCCGGTATGGAGTATATGCTGGCTTCGGAGAGCGTGGCCATCGATGCTCTGGATTTCAGGATATTGCGCGACGTCGCTCCAGGCGAGGCGATTTATATCGACGTTTCCGGCCAGTTGCACAGCCGTCAATGCGCCGATAATCCGCAATCCTTTCCCTGCATTTTCGAATATGTCTATCTGGCCCGACCCGATTCGGTCATCGACGGCGTGTCGGTATACGAAACCCGTTTGCGGATGGGGGAGCGGCTGGCCGAGAAAATACGCCAGCAGTGGTCTCATCTGCAAATCGACGTAGTGATACCGATACCCGACACCAGCCGTCCAAGCGCGTTGCAATTGGCGAATGTGCTGAGCTTATCGTATCGCGAAGGATTTATCCGCAATCGTTATATCGGCCGCACATTTATCATGCCCGGACAAGCCATGCGCAAAAAATCGGTACGGCAGAAACTCAATGCGATCGGGATGGAATTCAAGGACAAGAATGTATTGCTGGTCGATGATTCCATCGTGCGCGGCACTACCAGCAGGGAGATTGTGCAGATGGCCCGCGATGCCGGAGCGCGCAAGGTCTATTTCGCTTCGGCTGCTCCGCCGGTGCGCTACCCGAATGTCTATGGTATTGATATGCCCAGCCGTCATGAATTATTGGCGACAGGACGTACCGATGAAGAAATTGCGCAGGAAATCGGCGCCGATGCGCTGATTTATCAGGATATCGATGCATTGATCGAAGCGGTACGCGAGATCAATCCCGCTTTGGTGCATTTCGACACTTCGTGTTTCAACGGCGCATATGTGACAGGCGATATCACACCTGAATATCTGAACCTGATCGAGGCGATGCGGTGTGGCGGCAGCAGGGAGCGGCCCGGGCTGGAAACGCTGCAAATGGACAGGAACCTGGGTGCTGGCATACATAACCAGCTCGTAGAGAGCAAGAATAGCGATGATTAGAAATATGCCGGGCACTTTGCTTATTGAGCAGTATGCCGGTTATTTGAAACGCGTATTATGAGATAGCCATCATCGACAGCGGAGGAAGCGAATACAAACTTCGCGAATGAATAATCATGCCGCCGGTTTTATGCCGGCGCTTGAAAAATTACGCAAGCTGTCTGCGCGATTCAATGTGCAACACGCGTGACGCCGTTACCGCTCAATACCTGAACGCGGTCGCCGGGATAAAAGGGAACGTCGGCACCCTGGGTGACGGCAATGATGCGACCTGAATCGAGTTTAACGGTGATTTCCAGACCCTTTTGCGACGATACATCATGCTGCAACGCATTTCCGCCCAAACCCCCGAGTACCGCACCCAATACCGCACCCACAATCTGCCCGTTGCCGCCGCCGACCTCGCTGCCCGCGACGCCGCCCGCTGCCGCTCCCGCCAAACCGCCGACCGGAAGATTATTGTTGCCTTGAATGGTGACCTGCCGGACATTGGTTACCACGCCGTAGCTGACTTCCTGTACCGATCTTGCCTGACTGGTGCTGTAATCCGTACTGCCGACATTGCTGGCGCAGCCTGCGAGACTCAGAGCGGAGATTGCGGCCAGTATTAAAAGTTGATCCGATTTCATATTTGGCTCCGTCGATTAATAGTTACTATATGAATTAGACAGCAATGATACGTGTAAACGATCCGCCCGTCATCAGGCAAGATCATACCCAAATTCTACACGGAAAAGCTGCCCGATTTCAGCTTTCGACGGCGTATGATTCTGGCCGCCGCGACTGGCGATTTTAATTGCACCCATCAAAGAGGCGAGTCTGCCTGTGGTCGGCCAGTCATATCCGTGGATAATTCCATATAGCAAACCTGCGCGGTAAGCGTCGCCGCAGCCGGTTGGATCCTGTACGGAAGCGGCTTGTGCGCATGGAATATCGAAAACGGCGCTGCCGGTATGAATTTGCGAACCGGTTTCGCCGCGCGTAACGATGAATGCACGTACGTGCCTGACCAGAGCCTCGATAGTTTTACCGGTGCGAGCTTGCAGCAATTCGGCTTCGTAATCGTTGACGGCGACATAATCGGCCAGTTCGACAAACCGCATCAATTCCTTGCCGTCGAACATCGGCAAACCCTGTCCTGGGTCGAAAATGAAAGGGATCCCCGCCGCATGCATTTCCTGCGCATGCTGCAACATGCCTTCGCGACCATCCGGCGAAATAATTCCGATTTTGATATCGGCAGCCTGATCGACATGGTTTTGGTGTGCGTAATTCATCGCTCCCGGATGAAATGCGGTGATCTGATTGTCGGATAAATCGGTAGTGATGAACGCTTGCGCCGTATAACTGTCCTTGATGGGCAAAATGTGCCGGCGGTCGATGCAATATTGGTCGAGATGTGCGGCATAGGACCCGAAATCCTCACCGCAGGCCGCCATGATCAGCGGCTCGCCGCCCAGCAGCTTTAAATTGTAAGCGATGTTCCCGGCGCAGCCGCCGAATTCGCGGCGCAATTCGGGCACCAGAAACGAAACGTTCAGCATGTGAATCTTTTCAGGCAAAATATGATGCTTGAAATGATCCTGGAACAGCATGATGGTATCAAATGCAAGAGAACCGCATATCAGGGCTGACATAATATCCGTTTGGCCGGGAAATGCCGGATTATAACAGGCTGACGCATTGATGTAAGGTCTGGTGTTCACAGAAATCGTATTGTCTTTGATAATAAACTGTAACGTATTGATTCATGAAAACTTCATCAATTGATCATCATATTGTCGTGATCAAACGATATGCTCGGCTTCATGAAAAAAATGTTACGTACATTTCTCTGGGCAACTCCCTTTTTATTGCAGGCGCATGACGCGTGCGCATGGGGTTTGTATACGCATATTTTTTTGGCGCAATGGCTGGTCTGGGGCGTACCATTGCTCGATAACGAATTGCGCCGCTCCGTATTGCGATATCCGAAACTGGTCATGGCAGGCGCTTGCTTACCCGATCTTGCGCTCGCAGGTCCGTTTGCCGGTACGCGCGCTTTTGAACGGACCCATTGCTGGCAAAAGGCGAGTGCGATGCTGGAATCGGCGCAAACCGATGCCGAACGCGCCCTGATAGTCGGTTATTACAGCCATTTGTTCGCCGATGTGCTGGCGCACCATCATTTTGTGCCCGCTCACGAACGTTTGTGGGTAGCGTGGCCGATGTTTGCGCATACGGTTTCCGAATGGTCCATGGATGCGCACGTAAGTACGCATCTGATGGCGAATCCCGCCCGGTTGCTGCGCGATAGCGAAATCGAGATCGTAACGCTGGTAAGCCGGGAATTCGAATTGAAACCCGAAATTGTACGCCGGGCGGTGCGTATGTTGGCAAGCGCCGATTATCTGTTGCGCTGGAGCCGTTTGCCACAGTTTCTGTATCATGGCGTCAAGCGTTTCGACAGAAGGGCACAGCGCCGCTTCAATTATTTCATCAGCGAAACCAGCGCGCGTTTTGGCGAGTTTAACCGCGTATTGGCAGGGGATTCGCCGCTGCTCGATGCCAACGGAGGGCCGGTTGCGGTAGCTCAGGCGCGACTCGATCAATTCACTCGTCATCAAATCAAGCGCGGGCAGCCGCTGCCGGAAGATTGTTTTTACGGCTCGTCCATTCCTTGACCGCTTTTCGACATCAAGATCATCCCTGCTCGTTATCGTGTCCGACAAGGCTGACGGCGGCCAGTAGCCATTTCATTGAGCGGGTTTTTTGCTCCGCTATTCCCCAATATCGCTATCGAACGGTTACGCTGCCTAAATTGACGTTTTAGGTTAGAATCCGATGTTCGTTATCGGTAGTACAAGTTTCTATAGTCGGTTCTTGTGCGCGTTGTTGTCTCATTGTCAGGGTTGAAGCATGAAATTCCATCGGATCTGTGTATTGGGAGGCAGCGGTTTTGTCGGGTCTGCCATCGTGCAAGCCCTCGCGGCACAGGGCCGCCACGTTCGCGTATTGACGCGAAATCGCGAGCGATCCAAAGATCTGATCCTGTTGCCTACGGTAGACGTCGTGGAATGCAATGTGCACGATCAGGCGGAATTGAACCGGCAATTTTCCGGGATGGATGCCATTATCAATCTGGTGGGAATCCTGCATGAAAGCAGGCCAGGAAAAATCATCAATTCCGAGAGTGGCAGCGGCGATTATTTTGAGAACCATATCGAGCTGCCGCGCAAAATATTGATGGCCATTACCGCGAACAGCATACAACGCTTGTTGCATATGAGCGCCCTCGGCGCAAACGTGAATTCACGCAGCGCCTATCAGCGTTCCAAGGCGTATGGCGAGCACTGGATCAAGGCCGCCGCCCAGCCGGCCGATCGCAACGGAGCAGAAATCACCGGTTTCGTACGGGGCTATCGTTTATACCCTACCATTTTTCGCCCTTCGGTAATTTTCGGGCGCGGCGATAGTTTTTTATCGATGTTGACCGGATTGGTCAAGATGTTGCCGATCATCCCGTTAGCCCAGGCCGGTACGCGTTTTCAGCCGGTGTGGGTCGAGGATGTCGCTGGTGCGGTCGTCGATGCGCTGGATAATCCCGACACCTTTGGCGCAAGTTATAACGTGTGCGGTCCGAGCGTGTATACTTTGCGGGAATTGGTCGAATATGTCGCTCGAACCGTCAACGTTACGCCGCATATCATTTCCCTGAACCGGCGTTTATCTTATTTACAGGCGGCAATGATGGAACTTGTACCGGGAAAAAAACTGATGACGCGCGATAATTTTTACGCCATGCTCTCCGATAACGTCTGCGATGGCGAATACTCCGCGCCACCCGATTTCAGACCATCTCCCTTGGAGGCGATAGCAGCGGAATATTTGAACGGCAGTACGCCGCGAGGACGGTATACAGCGTTTCGCGGGCGCGCTGGCAGATAACGCTGGAAATGGTCATGTCTGCTTGTCAAGTTGCAACATAATGGAAATTTATACGGTCGGCGGCGCTATCCGCGATGGCTTGCTGGGCTTGCCGGTACAGGATCGCGATTTCGTTGTGGTGGGCGCGACACCGGAAATGATGGTCGAACAGGGTTATCTGCCGGTCGGTAAGGATTTTCCGGTTTTTCTGCATCCGCAAACGCATGATGAATATGCGCTTGCCCGCACCGAACGTAAATCGGCCCCGGGTTATAAAGGTTTCATTGTCCATTCCGCCCCCGATGTCACGTTAGTCGAGGATCTGGGGCGCCGCGATTTCACGGTCAATGCCATAGCGCAAAGCGAAAGCGGTGAGTACATCGATCCCTATCACGGTCGCGTCGATTTGGACAAGCGGGTGTTTCGTCACGTAAGCGCCGCATTTGCCGAGGACCCGGTACGGATTTTGCGGGCGGCGCGATTCATGGCGCGTTTTACCGATTTTAGCATCGCACCGGAAACCATGGATTTGATGCGTCGCATGGTCGACGCGGGAGAAGTCGATCATCTGGTTGCCGAACGCGTCTGGCAGGAACTGGCTCGAGGATTGATGGAACAGCGGCCTGCGCGGATGTTCGACACCTTGCGCGAATGCGGCGCGCTGGCCCGGCTGATGCCTGAAGTCGATGCATTGTTCGGTGTTCCCCAGTCTGCGCAATATCATCCCGAAATCGATACCGGGGTACATACCCTGATGGCGCTCGATTATGCCGCCCGC
The DNA here is from genome assembly GCA_021795395.1 of Pseudomonadota bacterium. Classification (GTDB taxonomy): domain Bacteria; phylum Pseudomonadota; class Gammaproteobacteria; order Burkholderiales; family Sulfuriferulaceae; genus Sulfuriferula. The sequence continues at coordinate 44,085 of JAJYPN010000006.1, read as the reverse complement.
GCACAATTCGATCTGCCGGTACGTTTTGCGACTTTGTCGCATGACTTGGGGAAAGCGGCTACGCCACCGGAGTTATGGCCTGACCATCCCGGTCACGAAGAACGCGGGGTCGCGTTGGTAAAACAACTGTGCGGACGTTTGCGCGTACCCGGGGAGTGCCGTGATCTGGCGATAATTACTGCGCGGTATCACGGAGAAATCCATCGGATAAAACAACTGTCTCCTTCTGCACTGGTCGATCTGTTCGAAGCGCTCGACGCTTTTCGCCGTCCGCAACGCCTCGACAATATTCTGCTGGCATGTCTTGCGGATGCGCGCGGTCGCCCGGGATATGAAGCTGTCGCTTACGCGCCGTCGGAATATATGCGCTGCATGCTGCATAATGCCCAGCGGATCGATGTCGCTGAAATCGTCGCCGCATCGTCTCGATCGGACGACATAGGCCGCCGCATACGCGAGGCTCGAATTGCAGCCTTGGTTCAGGCTGGAGATGAAGATAAACAAGAAGGTGCGAACTGATATTTTTCGTTCGAGACGGATATCTTGCATGCGTGCAAAATTCAAAGTAACGTATCTTTTAAAACGATGCATTGTGAGTAGTCAACCCGGATGAAATTAATAATATTGGATCGTGATGGGGTCATTAATCTGGATTCCGATCACTTTATTAAAACCCCCGATGAATGGAAGCCTATCGACGGCAGCCTGGAGGCCATCGCTCGTCTCAATCAGACAGGATATCGTGTCGTGGTGGCGACCAATCAATCAGGAGTAGGACGCGGGCTGTTCGATATGGCCATGCTCAATGCGATTCACGCAAAAATGCATAAAGCCGTAGCTGCCGTGGGCGGTCGTATCGACGCGGTATTCTATTGCCCTCATGCTGCCGAAGCGAAATGCGCCTGCCGCAAGCCGCAAGCGGGGATGTATCTGGAAATCGCGGAACGATTCGATATCAGTCTGGTAAATGTGCTTACCGTGGGCGATAGTTTGCGTGATTTGCAAGCGGCGGTAGCGGTGGGCGCCGCGCCTATCCTGGTTTTGACCGGAAAGGGTGCTAAAACGCTGGCGGCAGGTAATTTGCCTGAAAATACGCAGATTTTCGCCGATTTATCGAGCGCGATTGACCAGGTGCTGGCTTAATGATAGTGTTTCGATCGACGCTTTTTTTATTGATGCAATCGGTATTGACCGTCCTTTTCGCCGTACTGTCATTGCTGGTTTTCCCTTTGCCGCTGCTCATGCGCTATCGGATAATCACTGGTTGGAATCGGAGCGTGATACGGCTGGCATGGTGGATTTGCGGCATACGTTATCAGATAGTCGGGCTTGAAAACTTACCCGGCGTACCCGCTATTGTCATGTCCAAGCACCAATCGGCATGGGAAACGATCGCGTTGCCGATATTGTTGCCGCCTATGGCCATCGTCCTGAAACGGGAATTGTTGCGTATCCCGTTTTTCGGTTGGGGCATGGCCATGCTGTCGCCGATTGCTATCGATCGCGGCGATGGCAGGGCGGCGTTAAGACAAATCGCCGATCAGGGCAGGCAGCGATTGGCCGATGGCATGGGAGTGCTGATTTTCCCGGAGGGAACGCGAGTCGCGGCAGGGGAGGTCGGAAAATACGGCATAGGGGGAGCCTGGCTGGCGACTCACGTTGCATCTCTGGTTGTGCCTGTTGCGCATAATGCAGGGGAATTGTGGCCCAAAAATGCGTTTCTCAAGCGCCCTGGCCTGATTACTGTCAGCATCGGGCCGGTCATCGATCCTGCCGGATTGAAACCGGATATGCTTAATCAGCGGGTGCACGATTGGATAGAAACCGAGATGTTACGTTTACATGAATACGAATCCGTCACAACGCACCGTTGAATCGAAATGCCTGCTCATGGGTGGCATAGAGCGTAATTATCGGCTGAAACGCAGCACATTGCGCCGGACTCTGGCTTTGAGTGTGGGAGCGCAGGGTTTGATTGTCTATGCGCCGTGGTCGGCGCCGGTCAGTTCCGTCGAAAAATTCGTATTGGATCATGCCGCCTGGGTGGTGAAAAAATTGGCTGGGCAAGCCGATCAAATCCTTCCTCAATTGAGATGGCGAGAGGGAACCCGTTTGAGCCTGCTGGGCGAAACGGTAACACTCAGGTTGAACGAGGACATTGCATCGATAGCAATAATGGACGACGTCCTGTACTATCCCGTACGCGCAGTAAATAATCTTCAAGCTAGCGTGATCGCGTGGTATCGGCGCAAAGCATTGTCGTACTTTCAGCACCGTTTGACCCTGTTTTCAGCTTCCCTGGCGCGGCAGCCGATAGCGTTAAAATTATCCAGTGCACGCAGTCGCTGGGGTAGTTGCACGAAAACCGGCATCATACGTATGAACTGGCGCTTATTGCAGGCGAGTCCGGCGGAAGCGGATTATGTGTTGGCGCATGAGCTGGCGCATTTGGCGCACATGAATCATTCGCCTGCTTTCTGGCGTGAGGTGGCGCGTCTTTATCCTGATTATCCTCAGCCGCGCGAGCGTTTGCGCACTCAGGGACATCATTATCTGCAGATTTCCTTATGATGGCCATATTGCCCATATCGCGGGAGAAATTCGAGCGTATGAAAATGTTTGTATCCGATGGAAACTGTTCGTACGCATGAAGATGGCCGGGATAATACTGAACCTTTGCAATTTGATGTTTTCCAATTCTTAAACATTTCCTGGAACCACTATGCGTCCTTCCATTTTAAACACTGCGATAATTGTCCTGGGTTGCTTTTTTGCCGCGAGCGCTACCGCTGCGTCAGTGCCACCCCCGGCTGCGGACAATACGGTTCCTGCGCCAGCGGCGGCGACCCTTGGAGCCAAATCCGGCGCGACCGGGCAGGTATTGCCCAAGCTGGAGCTTACCGATCAGATCCTGTACCAATATCTGGTGGCGGAGATCGCATTGCAGCGTGGCGATCTGGCCTTGGCCAGCGATGCCTATCTCGATCTGGCCAGGAATACGCGAGACCCGCGTATTGCGAAACGTGCTACGGAAGTAGCGATTTATGCACAACGGGGAAACGCCGCGGAATCGGCAGCCAAGTTATGGCTGGAACTGGATCCGCAGTCGGTTAATGCGCAGCAGGCTTTGGTGGCGATTCTGCTGAGCAGTAACAAACCGGCCTATGCCTCGCCTTATCTGCAGCAATTGCTGAGCGCCCATCCCGAAAAGGCAGGAGCTGAATTCATGCAATTGGGCATCATGCTGAATAACCAACCGGACAAGACAGCGAGTTTGAAATTGATACAGGATCTGGCGCAAAACTATCCCGATTTGCCCGAAGCGCATCTGGCGATCGCTCAGGCTGCAGCGCGTGCCGGCCAGTTTGATCTGGCATTGGCGCAACTGGATATGGCGGACAAGCTTAAACCGGGATGGGATACGGCAGCGCTGCTAAGATTCGAAATCCTGAGCCACAATGGCAGCAATAAGGGTATAGCGTATATCAAGGATTATTTGCAGCGTTATCCCAAAGCCAACGAAGTGCGGCTGGCCTATGCCCGGTATCTGCTTAACCGTAACGATCTGGAAGAATCACGGCGCCAGTTCGAGCTGTTGGCGCAGGATTTACCCAATAACGCGGAAATGCAATTGGCGATAGGGCTGATTTCCCTGCAGATGAACGAACTCGACGCTGCCGATGCGGCGTTTGCCAAGGCATTGCAGGAACATTACTCGCAGCCGGGCGTCGTTCAGATTTATCTCGGCCAGGTAGCCGAAGCGCAACATAGATATAATGATGCAGCTGACTGGTACCGCTCGGTTGCCCCGGGTCCGCAATATGTGATTGCGCAAATCAAATATGCGATGCTGCTGGCAAAACAGGGAAAACTGGATCAAGCGCGGTCGTATTTGCATGGCGTCAAGGTCAACGACGATGCCGAACGCGTTGAGCTGATCCAGGCCGAAGCCGAAATGTTGCGCGAAGCGCACGACGACAAAGCAGTTTATACCGTGCTCGGCGATGCGCTGGCGAGCCGCCCCGATTCCATCGATCTGCTCTACGATCACGCGATGGCGGCCGAACGGCTGAATCATCTCGATATCATGGAAGCCGATCTGCGCCATTTGCTCTCGCTGCAACCCAATCACGCCCAGGCATTGAATGCCTTGGGTTACACGCTGGCCGATCATAATATCCGGCTGCCGGAAGCGCTGAATCTATTGAAGGAAGCGCTGAAACTCGCTCCCGACGATGCCTATATACTCGATAGTATGGGTTGGGCGCAATATCGCATAGGCAATTTGCCGATGGCGGCAGATTTTTTAAACCGCGCCTACAGCAAGTTCCCCGATCCGGAAATCGCGGCGCATCTGGGGGTCGTATTGTGGGCGCAGGGCAAGCATGACGAAGCTCGTCAAATATGGAGCAAGGCGCTGGCGGCGCACCCCAAAAATCAGGCTTTGCTGGATGTGACCGCAAAATATAAATAAGCGATGCGGTTTCTTGTCGTCTGCGGATGCGCAGTACTTTTAGGTCTTTCCGGTTGCGCCACTGCGCCGGTAGCGCAAGCGCCGGCGCATTTGAACGCACATCCGGTGAGCGCTTTCGAGCTTGATGGTCGCATAGCCCTGCGCTATGGTCGGGAATCTTCGCTTGCGAATATCCATTGGCAGCACACTCCAGCCCGCGATACGCTCGCGTTGTCGACTCCGCTGGGACAAACTGTCGCTGTATTGATCCGCGACAGCACGGGCGTGACGCTAACCGACAGCGGCGGCCATATACATACGGCGTCCAGCCTGGAAGACCTTACCGGACAATTGCTCGGCTGGCGTTTGCCGTTGCAGGATTTGACTTATTGGGTGGCAGGCAGCGCGATTCCTCAGCTGCCTTACCGCGTAAACACCGATTCCGCGACCGGCATGATCGAACTTGCACAGTCGGACTGGCTGGTGACGTACAAACGCTGGACGATGGCAGAAGGGAAAGAATTGCCGGATAATCTGGTCGTGAGCGGGGCAGGCGTTACAGTCCATTTGATTGTCGGCGAATGGTTGCAGGCACGTTGAAATGAACGAACTAACCTGTTCCGCACCGGCAAAACTGAATCTTTTCCTGCATGTTACCGGACGTCGAGCCGATGGCTATCATTTGCTGGAAACGGTTTTCCGTTTTATCGATTTTGGCGATACGCTGCATTTGCGCCGGCGTGATGACAGTCTGATTCTACGCACGCATCCCTTGACGGGGGTCGCCGAAGAACACGATTTGTGTGTGCGCGCTGCACGGCTGTTGCAGCAACGCAGCGCGGTACGCTGCGGCGTGGATATCGCGCTCGATAAGCGTTTGCCGATGGGGGGAGGACTGGGCGGCGGCAGTTCGGACGCGGCCAGTGTCCTGCTCGGCCTGAACCGGCTATGGAACCTGAACCGGTCGCGCCTGCAATTGCAGGAAATGGCGTTGGAATTGGGCGCAGACGTTCCCGTTTTCGTTTTTGGCTTGAATGCATACGCTCAGGGAATCGGAGAAATTTTGCATGCAGTAAAATTGCCGCAGGCATGGTATCTGGTTTTGATCCCGCCGGTACAGGTATCGACTGCAAAGATTTTTGCGCAGGAACAATTGACAAGGGACAGTAAAGCTATCAAAATAACGGACTTTTCCGAAGGTGGAAAAGGGATGGCGGGATTCGGTGGAGCAATACAGATTGATGCTGAAAAATTGCGCCGGGAGACGCGCAACGATTTGCAGGCGGCCGTATGCAAGGAATATCCTGCCGTAGCGGATTGCCTGGCGTGGTTGAATTTGTATGCTGAAGCCCGTATGACTGGATCGGGCGCCTGTGTATTTGCAGAATTTGGCGACGAAGAATCGGCCCGACAGGTTTTTGCGGCCAGACCCGAGACAATGCGCGGATTTGTCGCACGAGGGCTCGATCGGCACCCGCAGTATGATAATGCAGCATGAAATAACTTAGTCAGTACAACAGGGGAGTCGCCAAGTGGTAAGGCATCGGATTTTGATTCCGACATTCGCAGGTTCGATCCCTGCCTCCCCTGCCAGATTTGAGTATGAAAGCGTGTAATGTGGGGTTACACGCTTTTGTTTTTTGTTGTCAGGTTGTCGTCCGTAGTCAGGGTGTGGAGTAATAGTGGCCTACGATAGTTTGATGGTATTTGCCGGAAATGCGAATCCTCGGTTAGCCGAAGATGTAGTGCGTCATCTCAACATTCATTTGGGACGGGCGACTGTAGCGCGGTTTTCCGATGGCGAAGTGATGGTCGAACTGCTCGAGCACGTCCGCGGTAAAGACGTATTCGTATTGCAATCCACCTGTGCGCCGACCAACGACAGCCTGATGGAGATCATGGTCATGGTCGACGCCTTGAGGCGCGCGTCGGCCGGCCGGATTACGGCGGCGATACCGTATTTCGGTTATGCGCGCCAGGATCGGCGTCCGCGCTCCGCCCGTGTGGCGATCACCGCCAAAGTGGTTGCCAACATGCTTACCGGTGCCGGCATAGACCGCTTGTTGACTATGGACTTGCACGCCGACCAGATACAGGGGTTTTTCGATATCCCCGTCGATAACATTTACGCTTCGCCGATATTGCTGGGCGATGTCTGGAAACAGTCGCATCCCGATCTGGTGGTAGTGTCGCCGGACGTAGGCGGCGTAGTGCGGGCCAGGGCACTGGCAAAACGCCTGGAATCCGATCTGGCCATCATCGACAAACGCCGCCCCAAGCCGAATGTGGCCAAGGTCATGAATATTATCGGCGATGTTGAAAATCGCACCTGCATCATCATGGACGATATGGTCGATACCGCCAATACCCTGTGCGAAGCGGCGCAGGCGTTGAAAGATCGCGGCGCAAAACGGGTGCTGGCCTATTGTACTCATCCGGTATTGTCGGGCACCGCGGTGCAGCGGATCAACCAGTCTGCAATCGATGAGCTGGTTGTCACTGACACCATCCCGTTGCGCGACGATGCCAAATCCAGTCCGCGCATACGGCAGTTGTCGGTAGCGGAATTGCTGGCGGAAACGATGCGTCGCATAAGTAACGAGGATTCGGTCAGTTCCTTGTTCATGGAATGATTTTCGGCGAACGTCCATGCGTTCGCCATTGTGTTCATCGTCTGGTCGCGGGGATGAATTAACCAACCGGTTGCCTGTTTGGCAATCGTTATCAGCAGGAGTGGAAAATGGAAGTAATTGCACAAAAACGTGACGTACAGGGTAAGGGTGCGAGCCGCCGCCTGCGTCGTACCGGCAAGACACCGGGAGTGATTTATGGTGGCGACAAGCCTGCCGTCAACATAGAACTCGATCATAACGCGCTGTATTACGCGCTGAAACGCGAGTCGTTCCATGCGTCCGTACTGACGCTTAATCTGGATGGCGTCAAGGAAGCCGTGTTGTTGCGCGATTTCGTCATGCATCCGTTTCGCGTCGAAGTTCAGCACGTCGATTTCCAGCGCGTCGACAAGGCCCACAAGATTCACGTCAGCATCCCCTTGCATTTCATCAATGCGGATATCGCACCCGGCGTCAAGCTGACCGGCGGCATAGTCAACCACATCATGACCGAGCTCGATGTAAGCTGTCTCGTGGACAGCCTGCCCGAGTTTATCGAAGTGGATCTGGCCGAACTGACCGTAGGCCATTCTTTGCATGTATCCGATCTGAAACTTCCCGAAGGCGTAGAATCGGTGCTCACGATCAAGGGCGAAGATCCGGCGGTAGTGACGATCACTGTGCCTCGTGGTACGGTTGCGGAAGAAGAAGCGCCGACGGAAGCTTGATAAGCGCAGGCGTATGACGGCGATACGGCTCATAGTCGGATTGGGCAATCCGGGTCGTGAATACGCAGACACGCGGCATAATGCGGGATTTTGGTGGGTAACGGAGTGCGCGGCAATTTTGCGCGCGAAGTTGCAGCCGGAACCCCGCTTTTTTGCTATTGCAGGCCGCAGTAGCGGCGATGCGCCGGTGCATTTGATCATGCCGCAGACTTTCATGAATTTGAGCGGCAAGGCGGTCGCCGCGGTGATGCGGTTCTATAAAATTCCTGTCGAAGAAATGCTGGTGGTGCACGACGAACTCGATTTGCCCCCCGGTGTTGCGCGCCTGAAACAGGGCGGCGGCACCGGCGGCCATAACGGCCTGAAAGATATCGCTGCGCAATTGGGCACGCAATCATTCTGGCGCTTGCGCCTCGGGATCGGGCATCCGGGCGTCAAACAGGATGTGGCGGCATATGTGCTCAAGCCGCCGCGGAGTGACGAGGCCACATTGCTGCAAGATTCCATAGCGCAAAGTCTGGTATTATTGCCGGAAATGTTGCAGGGCGATTTTGTTGCGGCAATGCTGAAATTGCACACTAAAATATAATTACGTACGAAAACTTTATGCGGACAGGTTTGCGGTAAATAAAAATTATAGGTGTAAAAAGTCATGAATTTTTTCTTTACCCCAGTTGCTGGCGGGGCAACGATAAATGGCTGAGCGCAAAGTGCCGCAAGCCGGTCAAATAGCCGTAAAATTCGTTATCGACCGGCGCGAACAGATTCTGGATGCCGCGCAGGATATCGTACAGCGCGGCGGCTATACCAGTTTTGGTTACCGCGAGCTTAGCCTGGCAATCGGCATACGCAAGGCGAGCATCCATTATCATTTTCCCAAAAAAGAAGATCTGGTTTTGGCGCTGGTGCAACGTTATACCGACCATTTCGTGCGCTCTCTCGAAGCTATCGAGGCCGATTTTCAGCTCCCTGCCGAACAGCTCGATGCTTATTTTTCGCTGTTTGAAGTAACGCTGGCGCAATCCAATAACGAGAAGTGTTGTCTGGCCGGTGTAATGGGGGCTGAAATTGGTGCGTTGCCCGAATTCGTGCGAGAAGAAATTCTCGACTTCTGCCTAAAGAACCAGCGCTGGCTGGCGTCGCTTATCGAGCGCGGCATCGTACAAAAAGCTTTTAATCCGGCTTTGATATCCAGCTCGGCCGCGCAGTTGATATTCAGCGCGCTTGAAGGCGCGATGATGTTATCCCGGCTGCATAATTCTTCTCAATATCTCTTGGGCGTCATCGAGCAGTTTCATGGCCTGATCTTCATCGATGACAAGAGCTGTTAGCCAGCCGCCGGTGCAAAAGGTAACGGCTACCGAAATGGCAATTGCCGTTATTCGGCAAATCAATTAGATATCGTTTTTCGTCATATAGATGTAACAGTGTTTTGTTATAAATGCATTTATGAGGGTGGTTGAAAAATGGCAAGTTGCCAGTCTCTAAACGGTAACCGTTCCTTTACTTTATTTAAAGTACGCTTCTCTTCCCTGCCAAATTAATCTAATAATAAAGTTTGCCTGATTTCCCCGGTATTGACTACCAACTAGTAAGTAGGCTATAAATATTTATAGACGCAAGGAGCGATTTAACAACGCGAAAGGTGAAATGATGAGTCGAAACGCTTTAATAATCGGAGGAGGTAGCGGAATTGGGCTATCGGTCGCAAAACAATTAGCCGCGGAAGGAATTAAGTCTACTTTGGTCGGCAGGAATGAAAGTACGCTGGAGGCGGCAAAACAAACATTAGCAGACGGATACGCGACGCTATTTCCGGCGGACATATCAAAGGCGGATGACCTGTCGCGCCTTTGCGGGTATATCGCGGCAGCCGAACCGTTTAATTATCTCGTCAATTCAGCCGGTATTTTTTTTCCGAAAAAATTCGTGGAACATTCCGCCGATGACTACGACAGTTATATGGCAATCAATAAGGGCTTGTTTTTTATCACCCAAACAGTGGTTAAGAGAATGATCGAGAACAAGATGCCGGGTTCGGTTATCAATATCGGATCGATGTGGGCGCATCAGGCCATCCTCGCGACTCCGTCATCGGCATATTCCATGGCAAAAGCGGGCTTGCACAGCTTGACTCAACACCTTGCGCTGGAGTTAGGTGAATATGGCATCCGGGTGAATGCGGTTGCGCCTGCGGTGGTTGAAACGCCGATTTACGAACGCTTCATTGATCCCGATGAAGTCAAGAAAGCGTTGCAGGGATTTAATGATTTCCATCCCATAGGCCGTATCGGCCAAGCCGAGGATGTGTCGAATGTCGTCTGTTTTCTTCTTTCGGATAAGGCAAGTTGGGTAACGGGAGCAGTTTGGGATGTGGATGGCGGCGTCATGGCAGGGCGTAATTAAATCAAGCGGCGTTTATTAAAGATAAGGAGTCAAGGTGAAAGGCAGCAGAAAAATTAGCGTAACACCCGATAAATCATCTGCACACCGGGATAATTCTGATCGATAGGGGCATCGGCAAACGTAAGCTGGAGCACATTTGCATCCCGAAAATAGTGGGATACCGTCGGCGACAATTGGTATCGCACTTCGGATTATTTCGAATTGGCTGTCGTTTAGGCAGCCGTTCCGTTAATATGCAGTCTCCGTATTTACCCTCGGCATGAAAACCGGCTGAGAAAAACGTGGAGTCAGCTTTCTTATCGCTACCGTTCACGCAATCAGGCAATGAGCTCGATAGCGGATTCGTATCGAACATGACATAATCCCGCTCTGTCCCCAGCTGCCCGCAAGTTTTGCCGCTGTGGGAGCAGGCAGACGTGGATGTTATAATCATCCGTCTGAAGCGATCGTGGATCACTCGTACAAATTATTCATTCTGGTTGACCTCTCCGCAGCCTGTTTCGGTCGCAGTAATCGCGCGCGTAGACCTGTTTGGATTGCTTATGTTGTGTATTGATTAAAAGGATAATTATGAGTCTGAAATGCGGTATTGTCGGACTGCCTAACGTAGGCAAATCTACTTTGTTTAATGCCTTGACCCGCGCACGCATAGCCGCCGAAAACTATCCTTTCTGTACCATAGAACCGAATACCGGGATGGTGGAAGTCCCCGATTCGCGTATTGATGCATTGGCTGCCATCGTCAACCCTGCGCGCGTGTTGCCGGCGATAGTCGAATTTGTGGATATAGCAGGGCTGGTGGCGGGAGCGTCGAAGGGCGAAGGGCTGGGTAATCAGTTCCTTGCCAATATTCGCGAAACCGATGCCATCATGCATGTTGTACGCTGTTTTCAGGACGATAACGTCGTTCACGTCGCGGGCAGGGTTGACCCTGTATCGGATATTGAAACAATACAGACCGAACTCGCTCTGGCGGATCTGGCGACGCTGGAAAAAAGTTACTCGCGCTATCAGAAGAGCGCGCGTTCCGGCGACAAGGAAGCAATCAAAATGGTAGCGCTGCTCGAGCAGGTGCGCAGCCATCTCGATACCGGCAAACCCGTTTACGCCATGGCGTTGGATATCGAGCAGCAGAGATTGCTGCAGCCTTTGTGTCTGTTGACGAACAAGCCGGTACTATATGCCGCAAACGTCGATGACAGCGGCTTTGAAAATAATCCTTTGCTGGACCGAGTCAGGCAATTTGCCGGCGCGGAAGGCGCGCCGGTCGTGGTGATATGCGCGGCGCTGGAAGCCGAAATGGTCGATATGGAAGAGGCGGACAAGGCATTGTTTCTGGCGGACCTGGGGCAGACCGAGCCCGGCTTGAACCGTTTGATCCAGGCAGCATACCAGTTATTGGGGCTGGAAACGTATTTTACCGCCGGAGTCAAGGAAGTCCGGGCGTGGACGATACGCAAGGGCAGTTCCGCACCGCAGGCTGCGGGGGTGATTCATACCGATTTCGAACGCGGATTCATCCGCGCCGAAGTGATAGCTTATGCCGATTTCATTCATTACCAAGGCGAGCAAGGCGCGAAAGAGGCCGGAAAAATGCGTTTGGAAGGCAAGGATTACACGGTCTGCGACGGCGATGTGATGCATTTTCGTTTTAATGTTTGACTGGGCCTCACTTATATAAGATAATAATCGGCTTGTTTTGGAGGGGTTCCCGAGCGGTCAAAGGGATCAGACTGTAAATCTGACGGCTCTGCCTTCGAAGGTTCGAATCCTTCCCCCTCCACCAGATTTTAGCGGTTTGTGGAGTTTAGATTGCGTATGCGCTCTGGTCCGAAAAGTGGCATTCGGTAAGTGTATGCGGGTGTAGCTCAATGGTAGAGCAGAAGTTTTCCAAACTTACGACGAGGGTTCGATTCCCTTCACCCGCTCCAGATCAGCCTGGAGACGTTGAAGACAGGGTTAGGTTTTAGCAGTCGCAGCGCCCATGTAGCTCAGTGGTAGAGCACTCCCTTGGTAAGGGAGAGGCCACGTGTTCAATCCACGTCATGGGCACCAAATTTATGGATATTTTGTAGTCATCGTTTCGCTGAGAGGATAACCATCATGGCAAAAGGCAAGTTTGAACGGACCAAGCCGCACGTCAACGTCGGCACGATCGGGCACGTGGACCACGGCAAGACGACGCTGACGGCGGCGATCACGACGATTTTGTCGAAGAAATTCGGCGGTGAAGCCAAGAATTACGCGGACATTGATTCGGCGCCGGAAGAGAAGGCGCGGGGCATCACGATCAACACGGCGCACGTGGAGTACGAAACCGAGAACCGTCACTACGCGCACGTGGACTGTCCGGGGCATGCGGACTACGTGAAGAACATGATCACGGGAGCGGCGCAGATGGACGGCGCGATCCTGGTGGTGTCGTCGGCCGACGGCCCGATGCCGCAAACGCGGGAGCACATACTGCTGGCGCGTCAGGTCGGGGTACCGTACATCATCGTCTACATGAACAAGGCGGACATGGTGGACGACGCGGAACTGCTGGAGCTGGTGGAAATGGAAGTGCGCGAGCTGCTGTCGAAATACGACTTTCCTGGCGACGACACGCCGATTGTCATCGGTTCGGCGCTGAAGGCGCTGGAAGGCGACCAGAGTGAAATCGGCGAGCCGTCGATCTTCCGTCTGGCGGCGGCGCTGGACAGTTACATTCCGAATCCGGAGCGCGCCATCGACGGCACGTTCCTGATGCCGGTGGAAGACGTGTTCTCGATATCGGGGCGCGGCACGGTGGTGACGGGCCGTATCGAGCGGGGCATCATCAAGGTGGGTGAGGAAGTCGAGATCGTGGGGCTGAAGCCGACGCTGAAGACGACGTGCACCGGGGTCGAGATGTTCCGCAAGCTGCTTGATCAGGGTCAGGCGGGCGATAACGTGGGCGTGCTGCTGCGCGGCACCAAGCGCGAAGAAGTCGAGCGCGGCCAGGTATTGGCCAAGCCGGGATCGATCAAACCGCACACGAAGTTCAGCGCGGAGATCTATGTGTTGTCGAAAGACGAAGGCGGCCGTCATACGCCGTTTTTCAACGGTTATCGTCCGCAGTTTTATTTCCGCACCACCGACGTGACCGGGGCGGTAGAGCTGCCGGCCGGAACGGAGATGGTGATGCCGGGCGACAACGTATCGGTGACGGTCGCGCTGATTGCGCCGATCGCGATGGAAGACGGCTTGCGCTTCGCGATCCGCGAAGGCGGCCGTACCGTCGGCGCCGGCGTGGTGGCGAAAATTATTGAGTAGGATTCCGCAGGATTGCGAAATTGCCGGCATGACTTGAGGTCGTGCCGGCAATCCGTTATTTCCTTTATTAGGCCAGTAGCTCAATTGGCAGAGTATCGGTCTCCAAAACCGAGGGTTGGGGGTTCGAGGCCCTCCTGGCCTGCCAAATTACGGGAGTGTTGCGGTCTTGCCGTTAAACGCGAGGCTCACAAGCTTAAATGACCGATAAGATCAAATTGCTGCTGGCGGCGCTGCTGATAGTTGCAGGTATAGCCGGATTTTACTATTTTGCCGAAAGTGCCGAGGTCGTACGGCTGGCATCGATACTGGCCGGTTTTGCAGCGGCCGCGGCAATTGCATGGTACACCGCTGCCGGGCAGCAATTTGCAGGGTTTTCGCAGGAAGCGCTGAAAGAAGCGAAGAAAGTGGTATGGCCGACGCGCAAGGAGACCATACAGACTACCGCTATAGTATTCGGCTTTGTGGTGGTGATGGCCATATTTCTATGGCTGGTCGATGCGGGTTTGTTGTGGGCGGTTAAATGGCTGATGGGGCGGAGCGATACATGAGTAAACGCTGGTATGTAGTGCACGCCTATTCCGGATTTGAAAAAACGGTACAACGTACCTTGCTCGAACGGATAGAGCGTGCAGGAATGCAGGAGATGTTTGGGCAGATCCTTGTGCCTGTAGAAGAAGTCATAGAAATGAAGGGCGGTCAAAAATCCATTTCGGAGCGTAAATTTTTCCCCGGCTATGTGCTGGTCGAAATGGAAATGAACGATGAAACCTGGCATTTGATCAAGGATACCCCCAAGGTTACCGGCTTTGTCGGCGGCACCGCGATGAAGCCTACGCCGATCAGCGCCAGGGAAGTCGACGCCATTCTGCATCAGATTCAGGAAGGCGTCGAGAAACCCAGGCCCAAGATACTGTTCGAGGTGGGCGAATCGGTGCGTGTGACCGACGGGCCGTTTAACGACTTTAACGGCAATGTGGAAGAAGTGAATTACGACAAGAGCAAATTGCGCGTATCGGTGCTGATCTTTGGCCGCGCAACGCCGGTAGAACTGGATTTCAGTCAGGTTGAAAAGGCGTGATATTGAGGTAGTCCGGTGTACGGCCGGGAGTTTGATCACGGGGAGAGGGGATAGGCCAGAGCAGATCCTGGTCTTGTCGCTTCGTTATTACCCATTTACAGGAGTATTAAAGTGGCAAAAAAAATCGTTGGCTACGTCAAGCTACAGGTCGCTGCAGGTAAGGCGAATCCCAGCCCTCCGATCGGTCCGGCATTAGGTCAGCGCGGCCTCAATATCATGGAGTTCTGCAAGGCGTTTAACGCTCAGACTCAAGGTATGGAACCCGGCTTGCCGATACCGGTGGTCATCACCGCTTATGCGGATAAAAGTTTTACTTTCGTACTGAAGACGCCGCCTGCGTCCATATTGATCAAAAAAGCCGCCGGAGTGCAAAAAGGCAGTCCAAGGCCGCATACCGATAAAGTGGGCAAGCTGACGCGTTCCCAGGCGGAAGATATCGCGCGCGCCAAAATGCCGGACTTGACCGCTGCCGATATGGATGCCGCGGTAAAAACCATCGCCGGCAGCGCACGCAGCATGGGCATAGAAGTGGAGGGCGCATAATGGCCGCATTGTCAAAACGCCAGCAAGCGATCAAGGCGAAAATCGATCGTACGAAGTTATATCCGGTGACGGACGCTTTGAGCCTGATCAAGGAAACTGCGACGGCCAAGTTCGACGAATCGATCGATATCGCTGTCAATCTCGGTATTGATGCGCGCAAATCGGATCAATTGGTGCGCGGTTCGGTAGTATTGCCTCGCGGCACGGGAAAGATGGTACGTGTCGCTGTGTTCGCCCAGGGCGAAGCCGCGAATGCGGCGCGCGCAGCCGGCGCGGACATCGTCGGTTTCGATGATCTGGCCGCCGAGATCAAGGGCGGACGGATGGATTTCGATGTGGTCATTGCGAGCCCGGATGCGATGCGCGTAGTCGGTCAGCTGGGCCAGGTTCTGGGGCCGCGAGGTCTGATGCCTAACCCCAAGGTGGGGACGGTGACGATGGACGTGGCCGGTGCGGTGCGCAATGCCCGTGCGGGACAGGTGCAATATCGTACGGATAAGGGCGGTATCGTGCAATGTACTATTGGTCGTGCCTCATTTGAAGTCGATGCCTTGCGGGAAAATCTCGCTGCCCTGATCGATGCCCTGAACAAGGCGCGTCCGGCCAGCGCAAAAGGCGTTTACATGAAAAAAGTCTCGGTTTCCAGCACCATGGGTGTGGGTGTGCGGATCGATGGCAATAGCCTTGCCAACTAAAAGGATTGTTCGCGACTGAATGCCGCTGAATGATCGGTAAGAACTTTGGGCAGTCTGTGCGATAGTGCAGGCTGGTTATCAAAGACCGCTGGGGTCGGGCTGCTGGAAATAATTGCGGCCGGACTTAATCGGATTTGGCTGTATTAAAAATCCTGCCCAGCGCAGATGGCGTACCCGAAACAGGAAAAGCTTTTGCAGTGCATGGGTAGCTCCTGATGAAAGGTCGTCGATTCTCGAATAGCGCCGGTTTATCGCCGGTGAATTCGATGTTAATGGAGGAGGTAAGACCTTGAGTCTGAATCTAGAGGAAAAAAAAGCGGTTGTTGCGGAGTTGAGCAGCGAACTGCTGAATGCCCAAACCATCGTGGTTGCAGAATATCGCGGCATGGGGGTGGTGAGCATGACCGGATTGCGCGTCAAAGCGCGAGCCAATGGGGTGTATTTGCGCGTGTTGAAAAATACGCTGGTACGCCGTGCGGTATCGGGAACCGCGTTTGCCGGACTGGCTGACCAACTGGTCGGTCCGTTGGTATACGGGATTTCCAGAGACCCTGTCTCGGCTGCCAAGGTATTATCCGATTTCGCCAAAACCAATGATAAGTTGGTGATCAAGGCGGGTGCAATGGCTAATTTCGTGATGACTGCAAAAGATGTCTCGAATCTGGCCAATATGCCTGGCCGCGATGAATTGCTGTCGAAATTGATGGGCACCATGCAGGCGCCGGTCACCCAGTTCGTACGTACGCTTAACGAAGTTCCGACCAAATTCGTGCGCGGTTTGGCTGCGGTACGCGATAAGCAGGCAGCTTAATTCGGCAGCACCGAGCGTGTTGCAATATTTATTACTTTCCCATCAGGAGAATTACCATGGCTTTGTCCAAAGCTGAAATTTTAGATGCAATTGCTAATATGACTGTGCTTGATCTGTCCGAAATGATCAAGGATATGGAAGAAAAATTCGGTGTTTCGGCTGCGGCTGCAGCGGTTACCGTTGCTGCGGCGCCTGCTGCCGGCGGCGCAGCCGCGGTAGAAGAAAAAACCGAATTCGACGTTATCCTGACCGGTGCCGGTGAAAATAAGGTCAATACCATCAAAGTGGTGCGTACGATCACCGGCCTGGGCCTGAAAGAAGCCAAGGATCTGGTCGACGGCGCGCCTAAACCCGTCAAGGAAGGTGTTTCCAGGGCGGATGCGGATGCGGTTGCCAAGCAATTGATCGAAGCGGGCGCTACCTGCGAAGTCAAGTAAGGTTTGTTTCTGACATTGCCCGGGCACGCCCGGGCAATGCAGAAAATACAAGACAACGGCACTACTTTTGACGTCCGTTGTCTTTTGTCTTCTGCGCAGGTTCCTCTAGGAGATTCCATGAGCTATTCTTTCACCGAAAAAAAACGTATCCGTAAAAGTTTTGCAAAACGTGCAAACATATTGAAGGTACCTTTTTTATTGGCCACACAACTGGACTCGTTTCGTGCGTTTTTACAGGAAGATATTGCTCCTGAAACGCGGGCGAACGAAGGTCTGCAAGCGGCATTTACGTCCATATTCCCGATTGCCAGCCATTCCGGCAACGCCAAGCTGGATTTCGTCAGCTATGTGCTGGGTGAACCGGCATTCGATATGGTGGAATGCCAGCAGCGCGGGTTGACCTTTGCTTCACCGCTGCGCGCCAAAGTCCGCCTGACGATTATGGACAAGGAGGCATCCAAGCCTACGGTAAAGGAAGTCAAGGAACAGGAAGTATACATGGGCGAAATGCCGCTCATGACACCGACCGGTTCGTTTATCATCAATGGTACTGAACGGGTAATCGTGTCGCAATTGCATCGTTCCCCGGGCGTATTTTTCGAGCACGATCGAGGCAAGACCCATAGCTCGGGCAAGTTATTGTTTTCCGCTCGGATTATTCCGTACCGCGGATCATGGCTGGATTTCGAATTCGACGCCAAGGATTATCTGTATTTCCGTATCGATCGCCGCCGCAAGATGCCGGTCACGACCTTGCTGAAATCGCTGGGCTATACCAACGAGCAGATCCTGGCCGAATTTTTTACCACCGATACGTTTCATCTGAACGATCAGGTCATTCGTTTCGAGCTGGTTCCGGACCGCTTGCGCGGCGAGATCGCGCGTTTCGATATCCTCGACAAGGCAGGCGCAGTAATTGTGGCGAAGGATAAACGCATTACCGTCAAGCATATCCGTATGATGCAGGAATCCGGTCTGACCGAAATCGCCGTGCCAGCGGATTTTCTGATGAGCCGCGTATTGGCCAGAAATGTCATCGATACCGAAACCGGCGAGATTGTCGCCAACGCCAACGATGAAATCAGCGAAAGCTTGCTGACCAG
The DNA here is from genome assembly GCA_021795395.1 of Pseudomonadota bacterium. GTDB lineage: Bacteria > Pseudomonadota > Gammaproteobacteria > Burkholderiales > Sulfuriferulaceae > Sulfuriferula. The sequence goes on along the minus strand of JAJYPN010000006.1, from coordinate 25,925 downwards.
GCTGATCGACGCAAAGATCAGGCAGATCGAGACGCTGTACGTCAACGATCTGGATCAGGGCGCCTACATTTCCGCTACCTTGCGTACCGACGACACGCTCGATCAATATGCGGCGCGCGTGGCAATTTATCGCATGATGCGTCCCGGCGAGCCGCCTACCGAAGAATCGGTCGAGGCCTTGTTTGCGGGTTTGTTTTTCAGCGAAGAGCGTTACGATTTGTCGGCGGTAGGCAGGATGAAGTTCAATCGCCGTATCGGTCGCGACGAGCTGGAAGGCTCACCGGTGCTGTCGACGGTAGATATCGTTGCCGTCATCCAGATATTGATTGAATTGCGTAACGGCCGCGGCGAAATCGACGATATCGATCACCTCGGCAACCGTCGAGTGCGCAGCGTCGGCGAGCTGGCCGAAAACCAGTTCCGCGCGGGATTGGTGCGGGTGGAACGCGCTGTCAAGGAACGATTGTCGCAGGCCGAATCGGAAAACCTGATGCCGCACGACCTGATTAATGCGAAACCGGTTTCGGCCGCGATCAAGGAATTTTTCGGTTCCAGCCAGCTGTCGCAATTCATGGACCAGACCAATCCGTTATCCGAGATCACGCATAAACGCCGCGTGTCGGCATTGGGGCCGGGTGGCCTGACGCGCGAGCGCGCCGGCTTCGAAGTGCGCGACGTGCATCCGACGCACTACGGTCGCGTGTGCCCGATCGAAACGCCGGAAGGCCCGAATATCGGCCTGATCAATTCGCTGGCCCTGTTTGCGCGCACCAACAAATACGGTTTCCTGGAAACGCCGTACCGTAAGGTCGAAGCCGGTAGGGTTACCGACAGGATCGAGTATCTGTCGGCGATCGAGGAAAGCAAATACGTGATCGCCCAGGCAAATGCCGAACTCGGCGCGCAAGGCGGTTTTACCAGCGAAATCGTTTCATGCCGTTTCAAGAACGAATTCGAACTCAGCAATCCTGATCGTATCGAATATATGGACGTGGCGCCGTCGCAGATCGTTTCGGTAGCGGCATCGCTGATCCCGTTCCTGGAGCACGACGACGCCAACCGCGCCTTGATGGGCTCGAACATGCAACGCCAGGCGGTGCCTTGTCTGCGCGCCGAGAAATCGCTGGTCGGTACCGGTATCGAGCGTACCGCAGCGGTCGATTCGGGCACCACGGTGCAGGCACGCCGCGGCGGCGTCGTCGATTACGTCGATGCAGGCCGTATCGTGGTGCGGGTGAACGACGACGAAACCAAGGCGGGCGAAGTCGGCGTCGATATTTATACCCTGATCAAATATACGCGCTCGAACCAGAATACCAACATCAATCAGCGTCCTTTGGTCAAGGTGGGTGAAAAGCTGGCTCGCGGCGACGTGATCGCCGACGGCGCTTCGACCGATATGGGCGAACTGGCGCTGGGGCAGAACCTGCTGGTGGCATTCATGCCCTGGAACGGTTTCAACTTCGAGGATTCGATCCTGATTTCCGAGAAAGTGGTTGCCGACGATCGCTATACCTCGATCCATATCGAAGAGCTGACTGTCGTGGCGCGCGACACCAAACTGGGTGCCGAGGAAATCACCCGCGACATTTCCAATCTGTCCGAGCGTATGCTCGGGCGCCTGGACGAGTCGGGCATCTGCCATATCGGCGCGGAAGTCGAAGCGGGCGACGTGCTGGTCGGCAAGGTTACGCCCAAAGGCGAAACCCAGCTGACGCCGGAAGAAAAACTGTTGCGCGCAATCTTCGGCGAAAAAGCTTCCGACGTGAAGGATACATCCCTGCGCGTACCTTCCGGCATGGCAGGTACGGTCATCAATGTGCAGGTATTCACCCGTGAGGGCATAGAACGCGATGCTCGCGCCAAGTGGATCATCGAAGACCAGTTGGTCAAATACAAGAAGGACATGGCCGACCGCATGCGTATCGTCGAGAACGACACATTCTCGCGTTTGCAGCGTCTGGTGTTGAACAAGGTCGCCAAGGGCGGTCCGGGGAAGCTGGCCAAGGATGCCGTAGTGACGCAGGAGTATCTGGACGCGCATAACCGGTACGACTGGTTCGATATCCGTCTGGCGGAAGACGACGCCAGCCGGCAGATGGAATTACTCAAGGACAGTCTGGATCAAAAGCGCCTCGAATTTGACCTGATGTTCGAAGAGAAAAAGAAAAAACTGATCGCCGGCGACGAATTGCAACCCGGCGTCCAGAAAATGGTCAAGGTGTATGTGGCGGTGAAACGCCGTCTGCAACCCGGCGACAAGATGGCCGGGCGTCACGGTAACAAGGGCGTGGTGTCGAAAATCGTACCGGTAGAAGATATGCCGTTCACCGCCGACGGCACACCGATGGATATCGTTCTGAATCCGCTCGGGGTGCCGTCGCGGATGAACGTCGGACAAATTCTGGAAACGCATCTGGGGTGGGCGGCAAAGGGTCTGGGCAAAAAAATCGAGGAAATGTTGAAGGCTCAGCGACACGTTTCCGAAATCCGCGAATTTATCGGAAAAATCTATAATTCCACCGGAAAACGGGAGGATATGGATGGTTTCAGCGATGAAGAGGTGATTGAACTGGCGCGCAATCTGTGCAAAGGCGTTCCGTTTGCAACGCCGGTGTTCGACGGCGCATCCGAAGACGAGATCAAGGCGATGCTGGAACTGGCCGGTCTGCCCCGCAGCGGCCAGGTCACCCTGTACGACGGCCGCACGGGAGAAGCGTTCGACCGCAAGGTGACGGTCGGCTACATGCATGTGCTGAAACTGCACCACCTGGTCGACGACAAGATGCACGCTCGCTCCACCGGACCGTACAGTCTGGTGACGCAGCAGCCGTTGGGCGGAAAGGCGCAGTTCGGCGGTCAGCGCTTCGGCGAAATGGAAGTGTGGGCACTGGAAGCGTACGGCGCATCGTACATTTTGCAGGAGATGCTGACGGTCAAGTCGGACGACGTCAACGGACGGACCAAAGTCTACGAAAACATCGTCAAGGGCGAACACAAGATCGACGCCGGCATGCCGGAATCGTTCAATGTGTTGGTGAAGGAAATCCGCTCCCTGGCAATTGATATCGATCTCGAGCGTTATTGAAGCAAAGAGGGGTGAAGGGCGCGCCTCTCTGTTGCTCGCGCCTCATTGGAGGGAACTATGAAAGCATTGCTCGATCTGTTTAAACAAGTCACTCAAGAAGAAGAGTTCGACGCGATCAAAATCGGCCTCGCGTCGCCGGAAAAAATCCGGTCCTGGTCCTACGGCGAAGTCAAAAAGCCGGAAACCATCAATTACCGGACGTTCAAGCCCGAGCGCGACGGCTTGTTCTGCGCGAAAATTTTCGGTCCGGTCAAGGATTACGAATGCTTGTGCGGCAAATACAAGCGTCTGAAACATCGCGGCGTGATCTGCGAAAAATGCGGCGTCGAAGTCACCTTGTCCAAAGTTCGTCGCGAACGCATGGGGCATATCGAATTAGCCAGTCCGGTGGCGCATATCTGGTTCCTCAAATCCTTGCCTTCACGGCTGGGTATGGTGCTCGACATGACGTTGCGCGATATTGAACGGGTGCTCTATTTCGAAGCGTATGTCGTGACCGATCCCGGTATGACCCCGCTGAACCGCTCGCAATTGCTGACCGAAGACGACTATCTGGCCAAAATCGACGAATACGGCGACGAATTCAGGGCGAGCATGGGCGCCGAAGGCGTGCGCGAACTGCTCAAGAGCATCGATATCTATGCCGAGGTGGAAAGTATACGCGCCGATCTGGCAAAAACCGGATCGGATACCAAGATCAAGAAATTGGCTAAGCGCATGAAAGTCATCGAGGCGTTCCAGAAATCCGGGATCAAACCCGAATGGATGGTGCTGGAAGTGCTGCCGGTACTGCCGCCGGAATTGCGTCCGCTGGTGCCGCTGGACGGCGGTCGTTTTGCGACTTCCGACCTCAATGATCTGTACCGCCGCGTCATTAACCGCAATAACCGCCTGAAACGTCTGCTGGAATTGAAAGCGCCGGAAATCATCGTCCGCAATGAAAAGCGCATGTTGCAGGAAGCGGTCGATTCGCTGCTCGATAACGGCCGTCGCGGCAAAGCGATGACCGGTGCCAACAAGCGTCCGCTGAAATCCCTGGCCGACATGATCAAGGGCAAGGGCGGTCGTTTCCGTCAGAATCTGCTGGGCAAGCGCGTCGACTATTCCGGCCGTTCCGTCATTGTGGTCGGCCCGCAGTTGCGTTTGCATCAGTGCGGTCTGCCGAAGAAGATGGCGCTGGAATTGTTCAAGCCGTTTATCTTCCATAAACTGGAAGTGATGGGCCTGGCTACGACCATCAAGGCGGCGAAACGCATGGTGGAAACCGAGGAGCCGGTAGTCTGGGACATACTCGAAGACGTGATCCGCGAACATCCGGTCATGCTCAACCGTGCGCCGACCTTGCATCGTCTGGGCATCCAGGCGTTCGAACCGACGCTGATCGAAGGCAAGGCCATCCAGTTGCATCCGCTGGTCTGCGCGGCGTTCAACGCCGACTTTGACGGCGATCAGATGGCGGTGCACGTGCCCTTGTCGCTGGAAGCGCAAATGGAAGCCCGCACCCTGATGCTGGCTTCCAATAATGTGCTGTCGCCCGCCAACGGCGAACCGATCATCGTGCCGTCGCAGGATATCGTGCTCGGCCTGTATTACATGACGCGCGAAAAAGTCAATGCGCAAGGCGAAGGCATGATGTTCGCCGATGTGAGCGAGGTGTCGCGCGCGTACGAATCGCGTCAGGTTGAATTGAATGCCAGGGTGACGGTACGCATCAAGGAAGCGTATTTCGACGACCAGGGCGAACGCGCCGAAAAGGTGACGCGTTACGAAACGACCGTAGGCCGTGCCCTGCTGTCGGAGATATTGCCGGTAGGATTGTCGTTCACCAACGTCAACAAGATACTGAAGAAAAAGGAAATCTCACGTTTGATCAACGTCAGTTTCCGGCGTTGCGGCCTGCGCGAAACGGTATTGCTGGCCGACAAGCTGATGTATACCGGATTTGCCTACGCGACTCGCGGCGGCGTATCGATATGCGTCGACGACATGCTCGTTCCCGTACAAAAGCAGGAAATCATCGGCGCTTCGGAAAAGGAAGTGCAGGAGATCGAAGCTCAGTATATTTCCGGTCTGGTGACGCAGGGCGAACGCTATAACAAGGTTGTCGATATCTGGGGTCGTGCCGGCGATCAGGTTGCCAAGGCAATGATGACGCAGCTCGGCAGCGAACCTGTCGTCACGCGCGACGGCGTATCGACCACGCAGGAATCGTTTAACGCCATCTATATGATGGCGGATTCGGGCGCGCGCGGCTCGGCGGCGCAAATCCGGCAGTTGGCCGGTATGCGCGGGCTGATGGCGAAACCCGACGGCTCGATCATCGAAACGCCGATCACGGCGAACTTCCGCGAGGGACTGAACGTTCTGCAGTACTTCATTTCCACCCACGGCGCGCGTAAAGGTTTGGCCGATACCGCACTGAAAACCGCCAACTCGGGCTATTTGACTCGCAGACTGGTCGACGTCACTCAGGATCTGGTGGTGATCGAAGACGATTGCGGTACTCGCGAGGGCCTGGTGTTAAAAGCCATGGTCGAAGGCGGAGAAGTGATCGAACCGTTGCGCGAGCGCGTCCTCGGGCGCGTTACCGCGATGGACGTGGTGCACCCGGAAACCGGCGAAACCGTCATCGAAGCCGGTGTAATGCTCGATGAATCGTTGGCGGAACGCATCGAAATGCTGGGGATAGACGAAATCAAGGTCAGAACCGCGCTGACCTGCGATACGCGCTACGGTCTCTGCGCCAAATGCTATGGTCGCGATCTCGGTCGCGGCTATCTGGTGAATGTGGGCGAAGCGGTAGGTGTGATTGCTGCGCAATCCATCGGTGAGCCGGGTACCCAGCTCACCATGCGTACTTTCCACATCGGTGGTGCGGCATCGCGTTCGGCGGCTGCCAGCCAGCTTGAATCCAAATCGGCAGGTACGGTGACCTACAGCCCGGGCATGCGCTCGGTGACCAGTGCCAAAGGCGAATCGATAGCCATTGTACGCAGCGGCGAAATCATCATCATGAGCGACAACGGCCGCGAGCGCGAACGTCACAAAGTGCCTTACGGTTCAACCCTGATGGTCAAGGATGGCGACAAGATCAAAGCCGGCCAGGTCATGGCGATGTGGGATCCGCATACACGACCCATCATCACCGAGTACGCGGGCCGCGTCCGCTTCGAGAACGTCGAGGAAGGCGTGACCGTCGCCAAACAGATCGATGATGTGACCGGTTTGTCCACGCTGGTCGTGATCGATCCAAAGCGGCGCGTCGGCGTGGCTACCAAAGGACTGCGTCCGCAGGTGAAATTGCTGGACGAACAAGGACATGAAGTCAGGATGGCGGCTACCGATACGCCGGTAAATATTACGTTCCAGATCGGCTCTATCATCACGGTCAAGGACGGTCAGGAAGTAGGCATAGGCGAAGTGCTGGCGCGCATTCCGCAAGAGTCGTCGAAAACGCGAGACATCACGGGCGGCCTGCCGCGCGTCGCCGAACTGTTCGAAGCGCGTTCGCCCAAGGATGCGGGAGTGCTGGCGCCCGTTACCGGTACGGTGTCGTTCGGCAAGGATACCAAGGGCAAACAGCGTCTGGTCATCACCGACCTCGATGGTGTGGGGCACGAATATCTGATCCCCAAGGAAAAACATGTCACCGCACACGATGGACAGGTGGTGAACAAGGGTGAGATGATCGTCGACGGTCCGGTCGATCCGCACGATATTCTGGCGCTGAAGGGTGTGGAAGCCCTGTCGCGCTACATTACCGACGAAGTGCAGGATGTGTATCGTCTGCAGGGCGTGAAGATCAACGATAAGCACATCGAAGTCATCGTCCGTCAAATGTTGCGGCGCGTCAGCATCGTGGATGCCGGCGGTACCCGATTTATTCAGGGAGAGCAGGTCGAGCGCGCGGAATTGCTGATTGAAAATGAAAAGGCGGTTCTGGAAAACAAGGAACCGGCAACTTTTGATTATGTGCTGTTGGGGATCACCAAGGCATCGCTGTCGACCGACTCGTTTATTTCCGCGGCGTCGTTCCAGGAAACCACGCGAGTGCTGACCGAAGCCGCCATCATGGGTAAACGTGACGAATTGCGCGGTCTGAAGGAAAACGTCATCGTCGGTCGTCTGATTCCGGCAGGAACCGGTCTGGCGTATCATAATACCCGGCGTAAACAGAAGCTGGGTTTGGATATCGCCACGGAGTCGGATATTTTCGAGACGCAGGAAATGATAGATAGCGAGCAGTCTGCTTGACACTGCAACACTAAGCCTATAAAATCCATCGTCTTTTTTACCGACTTTGGATTTTGTCGGCAGAGATCAGGAATTTTGTGTATAAGCTGGGAAACGGCGCGCTCCAACAGGCCCGTAATGCAGTTCTGCGAGGTCCGTTTTGGGCCGCGCGCAACATTAAATTGAACATTGGAAATCGAGCATGCCTACAATCAATCAGCTGGTACGCAAACCGCGTGCCGCAAAGCGTGTAAAAAGCAAAGTGCCGGCGCTGGAGGCTTGCCCTCAAAAACGCGGTGTTTGTACACGGGTGTACACCACGACGCCTAAAAAACCGAACTCGGCGTTGCGTAAGGTCGCACGCGTGCGGTTAACCAACGGATTCGAGGTCAGCAGCTATATTGGCGGCGAAGGCCATAATTTGCAGGAGCACTCCGTGGTATTGATACGCGGCGGCCGGGTCAAGGATTTGCCGGGTGTACGTTACCATACCGTTCGCGGCAGTCTGGATACGGCGGGTGTCAAGGATCGTAAGCAGAGTCGTTCCAAATATGGCGCCAAGCGCCCCAAGAAAGCCTGATTCAGGTTTTACCCATGATGTGTCGGATTGCTGGTAAGGCGACGCGCGTCGTTACCAGCATTAAGCAGTATTTGAGAGGTAATTATGCCAAGACGTAGAGAAGTACCCAAGCGTGATATATTGCCGGATCCCAAATTCGGTAATCAGGACGTAGCTAAATTTGTGAACGTGCTGATGTCCAGCGGCAAGAAATCGGTAGCCGAACATATCATTTATGGCGCATTTGCACAGATCAGCCAGAAAACCGGCAAGGACCCCGTCGAAGTATTCACACTCGCTCTGAGTAATGTCCGCCCTATGGTGGAAGTGAAAAGCCGTCGCGTCGGCGGAGCCAACTACCAGGTTCCGGTCGAAGTGCGTCCGGCCCGTCGCTCGGCGCTGGCGATGCGCTGGCTGAAAGAGTCCGCCCGCAAGCGCGGTGAAAAATCGATGGGTATCCGTCTGGCGGGTGAATTGATGGATGCTGCCGAAGGCCGTGGCGGCGCAATGAAAAAGCGTGACGAAGTGCATCGCATGGCCGAAGCCAACAAGGCGTTCTCGCATTTCCGTTTCTAATTTCAATATACCGGCGTGCAAGCGTCGGCACTGACTGGGTAGCAAATAACGTGGCACGCAAAACTCCTATAGAACGTTACCGCAACATTGGTATCAGCGCGCATATCGACGCTGGTAAAACTACGACTACCGAGCGTATCCTCTATTATACCGGCGTGTCGCACAAAATCGGCGAAGTGCATGACGGCGCCGCCACCATGGACTGGATGGAGCAGGAGCAGGAGCGGGGAATTACGATTACTTCCGCCGCCACCACCTGTTTCTGGAAGGGCATGGACAGCAGTTATCCCGAGCATCATATCAATATCATCGATACGCCGGGACACGTGGATTTCACCATCGAGGTCGAGCGTTCGATGCGGGTGCTGGATGGTGCCTGCATGGTGTATTGCGCAGTCGGCGGTGTGCAGCCGCAGTCGGAAACGGTCTGGCGTCAGGCGAACAAATACGGTGTTCCGCGCTTGGCGTTCGTCAATAAGATGGACAGGACGGGCGCTAACTTTCTGCGGGTTTACGAGCAGATGCGTACCAGGTTGAAAGCTAATGTCGTGCCTATACAACTGCCTATCGGTGCCGAAGAGAAGTTTGAAGGCGTAGTCGATCTGATCAAGATGAAGGCCATATACTGGGACGATACCACTCAGGGCATGAAATTCGACGAGCGCGAAATTCCCGAGGCGATGAAAGCCGAGTGCGTGTCCTGGCGTGAAAAAATGGTCGAGGCGGCCGCTGAAGTCAACGAAGAGTTGATGAACAAATACCTTGAAGAAGGCGATCTGTCTATCGAAGAAATCAAGTCAGCGCTGCGTACGCGTACCATCTCCAGTGAAATCATGCCCATGCTCTGCGGTTCGGCGTTCAAGAACAAGGGCGTGCAGGCCATGCTCGATGCGGTCATCGATTTTCTGCCGTCGCCCATGGATATCCCGCCAGTGAAAGGCGAACTGGAAAACGGCGAAGAAGGCGAACGCAAGGCCGACGATACCGAGCCGTTTGCGGCGCTGGCATTCAAGATCATGACCGATCCCTTTGTAGGCCAACTGATATTTTTCCGCGTTTACTCGGGAACGATGAATTCCGGTGATACCGTCTATAATCCGATCAAGGGCAAGAAGGAGCGCATAGGCCGTATTCTGCAGATGCATGCCAATCAGCGCGCTGAAATCAAGGAAGTTCGTGCAGGCGATATCGCGGCTGCAGTCGGCCTGAAGGAAGCGACCACCGGCGACACGCTGTGCGATCTGCAAAAAACGATCATACTCGAGCGCATGGTATTTCCCGAGCCGGTCATTCACGTTGCAGTCGAACCCAAGACCAAGGCCGACCAGGAAAAGATGGGCATGGCCTTGAACCGGTTGGCGCAGGAAGATCCGTCATTCCGTGTGCGCACCGATGAAGAAACCGGGCAGACGATTATTTCGGGTATGGGCGAATTGCACCTGGAAATTCTGGTCGATCGGATGAAGCGTGAATTTGGCGTCGAAGCCAATGTCGGTGCGCCGCAAGTGGCGTATCGCGAAGCGATCCGCAAGCCGGTGGAAATCGAAGGCAAATTCGTCAAGCAATCGGGCGGTAAGGGTCAATACGGTCACGTCTGGTTGAAGATGGAGCCGAACGAAGCCGGCAAGGGATTTGAATTTGTCGACGCAATCAAGGGCGGTACCGTGCCGCGCGAATTTATTCCCGCAGTGGAAAAAGGTTTGCGTGAGACGTTGCCAAATGGTGTGCTCGCAGGCTTTCCGGTAGTGGATGTCAAGGTAACCTTGTTCGACGGCTCCTATCATGATGTGGATTCGAACGAAAACGCCTTTAAAATGGCCGCTTCCATTGCGTTCAAGGACGGAATGCGCAAAGCCAGTCCGGTTTTGCTGGAACCGATGATGGCAGTGGAAGTCGAGACCCCGGAAGATTACATGGGCGACGTAATGGGTGATCTTTCTTCGCGCCGCGGCATGATACAAGGCATGGACGATACTCTGAGCGGCAAGGAGGTAACGGCTGAAGTGCCGCTGGCGGAAATGTTCGGCTATTCGACCGTATTGCGTTCGATGAGCCAGGGTCGCGCTACTTATAGCATGGAATTCAAGCATTATTCCGAAGCCCCGAAAAATGTGGCGGAAGCAATCATCAACAAAAAATAATCTGATTTATTGAGGACACCATCATGGCAAAAGGCAAGTTTGAACGGACCAAGCCGCACGTCAACGTCGGCACGATCGGGCACGTGGACCACGGCAAGACGACGCTGACGGCGGCGATCACGACGATTTTGTCGAAGAAATTCGGCGGTGAAGCCAAGAATTACGCGGACATTGATTCGGCGCCGGAAGAGAAGGCGCGGGGCATCACGATCAACACGGCGCACGTGGAGTACGAAACCGAGAACCGTCACTACGCGCACGTGGACTGTCCGGGGCATGCGGACTACGTGAAGAACATGATCACGGGAGCGGCGCAGATGGACGGCGCGATCCTGGTGGTGTCGTCGGCCGACGGCCCGATGCCGCAAACGCGGGAGCACATACTGCTGGCGCGTCAGGTCGGGGTACCGTACATCATCGTCTACATGAACAAGGCGGACATGGTGGACGACGCGGAACTGCTGGAGCTGGTGGAAATGGAAGTGCGCGAGCTGCTGTCGAAATACGACTTTCCTGGCGACGACACGCCGATTGTCATCGGTTCGGCGCTGAAGGCGCTGGAAGGCGACCAGAGTGAAATCGGCGAGCCGTCGATCTTCCGTCTGGCGGCGGCGCTGGACAGTTACATTCCGAATCCGGAGCGCGCCATCGACGGCACGTTCCTGATGCCGGTGGAAGACGTGTTCTCGATATCGGGGCGCGGCACGGTGGTGACGGGCCGTATCGAGCGGGGCATCATCAAGGTGGGTGAGGAAGTCGAGATCGTGGGGCTGAAGCCGACGCTGAAGACGACGTGCACCGGGGTCGAGATGTTCCGCAAGCTGCTTGATCAGGGTCAGGCGGGCGATAACGTGGGCGTGCTGCTGCGCGGCACCAAGCGCGAAGAAGTCGAGCGCGGCCAGGTATTGGCCAAGCCGGGATCGATCAAACCGCACACGAAGTTCAGCGCGGAGATCTATGTGTTGTCGAAAGACGAAGGCGGCCGTCATACGCCGTTTTTCAACGGTTATCGTCCGCAGTTTTATTTCCGCACCACCGACGTGACCGGGGCGGTAGAGCTGCCGGCCGGAACGGAGATGGTGATGCCGGGCGACAACGTATCGGTGACGGTCGCGCTGATTGCGCCGATCGCGATGGAAGACGGCTTGCGCTTCGCGATCCGCGAAGGCGGCCGTACCGTCGGCGCCGGCGTGGTGGCGAAAATTATTGAGTAGGATAAGCTTGCTGTAGACCTGAAAGGGCGGTATAATTCCGCCCTTTCGCATTTGATGTTCCGCTCTTTAAGGTGTAGTGATGAAAAACCAGAAAATTCGTATTCGACTCAAGGCGTTCGATTATCGATTGATAGATCAGTCCGCGCTTGAGATCGTCGAGACGGCAAAGCGTACCGGCGCTGTAGTAAAAGGTCCGGTACCGTTGCCTACTTCCATCGAGCGGTTCGACGTATTGCGCTCTCCGCACGTCAATAAAACCTCTCGTGACCAGTTCGAAATTCGTACCCATTTGCGGTTGATGGATATTATCGATCCTACCGATAAAACCGTGGACGCGTTGATGAAGCTGGATCTGCCGGCGGGTGTCGAAGTCGAAATCAAGGTTTAGCTGTAATTTTGCCAGGCAATGTAGCTTGGCGTGGTACCGTTCCGGGACGGATTCTCCCGGGATAAAAATGCTGGTCAATTGAAATCAGCGCCTTTTTGTTAAGGAAAATAAAATGAGTTTAGGACTCGTTGGTCGTAAGATAGGCATGACCCGGCTGTTTGCCGAGGATGGCAGCACCATCCCCGTCACCGTGCTGGATGTGTCCAATAATCGTGTAACACAGGTCAAAACGCCTGAAATCGATGGCTATTCCGCAGTGCAGATCGCTTTTGGTGTACGCAGGGCGACGCGTGTCAACAAATCGGCTGCCGGCCATCTGGCCAAAGCCGGAGTTGAAGCGGGTGAAATCCAGAAGGAATTTCGCCTGACTGCTGCGGATGCTTCAGCGCTGCTGGCAGGCAACGTTGTGAGCCCGGACATATTCAAACCCGGCCAACTGGTCGATGTGACCGGGACGACGCAGGGTAAGGGATTTTCCGGCGTTATCAAACGTCACCATTTTTCGTCGAATCGTGCCAGTCACGGTAATTCCCGTTCGCATAATACTCCGGGGTCGATTGGTCAGGCGCAGGACCCCGGCCGCGTATTTCCCGGCAAGCGCATGGCAGGACATCTCGGTGCCGTGCAGCGAACGGTACAAAAGCTCGAAGTGGTGCGCATCGATACCGAACGTCAGTTGCTGCTGATCAAGGGGGCCGTGCCCGGATCTAAAGGCGGTCATGTCGTGGTGCGTCCCAGCGTGAAGGTGAGTGCATAATGGAACTCAAGATAATCAATGAGCAGGGCCACGCAGCCAGCAATCTCGAAGTCTCCGATACCTTTTTCGGTCGCGAGTTTAACGAGCCGCTGGTCCATCAGGTCGTGACCTCTTTTATGGCGAATGCCCGCAGCGGCAACCGCCAGCAGAAAGATCGCAGGACGGTACGTCACAGCACCAAGAAGCCATGGCGCCAAAAAGGCACGGGACGTGCCCGCTCGGGTATGACCTCCAGTCCGATCTGGCGCGGAGGCGGTCGTGCGTTTCCTAACGGTCCCGATGAAAATTTCACCCAGAAAGTGAACCGTAAAATGTATCGTGCAGGCATGGCGTCCATTTTCTCCAAACTGGTAAGCGAGAATCTGTTGTCCGTGATCGACACCTTTGTGCTCGATATTCCTAAGACCAAAATGTTGGTTGAGAAGCTCAAAGGTATGGGTATAGTCAATCGCGTCATGATCATTACCGACAATCTGGACGATAATCTCTGGATGGCGTCGCGTAACTTGCCGAATGTGCTGATCGTAGAGCCGCGTCACGTCGATCCGGTCAATCTGGTACGGTTCGATCAAGTGCTGATGACTTCGGCCGCAGTAAAAATGGTGGAGGAGATGTTCCTATGAATACGCCCAAATTCAGCGATGCCCGTTTGCTGCAGGTAATCCTTGCGCCGCAGGTGTCCGAAAAGAGCACGTACGTAGCCGACAAGCACGAGCAGGTTATTTTTCGAGTCGCATCGGATGCGACCAAACCTGAAGTCAAGGCGGCCGTCGAATTATTGTTTAAAGTACAAGTCGACAGTGTACAAATAGCCAACGTGAAGGGGAAACAAAAACGATTCGGTCGTTTTATGGGTCGCCGTAGCGATTGGAAGAAAGCCTTCGTCTGCCTGAAGCCAGGGCAAGAAATCAATTTTGTTGCTGGCCAGTAGGAGTAGATCATGGCACTGATTAAAGTAAAACCCACTTCGCCGGGCCGTCGCGCCGTAGTCAAGGTAGTAACGCCCGGTCTGCACAAAGGCAAGCCGCTGGCATCGCTGGTGGAACGCAAGAATAAAACCGCCGGCCGTAACAGTAACGGCCATATCACGGTTCGGCATATGGGCGGCGGCCATAAACAGAATTACCGTATTATCGATTTCCGTCGCGACAAGGATGGAATCCCGGCTACGGTCGAACGTATAGAATACGATCCCAACCGTTCTGCCAATCTGGTCTTGCTGTGTTATGCGGACGGTGAGCGGCGCTATATCATAGCGCCTAAAGGAATAGTGGTCGGAATGCAATTGATGAACGGCTCCGACGCACCGATCAAGGCGGGCAATGCGTTGCCGCTGCGCAATATTCCGGTCGGTTCCACCGTGCATTGCGTCGAAATGATGCCGAGCAAGGGTGCTCAACTGGCCCGTTCCGCCGGCACATCGGTACAACTGCTGGCGCGTGAAGGCGCGTATGCGCAATTGCGCTTGCGTTCGGGCGAAATTCGCAAGGTGCACGTCGACTGCCGTGCAACCATAGGCGAAGTCGGTAACGAAGAACATGCCCTGCGTTCCATCGGCAAGGCGGGTGCCACGCGCTGGCGCGGTATCCGGCCTACGGTACGCGGCGTCGTCATGAACCCGGTAGACCATCCGCACGGGGGGGGTGAGGGTAAAACTGCGGCAGGACGTCATCCGGTCAGTCCGTGGGGCGTGCCGGCGAAAGGTTTCCGTACGCGCCGCAACAAACGCACCGATAATATGATCGTGCGTCGTCGTCATCAACGTTAAAGGGTAAGTTTATGCCACGTTCTATTAAAAAAGGCCCGTTTGTTGACGCGCACCTGCAAAAAAAGGTGGACGCAGCACGTGCCGGTAATGATAAGCGTCCAATTAAAACCTGGTCGCGCCGTTCCACCGTATTGCCGGATTTTATCGGCTTGACGATTGCTGTCCATAATGGCAAGCAACATATTCCGGTGTTCGTATCCGAAAATATGGTCGGACATAAGTTGGGCGAGTTTTCGTTGACGCGCACCTTCCGCGGTCACGCTGCCGACAAGAAAGCGAAGAAATAGGAGCCCATGATGAAAGTTTCTGCCGTATTGCGTGGTACCCATTTATCGGCTCAAAAAGGCCGTCTGGTAGCGGATCAGATCCGTGGCCTGCCTATCGATCAAGCCTTGAATATCCTTGCTTTCAGCCCTAAAAAGGGCGCCGCCGTGATCAAGAAAGTGCTGGAATCCGCTATAGCCAATGCGGAACACAACGACGGTGCCGATATCGACGAACTGAAAGTCGCCACCATCACTGTGGATGAAGGCCCTTCGATGAAGCGTTTCATGGCGCGCGCCAAGGGCCGCGGCAATCGTATAATTAAACAGACTTGTCATATTGTTGTGACAGTCGGCGACGAATAAGGAGCGGTAATGGGACAGAAAATACATCCGACAGGTCTCCGGCTTTGTGTCACACGCAACTGGACTTCGAAATGGTTTGCCAACAGCCACGATTTTGCCGCCAAATTGAATGAAGACATCAAGGTTCGGGAATTCCTGAAAAAGAAACTGGCTAATGCTTCCGTTAGCAAAATCGTGATCGAACGTCCTGCAAAGAATGCGCGTATTACGATCCATAGCGCTCGTCCGGGGGTTGTGATCGGTAAAAAGGGCGAGGATATCGAGGTGCTGAAAGCGCAATTGCAGAAAATGATGGCGGTTCCGGTGCATGTCAACATAGAAGAAGTACGCAAACCTGAAATCGATGCTCAGCTGATTGCTGCCAATATCGCAGGCCAGCTGGAAAAGCGAATCATGTTCCGCCGCGCCATGAAGCGGGCCATGCAAAATGCCATGCGCCTGGGAGCTCAAGGGATCAAGATCATGAGTTCGGGTCGGTTGAACGGTGCCGAAATCGCCCGTACCGAATGGTATCGCGAAGGACGTGTGCCGTTGCATACCTTGCGTGCCGATATCGATTATGGATTTTTTGAGGCCAAAACCACTTATGGGATCATCGGCGTCAAGGTTTGGGTTTACAAAGGGGACGCATTGACCAAGGGCGAACAGCCTGCGCTTGCACCTGCCGAGCCAGAAAAACGGGTAAGAAAGCCAGGAGCTAAACATGCTACAGCCAGCTAGAAGAAAGTACCGCAAGGAACAAAAGGGCCGCAATACAGGTATTGCGACACGGGGGAATAAAGTCAGTTTCGGCGATTTCGGTTTGAAAGCCATGGGCCGCGGTCGCCTGACCGCGCGTCAGATCGAAGCTGCCCGGCGTGCCATGACGCGTCATATCAAGCGTGGCGGACGTATCTGGATCCGGATTTTCCCGGACAAACCGATTTCCGAAAAGCCGGCTGAAGTCCGGATGGGTAACGGTAAAGGCAATCCCGAATATTATGTGGCCGAGATTCAGCCAGGTAAAATGCTGTACGAAATGGATGGCGTGGATGAAGTGATTGCACGTGAGGCATTTCGTCTGGCGGCTGCAAAGCTCCCCATCCAGACTGCGTTTGTAACCAGAATGATAGGTGGTTAAGATGAAGGCGAACGATTTGCGTACCAAATCCGCAACAGAAATTAAACAAGAGCTGATCGAATTGCTGCGTGCTCAATTTAGCTTGCGTATGCAGGTGGCGACGCAACAAACAAACAAAACGAGTGAACTGGGAAAATTGCGCAAAAATATTGCTCGCGTTCATACCGTTTTGCGGGAGAATGAATTGAAGGCGGTGAATAAATGAGCGAAGTTGAAAATAAGGTCGTCCGCAGCTTGATGGGACGCGTCGTCAGCGACAAGATGGACAAGACGGTTACTGTACTGGTAGAACGCAAGGTAAAGCACCCGGTCATTGGTAAAGTGGTGCGTCGTTCCAAGAAATATCATGCACACGATCAGAATAACGAGTTCGATGAAGGCGATGTCGTCATCATTGAAGAATGCCGCCCGATTGCCAAGACCAAGACCTGGCGTGTCGCCAGATTGATTACCAAGGCTCGGGCAGCGTAATGCTTGTGTTATGGCTCATGGCGTGATATAGTTATGAGCTTCGTCTTGCCGGAAACGGCATTCTACCCCATACGGGTCCAAAACTAGCTGTCCAGCAAGCAATTTTTGCGGGCAGGTTAAGTTGGAGATATAAATGATACAAATGCAATCTAGGCTTGATGTGGCCGACAATACCGGTGCGCGCTCCGTTATGTGCATCAAGGTGTTGGGTGGCTCCAAGCGGCGTTATGCCAGCATAGGCGACATCATCAAGGTCACCATTAAGGATGCTGCTCCGCGCGGACGCGTCAAAAAAGGTGACGTTTATAATGCCGTCGTTGTGCGTACCGCAAAGGGCGTTCGCCGTCCCGATGGTTCTCTGGTGAAGTTTGACGGCAATGCTGCGGTCTTGCTGAACAATAAACTGGAACCTATCGGTACGCGGATTTTCGGGCCGGTAACTCGTGAACTGCGTACCGAGCGATTTATGAAAATCGTTTCGCTGGCGCCAGAAGTATTGTAAGGGGGCTACGTGAACAAAATTCGTAAAGGCGATAGCGTTATTGTCATCGCCGGTAAAGACAAGGGCAAGCGCGGGACCGTGCTTGCTGTCCGTGCCGATAACCGCATTTTGGTTGAGGGCGTCAATACGGTTAAAAAACATGTAAAGCCTAACCCGGTCAAAGGTGATGTAGGCGGCATACAGGTAAAGGAAATGCCGATACAGATTTCCAATATCGGCTTATATAATGCGGCTACGCAACGTGCAGACCGAGTTGGTTTCAAGATACTCGAAGACGGGCGTAAAGTCCGGATCTTCAAGTCGACCAACGAAGTCGTCGATATTTAAGAGGTGCATATGGCTCGCTTGCAGGAATTTTATAAAAAGACGGTCGTGCCGGATCTGGTCAAACAGTTTGGCTATAAATCCGTAATGGAAGTGCCGGTAATACAAAAAATTACGTTGAACATGGGCGTTGGTGAAGCGGTTGCTGACAAGAAGGTCATGGAGCACGCTGTAGGCGATATGCAAAAAATTGCCGGACAAAAGCCTGTCGTCACCAAATCACGTAAATCGATAGCGGGTTTCAAGATCCGCGACGATTATCCGGTCGGATGCATGGTTACCTTGCGCCGCGAACGTATGTTTGAATTTCTGGATCGCCTCGTTACTGTCGCGATACCGAGGATCAGGGATTTTCGAGGTCTGTCCGGCAAGTCTTTCGACGGACGCGGCAATTACAACATGGGCGTGCGCGAGCAGATCATTTTCCCGGAAATCGAATACGACAAGATCGATATGCTGCGCGGTATGAACATTACCATTACTACAACTGCAAAAACCGATGCTGAAGCGCGCGCATTACTGGCCGCATTCAAGTTTCCGTTCAAGAACTGAGGGCTTATGGCTAAGATTTCGTTGATTAATCGCGATAAAAAGCGTCGGGTAATGGTAGAAAAATTTGCAGCCAGACGTGCTGAACTGCTTGAGATAATTGGTAACCAAAAGTTGTCTGACGAGGTTCGGTACGAGGCTCGGCTGAAGTTGCAAAAGTTGCCGCGCGATTCCAGCCCGGTGCGCTTGCGTAACCGCTGTGCGCTGACGGGCCGTCCCCGTGGCGTATACAGCAAATTTGGTTTGGGACGCATTAAGCTGCGGGAACATGCAATGCGTGGTGAAGTTCCGGGCATGGTCAAGGCTAGCTGGTAAGCGGGGGAATGTCGAATGAGTATGAGTGATCCAATTGCCGATATGCTGACGCGTATTCGTAATGCTCAAAGTGTTGAGAAATCTGCTGTGGTAATGCCTAGTTCCAAAGTCAAGGTGGCTATTGCGAAAGTATTGAAGGATGAAGGCTATATCGAAGATTTTGCTGTTGGCGATAATGACGGCAAGCCCGAGTTGCATATCGGACTCAAATATTATGCGGGTAAACCCGTGATCGAAAAGATCGAGCGGGTAAGCCGTCCTGGTTTGCGTATCTATAAAGGTAGCCAGGAGCTTCCAAAAGTGATGAACGGGCTGGGTATTGCCATTATTTCCACTTCCGGTGGAGTAATGACGGATCGTAACGCGCGCGCCAGCGGTGTAGGCGGTGAAGTCTTGTGCATCGTTGCTTGATGAGGAAATGCCATGTCTCGTGTAGCTAAAAATCCGGTCGCAGTGCCGGCTGGCGTTGAAATTACGCTGTCTCCGAACTCGATTTCGGTTAAAGGTCCGTTAGGTGTCCTGATGCAGGCGGCTAATGAAAGTGTGATTGTTTCCAGAGAAGGTGACGTATTGCAGTTTGCGCCGGTTGACGATTCGATTCGCGCCAATGCCATGTCTGGTACGATGCGTGCCCTGCTGGCCAATATGGTGCGCGGAGTGACGAAGGGTTTCGAGAAAAAATTGTTGCTCGTCGGCGTGGGTTACCGCGCTCAGGCAGCCGGCGATACCCTGAATCTTACGCTTGGCTATTCGCATCCCGTTGTGCATAAAATGCCGGCCGGCATCAAGGTTGAAACGCCTACCCAGACCGAAATCCTGATTAAGGGGATGGATCGTCAAATCGTAGGACAAGTGGCCGCCGATGTCCGTGCATATCGCCGTCCTGAACCTTATAAAGGTAAAGGCGTGCGTTATGCAGATGAAATAGTGGTTATCAAAGAAACCAAGAAAAAATAGGTAAGGGCTGAATAATGGACAAAAATATTGCGCGTCTGCGCAGAGCACGCAAAACCCGTGCTCGTATTGCGGACCAGAAAGCAACCCGTCTGGTGGTGTATCGTTCGAACTGCAATATTTATGCGCAGATCATCGATGCCAGCGGCGGAAAGGTGCTGGTGAGCGCTTCAACCGTAGAGGTCGATGTGCGTAAGGATTTGCCTAATGGCGGCAATGTGGACGCTGCGATTTTGGTGGGCAAGCGGATTGCCGAAAAGGCAAAGGAACTCGGAATTGCTCACGTTGCTTTCGACCGTTCCGGTTTTCGGTACCATGGTCGCGTTAAAGCTTTGGCGGATGCGGCTCGTGAAAACGGTCTGAACTTCTAATTGGATGAATGATGGCAAAAATTGAGACGAATCAGCAAGAGAGTTCCGACGGCTTGCGCGAAAAAATGGTCGCGGTCAATCGCGTCACCAAGGTGGTAAAGGGCGGTCGTATCCTGGGTTTTGCAGCGTTGACCGTAGTAGGTGACGGTGACGGCAGTATCGGCATGGGCAAGGGTAAATCCCGCGAAGTACCCGTTGCGGTACAAAAGGCTATGGATGAAGCGCGCCGCAAAATGAAAAAGGTAAATCTTAAAAATGGCACATTGCATCATCCGGTAATCGGCAAGCATGGTGCAGCAGTTGTATACATGCAGCCTGCATCGGAAGGTACGGGAATTATTGCCGGTGGGCCGATGAGGGCGGTATTTGAAGTCATGGGCGTACATAACGTACTGGCTAAATGCCTGGGCTCTGCCAACCCTTACAATGTCGTTCGAGCAACGATTAACGGTTTGATGCAAATTAATTCTCCAGCAGAAATAGCCGCAAAACGCGGCAAGACTGTTGCCGAAATTACGGAGTAAGATATGAGCGCTGTTAAAACCGTTAAAGTCACGCTGCTGAAAAGCATCATAGGCACCAAGCGTGCGCATCGAGCTTGCGTACAGGGTTTGGGATTGCGCCGGATCAATCATACCGTTGAAGTGCTTGATACGCCTTCGAATCGCGGCATGATCAACCAGGTATATTATCTCGTAAAGTGCGAGGGTTAAATGGAATTAAATAATTTACGGCCGGCAATCGGCAGCAAAAAACCACGGCGTCGCGTTGGTCGCGGCATAGGTAGCGGCTTGGGCAAGACAGCAGGCCGCGGTCACAAAGGTCAGAAATCCCGTGCCGGTGGCTTTCATAAAGTCGGTTTCGAAGGTGGGCAAATGCCTTTGCAGCGCCGCTTGCCCAAGCGCGGTTTCGTATCCCTGTCGGCAGGAGATACGGCTGAAGTCTTGCTCGGTTCTATCGATAAGCTGCCGGTCAGCGAAATTGACTTGCTGGTATTGAAGCAGGCAGGTATCGTTCCCGCCAAAACGAAAGTGGCCAAACTGGTGCTTGCCGGTGAAATCACTCGGGCTGTCAGGTTTCAGGGAATAACTGCCACCAAGGGTGCCCGGTCTGCTGTCGAGGCTGCCGGCGGAAGTTTCACGGATTGATCTTGGCAGCGAATAAACCGAATGTCGGTGGGGCCGACAAATTCGCCGATCTTAAAAAACGTTTGTTTTTTTTGATCGGAGCACTGATAGTATACCGGATCGGTACTCACATACCTGTGCCGGGTATCGATCCTGTTCAGCTCGCCCAGTTATTCCGCACACAGAAAAACGGAATTCTCGGCATGTTCAACATGTTTTCCGGTGGTGCATTATCGCGGTTTACCGTATTTGCCCTGGGTATCATGCCTTATATTTCATCGTCGATTATCATGCAGTTATTGACGGTGGTGTCGCCGCAACTCGAAGCGATGAAGAAGGAAGGCGATGCCGGCAGGCGCAAGATTACCCAATATACCCGGTACGGAACCGTCGGTTTGGCGTTTTTTCAGGGACTCGGTATAGCGATGGCGCTGGAAGCGCAACCCGGACTGGTTGTTGACCCGGGCTTTGTGTTCCGGATTACAGCGGTAATGACGCTGGTCGCCGGAACCATGTTTCTGATGTGGCTGGGCGAACAGATTACCGAACGCGGTATCGGTAACGGAATATCGATGATCATATTTGCCGGTATTGTGGCAGGCTTGCCTCATGCGATCGGCGGTACGCTGGAATTGACTACCACCGGCGCCTTTTCCATACCGCTGGTATTGATGTTGTTCATTGCGGTCGTTCTGGTTACGGCGCTGGTCGTATTTGTCGAGCGCGGTCAGCGCAAGATATTGGTAAATTATGCCAAACGGCAGGTAGGTAACAAAATTTACGGCGGTCAGAGTTCGCATTTGCCGTTAAAACTGAATATGGCAGGCGTTATACCGCCGATATTTGCGTCGAGCATTATTTTGTTTCCGGCTACGCTCGCTGGTTGGTTCGGTAGCCATAAGGCCTTGCGTTGGTTGAAAGATGTTGCTGGTGCGTTATCGCCGGGACAACCGGTTTATGTAATTTTGTATGCAACGGCGATTGTATTCTTTTGTTTTTTCTATACGGCGCTGGTATTCAACCCTAAGGAAACGGCAGATAATTTGAAGAAAAGCGGGGCTTTCGTTCCAGGTATACGGCCGGGCGAACAGACGGCTCGCTATATCGACAAGATAATGGCAAGACTGACCTTGATCGGTGCGATTTATATTACGCTGGTCTGTTTGTTGCCGGAATTTTTGATTGTAAAGTTCAACGCACCATTTTATTTCGGCGGAACGTCATTATTGATTATTGTTGTTGTGACGATGGATTTTATGGCTCAGGTACAAGCTTATGTCATGTCGCATCAATATGAAGGTTTGCTCAAGAAGGCGAATTTTAAAGGTGGAAGTTTTGGTTCGAGATAACTGGATGGCGGATTGAATATGTCAAAAGAAGACACCATCCAAATGCAGGGTGAAATTCTGGAGACTTTACCCAATGCCATGTTCAGGGTAAAGCTTGAAAATGGCCATGTGGTGCTGGGGCATATCTCCGGAAAGATGCGTATGCATTATATCCGCATACTTCCAGGAGATAAGGTAACGGTCGAATTGACGCCCTATGATTTGACTAAAGGCAGAATCACTTTTCGTGCGAAGTAATGATGTACGCATTTTGCGGTATTGGGTAAAACAAGGAGTTCCTTATGAGAGTACAGGCGTCTGTTAAAAAAATCTGCCGTAAGTGCAAGGTAGTGCGCCGCAAGGGTGTGGTCCGCGTGATCTGTGAAGATCCGCGCCACAAACAACGTCAAGGCTGATTGTCTTGACATCGTATTACATGTTAAAATTCAAAACTTTGAACCCGGAGTAAGTAGATGGCCCGTATTGCTGGGGTAAACATCCCGAACCACCAACATGCCGAAATTGCCTTGACGGCAATATACGGTATTGGTCGCACCACAGCGCGCACTATTTGTGTGAATGCCGGTGTGAGTGCAACCACCAAGATTAAGGATCTTACCGATGCGGACATGGAAAGGCTCCGTGAGGGTGTCGCCAGGCATACGGTCGAAGGTGACTTGCGTCGCGAAGTGACGATGAATATCAAACGACTGATGGACATGGGTTGTTACCGTGGTCTGCGTCATCGTCGCGGTTTGCCGTTACGCGGTCAGCGTACCCGCACCAATGCGCGTACCCGCAAAGGGCCTAAAAAAGCCGTTCGCGCTTCGAAATAAAGGATAAAGACCAATGGCTAAGGCTAATATCAGAGTACGCAAAAAAGTTAAAAAGAATGTGGCAGAAGGCGTTGCTCACATCCACGCTTCTTTTAATAACACCATTGTGACCATCACCGATCGTCAGGGCAATGCCTTGTCCTGGGCGACTTCCGGTGGAGCGGGTTTCAAGGGTTCGCGTAAGAGCACTCCGTTTGCGGCGCAGATTGCCGCTGAAAATGCCGGCAAGCTGGCCCAGGAATGCGGTGTCAAAAATCTGGAAGTTCGTATCAAGGGACCGGGACCGGGCCGCGAATCGGCTGTGCGCGCATTAAATAACGCCGGCTTCAAAATTACCAGTATTTCCGATGTGACGCCAGTTCCGCATAACGGCTGCCGTCCACCCAAGAAACGTCGTATCTAAGCAGGAGTTTAACGTGGCCAGAAATCTAGATCCAAAATGCCGCCAGTGTCGTCGCGAAGGTGAGAAATTATTTTTGAAGGGCGAAAAATGCTTTACCGATAAATGTGCGGTCGAGCGTCGTGCGTACCCGCCAGGTCAGCATGGGCAAAAGAAAAATACTCGTTTGTCGGATTATGGCGTGCAATTGCGCGAGAAACAAAAATTGCGTCGTACCTACGGCATACTGGAACGTCAATTCCGCGATTTATACACGGAGGCGGATCGCCAGCGCGGCGTTACTGGCGAAAACCTGCTGCAATTGCTCGAAAGCCGTCTGGATACGGTTGCTTATCGTATGGGTTTTGGCGCATCACGCGCAGAATCCCGTCAGGTTGTCCGTCATAACAGCATACTGGTTAACGGCAAGCGCGTGAACATTCCGTCTTATGCGGTAAAGCCCGGAGATGTGGTCGAAGTTTGCGAAAAATCGAGACAGCAGCTACGTATCAAGGCGGCTCTGGCTGCAGCGGAACAGCGGGGATTCCCCGAATGGGTCGAAGTCAGCGCCAAGGATATGAAGGGCACGTATAAAGCCAAACCTCAGCGTTCCGAGTTGCCGGCTACGATCAACGAACATCTCGTTGTTGAATTGTATTCGAAGTAATTCCGTGCATTATTAAAGGGCAACGACCTATGCAAAGCAGTACTGCAGATTTATTAAAGCCACGTATTATTGATGTAGAAACGATTTCGCCATTACGCGCCCGTGTCATAATGGAACCTTTTGAACGCGGTTACGGGCATACGCTGGGTAATTCGTTGCGGCGTATTCTGTTGTCATCGATGCCTGGCGCAGCACCAGTAGAAGTAAGCATTGCGGGCGTATTGCATGAGTATTCGACTTTGGAGGGCGTGCAGGAGGATGTCGTGGATATCCTGCTTAATCTCAAAGGCATTGCGCTGAAGCTCAATAACCGTTCCGAAGTAACGCTTAAATTGAGCAAGTCGACGGAAGGCCTGGTTACCGCTGGCGATATCGAAGTTGGACATGATGTGGAAATCGTCGATCCGAATCACGTAATTGCCCATCTTACCAAAGGCGGCAAGCTGGATATGGAAATCAAGGTTCAGCAAGGACGCGGCTATCAGCCTGTTTCCATGCGCAGGCAAGCCGATGAGACCCAGGCGATAGGCGCGATCAAGATCGATTCGTCGTTCAGTCCGGTTCGCCGGGTAGCGTACTCTGTTGAGAGCGCTCGCGTTGAACAGCGTACCGATCTGGATAAACTGATTCTGGATGTGGAAACCAACGGTACGATCGATCCCGAGGAAGCGGTGCGGTACGCTGCGCGCGTACTGGTTGAGCAATTGGCGCTGTTTGCCGATTTGAAAGGCACTCCGGTCGCCGCCGAATCGCCCAAGCTGCCGCAAGTCGACCCCATGTTATTGCGTCCGGTGGACGATCTGGAATTGACCGTTCGCTCGGCAAACTGTTTAAAAGCCGAAAATATTTTTTATATCGGCGACCTGATCCAGCGCAACGAGAACGAATTGCTCAAAACCCCGAATCTGGGTCGCAAATCGCTGAATGAAATAAAAGATGTACTGGCTTCCAAAGGACTCAGTCTGGGCATGAAGCTCGAAAACTGGCCGCCAGCCGGGCTCGAGAAGCCATAATCAAGTAGAAGGAATATAACGATGCGTCACCGTCTCGCCAACCGTAAATTAAATCGCACCAGCAGTCACCGCGCTGCCTTGCTGCGTAATCTGACCAATGCGCTGTTGCGTCACGAAGCCATCCGGACCACGCTGCCTAAAGCCAGGGAACTGCGCCGGTTTGCCGAACCGATGATCACGCTGGGGAAAAGCCCCAGTCTCGCCAATCGACGTCTCGCTTTCAATCGTTTGCGCGATCGTGAAATGGTAGTGAAGCTGTTCGACGAATTGGGCCCGCGTTTTTCCGCTCGTAACGGCGGCTACCTGCGTATTTTGAAGTTCGGCTTCCGCAATGGTGACAACGCGCCGATGGCATTGATCGAAATGGTCGATCGTGTCGCCGAGGCCGAAATCATGGTCGATACCTCGGAATAATCAGCTGTAGACGTTCAATTAAAGCCGGATGATGAATCCGGCTTTTTGTTAACATCGATACAATTATAGCTTCGCTTGATTGATAGGGATATGCCCTCAGGGTATAATATACGGTTATCAGCCCGGTTAGTTCTAGTGGTAAAACAAGGCACTCGTAACGCTTAGTCGTCAGTTCGATTCTGACACCGGGCACCACTGACCA
>JAJYPN010000029.1 GCA_021795395.1 Pseudomonadota bacterium | reverse complement strand
CCGGTACACGCCGAATAAAAGAGGACGAATAAAAATAAAAGGAATAAAAGGGGGCGTTACCCTTTTTCACCCTCTGTTCTGTGTAATCAGACCTAACACGATATTAAACAAAGGGTAGCGTCCCCTTTATTCTCGCACAACTGACTTACCGCGAGAGCTTGCGCGACATCGAAACCTGTTTGCGCGCTCATCAAGCCAAGCTCTACCATTTGGGCATTCGTGGCAACGTTGCCAAGAGCACACTGGCCGATGCCAACGAACAGCGCGACTGCCGCATTTACGCTATAATGCATAAATTTAGTGACTTAATTTGGCTCGGTATCCACGAGGGTTGGATTTCGGCAGGTTTCGCTACGCGTGATTGTTTTGCCCAGAAACAATCGCACTTTGGATATGGATATTGATTGGCGATCAACAAGTTATGATGTGACCTAAATATACCGTGTTGCTTAATGTGAGCTTCAGGAATGATTTCTAACGGTCTATAAGCAACCGTGCGGCATTCTTGAATACGCCTTGGGATTGTTAGATGCGATCCCGTTTTGCCTTACGGCGACAATTGCAAACTGATCGTGCAATTAACTGCAAGCCTTCCTCTGGTACTTCATAATGAATGAGGCCAAATTTTGGAAATAAGATCATTACCCCTTTTTTCAGATAGCCCCACGCGCTTTCAGGATGCTCTTTGCTATATTCACCAGTATCAATAGAACATACAACGACCCCTTCGGAGTCATCACCGAGTTTTACCTTGTCGTCCAACTTAACGTCCTGCCCATCGCAATATTTCATGGATTATATCCTCGATAGCCCGTATTAATGGCAAACCTAATTGGCAAATGGTTCAATTGGGATTGCATCGGATGGTAATTCTGATGGTCGGACACTGCCTATTGGCTGCCAAAAACACCAACATGGCTTAGATGTATTGCTCGGAGATTGATTAGCCCTGAGAATATTGTAGTGCGGTCCGTCAATTCCATGTTGAGGTTTAGTTGGCGAATCTAAAGGCCTATAAGCAACCGTACCTACTGGAACGATTTTACCGCTTACAGTTTTACAAGGCGGACAATCCCCATCGCCACACATCCTGTCCCGCAGGTTGCGCAGCATGTGCGTCAACTGCCGCGCCAGGCGTTGTTGCGCCTGCGCCGAAGGATCGGGCAAGCCGACGGAAACCGGTTCGCCGCTGCCTGAAAACCCCTCATCATCCGATTCGAGCAAGGTGTCGAACACCGCACTGCGCCCCGACACTACCTCGCCCCTGGGATTATAATGGATCTGTCCGGTACGTATACCCATCGCATTGATAATAAAGTGAACGCGGTTGCCAAGGCCATCGGCGATGTCGGTGAGGCGATGGGCGGCATCATGAACGTATGCGACGGTGGAGCCGTCGGGATTCATCACCTGAGTGAGTTGTCCCGCTGCATCGTGGCGGTAACGGGTGACGGCTTTGCCGACGGTTTTGCTTCGCAGCCAGCCGCGCGGGCTGTAATCCAGCGTGACGGCCACGCCGTCGGGGCCGATAAACGACAACGGATGGCCGTTGGCGTCATAGTTCGTCACGGTCACGACTTGTCCCTGCGCGTTGATGGCGGTATGCAGATCGCCGTTGGGGTAGTAGCGGTACGTCGAGGTTTCCATCGCCTTCCCGTTGGATGCGCTGAGCGTTTTGAGCAGATTGGGTAGCGTGCGATCGGCGGCGGTCGTGTAGCTCAGACGTATCCGGCTCATGCCGTGCAGATTGTCGTTGATGGTTTGCGACAGCACATTGCCCGAGCGGTCATAACGGTAACGGATGACGCGACCGGGCTCAATGATTAACACGGGCAGGCGAAAATCGGGCGACCAGTTCGTCAGGATGGTCCGCGCCTGAGTCGTGCCCGCCGCTTCGGTGCGGCGTATCTCCAGATTGCGCGTCTCGTCAAACACGTACGTAGTGACCAGCCCATTGATATCGGTGCGCGAGATGACGTTGCCGTTTGCGTCGTAGCGCAGGGATTGCGCGATGCTGGCAGGGCAGGTATCGCAGGCGGGCGATACGGCGGCGTTCCTGAATACACCCTGAACCTGGGCGAATTTCCAGGTGCGCGATGCACCGAGCGGGTCGGTAATGAGGGTCGAGGGCGGGACGCCGGAGCTATCGGCGGCATAAGCCAGAGTGTATTTGTCCACGCCGTTGGCCTGTACACTGGAGATGGCGCGGCCGTTCGCATCGTACGTCCAGCTGGCATAGCGCTGGCCGTTCTCGTCGATCAGGCCGGTCAAGGCGTGGGGGAAGCGCGTATCGTCGTACAGATAACGGCGTTTTGCACCATCCGGTTCGGTGATAGCGACGAGGTTCCGATGGCTGTCGTAATGGTATCCATAAACCGCTCCGGCCGGATCGATCAATCTGACCAGTAGACCCGAGCCGTCGTAGCCGAATTGCAGGCTACGCCCGCTGCTGTCGCTGACCCGGATCAGTCGTCCTGCCGGGAGTACGGTTGAGGTAGTCTCTCCCGTATCGGCCAGCACGTAACCGCCGCCGGCTCCCGCAGTGCCGTCGCTATAAGTCAATGTCTGGGCATAGCCGCTGGACTGGGTTATGGAAATCAGCCGGCCGTCGGCATGGTAGCGCTCCACGGCCCGGTCTTTGGTCGTGTATCGCCAGCCGTCGGGATGGCCGGAGCGGCGGAGCTGTACCAGCGTATCCATTACATCGGCGTCGCCGACCCACCGGCTTTTGACCCGATGAAATGCGTAGCTCTTGCCGTCGGCCCGGGTGACGGTGAGATGAGTCGAGGCAGACTGGTATATCGCCTGATCGTAGCTGTGTCGCCAGGCTGGACCGACCGAAGAAACCTCGGGCATGGGTGCTATGCCGAGCGCGCTGTTGTAAGTACGCCGGAAAACCAGTAGCCCGTTGGCCGACCGGTAATCCGTTTCCTGCAGCACTTCATTGCCGGTCGCGCCGTTGATCGGATCGCTGCCATTGCATAAAGGACTGGAGCCGTCGCCGGGATGATTGCCGGCGGAGATGCCGACATTCTTTTGCACCGGCACGCCGGGAATGCAGGGGACATAATTCCGGCACTGGGGCGGTATAAACGGCGGCTCGCAGTGGGCGATGCAATCGGCGCTGTTCAAATACCCCATTTGAGGTTCCGGCTTGCCTAAACCCAACAAAACGGAGGTGCCATAGCAGTACGCTACGTTATACATCCGGTAAATGACGTATTTAAACTCTACCTGTTTCAGATACCATAGCGCATCGAGCGCCGCTGTGCCGGCCCGGCAGGCGGAATACGGGTCGGCGCCCGTCTGGCCTTGAAGTTCCTGCCAGACCGGTTCGCCGGACGCATAGGCAGACAGGGTATACAAGCTTGCGAGCAGCGTCAGGCATGCACAGAAATACTTCATACCGCTTTACCCTGCGCGACAAGATACGACCAGCGTACATAAGGCGTGTTGCAGCTTGATGATGTTTGGACGCGGGTAATCAGATCTGTCTGAAACAATCGTTCATCCCGATGATTGATCCGTAATGCCGTCGGGATCGGCCCGGGCTGTCAACGCTGATTTTGCAAGTAATCTGTAATCCGTTTGGACAGCCAGTTGCCGTTAGCACCTCGCAAACCTGATGGAAATCCGACGTGACCGCCGTAATCGGGGAAATCCAGCGTCACCGCTGCGGATACCTGGTATCGGGCTGGCAGCGAACTGCCGGGTACGAAAGGGTCGTTGCGTGCGTTGAGGACGAGAGTCGGCACGCTGATCCGTGCCAGGCCGGGCAAGCTCGATGCGCGATGCCAGTAATCGTCGGTGCCGGCGTAGCCGTGGAGGGGTGCCGTGACGACATCGTCGAATTCGCGCAAGGTGGTCGCAACGCGGACTTTATCCGCATCGTAAATGCCGGGAAATCGTTTCAGCTTCTGTAACGCTGTACGCTTGAGCGTTTTTAAAAAATGGCGGGTGTAAATCCAGCGATTCAGGCCGCGATCGAGGGCATTGCCGGCGGCGGTCAGGTCCAGCGGTGCGGAAATGCCGGCTGCCGCTTGAATGATCGCTAGCGCGCGTTCTCCCTGTTCGCCCAGCCATAGCAGCAAGGCATTGGCACCCAGCGAAAACCCAGCGCTAAATATTGTATCGTGCGGAAATTGCCGGCGCAGGCGCGTCAGCACATAACCGATTTCCGCGCTATCGCCGGCGAAATACGCGCGCGGCAACCGGTTGGGCTCGCCCGAACAGCCGCGAAAATTGATCGCCACACCGCGCCAGCCCAACTGTTGGGCTTGCTGCATCAATGACAGGACATAATAGCCCCGCGAATCGCCTTCAAGCCCATGGAAAACAACCAGTAAGGGTTGTTCGGTGGCATTGTCAATCCAGTCCAGATCGAGGAAATCGCCGTCGGGCAACTCCCAGCGTTCGCGCCGGTACGCAAGCGTAGGCCTGGGCGCAAAGAAGTAGGGATACAGCGTTTGCAAGTGACCGCCAGGCAGCCAGAATGTCGCTTTATATTCGCCAGAGGGTTTGGGCATATTGATGAGTACTTAATCCAGGATGCAGTTTTGAACCACTGATGAGCGTTAATTGACGAGGATAGGCGATTATAGCAAAGTGAGAAAACCGGAAGACGGGATATGCGGAAACGGGCGGTTGTAAGCGAAATCGGCTATGTTAAGATAGAAAAGGGTAGCGTCCCCTTTTTATCCCCCTTTTTAATCCCCTTTTTAAAAATACTGTAATTAGACTGCACTCTTCGAAACAAGAGGTTGGTGAACATGATTTTGCTAAAGAGATTGGCTACGCATACTTATTTGCCAAGATCGATTCCGCGGTAAAACTGCAAATGATTTTGAGTTGCGATTCAAGGTCCTAGGCAGTGAAATCAAAGGAAATCTGAAATGCATATTTTGACGGATATATTTTATGTGAAGCACACTATTTGTGCCGCCGTTTGCGCACGTTTATGTTAGAGTTAGCCGTCCAAATAGACAATAAACCAGACGGGTATGTGCCGACGTTGTTATGGTGGATACAATGCAAATCTGGCTACTTTTCAGTTGTAGTCTAGAGTCTACCGGACGCATGCTGCAAAGGAGTGAAAATATTACGTTTATTTTATCAATAAGTTAGGGGATTTGCTATGGCGTTTGGAACTGCAGGCGTAACAGGACGTACCGTTATTACGACGTTGGACAACAACGGGCGCGACGTAATGGGCCTTGATACAGTGGCCTGGAAAAACCCGGACAGCAGTATTGTTTCAGGATCTCTCTTGACTGTAGAAAGTAATCATTTTTGCGTACTCAAATCGCGTGGTGCTGTGCTTGGTGTATACGAAACCGGACAACATCAACTGATTACCCCGGACAAACCGTTAATCGGCAGTATCGTGCAAGGTTTTTTTGGCAGTAATTCGCCATGGCAATATGAGGCCATATATATTCAGCGCAGCAAGCTGCTGGTACAAAATAAAGGTATCGCGACATCAAAGGAAATGGCGCTTATGGAGTATGTAGTGGATTATTATATCCATGTAGACACCCCTGAAGACGCTGTAAAACTGATTACACATATGCCCATTGCCGGAGATCGTATTCCGGTAGCGGAGCTTGCGGCGTATGCAGGACCCGTAATTGAGCAATCCATTAACCAGATTGTACAATTAACGCCTATGGAAAGTATTAATGAACGTATTCATGAAATTGTAGAGCTTGCAAAAACTCACCTTACCGAATTCCTGGCTATTTATGGCGTACATCTGAACGATGTGAAAGTGTTAATTCTTCCTCAGGATGTGCGTATGCGCGAAATGATTTCATTGCGGGCATTTGGCTTAACCGAAAAAGAAGCAGCTCAGATGTATCTAGCACTCAAAATGACTGAAAAGGGATTGGTTTCTGCTCCCAACGCCGCAGCCGGGGTGGGTTTTAATGTCGGTACTGCTCTCGGAACCCTGGATATCGGTAAAGTTTCAGGATTGACGCAATAATCCAAAGGGGGAGCAATTTTATATGACTCATGAACTTAACCTTAAAACAATTCCCAACCGCATTACCGATGCAGGGGTAATTCGCGCTTTTGTGGTAGAGCTTTTCTACGGTTGGGGCTACAACGCATATAAGACAGAAAATCAACTACGCGCAGACGACGAACTTGTCAGAAACGAGATATCCGGACTGCTGTGTCAAGCCCGCAAGATATTAGCTGAACGCGAAACAGCATTTCGTCGTGAATACCTTCCGCCGCCAACTCGCGATAAACCGATTGCAGACCCTGAATCGATTAAGACAGTGCAAGAAATTGTGCGCAAGCAACATATTATCGAAGCGTTGGAAACCGCAGTACGAAGTGCAGAATCTCCGCTGGATGACCGCATGATTGCTCGTCATCGCGATCTGGACAGGATGCTTGCACAGTTGCTCGAAGCGGACCTGAGGTTGGCGGAGGCTTCGGTGTCATTACTGCTATCCTTAAATTCCGATGCTACAGCGGCACCTCTGGACCAGAATGCAGTGACCTTGGTTGAACAATCGCTGGCAAAGCGTAGAGATATTCTCTCCATTCTCTGCCCGCCCGAAATTGGGGTCAGGTCGTCCATTTTACCTTTTCAATAGCATGAAATCGAGCATGAAATCGGGGTCAATTCTTACATTTTATATTTCAATCGACACCTGCTGGATTGTAAGAACCCCTCCCGCTTTGCCAGTTAGACGTCTAAACGGAGATAAACGATGACACAAGTTCGCGTTGAAGGCTTTACCATCTCGCTTGACGGATATGGAGCGGGTCCGAATCAGGCCATCGACAATCCGATCGGCGTCGGAGGGGCGGAACTGCATCAGTGGTTAGTCACAACACGCACGTTCCAGCGGACCGTGTTTAGCCAGGACGGGGGTACGATGGGGGTTGACGACGATTTCGCCGCCCGTGGCTTCAAGAATGTCGGTGCCTGGATTCTTGGGAGGAATATGTTCGGGCCCATTCGCGGGAACTGGCCGGACACAAACTGGAAAGGCTGGTGGGGAGACAATCCACCGTATCACGCTCCAGTTTTCATTTTGACCCATCATGCTCGTCCATCTATCGAAATGGAAGGCGGCACGACGTTCCACTTCATGACTGGCGGCATTGGCGAGGCACTCGACCATGCACGGGAAGCCGCCGCGGGAAAGGATGTGCGTATCGGTGGAGGGGCGAATACCATACGTCAGTATCTACGTAAGGGGCTCATTGATGAACTGCACGTTGCCATCTCGCCGGTACTGCTCGGTCGGGGAGAGCCGTTATTCGAAGGGATAGACTTGCGGGCTCTGGGATACGAATGTGTGAAATTCGTAGCGTCGGAGAGGGCCATGCACATTATCCTGCAGCGCCAAAGACACGCGGAGACCTGACAACCTGCGCGACGCGATCAAATCTTGAATTCCAACAAGATGACGGTCCGTCGCAATCGCGAACCCATGCCGGATATCCACAATTTTGGTTTTGCTGCCACTGACATACTGCATGGCTAGCTTCCAATCACCGCCTCTGCTATCGAATTGATCGAATCTTGCGAGCATTGATCCCGTTGTCCCACCCGAGGTTTTTTATAGCATAATGTCGCCGTCAGCCTACCCTCAAGCCACTATGCGTATCATTCCCGAAATCAAACCCGATCAGTCGATCGAGCTGTTGAAAGAGTTGCATATCCTGACCCGCGACGGCAAGCTCAATCAGGACAGCCGTCGCAAGCTGAAACAGGTCTATCATCTGTTTCACTTCATTGAACCCCTGCTGCAGGAATTACTCGCTGACCAAGCTGAATTGACGCTGGCCGATCATGGTGCCGGCAAGTCGTATCTGGGCTTCATTCTGTACGATTTATTTTTAAAGTCGCGTGAAACTGGTCATATTTACGGCATCGAGACACGCGAAGCCCTGGTCGTCAAATCGCAGGAACTGGCAGCCAGGTTAAAGTTTGCCCGAATGTCGTTCCTGAATCTGTCGGTGGAAGCCTCCATTCATACCACGCAACTGCCGGAACGGATCGACATCGTCACGGCCTTGCACGCCTGCAATACGGCGACCGACGATGCGATCAAATTCGCCTTGCACAAAAAAGCCCGTTTCATGGTGCTCGTTCCCTGCTGTCAGGCCGAAGTAGCAGCCGTGATGAATACTCACAAAAATGAGTCGTTCGGTAAAACACCTTTGTCGGAGATCTGGCGTCATCCTATCCACACTCGTGAATTCGGCAGTCACCTGACCAATATTTTGCGCTGTCTGCTGCTGGAATCGCAGGGCTATCAAGTGACGGTGACGGAGCTGGTAGGCTGGGAACACTCGATGAAAAACGAGCTGATCATCGCTCGCCATGTCGGTCAGCCACGCAAGGATGCAAAATCACGTCTGGAATACATCCTGCGGGAATTGAATCTGGAATCATTACACGAACGATTCGTTTACTGATTGATCGTCGAGACTGCTCCAGCCGAGTTTAGGTTATAAAAGTGTTATAAAGGGGACAATATAAGATATACAAACGGTAGCGTCTTCTTTTATGTTTTTGTGTGCCGCTCGACCAGGTTGGAGAAAACAGGTGTCGTCATCATGATTGGAGATTGATCCTGTAAACATTGGTTTCTCTCGGCTTGAAATCCAGCTTCTGATACAACCGATTGGCCGCCTCCCTTGATGGTCTCGAAGTCAGATCGATCGTGGCAGCTCCCTTCGATCGGGCAAGATCGATTGCGGCATTCACCAGCATCTTTCCGATACCTTGTCCGCGATGGGCCTCGCTGACCACGACATCTTCAATCCAGGCGCGGATGCCGGTCGGTATCCGGAAGACCACCAGCGTGAGCATGCCGCAAAGGTAACTGGTGTCTTCCACGGTCAATAAGTGCGTCGTGTCCGAATCCAGGATCGCCTTTAATTCCGCCTCTGTCAGGGGTTTGGCGGAACCGGACAACTGCGGCAGCAGTCGGTTTACCTCGTTAAGAAGCGATTTGTCGAAATGGGTTTTGAGCTCGATGCGCATATTCAAAGTCCGATAATTAAGCCATCCCAGCCCACCTTGGCGCACCACCCGGACGAATTCATTCAACGTATGCGTGGACGAAAATGGAGCGTTGTGTTAGACGACATCGCACAACGCAGAGATTTCGTCAGATGATAGGCTAATATTTACTGCCGCCATATTCTCTTCCAGATGATTGAGCTGCGAAGTGCCCGGAATAGGTACCATCATTGGAGAGAGTGCCAAAAGCCAAGCCAGTGCAATTTGTGGTTCCGTCACATTATGTGTCGCAGCCAACGCACCTAAATTTGCTTTTTCCGGTATGAGTTTCCCCATACCCAGAGGGAAATAGGAAAAGAAGGGAATATTTGTAGAGTTGCATTTTAGGAGCACCTCTTTAGAAGTGGTATTTCCTATGAAATAAACATTTTGCACTGCCTCTATTGGAACCACTGTGCTGGCCAATTCCAGTTGGTCTACGGTGACGCTACTAAGACCGACATGTTTGATCAGGCCTTGCTGCTGCAAATTAGCCAAACATTCTAAAGATTCCTGAATCGGAACCCCTGAATCCGCCAACGGTCCGCCAGCAAGTCGCAGGAATACAAGATCAATTGCCTGTACTTCCAACGTCTCCAGGTTTCGATCTATTGCCGCCCGTATCTCGTCCGGTGTAGCAGCGGGTTCAAGTCGGCCGCCTGCGCCTGCCTTGACGCCAACCTTAGTCGCGACAATGAGGTTTTCTGCATAGGGGCTAAGTGCTTCAGCGATTAACCTGTTCGCCAATCCCGAGCCGTAATAGTCCGCAGTGTCGATTACATTGGCGCCGAGAGCTACTGCACGAGATAGAAGATTGCGGGCTAACTCGGCATCGGCCGGCACATCTCGCATTCCGGGTAAACGCATCGCGCCAAAACCGATGCGTCCCAGTATCTTTTTACCTAAAGTGGGAAGCATGTTGTCATGATCCTATAGATTTTCGAGGGTTTCAGTATTTTATGTTTTAGTTTGAATATTGACTTAAAAGGCCGATAAGTGCAACTAGTTGATATTACAAGTTTATTACGAATTTTTTAAATGGGGACGCTACCCTTTGTTTAAGGGGAAAGGAGGAGAAAAGGGGCGCTACCTTTTTTAAGGCCATGCCTGCATCGTTTCGCTTACCCTTTAATTTTCAATACCGGCTAAGCCACCTCGGCCTGTAAGCTGAATCGACTGGCAGTAGCCCGGACTTCCTTCATTCGTCCATGGCCAGGCAGCATTTTATCGGCAATCGTTACCAGCCCTGCCTGTTCCAGTTCATCGATATCGCGCTTCACCGCACTGCGGTCTCGGTGCAGTCGTTCCGAAATCTGGGTAATCGAACCTGGCTTCTCTTTTATTGCCCGGAACAGCGCCAGGCGACTCACCGTGATGAGTTTTATTATGTCAGCAGGGTCTTCAAAGCTAACAATGCGCGCGTCCTGTAGCTGTTCGCCGCGATCTGCCGCCTTTGCCAACTGGCGGCCCCGCTTGAAGAAATTTTCTTCCGTTTCGGTCTTGATAGTGAGCTTGGTCATTTGTTGTCCTTCAGGGCAATCCAGTCTTGTTCAAAGCGCTCTTCCGTGTTTTCGAAACTAACAAACTCGATAGGTTCCACGGCACCAAAATAGTGGCGATGGTGACCATCGTGAGCATTGTCGTAACCAACCACGCGCCCATTGTCACCGGGATGAATGCTGTGATTGATGTAGGCCAGATTGTACCGGGTAATCTTTCTGGTGAGATCATCAATCCAGACCTCCCGGCGTAATTTCCCGTTCCCGCGCTTGTCAGAAATTTTGTGAGACTCATCAATGATCTTCACGTCAGCCATGATTAATTATATCATGGCTGGTCATTTTCTCGGATAAATGGGACGGATAAATAGGACGCTACCCTTTGTTTACTCCCTTTTGTTTAATCGTTAAGGGCCGGCATAACGCTTGCGTCGCCATTTGAGCGTCTCACTTCTGATTATTAAGCCGGAGGCTTCATCGATTCTCGAAGCAACGATCAGGAAGTTACTTGCAACCGACCGGAAACAGGTAAAATAGCGTAAGTGGAAAGTGCGTGCATACGCTTTCGGTCCGGTTCAGGATAAGGGTTACAATGCGTATTCTAGGTATAGACCCCGGTTTGAGGATGACGGGTTTCGGTATCATCGACTGGATAGCCAACCGTCCGGTTTACGTTGGCAGCGGTTGTATCAAAAGCGGCGAGGGCGAGTTGCCGCAACGGCTGGGAGTGATATTATCGTGCCTGGGCGAGGTGATTGCCCTGCATAATCCGCAGCACGTCGCGATTGAAAAAGTGTTCGTCAACGTCAATCCCCAATCGACCTTATTGCTTGGTCAGGCGCGCGGAGCGGCGATTTGCGCGGCGGTGCTGCAAGCATTGCCGGTAGCCGAATATACCGCCTTGCAGGTCAAGCAGGCGGTGGTCGGCAACGGCCATGCCGCCAAGGAGCAGGTGCAGGAAATGGTGAAACGCTTATTGAATTTACCCGTCGCTCCTTCCAGCGATGCTGCCGATGCACTGGCTTGCGCCATTTGCCATGCGCACGGTGGCCAGGGACTGGGCGCGCTGGCGACGGCGGGGTATCGGGTGAGGAACGGCAGGCTGATTTGATCATCTCATTACAGATAGCGGAAGGTACGGATTGATAGGTAAAATTAGCGGCACCCTGATCGAGAAGCATCCCCCCCAGGTTCTGGTCGATGTCGCCGGAGTCGCGTACGAAATCGATGTACCCATGAGCACGTTTTATCATCTGCCTGCGTTGGGTCAGCCGGTCGTTTTATATACGCATTTCGTCGTGCGCGAAGATGCGCAGTTGTTATACGGTTTCGCCACACAGTCCGAGCGCGTGACGTTTCGCCAGTTGATCAAAATCACCGGCGTCGGTGCAAAAATGGCCCTTGCGCTGCTCTCGGGTCTGGATACTGCCGAATTGGCGCAGGCCGTCGCGTCGCAAAATGTCGCGCAGCTGACAAAAATCCCCGGCATAGGCAAAAAAACTGCCGAGCGCCTGTTGCTCGAACTCAAGGGCAAATTGCTCGATGCACCCGTTGCCGGTACGCGTCCTGCGCCTGTCGGCACCGGCGATGACGTGCTCAACGCCTTGCTGGCGTTGGGTTACAACGAGCGCGAAGCGGCAGGGGCAGTGCGCCAGATCGTCGTCAGCGCGAGCGTGGAAGACGGCATCCGCTCGGCGCTGAAGTGGTTGTCGAAATCGTAATGGGAACCGACGCATGATAGAAATGGACCGCCTGATCGCTCCCGCCGCGCAAAATTCGGTCGAAGAACAGATCGAACGCGCCCTGCGGCCGAAGATGCTGGCCGAATACGTCGGCCAGGAAAAGGTGCGTGATCAGCTGTCCATATTCATCGAAGCCGCACGCAAGCGCAATGAGGCGCTCGACCACGTGCTGCTGTTCGGGCCGCCCGGACTGGGCAAAACCACGCTGGCGCATATCGTGGCGCGCGAGATGGGGGTGAATCTGCGCCAGACTTCCGGTCCGGTGCTGGAACGCGCCGGCGATCTGGCCGCCTTGCTGACCAATCTGGAACCGAACGACGTGTTGTTTATCGACGAAATCCACCGGCTGAGCCCGGTGGTGGAAGAAATTCTGTACCCGGCGCTGGAAGATTTCCAGCTCGATATCATGATCGGTGAAGGACCTTCCGCCCGGTCGGTCAAACTCGATCTACCGCCGTTTACGCTGATTGGCGCGACGACGCGGGCAGGCATGCTGACCAATCCGCTGCTCGACCGCTTCGGTATCGTGGCGCGGCTGGAGTTTTACAGCGCGGAAGAATTGACGCGCATCGTACAGCGTTCGGCATTATTGCTTAAAATGACGATGGCCGACGAAGGCGCGTTCGAAATCGCCCGCCGTTCCCGCGGTACGCCGCGTATTTCCAACCGGTTGTTGCGCCGCGTCCGCGATTATGCCGAAGTGCGCGCCGACGGGGTCGTCACCCGCACGGTGGCGGACGATGCCTTGCTGATGCTCGACGTCGATCACGCCGGGCTCGATATCATGGATCGAAAATTATTGTCGGCGGTGCTGGAGAAATTCGACGGCGGTCCGGTAGGGCTCGATAATCTTGCGGCGGCGATAGGCGAAGCGCGCGACACCATTGAAGACGTGCTGGAGCCGTACCTGATCCAGCAAGGCTATTTGCAGCGTACGCCGCGCGGCCGCATCGCGACCTGGATGACGTACCGGCATTTCGGTCTGAGCGTGCCCGGTAAAACCGATCTATGGAGCGTGCCGGATGCGTGAACATGAATTTTTCTGGCCGATACGGGTCTATTACGAAGATACCGATGCCGCCGGTGTGGTGTATTACGCCAATTACCTGAAATTCATGGAGCGTGCCCGCACCGAATGGCTGCGCGCGCTGGGAATGAACCAAAGCACCTTGTTGGCCGAAGACGCGGTCGTGTTCGCAGTACGGCAGGTAGAGGTCAGCTATCTCAAGCCGGCGCGATACGACGACGATCTGGCGGTGTACAGCAGCATCAAGCGTCTGACTCCGGCCCGGATGCGCTTCGCGCAACGCATCGAGCGTGACTGCGTACTCGCAGCAGGCGAGATAGAAGTGGTGTGCGTCAACGCAATGACATTTAAACCGGTTAAAATACCGGATCATATTTTGCAATTACTGGAAAAATCAAAGTGGATATAGGCATATCGCAAGATTTATCGATGCTGGCATTGGTGTCGAGCGCCAGCTTGGCGGTCAAATTCGTCATGGCAGTTTTATTGATCGCTTCGCTGATGTCGTGGTGGTTCATATTCCAGAAGCTGTTCCAGATTGCTCGCGCCACTAAAAAGGTTCAGGCGTTCGAACAGGCATTCTGGAACGGCGCAGATCTCAATCAGCTGTATCAGGGCATCGCGCGCGACCCCAACCATACCAGCGAAATGGAACGGATTTTCGAAGCAGGGTTTCGCGAGTTCATGAAACTGAAAAATCAGCCCGGCGCCGACGCGTCCGCCATGACCGAGAGTGCGCGCCGAGCCATGCGCGCTTCGTATCAAAGGGAAATGGACGGGTTGGAATCGCATTTATCATTTCTCGCAACGGTCGGCTCGGTGAGCGTTTACGTCGGTCTGTTCGGCACGGTCTGGGGCATCATGAACGCGTTCAGGAGCCTGGCGAATGTCGCGCAGACTACGCTGGCGAATATCGCTCCAGGCATCGCCGAAACGCTGGTCGCTACCGCCATGGGTCTGTTCGCGGCGATACCGGCGGTCATCGCGTACAATCATTTCACCCATGATATCGACCGGCTGGCCAATCGCTACGAAAGCTTCATGGAAGAATTTTCCAATATCCTGCAGCGTCAAGCGCATAAAAAATGAGCTCCCGCCGCCCCCGCAAACAAGTCGCGCAAATCAACGTCGTGCCGTATATCGACGTGATGCTGGTGTTGCTGGTGATCTTCATGATTACTGCGCCCATGATCAACCCGGGCGAAGTGAATCTGCCCAGCGTAGCCAAAACCGATACGATCGCGTTGCAGCCCTTGCAGGTCACGATCCACGCCGACGGACAGATGACCGTGCGCGACCGGGCCAAAGGCGGCGATCAGCAGGAGGTCGATCAGAGTCAACTCTTGGCATTGATCCAGAAAAAACAGTTGGACAAGCCCGATCAGCCGGTCGTGATCGCCGCGGACAAGAGCGTGCGCTACGACAAGGTCATGAACGTAATGAACCTGATGCAGCAAAATCAGGTCAAGCGCGTCGGTCTGCTCGCCGCGCAGGGGGCGCAATAAAAATGCGTGCGACGCCACCATCGCCTAAGCGCGGACTGGCGGCAATGCTGGCGATATTGGTGCATGTGCTGTTTTTTGTGCTGCTTGTATTCAGTCTCGACTGGAAAACGCACGCGCCCGAACCGGTAATGGTCGAATTGTGGCAGCCTCCGCCAGCGCCGGTTGTCGCCCCTCAACCCCGCGCGGCGGTCAAGCCGGAACCGCCCGAACCGGTTAAAGCCGAGCCGGTAGCGCCGAATCCCGATATCGCCCTGGAGCAAAAGCGCAAACTCGCTGCGCAGCAGCAGCGCGATGCGGAATTGCTGGCTCAGCAGCAGGCGTTGCAAAAACAGCAGGAAGAAAAAAGGGCGGAGGAAAAAAAGAAAAAACGCGAGCAGAAAAAACTGGCACAGCAGCAATTATTACAAAAGCAGCAGGCCGCTGTATTAGCCCAGGAAAAACTTGCAGAACAGAAAGCGGCTGAACAACAGAAACTGGCGCAGGAAAAACAATTGCTGCAGAAAAAGCAGGCGGCGCTACGCAAACTGGTCGCCCAGCAAACCCGCGCGGAATTTCAGAACGAATCCGCTCATGCCTTGGCCAGCCGTCGTCAAGCGGCGCTGGCGAGCAAACAATCGGCCGAATTGGCGCAAATGAAAGCAGCCTATATCGAAAAAATCAAGGCCAAGGTCCGCAGCATGATTATTTTGCCGGACGGTCTGCAAGGCAATCCGACAGCAGGAATCGATGTTACCGTGTTGCCGACCGGTGAAGTCGTGAACGTGAAACTGGTGAGGTCGAGCGGTCAACCCGCCTACGACGATGCGGTCGAGCGCGCTATCCTGAAAGCTTCGCCGCTGCCGTTGCCGCCGGATGCCGCGCTGGCGCAGCAGTTTCGCGATCTGAATTTGAAATTTACTCCGGATTAAGGGCTCGTTAATGCATAACAGGAACAGACGTTACTGCATATTCGCGGTGGATGCCAGGCGCGAAGCGCGGCGAATGGTAATTTCATTAATGAGCCATCAACATCGATCCGGCACTGGCAATCGCAGCGATTTGGCAATAGAATTCAATAAGTTCGAAATTAAGCGAGGTATGTTTTGATAATGCGATTAGGGTTTGTTCTGTTATTGCTGTTTCCGCTCTTGACCAGGGCGGCGATGACGATAGACATCAGCGGCGGCGAACAAAGCAGGATTCCGGTTGCCATTTCGCCGTTTGCCGGAGCCGGCGACGCGTACCGTGTCATCACCGACGTGGTCGGCGCGGATCTGGCGCGTACCGGCGAACTAAAACTGGTGGATATTTCCGACTTGCAGCCGCCGCTGACCGAATCCATCGATCCGCGGTTTTCGGTAGCGCGTCAGCGCGGGGCGGAGGCGGTGGTGCTGGGCAAGGTAAGCCCCTTGAGCAACGGGCAGGTCGAGGTCGGTTTCCGGCTCATGGACGCCATCAAGCAGACGCAGCTGGCCGGCTACAGTTATACCGCCAACG
Organism: Pseudomonadota bacterium; assembly: GCA_021795395.1. Taxonomy (GTDB): domain Bacteria; phylum Pseudomonadota; class Gammaproteobacteria; order Burkholderiales; family Sulfuriferulaceae; genus Sulfuriferula. Next base: position 19,140 of record JAJYPN010000029.1, on the reverse strand, counting down.
CCGCGCAGCTGCGGGCGGTAGCGCACAAAATTGCGGATGTGGTATACGAGAAACTGACCGGGACGCCCGGGGTTTTCTCCAGCCATATCGCCTATGTCATCAAACGCGGCAAGCAATACAGCCTGCAGGTTACCGACTCCGACGGGCAGAACGTACAAACGGTGCTGAGATCGAAAGAACCTATCATCTCGCCGGCCTGGTCGCCAGACGGCAGCAAGCTCGCTTACGTCTCGTTCGAAAAGAAAAAGCCGGTGATTTATGTACAATCGCTGACGACCGGCCAGCGGCGCGTGCTCGCCAATTTCAAGGGCAGCAACAGTGCGCCGAGCTGGTCGCCCGACGGCAGCAAGCTTGCGCTGGTGTTGACGCGCGATAACAGCGGTTCGCAAATTTATGAGATCAATGCCGACGGCAGCGGACTGAAACGCCTGACATTCGGCGGCGGTATCGATACCGAACCCGACTGGAGCCCGAGCGGGCAATTCTTGCTGTTTACCTCGGGGCGCGGCGGCAGCCCGCAGATTTATATGATGCCTGCATCAGGCGGCACGGCCAAGCGCATGACTTTCCAGGGCAACTATAACGTATCGCCGGCATGGAGCCCTGACGGCAAAAGTTTTGCTTACGTCCAGCGTACCAACGGCCGCTTTCGCATTGCGGTGATGGATATCGCCAGCGGACAGACGCAAGTTTTGACTCGTGGCAGCTTCGATGAATCCCCGAGTTTTGCCTCCAACGGAAAAATGATCGTGTACGCCGCCAGACAAAACGGCCATGGCGTATTGGCACTGGTTTCTTCCGATGGCAAAACGCAGGTTCATTTATCCGATGTGGCCGGAGATCTGGAAGAGCCTGCGTGGGGAAAATGATCGTTTCGGCATCGGGTCGAGAAGATAAACAGGGTGGCATATTTTATTAAAACAAGGAGCAGTAAATGAAAAAAGCAGTATTAAGTCTGGTTGTCGTAGGCTTGCTTGCAGGGTGTTCTACCGCGGAAAAAAAACCGGCTCCCGTAGTCGATTCGTCCCAGCAGGATGCCGCCGCTCGCGCTGCTGCAGCCAAAGCCGCTGCCGATAAAGCGGCAGTCGAAGCCAATGCGCTGAACCAGTCTCAACTTTCCGGGCAGGCAAATGGCGGCAGCGAAGCGGAAAATCTTTTTCAGAAAAGCATTTATTTTCAATATAATCAATATGATGTGAGCGATCAATACCATTCGGTGCTGGAAGCTGATGCGGCTTACCTGAACGCTCACCCGAATGTGAAAGTTACCCTGCAAGGAAATACCGACGATCGCGGTAGCGCCGAGTACAATCTGGCTCTGGGTCAACGTCGTGCCGATGCAGTGCGCAAGGCGCTGAATCTGCTGGGCGTGCCCGAAGCGCAAATGGAAGCGGTCAGTTTCGGCAAGGAAAAACCGCGTGCAGAAGGCGACGACGAAAGCGCATGGCAACAAAATCGCCGCACCGACATCGTTCCGCAGAGCGAATAAGGTATGAAAATCAAGCCTGTTTCGTATTTAATGTTGGGTTTGCTGTGTCTGGCAACGGTATCGCCGGCACAAGCCAGTGACGACGATACTTCGCGCCGGCTGGCGGAACTGGAACAGCAGATGGGCGCTATCAGCCAGCGCTTGAGCACGATGGAAGCACAGCAGCCGCAATCTTCCTCGCTGCTGAATCTGCAAACGGAAATCGATACGCTCAAAGCGGAAGTTACCGACTTGCGCGGACAACTCGATGTACAGGCGCACGACCTCGAAACCGCGCAAAAACACCAGACAGAGTTGTATCAGGATTTGGACGCCCGTTTGCATGCCTTGCAGCATAACGACAGTTCCGCTTCGGCGCCGGGTAACGGACAGGAAGCGGCGTCGACGTCTCCGCCTCCGCCTCCGCCTCCACCTCCGCAAGATCAGGCAGCTTCCGGCGATAATTCTGCGGCAACGCACGGCTACCAGTCCGCTTTGAATTTGTTCAAACAGGGTAATTATCTGGCATCTATCGCCAGCTTTAACAAATTTATCAAAACCAACCCGAACAGCGCGCTGGTTCCCAGCGCGGAATACTGGATAGGTAATGCCTTCTATTCTGTTGGCGATTACAAGAATGCGGTGAAAACACAACAAAAGCTTATTAAGACTTTTCCCGGCAGTTCCAAAGTGCCCGATGCATTGCTGAACATATCCAGTGCCCAAGTGCAACTAGGCAATCTTTCGGCTGCACGGCAGACCCTGCAGACTCTGGAAGCCAGGTTTCCTGCAACGCCGGCGGCGGAGCTTGCCAAAAAGCGTCTGGAGCTGTTGCAGTGACGGCAACGCCTGCCTTACGAGTCACCGAAATTTTTTATTCCCTGCAAGGAGAAACCAGCCGCAGCGGATTGCCCACCGTTTTCGTGCGGCTGACCGGCTGCCCGCTGCGCTGCGGCTATTGTGATACCGCCTACGCGTTTCACGGCGGCCTATCGCTGGAGTTGCCTGAAATACTGGCTCGGGTGGCCGAATTTGAGCCGCATTATGTGACCGTAACCGGTGGCGAACCCCTGGCGCAGAAACATGCCATCGCTTTACTGGCAGCGCTATGCGACGCCGGTTACGATGTGTCGCTCGAAACCAGCGGAGCGCTTGATATCAGCGAAGTCGATCCGCGCGTCTCGCGCATCGTCGATATCAAAACGCCCGGCTCGGGCGAAAGTTGTAAAAACCGCTGGGCGAATATCGCTCTGCTTACGCCGCACGATGAAGTCAAGTTCGTCATCGTTGACGAAGCCGACTATCTCTGGGCGCGCGATATGCTAGTCGAACACAGGCTGGATCGGTTATGCCCGGTGCTGTTTTCGCCGGTACACGGCAGCGCGCAGACTTCATTGGCGGAATGGATACTGCGCGACCGCTTGCCGGTGCGTATGCAACTGCAACTGCATAAAATCCTGTGGAACGAGGAGGCCGGACATTGATGGAGCCCTCGTTACCTGCTGTCGTACTGCTTTCGGGCGGCCTGGATTCCGCTACGGTACTGGCGCTGGCGAAACGGGAAGGTTATGTTTGTCATGCGCTGAGTTTCGATTACGGGCAACGCCATAGCGCCGAATTGCTGGCGGCGCAACGGGTGGCGACGGCGCTGAATGCGGCCGATCACCGTATCTTCCGGATGGATCTGGCCATGTTCGGCGGTTCTGCCTTGACCGATGTCGGGATGGCTATACCGGAAATTCCTGCCGAGGGCATACCTGCGACCTATGTTCCGGCCCGCAACACCATCATGCTCTCGGTCGCGCTGGCCTGGGCGGAAGTTCTGAAAAGCGCGGCGATATTCATCGGCGTCAATGCTGTGGATTATTCCGGCTATCCCGATTGCCGCCCGGAATATATTGCCGCCTTTGAAACCATGGCGAATCTGGCGACGAAAGCCGGAGTGGAAGGCAAAAGACTGCATATCCATGCTCCCTTGATCCAGCTCTCCAAAGCCGAAATCATACAATTGGGTACCCGGCTAGGCGTCGATTACGGTATGACCGTATCCTGTTACCAGGCCGACAGTTCAGGGCGGGCTTGCGGCGTATGCGATTCCTGCCGGTTGCGGCGCCTGGGGTTCCAGCAGGCGGAAATTCCGGATCCCACGCGGTACCGCGCTTGAACGTCGCCCTTCATCCCTCTGCTGCCGAGGTTTGTACTGCAATGCCGCAACGCCGGTCTTTGATCCGATTCATTTCGTCCGCGTAAACCAGTTGCGGCGCGTAATTCCCTAATTCGCTTTCGTCATATGCAGCAAATGCGGCGATAATCAGAATATCGCCTGGAGATGCTTTATGCGCTGCCGCGCCATTGACGGAAATGATGCCCGAATCGCGCCGGGCGCGAATGGCATAGGTACTGAAACGCTCGCCGTTAGTGACATTGTAAACATCGATCTGCTGGTATTCGCGGATGTCCGCCGCTTCCAGCAGCGTATCGTCTATGGCGCACGAGCCCTCGTAATGGAGTTCGGAATGCGTGACCTGTACACGATGCAACTTCGATTTGAGCATGGTTCTCTGCATGGATAGATCTCATGGCAAGCTGGACCGGCTATTATAAACCACCTTTACCGGAATCGCAGCGAGCGGTCTTCGACGCTTCCGTAATTTACGACCGTGAGGCAGGTAGGTTGTATTGATATAAGTACTTGATTATCAAGTGTTAGTTTAGGAAGAAAGCGGCCGGCTCCAGCGATCGGCCCAATAAAATCGATTAAGTGCGGTATCAAACAGAAGCGAAATCAGACCAACCGCTATAATTAAAATGCTGAGGTTTAAATTAAGCGAGTGGGCGCTCGCGAACGTAGCATCACATAATACAATCATACTTTTTAAGTAAATTATTCAGGGCGGTCATCCATGAAACCAAAAAAACTTTTATCAGCGGTCATTTTGTCCAGCCTGGCGTTATCGGGATGCGGAGGAGGGGGAGGCGGAGGCGGAGGCGGAGCGCCCGTTGCGCCGCCAGCCAGCAATCCGCCGCCGAATACCAACGTTCTTAACAATCCGCCGCAATTGTGGGCGCCGTTTTACAGCATCACCACCGGCGGTTCCACCCCCGTTTACGGAAGCTTGCAAGTGGATTCGATCACAAGGCCTGTTTCAACCCTCCCGATCACATCCGCCGCGTTCGACGGTCCGCAGACTTCCCTATCCTATATCGATTCCAGCGGAATGTTGTCAGCGACCGGTTCGGGATTTACCGTGCAGGGCGTGCGCTATTTCTTTTATTCCAGCGGCGGCAAGCTGTATGCCGTCGATCTGACGGCATCGCAGCCGGCAGCAGTTCAGCTTGGCGTTCTAGGCGCTACGCAGGTTTGCGGTATACAGGCTGAACAGTTCGATGGCTCGGGCACAACTGGTGATGTGATCGTAAGCGGAGTAACTTCAGGTAACGCTTGTACTTCGCTCCTGACGTGGGTCGTGCCATTCGGTACTCCCTCTACTACAGCCATTACTCCGTTGACGTTTCATGAATTTCTGGTCGCCACGTTCATTTCGGCGAATTCCAGTAACATTCAAACCACGGGCTATGTCATAGGCGTGACGCAAAGCAACGGCACTTCCAGCGTGAATTATACGACCGATCCGGCAAGCATGGGGACGCCGGTTAGTGGGATCGCTTACAATTCTGCCACCGAATCGCTGGCATCCGACCGGGGCGGAGACGCTACGCATCAATTCGTCTGGGTTTATGACCACAGCACGACGCCGACCACGAGTAATTTGTTCTCCGTGTCCCCGAACGGCACCAGTGCGACAGCGGCAGCGGTCACGGGTTTGCCCGGCAACCTGTCCAACAATACGGCCACCGACGGCGCCGGAAATCTGTACCTGGTTGCGATAACCGGCACTGCAGCGCCGTTTAATGTTCAGGTATTTCGGGCGCCCATTGCTGGAGGCGCTGCGCAACCGGTTACTGCTTCATTTTCTGTGACTGGCGCCGGCCCGATCTCGACCAAACTTTCGGTCAATCAGCAGGGAACCTACGGCATGTTGACAGTTACCGGTAGCGGCACTCCGCAAACGAACCAGAATTACCAATTGAGTTTGGCGGGTCAGAGCGCTCAACCGCTAAACAATTTTGCCGGAAATGCCGGTAGCGCCATGCAATTTATCGGACTCGACGGTTCGGGCGTCATCAATGCCGTCGCTTCATCGCAAAACGACGTATATGCGGTCAATCTGACAACCGGTAGCCCTAATCCTATTTTATCGAATCAGATCGGGCTTACGCAGTTGTGGTCGAGCAACCAGATCGAGCTTCCGAATCTCGACAGCGCCGCCTATGGATCGTTCCTGGCGCAGGACAGCTCCAGCGGCGTGGTGTCGGTAATCGGAACACAGACTTACCAGACCACCGGTCAATTCAGCGTACCCAATTCGTTACCCTTTACTATCGCTGCGCTGGACAGTACGCCCCATTACATCATGGGCATGCAAAACTCCACCGGCGTATTGTTTGCAGCCGTACCTGCATCGTCGGCAGCAAATGCGCAGGTGCAACCGCTCGGCACGAATACATCCACCGTATTCTGGAGCGGGTATTGAGATGCGTAGGGGATAAGCAATTTGTCCCGCCGATAGTTTGAAATGGGCGGGACAGATGGTTTAATGCTTCAGGCTTTGGCATCCTGCGTGGTTAATTTTGCTTTCCACGCAAGGATTTTGCTGTCTGCGGTGACGAGCAATGCATGGTGCGTCATGGCGGTTGCAACGATAAATCGGTCCGCCGGATCACGATGCAATTCGGTATAAGTAGTCGCCAGCAGTCCTATGCGCCCATCAATGGCGATTTCCCGAATACCTGCTTGCAACAAATCTGCACGCCAGATATTCGTAGCTACGGGTAATAGTATGCGTCCGCGCTGGACAAGCATGGCTACTTCCCAAAAGCTGATTGCGCTTACAGCCACCGTATTCGTCCGCCACATATTTTCTATCAGGCTGCGCGATTGAGCCCCCAACGATGTGTCGTTACGATCCATCCATAATAAGGTATGGGTATCGAGTATGATCACTCGGCGGCTTTCCAGTCGGCATCTTCCAGCGGCAACACGATGTCGCCTGTGATTTCGAGATCGGGGTGCAGGCCGAAAGGCGACTCGGTCCGACCGCTTGAATAAGGTCGCAATTCCGCTATCGGGCGCCCGTTTTTGGTGACTATCCATGTTTCACCAGTACGCGAAACCTCGTCCATTAAAGCAAGGCATTTAGTTTTGAAGTCAGAGGCTTGAATAGTGTGCACGGGGGAGCTCCGCCGTCGATGGTCATGTTGGCGACTATAGTTATCAAAACGACCCATGTCAAATAGAGAAGAATTTAAATTGCGATATTCTCATTATATTACTGCTTTTTTTGATCGCCGCGGGGGTCGTCCTTGTCCATGGTGCCCTGTGCGGCTAGCGAACCTTCGGTCGTCGCTTTGCCTTTGAGCAGCCATTCGAAGCCGGTGCCGATCAGCGCGCCGAGTATCGGGCCGGCTATATAGATCCAGGCAGTGCTTAAATCGCCTCGCATCAGGTCGGGCGCCAGAGTACGTATCGGGTTCATCGAAGCGCCGCTGATGGGGGCCGACCACATGCCCGCCAGCGCGATGTAGCCGCCGACTGCCAGCGCGCCGTTGGTGCCGATATTGCGCGCGCCGGCCGCGGTACCGAGTATGGTGTTCACCAAACCGGCCGTCAGTACCGTTTCCATCGCGAACGCTTGCCAATTGCTGATACCCGGACCGGGTACCGTTGCGCCTAATAATCCGACGGTGCCGAACATGCTGCGCAGAAACCAGGCGGCAGCGATGCCTCCGACGATCTGGGCGCCAAGATAGCCGGGAACGCGTTTCCAGGGGAAATTGCGCCGCACGGCAAAAGCGAGCGTCACCGCCGGGTTCAAATGAGCGCCGCTGACGGTGCCCATGAAATAAATGATCGCCATCACCATCAGGCCGGGTGCGATCACTTGCATGCTCAACGGTACCGCGCCTTTGCTGACCGCATTGACGACGACCGCGCCGGCGGCGACCAGTACCAGCAGAAAGGTGCCCCATATTTCGGCGAAAAGCCGCCGCCATTCGAGCGCAGCGTCGAGGAAATCGGGCGCCATGCTTTTATCGGTCATACGCAACTGCTGGCGTTTGCTCAATTCTTTTTTGGGTGGGGTAGTCATGCGGCCTCGGTATGGAATGATAGCGTCACAATCAGGACATTATGAGCTTATTTCAGCGCTTGGCGAAATTATCGAGACCGATCCGCCATCCGGCGCACTGAAATTCTGGACCTGACGATATCGTAAGAACTATCGGCAGGCCCGGGAAGTAAAGCGCTAAGATTGATTACAGCGTATCAATATCAATATCCATTCCATTTGGTGGAGCCAGAGTTTGTTTCCAGAATCTGGGGTTGCGCCGGGCTGGAGAGATTGGTAGACGGCACGACTGCGAACAGCATATCGGACGTACCCGAACTCATGCCCATAATGTAGTGCGGGCTGGTGCTGATGTACGCAGGGACGAATGAAGCGGTGCCGGACGGCAGGGCAAACGCGGCTGTCGTCGTATACGTTTGCGTTTCGATCACCGATGCCGTACCGCTCAAAGTTTGCGTTCCCGGCTGATACGCTGCCGCCAGCAGCGATTCGTAGGATTGGTAATATGGATTCGTCGGATTGATGAAATTGTTTCCCCAAATCGGGCTGATCATGTATTGATTGGGCAAGGTTTTGACTGGCGTTCCGCTCCCCAGATTCACCGCATACAGGTCATTTTGAGCGATATTGCTCGCATCTTCGGCATTGAAGATGCCCGAGGTATCCTGGCCTATGAATTGATAGGAATTACTGCTGGGGAGCGAAGCATAGTTATGGAGTACCCCGCCGGTTGCAGTATTGAATACGATGTTCTGCACCGGGTTGGCGGTGCCCGGCTCGATGGCGGTAAGCATGCCTCCCGACCCGTCGGGTTTGACGGTAATGTTGGACGAGACGGTAGTACTGGTGATACCGGGCAACGTGTAAATGACGCTGGCCTGGGCGCTCGTCAGCGTCACCTTGTATACCGTCAGCGTGTAATTTCCGCTGGTTCCCGAGGTGGCTACCAGATACAGATTGCCGTTCTCGTCGGCGGCGCTATTGCTGGATATATTCGTGTTAGGAAAACCGCCGCCCGACACCTGAATTGCATTGCCGTTACTGGAGACGAGATACAGCTTTTCGGTATTACCGCTGGAATTGGTCGTATCCACCCAGACGAACTGGTTTAACGCATCGCCGCCCCGTTCGGAGGCGAGGGAGTCGCCTACGCCTGGGTTGTAGGGGATGCTGGTCACGATTCCCGGCTGGGTAAGATCGTTCGTGACGTTGACGCTGGGAGCCGATTGCGCGCTGTTATTGGTGCCTATCACGAATCCGGTGGCCTGCATGCTGCTGTTGATGAAGGTAGTCACCAAAAAAGTATGCGGCTGCATGGGAATGGAAGTCGTGGCAGGGGTATTGAACGGCACTACCCAGGTTTGCGGTGCCGTGCAAGCGGCTGGCGTCGTCCCCGAAGTGGCGCCGCTGACGACGACGTTGCCGGTTAGGCCGGCGCCGTCCGACTGTTCCGCCTGGATGCCGCACACTTCGGTCAAGCCTGCCAGCGTGCCGAGCTGGACCGGTGCCGGTACGGTTTGAGAAGTAAGATCGAGCGCATACAGTTTGCCCTGGCTGGAATAAAAGAAATATCTCGCGCCGTTCAAGGTGTATCCGGACCCCGATGGCGTCAAAATTCCGCTGGAATCGATGTTCTGGATATTGGTGTAAGTATTCAAGGCATCGAAATTGCTGGCGCTTATCAATTTATAATCACTAGGATTGAGTATGGAATCGACACTGAGATTGGCATTGGTATAGGTAGTAGTCGACCCCGAAGCGGTTCCGGTAATGCTGAAATAGGGTGCCCATCTTTGCAGTGAAGTATTGGGCGGCGGGCTGTTCGTGACCGGCACCGTAGGCGGCGGGTTATTGGCCGGGGGTGCGCTCGGCGCGCTGCCACCTCCACCTCCGCCACCGCAGCCGCTTAATGTCAGGCTTGCCAGTACCGCTAGACTCAACACCTTTTTTTTTGATTTCATGATTTCATCCCTGATTAAAATGTTTTAACTATCTACAAGCGTTGTTTATTCAAAGGCTTTTTAATTCTGATAACGTATTCAAGGTCTTGTTTAAAGCGGTATGATCGTTTTTGATGAAGCAGGCGACATTCGCGATCGTGCAGATGGTCAAACTGCTACCGATCATCATCCAGCCTTCCCGCGCCCAGCCGGGTTTGACGGAGATGGTCGTCAACAGGTCGCTGCTTAATTGGGTGATACGGTTATTGGCCAAACAGAATTCGGCAGCCAAATCGGTATGTATGCGATCGAGTTCGCCCACCGCTTCGATCAAGACGCCGTCATCACGGAAGCGCAGGGCGCCCAGAACGCCGTCGATTTCAAGCAAACTTGCCAAATCCGTCATGGTCAGGCCTCGGTTTGATCGTTGAAGAGACGAAAAGCCCGGTCGTAATCGAAATCGACGCTTTGCCCGATTACGGCCTTATTATCGACTCCCATCATGACGTGATCCAGGCTGATGAAGGCAAACCCGCGCTCCGGCAAAAAGCCTTGCTGACCTGTATGCTTGAACCATCCTGTCGCCTGCATCCGGTATATGGCCATATTCGCCGCGCACATTTGCGCTACGATCTCGGCGAAGTCGGGTTCCAGCGATCCGCGCATGGCGCCCAGTTCGCCTTTATCGGTAAATTCAATCGCTCCCTGTACGCCGGGTAGCGACATGAGCTGATCCAGTGTTGGCATAATGCGACTCCTATCTTTGTCTGACGTCCACGCTATCCAGCGCTTTTTTCATGATCGAAACCAGATTGTTGAATGAAGCGGTCTGAGTTTTGACTACACACATGCTTTCACCTACGGTGATTATGCTGGCTTCGTTTCCCCACATAACCCAGCCTGTGCAGTTTTCCCAGCCCTGTTTAGCTGTGATGCGATCAAGCAGCAAACCCTGTGTTTCCATGATCTGGGTAATCGCTGCGCAAAAAGTTGCCATTCTGACGCCTTCGTTCGATGAGAACGTGCCTTCAAGTTCGCGTAGCAAATATTTACGCGAATAAAGTCCTGCACCGACGACACCGGGCTCCTTTAATAAATCGGATGAATGACTCATGACTGCTCCCTTTGAAACCGGAAATTACGTTCTTCAACAGAAATACGGAATTAATGTTAAGTACGTAACAAATTATCTGGAATCCAAGGTTTGCTCCGTGCGGTATTAAACATAAAAACACGGAAGCCAAGAGAATATTTGTAAGTAGGGATAGATAGCGGAATGGCGGGTCAGAAAAATGGTATCGAACGGATATGAGGTCAACCTGGATTGCGCGTAGCGATAAGTTTAAAAATAGATATGAATTATCAATGCGTTAATGAAATTTTTAAAAGGGAATGACGAAAAAAACCTCGGCCAAGGGGGAGTGGCCGAGGTAAAATGTTCTAACTAGCGTTAGAACCCGTCCCGGGGTAGAGACGGGGTAGCGTGTAGCTACCTGACTCTATGATAACTCGCTTGAAGAAAAAGTTCATGGTTTTTTATATTTTATTTTTAAAAAATTCATTGCCAACACAAGCGATAAAAATACAGACATACGGTTAATTTTAAATGTCGTCAAATAACGACAAATAAAAATTATTTATATTCATAACCTTAAACAATTTTAGCAATCCTGATGGGGATTTGCCGTCGTGATTCGGAGACAAATTTCGCGACCGAATAAGTCGAAATCGCCTCTATTTTTTTTGTAAATCTGTTTTGCTTTTGATAATCAACGGATTGTAATCAGCGAAATCATCAGGCCCGAATATTGCTTTATAGGCAGGCAACATCACTACTTACGTTATAGCCATGAATCCATACGACATTCAATCCGTAGTTCAGGCGAGCAGAATCGCTCCTCCCCTCCGTCGCAGCAGCATGACGCCCAAGCCGTGGACGGGTTTCTGGAAAGGCCTGTGGCTGGCGTTATTCCGGCCAGAAGAACGATTGGAGGAGGTGGCCTCGCTACAGTCCGGCTGGAAACGCGCGGCATCGGTACGCCGTATGGCGTTAATGGCGATGGTGGCTGCGAGCACGCTGGTTGCGGCAGATCTGCTATTCCATACTCAAACTGTCGCCAGCGCTTATCCCGTGATGCATTTTGCCCAGCTTGCACTTTTTGTCCTGTTGTTCGGCTGGGTCACGGCGGGTTTTGTAACGGCATTGATGGGATTGTGGGTGCAATGGCGCCCCGATCCTCATGCCTTATCGCTAAAATCGGCCGCAGGCCTGGCTTTGAACGATGACGCGCGTACTGCCGTCATCATGCCGATCTGTAATGAGCCGGCAGGCCCGGTTTTTGCAGGCTTACGCGCGACCTGCGAGTCTCTGGCCGAGAGCGATGGCGCCGCGTTGTTCGATGTCTATGTGTTGTCGGATACGTACGATCCAGCTCTGCGCGCGCAGGAGTTTGCCGCATGGTCGGCCCTCAGGGAGCAACTGGGAGACCGATGCCGTTTTTATTATCGGTTGCGTCAGCACCGCACTCGCCGGAAAGCCGGTAACGTTGCGGATTTCTGCCGCCGCTGGGGCAGTAATTACCGCTACATGGTCGTACTCGACGCCGATAGCGTCATGACGGGCGATACCATTACTTCGCTGGTGCGCATGATGGAAGCGAACCCCAAAGCTGGAATCATCCAGACGGCTCCGCGAGCGTGCGGTGTGCAGACCTTGCATGCTCGCGCCCAGCAGTTCGCCGGACGCGTCGTCGGGCGACTCTTTACCGCCGGAATGCAATTCTGGCAATTGGGCGAGTCGCATTATTGGGGGCATAACGCCATTATCCGCGTAGAACCTTTTATCAAGCATTGCGCTTTGGCCAAATTGCCGGGCAAGGGCGGTCTGTCCGGTGAAATCCTGTCACATGATTTCATCGAGGCCGCATTGATGCGCAGAGCCGGTTATCATACCTGGCTCACGACGGAGCTCGAGGGCAGTTACGAACAGCAACCGTCCAATCTGATGGAAGAGCTGCAACGCGACCGTCGGTGGTGCCAAGGCAACCTGATGAATGCGCGGCTGATTACCGAGCCCGGTTTTCAACCGGTGCATCGCGCCATGCTGTTGACCGGTGCGATGGCGTATGTTTCGGCACCGCTCTGGCTGGCTTTTCTGTTGACCAGCCTGAGCCTGCGCTTGCTCGAACCGCATGGCGCAACGGCGCATCTGTTTTCCTGGCTGGGCATGTCGTCTACGCTAGAACTGCTGTGGATGCTTACGTTAGGCATGCTGTTTTTACCCCGCATGCTGGCGGTTGCCACCATCATCCTCAAAGGCGAGCAGGGAACTTACGGCGGCAGCGTTGCATTGATCAAAAGCTCCGTATTCGAAGCCGTCTTGTCCGCGCTACAGGCACCCATCCGTATGATCGCACATACCTTGTTTGTCGTGACTGCGTTGACCGGTTTGAATCTGGACTGGAAATCGCCGATGCGCGAAGCGCATTCCATTCTCTGGGGCGACGCCCTGCGCCGATTCATGCCCGTAATGCTCGCAGTGGCGGCAGGACTTGGGGCGACTTTTGCTACCTATCGCGATGCCGTCTGGTGGCTGTTGCCGGTCGGCTTGCCTTTATTGTTCGCGGCCCCGCTGACGGTATTTACCAGCGAATCCAGACTTGGCCTCCTGCTCCGCCGGCACCGCTGGCTGCTTACTCCGGAAGAACGTATCATGCCTGCTGTGCTGGTTCGAGCCTGGGTCTGATCCGGTTGCTCGACTTTTCTTTCATGGCTGAAGCGTAAGCTTCGGCCATGTTGCAGTAAATCTATCGAATAATTAAAAGGTTTGCCTATGTCTGAACTCAATCGACGCCAATTTCTCACCATGCTGGCTACGGCCGCTGCCAGTACCGCTTTACCATGGAGCAGGGCCCTGGCAGCCGATACCGGACTCGCATTTGGTCCTGCTACCGATTTTTCGTGGGCAGGCTTGATCAAAGTGGCGCAGGCCATGTCGAAAAACCCCTATCAACCCGATCTCCAACCCGATCGCGATGTACTCGGGCAAATCGATTGGGATGCGCACGGCAAGATACGTTTTAAACCTGAAGACGCATTGTTCGCTAACGGGCCGGGTCAGTACCCGATTTCCTTTTTTCATCCCGGAAAATTTTTTCAGTATCCGGTAGCGATGTTCCGTCTGGATAATATCGCGGATAAAAACCATCCCCATACCGTTGCCCGCGAAATTCTGTTCGATAAACGCCATTTCGAGATGCCTGCCGACAGCCCGGCGCAAAAGCTCGGGCCGAAAACACGGTATGCCGGATTTAAAATCCAGGAAAGCCGCCTGGGCGATCAGTCGCATCTCGATTGGCAGAACAACGACTGGGCAGCGTTCCTGGGCGCATCGTATTTCCGCGCTATCGGCGACGATTTTCAATACGGCATCTCCGCCCGCGGTCTGGCTGTCAATACTGTGGAATCCGATCGACCCGAGGAATTTCCCGTTTTTACCCGTTTTTATTTCGAAGCGCCCAAACCCGGTTCGGATACGGTGATCGTATACGCACTGCTCGATGGCCCCAGCGTCACCGGCGCTTACCGTTTCATCATGACGCGGGAAAAGGGCGTGGTCATGGATATCGAGTCCAACCTGTTTCTGCGCAAGGATATCGAGCGTTTCGGCATTGCGCCGGCGACGTCGATGTACTGGTTTTCGGAAAAAGACAAGCACTTCCAGATCGACTGGCGTCCCGAGGTTCACGATTCGGACGGCCTGGCATTATGGACCGGTGCCAACGAACATGTCTGGCGGCCATTGATTGATCCTGCCGGAATCAATGTGTCGTATTTTTCCGATCACAATCCGCGCGGATTCGGCCTGATGCAACGGGAACGCCATTTCGACCGCTATCTGGATGCCGTTCACTACGAGCGGCGTCCCAGTCTGTGGATAGAGCCGCTCGAAGAATGGGGAACAGGCACGGTACAGTTGGTCGAACTGCATACCACCGAAGAGCTGTACGATAACGTTATCGCGATGTGGGTGCCGAGCGCCAAGGCGACGGCAGGCTCCAGCCATCGGTTTCACTATCGGTTGCACTGGATGAAAGAGGAGCCTTTTAAAAACCAGCTGGCGCGGTGCGTCGCGACACGCATCGGTCGTGGCGGCGAGCCGGCAAAACGGCCGCCGGGTGTGCACAAGTTCGAAGTGGAGTTCCGTGGCGGTGCGCTGGAGCAATTGCCTGCCGGGACGACGCCAGAAGCGGTATTGACGGTGACGCGCGGCAAAATCGGCAATGTCGGGACGGAAATCGTTCCCGATGGCGGGCCGGCCCACTGGCGCACCTTATTCGATATCGGTCCGCTCGCTGCAGGCTCAGATCCCGTCGAAATCCGGCTTTTTCTGCGCAGCGGCGGTCAGACGCTCACCGAAACCTGGCTATATCAGTATCATCCGACCTGAAAATACAAAGGCTCCGGAATAGCAGCCTGCGTTTCCATGTTCTCCGTATTCACGCCGTTGGTCAGGCCAAGTTATGGCGCCTTCCATTCAAACCCGACTGCATCGGCAAGCGATATACCATGTTTTTTCGATGTTGATGGCATCTTTGGCAAGGTCGAAAGTGATGCCCATATCTTTGTCGTATGTACAAAAACTATAAAGGTCAAGTAATTTTTTATACGATCAGTTTAGCGGTAGCAGCACGAATATGGCTTTTGATAATTTGTGATAAAAAAGAGTAGGCTGTTATTACTGTATTTCAAGTCTGGCTAATCCGCTCGTTTATTACCCCCCTTGCGGGGTTCCCGCATCCGTTGCAAACAAGGTTCCCTCATCAATGTACCCAGCTTGAAGCCATCGGCACAGGATCTTCTTATTCATCGGAATGTTTCTCAGCAGTCATTCGTGGCTAATATTATAGAGAAAAAAGGGGACGTGAAAAGGGTAGCGTCCCCTTTTTTCCCATAGAAATGTAGGAATGTTGGGCTGACCCTCCCATCGGGTCTGCGTCTACCCGTAGCATCGTAAGCAGATCGCCATTGGGATAGTAGCTGTACGTCTTGCTTCCCATACTTCTCTAAGGTCGACTTCTTTGACCAAGTTCGCCTTTAGAATCCCATAAGTCGTTTTTTCGATTAACCCATACACCACATGGAGCAAATGGCGCATGTTCCTTTACAAGCGAATCAAAAAATATTGCTGCTTTAATGGCATTTGTCTCATTATCAACAAGTCCATTTTTATTTAGTTGCAAAGACAGTTTTTTGATGATAAAAGTGAATTCTTCTTCTGCCCAATCAAAGCTATAGATGCCACTGGATTGTGTCCTGGCATCAATTATGTCAAAACCAAGAAATATCCATGCCCTAGCAGACAATAAATTAACCGGCAGAGGAACTATTCCAAATGTAGCAGCTAGCGCATCTACAAAAATCACTGGTAAATCAAAAGCGACTAGAACCGAATTAATTTGAGGTCGCCCAGTAGTGATTTTTTTGATAGGTCCATCAAACAAATTAAAACCATTTTCATCCAGCGAAGCATGATCGATCGGTTGTCGAGGCCAGACTTGATTATCAATAGTTGCAGGAAATATATCTTGATCCTGTTTACCAATTCGAAAGTCGAAACCGACTATATATCGCGGATATCCCAATATTAACGAACTTGCATGCTGACTGTTCAATTATGAACCTCTACCGATAAAATTTGGATAAGACGAGCAAGGTTTTAAACCTTCAGGTGGGGTTGAAAAAACTCCAACACCAACCTTTCCGCCAAGATATCTCCAGAAACATATCCCATCAGATCGTTTTTTCTGCATTTGAAAAACGTGATAATGAGGGCTTAATCCTGCATGAGGTTTGCCATAATCGACCTTATCATAGCATTGGGTACCTTCTGGTGGATCGCATGGCCGTTCTTTAGGACACATCCTGTCCCGCAGGTTACGCAGTACTTGCGTCAACTGCCGCGCGAGGTGTCGCCGTGCCTGCGCCGATGGATCGGGCAGTCCGACGGAACTGGGTTCGCCGCTGCCTGAGTACCCATCATCATCCGATTCGAGTAACGTATCGAATACCGCACTGCGCCCAGAAACCACCTCGCCTCTGGGATTATAATGGATCTGGCCAGTACGTCCACCCGCAGCATCGAGGGTAAAGTGGATGCGGTTGCCAGGACCGGCGGCGATGTCGGTTAAGCGATGGGCGGCGTCATAAGTGTATGTGACAGTCGAGCCATCGGGATTAGTTACTTGAGCGAGTTGCCCCGCGGCATCGTGACGATAGCGGGTGACGGCTTTGCAGAAAAAAGGGGACGCTACCCATTATTTTATTTTGAAAAGGGTAGCGTCCCTTTTATCACATTATTTTATTTTGAAAAGGGTAGCGTCCCTTTTATCACAGAACAGAGGGCGGAAAAAGGGTAGCGTCCCCTTTATTCATCCCCTTTATTCTTTTATTGCTCTTTATTGCTCTACATTTCAATCAACAAATGTTGGATTGTGAGACCCCATTTTTTTGTTACCGAAGATTGTTTGGTGTCGGGATTACTCCGACTTACGCCCAATAATTTCATCTTTGACATCAAGAGCAATCTTCCCGTAGAAGCCGGAAGGGCAATCTTTTGCAAAAGAGTTTAACAGTTGGGCAGCATCGTCTAACAAATTCTCTTCAGCAAGTCGATATGCTCGATCTAAACATTGTTGTAAGGAATGATTCCATCTAGTGTTTACACTAGCCATTTCGCTCAGAAGCGCATTGACTTCTGGCATCGACAAGCCAGATACGTCTACGCCTTTAGCTAATAAATCCGTTGAAAGTAGTCTGATTTTTTCAACATACTTCGGCGTAATCGGTATCTCAAGTTCGATGTTCCCATCATCGAACTCAAAGAGAAAGTCGAAAGCATCTTCTAAGGGAGACATTCGACAGTCCCTATTTTTCACAACTGTTCATTTTGCGATGGCATATCTGAAACGGCCAATTCCCGCTCCGTGATCCAAGACAACGATCAAGGCATGACTGACAATTTCCAGTCCAGCCTTCATTTTGGCAGATTGCATATGTGCGAATGCAGAAATTTTTATTCTCTTTCGGCCACGGGTCATCGCTTGGCCGATCTGGCCTTTCAGAAGGTCGATCCGGTCTCCCAGCAGGTCGCTCCCTACTTCCATTAAAGAGCAGAGGTGCGGCACCATTAGTCGCACCCGCACCTCCACCCGGATTTACAGGCGGCGGTGGCATGGGTATTGGCAGCGGCAGCACCCCATTCAATTCTAGCGAATCAATAAACGTCAGCGGGTTGGAATTTGCGTACTGATAGACGTTCATGCTCCCTGAAAACCCCTCATCATCCGATTCGAGCAACGTATCGAATACCGCACTGCGCCCCGAAACCACTTCGCTACGGGAATTATAAGGATCTGGCCGGTACGTCTACCCGCAGCATCGAGGGTAAAGTGGATGCGGTTGCCAAGGCCGTCGGCGATGTCGGTGAGCAGATGGGAATCGGGTTCAGCCCCCACATTACACTGACCCTCGTTTGCTCTCACACAAAAAACCTGATATCCCCACGGGGCCATTCACCTTTTAGTAAACTGCACATACTGCGACTCAATTAAGCCATGCTTTCCTACAATATCAGAGTGCCCCGGCCAAGCTTGCACTAAAACGCGTACATATTGATTGTCGCGGTAATCAAGTACATTCCAGTCAAAGAAGCTTATGAAAACCAGCTCGGCTTCCTTATTAGTCTCAGTTAACGGAAAGTCCCAATAACCAGAATCCACATCACGATTAAACATTGTTGGAGCAAATTCACAACTGTTTAACTCAACCTTTATATCAGCTTGGATGTCACCATACCTAATGCTCGGCAATGATGCAGGCTCAGTTACAAGTTTTTGAAACAAAATTTCTTCAACGGTGGCAAATCGTTCTGCAATAATCCAACCATTATTTTCATACGGATTTACAATATGGAAGAAATGATTGAATAGCTCTCTACTCGCA
The DNA here is from genome assembly GCA_021795395.1 of Pseudomonadota bacterium. Classification (GTDB taxonomy): domain Bacteria; phylum Pseudomonadota; class Gammaproteobacteria; order Burkholderiales; family Sulfuriferulaceae; genus Sulfuriferula. The sequence continues at coordinate 541 of JAJYPN010000029.1, read as the reverse complement.
AGCCGGAACTGAGTCATCAGTTTATCTAAACTCAAATAGTTCATTTTTCATTACCGAAGATTGTTTGGTGTTGGGCCAGATATCCGGTTCGGATAACACATGCAGGTTTTCGGATTTTGGTTCCAAACTATGCCATGATAATGAACGCCTCCGACTGAACCATGGGCATCTCCTTGATGTGTCCAATATTGATTTGGCGGGCAAGGTTTGCAATTACCGTCGCAGTTTTTTCCTGGGTTGATCGGCGTTAAATTTTTTGCCGAATCAGGATCATTTCCATTTGTTGGTGGTGATGAGTCCTTATTCGATGAATTAGCAATTATGTTATCTCGCAGGTTACGCAGTACTTGCGTCAACTGCCGCGCCAGGTGTTGCTGCGCCTGCGCCGAAGGATCGGGCAGTCCGACGGAACTGGGTTCGCCGCTGCCTGAGTACCCACCATCATCCGATTCGAGCAACGTATCGAACGCCGCACTGCGCCCCGAAACCACCTCGCCTCTGGGATTATAATGGATCTGGCCAGTACGTCCACCCGCAGCAT
>JAJYPN010000005.1:20188-97548 GCA_021795395.1 Pseudomonadota bacterium | reverse complement strand
TGGTGCCGGCAAGAGGAGTCGAACCCCTGACCTGATGATTACAAATCAACTGCTCTACCAACTGAGCTATGCCGGCGTGGCTCGCATTATGCCATTAAGCCTGCCTGCAGGTCAAAAGGATCGGTCAGGGGGCGGTATACGGAATTTTTCAGGTTTGACCCAGCGCAGCCAGATACGCAGCCGGCGATAATCGTCTGCTGCCAGGCTATCGGGCAGCAGTACCAGCGATAGCACGCGGCCGTCAGTCTGCTTGAATTCGATAACCGTTAGCGTGGCGGTCACGAATGCATGTCGCATCTGCACAACCAGCCATGTGCCGCGGTCCAGTAAACGGTAGCCGCTGTCGTCGGCTTCGAGAGCGCTGATGCCGTCTTGCAGGCGTCTGAAATAATGGATCACGCTGGCTATCAGCACCAATGTGACGACGGCTTGCCAGTTTACGGATAGGGTAGCAGCGAGCCATACTGCGAGCAATGCCAGCCCATGCGCGCCCATGACGAGCGCGAGCAGGAGGCGGGATTGCCGCAGCGACACCTGCAGTCTGAGACGTGTAGCGATTATTCGCCCCAGCGATATTGATGGCAGAATTGCTCCAGTCTTGCAACGGCTTCATCACGCTCGAAAAACCGGTCGGCACGATTTAATCTGGCCTGGTCGCGTTCGTCGTCGCTGCCGCCGAAACAGAAAATGGGAACATTGAGCATCCATTCCATCCGCACTTGCCGTATCGCGTCCTGCGGGTCGAACTGGTCGGTCAGACAATCCAGATCGAGGAAAATAAACCGGTACAACAATATCTGGTCGAATGTGCCCAGGCTTTCCAGATCGAGCGTCGCGACCATTTGCCAACCGGCAGGCAGCGCCGTCTGCAATGCGTCGTGCATAACCGGATCGTTGCTCATCAAAATGAATTTACGTTGCAGTCTCGCGGCGATGGTCGGTTCGGACATGATCAGGCCTCTTCAAAATAGGCGGTTGCCAAAATGCGTTGCGCCCACAGTTCCGCTTTATCCGCGGGCAAATAAGTGCGCAGCGCTGCGCTCAGTACAGGCTGCGTAGCGACTTCGTCAGCAAACAGCCGTTCGGGCAATTGGGGCACTGCTGACAGCGCCAGTCGCGCTACCGTCCGGTCGCGCGTCAGCACGCGCAAGCTCGCGCCATCAAAGTCCCGCTCGGTAAGATAGTGCCGCGCCCGGATCTTGATTCCGTAGGGTATCTGTCTGGCTCGCCTATCGCCATCGGGCAGCAATTCGCTGCGATAATCGTCCACCGCAGCGTGTTCGTCGTCGCGCAATAGGGACTGCTCCCAGCGCCAGCCGAAGATCCCGGCAGCCGCTCGCCGGTAAACCAGCGACAGCCAGGCCGGATCAGGAACGCTCGCATGTTCCGCCCAGCTGGTCACGGAGTTCAGCAACGCTTCGTCGAGCCATAAGCGGAAGCCGTCCGATGGGGTATCGATCAATCGGGCAAATTCCGCCGCCGGGAACTTCAGTAAAAAACTGGTACCGACCAATCCGGCCTGGGCGATGCTTGCCGCTCCGCTGCCGCCTAATTTTTTATCATCCAGCCAGATATCCTGCCGCACCAGTTTTACCGGCCAGCTCATTTCGCGATAGACCTGCAACACCGGTGCGAGCGCATGCGCATACCAGGCCTCTGGGCGAACGGGAAAGAAGTTGCGCGGCGCGACCATCACCACGCAAGGCTGATTGCGGTCCAACCAAACGCCTCCTCCACCCAAGGGGCGTCGAATAACGGGAATATGCGATTGCTCGATCAGTTCGGCCGCGGCCGATTGATGCTGCCCCAGACAGAAATGCGTCGCGGGCATGCCCCATACGACGACCGGATTGTCCTCGGGCCGCATCGCCTCCGCTACCCCCGCATAAGTAGCATGATAATCGGCGGCCTCGCATTCTCCGAGATCGATCCAGCGGGCTTTCAATTGTCGGATGATGAGTCCTCTTCGGCCGGTCCGGTTGCGCCGCCTTTAAAAAACTTGTCGAAATAGAAATCGCGCCGGTTCAGATCTTCAAGTTCGCGGGCTCGCTCAGCGAGGCCAGCGCGCATGATTTCTATCAAATATTGACCTTGCTCTCCATCCAGCACGTGAATCTCATTGATCAAATCTTCGTCGACAGTCAGAAAATGCGCCAAAAAACCCTCCGGCGCCTGCACATGCAACAACCAGGATTGACAGGTTTCGTCTTCGGCATCCAGCGGGCTCATGGTTATCTTTCCGAGCCACGCCAACCGCGCAGCCTGGTTAAAATAACGAATATCCAGCTTTTTACCTTTTTTGTATTTGTTCAGTTCATTTTTAAGCGAACCCACATCCGTGACTTTAATCGATTTCATGTTCATTCCTCAATAAGTTCAAATGTCAGCCTGAATGCCTGTGCAATATGACTTCCAATACAAAATGACTGCCCAGATAAGCCAACAGTAACATGGTAAAACCTATCCAGGTCCAGCGTACCGCAACCTTGCCGCGCCAGCCCCACAATCTTCGTCCGCTGAGCAAAACGGCATAAATTATCCAGGATAACAAGGCAAACACCGTTTTATGATTAAACTCGGCCGGCTTATGAAAAATTTCTTCGGAAAAAAATACGCCCGTAATCAGCGTCAGTGTCAACAAGGCAAAACCCACCGTAATCAGACGGAAGAGCAAGCTTTCCAGGGTAAGCAAGGGCGGCAGGTTCGCTGCCACGCTGCTGTCACTTTGCGATACATGATGCAGCCGTTTCTCCACGATTGCCATCAGCGATGCATGCAGCGCTGCAATCGTAAACAGGCTGTAGGCCAGCAAGGCAATCAATAAATGCAAACGAAAGGCCAGCAATTCCGTATTGGCCAATAAATTGGTCGAAGGAAAAATCAACGGCGCGAATACCGCCACTGCAGCAATTCCCGCCAGCGGCGCATGCAAGGCTTCCATCTGCGAATGAAAGCTGCTCAGCCAGTAAATCAGCACCGTCAATCCGGCGATCATCGACATGGCATTGCCTACGCCGAGCTGGATTCCGGCAGGAGTGACGGTGGTGGCGGCGAGCAGCCAGACATGCAATAGCAGCGGCGGCAATAGTGCGAACGATTCCCGGTTCGAAGCATTCGCCACCGTATGCCAGCGCGTACGCCAGAAATGCCAGGCTACGAGGACATACAAGAAACTCACAAGGGGATAAAGCCAGGCTATGCTCATCTAGGGTAAAATGGTCGGGCGCGTCAACGAGCGCTCAAATTCTGTAAACTTGCAGTTTACATCATATTTATGCCGTTTTGGCGAGCAATGGGACCTTACAAATGCTGGAAAACCTTACCACCCGCCTTTCGTCCGTCATTAAAAACCTGCGTGGACAAGCCCGACTGACCGAGGCGAATATTCAGGATGCGCTGCGCGAAGTACGCATGGCGCTGCTCGAAGCCGACGTCGCGCTGCCCGTCGTCAAGGATTTTATCAATGAGGTCAGGCAAAAGGCGCTGGGCGTCGAAGTATTGCAAAGCCTCACACCGGGGCAGGCCTTGATCGGCGTCGTTCATGGCGAACTTACCCGGCTGATGGGCGCGCACCATACCGGCATCAATCTGTCGACGACGCCGCCAGCGGTACTGCTGATGGCAGGCTTGCAGGGCTCGGGCAAAACCACCAGCAGCGGCAAGCTGGCCAAGCTGCTCACCGAACAGATGAAAAAAAAGGTGTTGCTGGTCAGTTGCGACGTTTACCGTCCGGCGGCGATCGAACAGCTCAAGACGCTGGCCAAACAGTTGAGTGTCGATTTTTTCGCAGCCGATGCCGCGCAAAAGCCACTGGATATCGCTCTGGCTGCGCAGGATTACGCGAAAAAACATTTTCACGATGTACTGATCGTCGATACGGCCGGCCGCCTCGGCATAGACCAGATGATGATGGACGAAATCCGCGGTTTGCACGACGCCTTGCGACCGATAGAAACGCTGTTCGTGGTCGATGCGATGCAAGGACAGGATGCCATCAATACGGCGCGGGTATTCAACGACACACTGCCCCTGACCGGTATTATCCTGACAAAACTTGACGGCGATTCACGCGGAGGAGCGGCTCTGTCCGTGCGCCATGTCACCGGCAAGCCGATCAAATTTGTCGGCGTCGGCGAAAAGCTGGGCGGACTCGAAGTCTTTCACCCGGAACGGATGGCGTCGCGCGTACTCGGCATGGGCGACGTGCTGTCGCTGATCGAAGATGCCCAGCGCAATGTCGATCAGATCGAAGCCACGCGTTTCGCGGAAAAAATAAAAAAAGGCAAAGGCTTCGACCTTGAAGATTTCAAGGCGCAAATTCAGCAAATGCGAAAAATGGGAGGAATTTCCGCGCTGATGGACAAACTTCCTGGCGCAGCGGGTGCGGCGATTCCGGCCGGCGCAGACGAAAAAGCCGTCAACCGGATCGAAGGGATTATCAATGCCATGACGCCGCTGGAACGCAGCAAGCCGGAACTGCTCAAGGCTTCGCGCAAACGCCGCATCGCTACCGGCGCCGGCGTATCCGTGCAGGAAGTCAACCGCCTGCTCAAACAATTTGAACAGGCGCAAAAAATGATGAAGATGATGTCCAAGGGAGGACTTGCAAAAATGATGCGCGGTATGAAAGGCATGATGCCCGGAATGTAATCCGATCCGAATGGAATAGACAGGGAGAGATTTCGGTGAATTGTTATATTTATTATCGCGTCCTCGCCGACGATGCCGAAACCGAATTGCTCATCCACAGCATGCAGTCCCGCCTTGCCTGCGCCAGCGGTGTGGCCGGTTATTTGCTTAAACGAAGCGACGACCCGCTGACGTGGATGGAGGTATACGAAAACATCGGCAACGCAACTGCATTCGAGCGGCAGATGGAGCAAATGCTCGATGCCACCGACATAATGATGTTTATCGACGGCAAGCGGACGATCGAGCGATTTTTACGGCAATAACATTATTGGCGGGCATGACGTAAATTGGGGGGCGCAGCGGCGCTGAAGTTGGTACGCCAAGGATTGATATCCAGACCGCCGCGCCGCGTATAACGCGCATAAACCGACAATTTGACCGGCTTGCATGCGCGCAGGATGTCGACGAAAATCCGCTCCACGCACTGTTCGTGAAATTCATTGTGATTACGAAACCCGATCAAATAACGCAACAGCCCAGCCTGATCGATCGGAGCGCCTGCATACCGGATCTGTATGCTCGCCCAATCCGGCTGCCCGGTGACCGGACAGTTCGATTTCAGCAGATGCGACACCACAGTCTGCTCGATGATCGGCGCATCGTCTTGCACAGTCAACGCGGCAGTGTCCGGTGCATAACTGTCTATATCGATATCCAGCCGGTCCAGCGGCTCTCCCGCCAATTCACCCAACGCCAGCGTCGAAAATTCCTCTGGCAAAACGAGACGCACCAGGACGGACGCTCCCGCTGCCGCGCTCAAATCTGTGCGCAATTGCGCGGTCAATAATTCGGGACTGGCGATGCGAGTCTGATTGTACGAATTCAGATACAGCTTGAATGATTTGGATTCGATCAGGTACGGCGTATCCGCCGGAACGGTCACCGTGGCGATGGCAATTTGCGGCTTGCCGCGCGCATTCAGCCACGACACTTCGTAAGCGTTCCAGATATCGGCGCCGAAAAACGGCAATGCAGACGGCAAGCCCAATTCATCGCGCTTATCCCGACGCGAAATCGGCAACAACAGCCCGGCGTCGTATTCGGTCGGATACACGGAAGCACGGCCTAGCACGGTTTTATCCGTGAATTCGGGAGCATGCACGATCAAGCCACCGCGTAAGGCAGTTGCCCCGGAGTCAGCAGTGCGCCTTCGGGCGCTTTGACGTGCAAGGGCTGCGATTGGGCGCTGCTGATTTGCACGACGGCCAGCGCGTCCCATCCACCCGCCGGTGAAACCTGGGCATTGACAATCATGCCGGTCGCCTGGCCTTCCATTTCCGGGCTGAAAATTTCATCCCCGGCCTCCATCTCGGCATCGCTATGAACCAGATACATCCGGCGTTTCAATCTGCCCAGATATTGAGTGCGGGCCACGATTTCCTGTCCCGTATAACAGCCCTTCTGGAAATCGACACTGTTAGTCAGATCGAAATTCACCATTTGCGGGACAAACTGATCCTGCGTCGCCGGTACGATAGTGGGAACGCCTGCCCTGATTTCCAGCCACTGCCAGCGATCGAAGTCTATCCGCTCCGCGCTCGCTCTCACTTTCGCGAGGAAAGCTTCGGCTTCGGCTACGGGCACATTGATTTGAAAGCGGTCCGCAGCCAGCCGGAGGACGGTAGCAGTCCCGCTTTCCAATACGCTCATGTCTTCAACCGGCGCTATCCCCGTTAACGAGACGACGACATTCGACGCCTCCTCGCCCGCCACACCTATGCGCAACCATCGTTCCGCTATCTCTGCCAACTGTACCCTGGAACGCAAGACGTACATCGATAAACGCTTCAGCAAGAATGCCTGCAACGCCATCGGCAATTGCAGATAAATCGTGTCCTCATGCGACCACAACAGAAAGTTGCTCAGCAATCGCCCCTTGGGCGAGCATATCCCGCTAAATTGAGCGCGATGATTAGCCAATTTGCGCACATCGTTGGTAAATTGACCTTGCAGAAACGTTACCGCATCCGCTCCATTTATGGCGATCAATCCCAGTGAAGACAGATCGGCATAAGCACGCCGAGTCGCCAAAATGTCATTCGCATTACGATTCATAATATTTTCTCATGAAATTTTTTCACGGAATCCCAGCTGTCTGCTCGGGCATGCTGTGGTAGTGACGGATATTTTCCGATATGCGCCGAAATCTGACGCATGTTTATCTTACACCTGTCCGGCGCTATTCAGACAACAAAAAAGCCGACTCTGAAGTCGGCTTTTTTGCTAACAAGCACTCTTACTTGGCGGCAGGAGCAGCAGAGTTATCGCCGGCTGGAGCAGCAGGAGCGGCAGAGTTATCGCCGGCTGGTGCTGCAGGAGCGGTTGCATCGGCAGGAGCGGCAGGAGCGCCGGCAGGCGCAGCAGCTGGTGCGTTAGCGTCAGCGGCAGGAGCGGCAGGTGCTACTGGGGCAACTGGAGCAGCGGTATCAGCAGCTGGTGCCGGTGCTTCTTCTTTCTTACCACAAGCGGTCAGGGTTAAAGCCATCAGGGCAGCGATCAGCAGGGAACGGGTCATTATAAAATCTCCAAAATTTAAATCATAAAAAATCAAATAAACTTGCACACACCGGAAAGAGCGTAAGCGTGGACAAACGAAACTTTTTTTCGTTCGTAGGAAAATTATACGCAATATTTTTTATTTGTGCGTACCTGTTATTAATTTTTTTCGCATATTGACAACACTACGCCGTGATAAAATACGAAATTAATATGAAATTTCGCGTATTTTGCTTCTTTTTTTACCTTTAAGGATATCTCCAATGTTCAAGGCCCAAGCCACCATCGCCGCCACCGATCCCGCCCTGTGGCAAACGATGATAGATGAAAGCGTCCGTCAGGAAGATCACATCGAACTGATTGCTTCGGAAAATTATACCAGTCCTGCGGTCATGGAAGCGCAAGGATCGGTTTTGACCAATAAATACGCTGAAGGATATCCTAACAAACGCTATTACGGCGGCTGCGAATTTGTTGACGTCACCGAGCAGCTTGCGATAGACCGGGTAAAACAATTATTCGGCGCCGAATACGCCAACGTTCAGCCCCATTCCGGCTCTCAGGCCAATGCGGCAGTATATTTATCTGTGTTGAAACCGGGCGACACGATTCTGGGTATGTCTCTGGCGCACGGTGGCCATCTGACTCACGGCGCGTCGGTAAATTTTTCCGGTAAATTGTTTCATGCGATCAGCTACGGTCTCGATCCCGTAACCGAAGAAATCGATTACGCCGCTGTCGCGCGTCTGGCGCAAGAGCATAAGCCGAAAATGATCGTCGCCGGCGCTTCAGCCTATTCTCTCGTGATCGACTGGTCGCGTTTTCGCCAGATCGCCGACAGCGTGGGTGCCTACCTGTTCGTCGATATGGCGCATTATGCTGGCCTGATCGCCGCCGGCCTCTATCCCAATCCGGTCGGTATTGCCGACTTCGTCACCTCGACTACGCACAAAACGCTGCGCGGACCACGCGGCGGCGTCATTCTGGCGCGCTCCGAATTCGAAAAAGCGCTGAATTCGACTATTTTCCCGGGAACTCAGGGCGGACCGCTGATGCACGTCATCGCAGCCAAGGCCGTGGCTTTCAAGGAAGCGATGACCGACGATTTCAAAATTTATCAGAAACAAGTCATCGCCAATGCGCGCATCATGGCGAAAATATTGCAGCAGCGCGGATTGCGCATCGTATCCGGTCGCACCGACTCGCATCTGTTCCTGGTCGATTTATGCCCGAAAAATATTACCGGCAAGGACGCCGAAGCCGCGCTGGGCCGAGCGCATATCACGGTCAACAAGAATGCCATCCCGAACGATCCGCAGAAACCGTTCGTTACCTCCGGCATACGCATCGGCACCCCGGCCATGACCACCCGCGGCTTCGGCGACAAGGAAGCCGAGCAACTGGCGCATCTGATCGCCGATGTACTCGACGCTCCTGCCGACGAACAGGTTACCGCGCGCGTAGCAGCTTCGGTACAGGCGCTATGCAAACAATACCCGGTCTACGGTTGACAGCCGGCCCGTCATGAGACAGGCGCCATGAAATGCCCGTTTTGCGGTACCTTCGATACGCACGTCATCGACTCGAGAGTTTCCGAATCCGGCGATTCGGTGCGCAGGCGCAGACGCTGCGGCGCTTGCGACAAACGCTTCACCACGTACGAGACCGTGGAGCTCCGTCTGCCGCAGGTGGTAAAAGCGAACGGCAGCCGCGAAGAATTCTCCGCCGAAAAACTGCGTGAAGGATTTCGGCGCGCCCTGCATAAACGTCCGGTACCGACGGAATACGTCGATCAGGCGATCGAACACCTCATCAAACAGGTACTGTCTTTGGGCGAACGCGAAATACCAGCTCGCCAAATCGGAGAAATGGTCATGCAAGCATTGAAACCGCTCGATAAAATTGCCTACATACGCTTTGCCTCGGTCTATAAAAGCTTTCAGGACATCGAGGATTTCCGCCATATGATCAAGGATCTGGACAAACAATCCTGAACAGGGCAAAAACCGTGTGGACTGCTGACGATTATCGTCACATGGCCGATGCCTTGCGGCTGGCTGAACTGGGACTCTACAGTACAACACCGAATCCGCGTGTCGGGTGCGTTGTCGTCAATGACGGTATCGTAGTCGGCACCGGCTGGCATCGCCGCGCCGGCGCAGCGCACGCCGAAGTGCTGGCGCTGCGAGAGGCGGGTGCGCGGGCCCGCAATGCGACTGTATATGTTACGCTGGAACCATGCAGCCATTTCGGTCGCACACCGCCCTGCGCCGATGCGTTGATCGCCGCTGGCGTCAAACGCGTCGTCGCCGCCATGCAGGATCCCAATCCCTGCGTCGCGGGCCAGGGTTTGGCACGGCTGCAGGCGGCCGGACTGGATGTCAGCTGGGGTTTGCTGGAAGAACAGTCAACTCGACTCAATATCGGCTTTATTCAACGCATGCAGCGCGGCCGTCCCTGGCTCAGGATAAAAACCGCCTCATCGCTGGACGGCAAGATCGCACTGGCGAACGGCGAAAGCAAATGGATAACCGGGGAAGCCGCCCGACGCGACGTACACCGCTGGAGGGCGCGTTCGTGTGCGATCATGACCGGGATAGGAACGATATTGGCGGATAATCCGCAACTCACGGTTCGCGATATCGAAACCTCGCGTCACCCTTTGCGCATTATCGTCGATACCCGATTACAGACCCCGGCAGACGCCCGGATTGTGCAGATTCCAGGCGTAATCATCGCCCATGCGTACGGCGACAGCGAGCGCCAGCAACAATTGACCGAAGCCGGGGCGGAATTGCTGCAAGTTCCGGCGCGAGAAGGCAGGGTCGATCTGGTCGCGCTGATGACCATACTGGGTCAACGCGGTATCAACGAAATTTTGACCGAAGCGGGAGCTGGCCTGAATACTGGCTTGATCGAGGCGGGACTGGCGGACGAATGGCTGATGTATCTTGCACCGAATTTGCTCGGCGTGGCTGCCCTTGGCTTGTTCAAATTAGCCGCTCCGGAAACCATGGCGCAAAAACGCGAACTGAATATTGTCGACGTGCGCCACATCGGTCCGGATTTACGCATTACGGCGCATTTCAGCCGGAATAACCTATAACAATCCATTTACTCAAGGAAAATCATGCTGTGGCTGGAATTAATCCTCGCTCTATTCACGATCCTGATCGCTGCGGAAATATTCGTCAACGCACTCGAACATCTGGGTGAAAAACTGCATATTTCCGAGGGTGTGACCGGATCCCTGTTTGCCGCCGTCGGTACGGCGCTGCCCGAAACCATGGTACCGCTGCTCGCCATTTTCGCCGGCACGTCGAACGCTTCCGTAAACGATGAAATAGGCGTGGGCGCGATACTGGGCGCACCGCTCATGCTCTCTACCTTATCGTTATCGCTGTTGAGCGTCGCAAGTTTGCGCAAACGCGGCGTATCGGGCGCATATCTGGCCGAGCCGACCGGGCTCAAACGCGACATGAATTTCTTTTTGATCGCATTCGGCCTGGCCTGCATAGCCATGTTTGTCCCTCATACCAGCCAGGGCATCCGCTACGTATTTTCATTCGTCATGGTTGCCATTTATGCCGCCTACGTCCTTTTGACCCTGCGCGCTTCTGCCGCCCTCGTCGAACAAGGCCATGGCACCGCCGCCGCCAAAACCATGTTGCTGAACAAAATCGGCTTACCTGTCAATTTATATACCATTCTACTCCAGATGTTGCTCGGGCTGGGCCTTCTGGTTGCCGGATCGGAAGGTTTTATTCACGGCATACAGCAGGCTGCGCCGATACTCGGTATTTCGGCATTGATACTGTCTCTGCTGGTCGTACCGATAGCGACCGAATTGCCCGAAAAAATCAATAGCATACTCTGGATACGGGCGGACAAGGACACGCTGGCTTTCGGCAACATTACCGGCGCGCTGGTATTTCAGGGGACTTTATTACCGGCTATCGGCATCGGCTTGACGCCGTGGACTCCGCAACCAGCGGTGTTGTCGGGAGTAGCCGTAACCTTGATAGCGATATTCTGGCTGCGCCTGCTGCTGGCACGCGGCACTCTGCGCATCTGGTATTTATGGGTAAACGGCTTGCTTTATCTTGCCTACCTCGGATTCACCCTGTTACGGTAACGCATTACAGGACCAGCAACCATTTCCCGCAATGGGGGAAATTCGCATTGCGGTCGCGCATCATTCCATCCCCAGCCTTTCCAAACGGTAACGCAGCGCACGGAAAGTAATCCCCAGCAACCTTGCGGCAGCGGTTTTATTGTAGCGGGTTTTTTCCATGGCTTCCTGGATCGCATCGCGTTCCAGCTTATCGAGATACTCCTGCAAAGGCCATTTGGAATTTGAGCCGCCCTGTCTGTCGACTTCGCCGGTTTCTTCGGCACGGGGTGTGAGATGCAGGTCGGCTACATCGATCTGGGTACCGTTGGCCAATGCCAGAGCGCGTTCCAATATATTTTCCAGTTCGCGCACGTTACCCGGAAAATCATATTGTGCCAGCGCAATCGCTGCCGCCTTGGTCAAGGTAACGCCAGGTGCTTTAGCGCCGGCAGCCAGATGCTGCAGCAAGGTTTGCGCAATTTCGGCAATATCTTCGCGCATATCGCGTAAAGCGGGCATTCTCAGGGCAATGACATTCAGCCGATAAAACAGATCCTGACGGAAATTACCCGATTCAACGCACTGGGCCAGATTCTGGTGCGTGGCGCTGATAATACGGACATCGATTGGTTCTTCCGTTGTGCTGCCGAGTTTGCGTACCTTTTTTTCCTGGATTACACGTAAAAGTTTAACCTGCATCAACAAGGGGAGATCCGCCACTTCATCCAGAAACAGGGTGCCGCCGTTGGCAGCATGAAAAAAACCGTCACGCTCGCCTTCCGCCCCGGTGAACGCACCCTTTTTATAACCGAAAAACTCCGATTCCATCAGGTTTTCCGGGATGGCGCCGCAATTAACGGGAATAAAGGCGGCTGCCGATCGGTTGCTTTGCTGATGAATCAAGCGCGCGGCCAATTCCTTGCCGCTACCGGATTCGCCGGTAATGTATACCGGAGCCTGGGTTTTCGACAGTTTGGCGATCAATTCCCGCGCTTGCTGCATGGCCGAAGAATTACCGATCAATTGATGTTCGCCGCTTCTCACGCTGCCAGGCAATTTGAGGGCCGATTTAACCAGAGTACGCAGTTGCTCCAGCGTAACCGGCTTGTTGATGTAATCGAATGCCCCGGCTTTGAGCGCGACCACGGCATTATCGGTGTTGCCGTGGGCAGTGATGACCGCCACCGGCACTTTGGGCCGTTCGGCCTGAATATAGCGCAGGATTTCCAGTCCCTCGCCGTCAGGCAAACGCATATCGGTCAGGCATAAACTGAATTCGGTTGATTTCAGGCAGGAAATTGCCTGCGCCACGGAAGTTGCCTTCACGACTTCGAGACCCATTTTCAACAGGGTGATTTCCAGCAGCTCCAGGATATCGGTTTCATCGTCTACGATCAATACAATGGGATTATTACCGCTTACTGCTCGTTTTGACATTGGGTCTCCATACTTGTAATCTTGAAATGACCGCCGCGAGTGGAGGGTACATACTCCAGGCTCGCTCCGTTGGCGTTGCATAATTCCTTGGAAATATACAATCCCAGTCCGGTACCGGAATGTTCGGTAGTAAAAAACGGCTCGAACAAACGGGGAATATGTTCAGGGTCTACGCCTTTGCCATCGTCAAAAATATGCACGATAACCAGGTTTTTTACCTGGTCCACTCGTATCCTTACACTGCCGCTTTGACGCAGTGAATGACGCAACGCATTGGCACAAAGATTGGTCAGTACCTGTTGTAAATGATCGCGATCGAAACTGATCCTGGCCGGCGAACCAACGACGACCTCTATCAGTCCCGATGCAACACCTTGACCGTGACAGAATTCTTCAACAAAATCGGACAGGCAGGAAGCCAGCGCTATGCTTTCGGTCTGCATGCGGTCGCGCCGATTGAGCGACATCACATCGGTAATAAGCCGATTGATGCGCTCGGAATTATTGATAATGATATCGAGCAGGCGCTGTTGACCCTGCTGATGATCTTCGTTCAATATTTCTGCGGCGTGATTGATCGCTGCCAGCGGGTTGCGGATTTCATGCGCAATATTGGCTGTCAGACGGCCAAGCGCCGCCAGTTTTATTTGCTGGGTCTGTTCATTCATCCGCGTCATGTCCTCGAGCACCAATACAGCGCCCATCACCCTGCGGTTGGTCACGGCGATAAAACGCGGTAAATACTGTTCGCCATGCGTACCCAGCGAAATGGGCGGAAACTCGGCTTGCGGATTTTTACGCCATTGCCTGAGGTAATCCGACAACAAGGGAATCGTACGGTGCAAGGCGATGCCCATTCCGGCATAACTCAGACCGGCTCGCCCCAGCAAATATTGCGCCTGCTGATTGGCTTGCCGGATCTTGCCGTCACCGTCCAGCACCACTACTCCATCCTGCATGTCGTCGATAACCAATTGATTGATCTGAGCCATGTTTTCCAGATCGACGGCGCGCGCCGCCGCCAACGCTTCGCTGACGCGATTGCGGTTTGCCAGTACATGCGCGACACCGGCCGTCGCAAAAAAAACCAGTCCCAATAAACCAGCCTGGCCGAATTCGCTGACCGCCTCGGAATTTCCCCACATCAACAGCATTTGCGTAAATAATACGCTGAATGTAGCCAATGCCGCATAAAACATGACCATGCGGCCTTCCACCACCAAGCCGCTGAATGCCAGCGATACGATCAGCAATAATCCGAGTCCGCTGCGTACCCCCCCGCTCGCCGCCATCATCAGCACGATCATGATGATATCGCCGACAATCTGAAAATTGATCTGGATCTCGAAACGGGGCCGGCGCAAGCTGATCGTCACTACCGTCAGCGCGACCAGTCCCATATAAATAACGCTGCAGGTGTAAAAAAAAACCGGATCGGTTTGGCCGAATACGCGTTGCGCCGGATCGAGCATATTCCATATCAACAGAACGCCGACAACGATAAAACGATACAGGTTAAGATAATGCAGGGAATTCCAGTTGCGTTCTATACGCCCGCTTGCGACTCGCAATGCCGTTTCGGCTGCGGGATCCTGAACATTGATAACCATCAGGTCTTATGCCCCTGCCGATGCGCTTCGTTACAATACCATGCCGCGTTGCTGCCTATCGCTTCGCTCACCGGCAAAAAAACTCCGCAATACGTGCAGCGAACCATGATTTCAGCAGGTTTTTGAACCGAAGCGCGCGGTGCCGGGACGCGATAGCGCAGGCGCCAGTACACGATACAGGCTATCAATAAAAAAAAGAGAAGTTTGCCCATAATCCTCTTGTTATCAATAATTTCTGTTCACAGCAAATTGCGCAAGATTCATCAGGTTCTGCTTGTAGGGCGAAGCGGGCAAATCGGCGATCGCATTGGTCGCCAGATCGATTTCGATCTGTGCCTGCGCTCGCGTGTAAGCGAGCGCCCCGCTCGTATTGATGGCTTCGAGTATCGGCGCGAATTCCGTCAAACCGCCATTTTCTACTGCATGACGCACCAGATCGGACTGCGTAGTCGTGCCGTTTTGAAGCAAATACAACAAGGGCAAGGTCGCCTTTCCTTCGGCCAGATCGTCGCCAACATTCTTGCCGATTTCGGTATGGTCACCGGAATAATCAAGCACATCGTCGATCAACTGAAACGCCGTGCCCAGATGCATGCCATACGTCGCCAAAACCGCTTCAGTGCCTGCATCCGCTCCGCCGATTATCGCACCGAGCCGCGCTGCCGCCTCGAACAATTTGGCGGTTTTGTAGCGAATGACATGCAAATATGCTGCTTCGCTGACATTCGCATTATTGCAATTCATCAATTGCAGTACCTCGCCCTCGGCGATGATATTGGTCGCATCGGACAATACTTCCATGATCCGCATCTGCCCTACGCTCACCATCATCTGGAACGCCCGCGAATACAGAAAATCGCCCACCAGCACGCTCGCCGCATTACCGAACAGCGCGTTGGCGGTAGCGCGGCCGCGACGCATATTCGATTCATCGACGACGTCGTCGTGCAACAGCGTCGCCGTATGAATAAACTCGACGACCGTTGCCAGTTCGTAATGATGCGTGCCCCGATATCCGAGGGCTCCTGCCGCCAGCAGCACGAGTGCCGGTCGCAGGCGCTTTCCGCCGCTGGCGATAATGTATTCGGCAACCTGACTGACCAAAATGACTTCGGAATGCAATCGAGCGCGGATTACTTCATCTACCTGCTGCATATCTGCTGCCAAAAACGCTTGAATTGCCTGCATTATTACCGACCACTTGTATAAAAATTACCCAATAGTAGGGAGGCGAAGGGTATTATGTCAAGATCGTTTGAAACAATGGTTTGACCTTTTCCTTTGATTTCTTTACAATCCCATGTTTCCCTGTACCAAGAATTCTGGAGATACCCCATGTATGCGGTCATAAAAACCGGTGGCAAGCAATATCGCATCGTCGCTGGCGAAAAAATCAAAGTAGAACAGATCCCCGCCGACGTTGGTAGCGAAATTGTGTTAGACCAGGTGTTCATGCTTGCCGACGGTAGCGATATCAAGGTTGGCACGCCGCTGGTGAATGGCGCAAAAGTAACTGCGACTATTATATCCCATGGACGCCATGATAAAGTACGCATCTTTAAAATGCGTAGACGTAAACATTATCAGAAGCATCAGGGGCATCGTCAAAATTACACCGAAATTCAGATCAGCGGCATTTCGGCTTAAGGAGATTAATCATGGCACACAAAAAAGCGGGCGGGAGTTCGCGTAACGGTCGCGATTCTCATTCGAAACGCCTCGGCGTCAAGCGCTACGGCGGCGAAAAAGTCGTCGCCGGCAATATCGTCGTACGTCAGCGCGGAACGCAATTTCATGCTGGCGATAACGTCGGCATGGGCAAGGATCATACCCTTTTCGCCACCACCGATGGCGTAGTCGAATTCGTGATCAAGGGCGCTCAAAAACGCAAACTGATCAATATCATTCCAGCGGCTTGACGGTTTGATCGATTAGTCAGCAATGCCGGCTCGGGTGTCGCGATACGGGTTGCCCGTTTCTAGAATTCCGGCAGCTATAGCCCTATCCAGCGGATAGGGCTTTTACTTTTACATGTACCGATCATGAAATTTATAGACGAAGCAAAAATCGCAGTATACGCCGGCAACGGCGGCAACGGTTCGGCTTCGTTCCGGCGGGAGAAATTCATTCCCTACGGCGGTCCCGACGGCGGCGACGGCGGCCGCGGCGCCAGCGTGATCGCAGTCGCCGACCGCAATATCAATACACTGATCGATTTTCGCTATACGCGCGCGTTTCGCGGCCGTTCGGGCGAGAACGGCCGCGGCGCCGACTGCAACGGCAAGGGTGCCGAAGATATCGTCCTGCGCATGCCCGTCGGTACCGTCATCATTAATGACCTCAACGGCGAAATCCTGTACGATCTTGCGGCCGACGGGCAGCGCGCCGTCATCGCCAAAGGCGGCAAGGGCGGCCTGGGCAACCTGCATTTCAAATCAAGTACCAATCGTGCGCCGCGGCAGACCACGCAAGGCGAACCCGGCGAAGCGCTGGAGTTGAGACTGGAGCTCAAGGTCATGGCCGATGTAGGTTTGCTCGGCATGCCCAATGCCGGCAAGTCGACCTTTATCCGGGCTGTATCTGCCGCGCGTCCCAAAGTCGCCGACTATCCTTTCACCACGCTGGCGCCCAGTCTTGGCGTCGTGCGCGTCAGCATCGACAAGAGTTTTGTCATTGCCGACATTCCCGGAATCATAGAAGGCGCCGCTGAAGGCGCGGGTCTCGGTCACCGGTTTCTGCGTCATCTGGCGCGGACTCAGCTATTGCTGCACATTATCGATTTAGCGCCGTGCGACGGCGCCGCCGATCCGGTGCACGAAGCGCATGCGATCGTCGAGGAATTGCGCAAATACGATGAAACGCTCTACGGCAAACCGCGCTGGCTGGTACTCAACAAAATCGACCTGCTGCCGGACGAAACGCGCAACGACCGCGTAGGCGCCTTTGTCAGGGATTACGGATGGACCGGCCCGGTGTTTGTCATCTCGGCCTTGACCGGAACAGGCTGCAAGGAATTGACTTACGCGATCATGGCGCACGTCGATGCCATGCATAACGCAGAAGCCTCCGCGGCTGCGGATATTGCGCCTGCCGAATTCACGCCGGCCCCATGAAATCCGTTTTCAATTCGGCACGCCGTGTGGTCGTCAAGGTAGGCAGCGCTCTGGTTACGAACGATGGCCGCGGTCTCGATCATGAGGCGCTGGCGAACTGGTCGCGGCAAATCGCCGAGCTGATGCGCATGGACAAGGAAGTCGTACTCGTCTCCAGCGGCGCCATAGCCGAGGGCATGCAACGGCTCGGATGGTCGGTTCGTCCAAGCAATATTCATGAATTGCAGGCCGCCGCCGCTGTGGGGCAAATGGGTCTGGTGCAGGCGTACGAAACCAGTTTTCGCGGCCACGGCCTGCATACCGCACAGATATTGCTGACGCACGAAGACTTAACCGACCGCACGCGTTATCTCAACGCGCTGTCGACGCTGCGCACGCTGCTGAAACTCAAGGTCGTTCCCATCATCAACGAAAACGATACGGTCGTGACCGACGAGATCCGTTTCGGCGATAACGACACACTGGGCGCGCTGGTGACCAATCTCATCGAAGCCGATGCACTGGTCATACTGACCGACCAGGCGGGACTGTTTACCGCCGATCCGCGTCGTTATCCCGACGCCACGCTGGTGCACGAAGCACAGGCAGGCGATGCCGCCCTCGAAAATATGGCCGGGGGCGCCGGCAGCAGCATCGGTCGGGGCGGCATGCTGACCAAAATTCTCGCCGCCAAACGCGCTGCCCGCAGCGGTGCGCATACCATTATCGCCTCGGGTCGCGAACCCGACGTACTGATCCGGCTGGCGCAGGGCGAAGCCATCGGGACTCAGCTCGTTGCAGCCAGCCTGCCTTTATCCGCCAAAAAAACCTGGCTGGCCGACCATTTACAGGTCAAGGGCAGGCTGATACTCGATACCGGTGCTGCGCAAGCGCTCAATGCCAGCGGCAAAAGCTTGCTGCCTATCGGCGTGCTGGCGGTGGAAGGCGATTTCAGACGCGGCGAAGTGGTCGCCTGCGTCACTGCGGAAGGCCGGCATATCGCCCGCGGACTGGTAAATTACGCCGCTAACGAAGTGCGTAAGATCGCCGGTATGCCGACTCATCGTATCGAAGCCGCCTTGGGCTATATCGATGAAGCCGAATTGATCCATCGCGATAATCTCGTCCTGATTTCATGAGTCCGTCGGCTTATGTATGCGTTCAGTTCCCTGCCATTTTGCCGGGATCCGCATGCATCGCCACCGAAACCGGCGTATACGACCAATGCTGATGCCAGGCTTGCCATACCATAGCCGGGTAATCGGGTTTGCCCAGGCTGCCGTTGTAGCGGGCTAACGCGCGATTCAGATCGCCGTTTTCCAGATCGAGATAAAAGCGCAAAATAGTGCAGCCGTAGCGCAAATTGGTACGCAAATGAAACAGATCCTGATCTGCAGTGCCGATTTGCGCCACCCAAAATGGCATCACTTGCATATAGCCACGCGCCGCCGTGCTGGAAACCGCATATTTCCTGAAACCGGATTCGACTTCTATCAACCCCAGCACCAGTCCCGTATCCAGCCCTGCTCGCAACGCCTCGTAATGCACGGTATTGAGAAACGCTATTCTCTGTTCCGCGTCCGGCATACGCCATGCCAGTCGTTTCGACATTTCGTTGAGCCAGGCCCGATCGTCAGCGTCGGCGAACCGACTCACTTTGCCGACTGGCGTATCCGATACCGCATGGCTCAACGAGGCCCGCACGCTGGCCGACATCTGCTCGTAATGCTGATTGCCGGCTTGCGCAGCAGCAGCTGCCAGCAAAGCCAGCCATAAGAGTTTACGCAGTGCGGCGATCATGGTTCAACATATCCATCACTATCGTCCTGACGTCGTCCAACGGCAGTTGCCGCGCTTGAGCATCGATACGTCCCTGATACTCCACTATACCGTCTTTCAATCCGCGTTCGCCGACGACCAGACGATGCGGGATGCCGATCAATTCCATATCGGCAAACATCACCCCCGGCCGCTCGTCGCGGTCGTCGAGCAAAACATCGATACCCGCTGCCGATAGATCCGCGTAAAGCGCATCGACCGCCTGGCGTACCTGCTCGCTCTTGTGATAGCCTACGGGCACCATGACGAGTGTAAACGCAGCGATGGCGGCTGGCAGGGCAATCCCGCGCGCATCGTAATTCTGCTCTATCGCCGCAGCGACGATACGAGAAACACCGATGCCGTAGCAGCCCATTTCGGCGATTTGAGTCTTGCCGTTCTCGTCGAGAAACTGGCAAGTCATCGCTGCCGAATAGCGCGTGCGCAACTGGAAAATATGCCCGACCTCTATCCCCCGGCAAATCTCCAATACGCCCTTGCCGTCGGGACTCGGGTCGCCGGCGATCACGTTGCGCAGGTCGGCGACTTCAGGCTCGGGCAGATCGCGGCCGAAATTGACGCCGGCGAGATGGTAGTCGTCTTCATTGGCGCCGCAAACGAAATCGCTCATCGCCGCGACGCTGCGATCGGCAATGATCCGTACCTTCAGGCCGACCGGACCAATCGAACCCGGAGCGCAATTCGCTACTTCGCGCACCCGGGTTTCGCTGGCGAAACGGATTTCCTGCCCGATCAATTTCGCCGCTTTCACTTCGTTCAGTTGATGGTCGCCGCGCAGCAGCAATGCGACTACCGTATCCCCGGCTTCGACCAGCAGGGTCTTGACCAGTTGCACCGGGGCTATGCCTAACGCCGCTGCCACTTCGTCGATGCTGTGCTTGCCCGGCGTTGCAATTTTGCTCATGTCGGCAGCCGGCATCGCCCGCGGCTGCGACGGCGCCAACGCTTCGGACAATTCCACATTCGCTGCGTAATCGGAGTCGGGGCAGAATGCGATGGCGTCCTCGCCCGAATCGGCCAGCACATGAAATTCATGCGAGGCCGAACCGCCGATCGCGCCGGTATCCGCCGCCACCGCCCGGAATTTCAGGCCGAGACGGGTAAAGATGCGGCTGTAGGCTGCGTGCATGATTCGATACGTCTGTTCCAGGCTGGCGTAATCGGCATGAAACGAATACGCGTCCTTCATCATGAACTCGCGTGCGCGCATCACGCCGAAACGCGGACGTATCTCATCGCGAAACTTGGTCTGGATCTGATAAAAATTCAGGGGGAGTTGGCGATAGCTTTTTATTTCGCGCCGTGCCAGATCGGTAATCACCTCTTCGTGCGTGGGACCGAAGCAGAATTCTCGCTCGTGCCGGTCCCTGATTTTAAGCATTTGCGGGCCGAACAATTCCCAGCGTCCCGTTTCCTGCCACAGCTCCGCCGGTTGCACCGCCGGCATGAGCAGTTCCAGTGCGCCGGCACGATTCATTTCTTCCCGGACAATCGCCTCCACTTTGCGCAAGATACGCAGTCCCAACGGCATCCAGGTATACAGTCCCGATCCCAGACGTTTGATATAACCGGCGCGCAACATCAAACGATGACTGACCAGTTCGGCTTCGGCAGGGGCTTCCTTAAGCGTAGAAAGAAAAAATTGTGACACGCGCATGGTATAAACTATCCAATAAATCTTCGAACTGGCGATTTTAACCCATAACCAGTCTATGAAGACGGAAGTTTTGTCCATCCATACACAGGAAAGCGCTATACTCATGCGATTTTTCAGTCGCCGCATCCATAAGGCCATATCCGCTTTCGACACGGTCGAAATCAGCGAACATAAGGGAATACGCTATCTGCACCTGAGCAATAATACCGTACAATCCGCCATGCGCCTGTCCGACCCCTATCGGCTTGAATTGACGTATACGCAAGCCATGATGGGATGCCTGCTGTTTAACGACTCACCGCGAAATGCTTTACTGATCGGCTTGGGCGGCGGTTCTCTGGCAAAATTCCTGTACCGGCATTTCAGCGATATGCATATCGCCGCCGTCGAAATCAATCAAAAAGTAATCGATGCCGCTTACGATTTCTTTTTTTTGCCGCGCGACGATCACCGCTTGCAGGTAATTTGTGCCGACGCACGGCAGTACCCAATGATCGAAAATTCCTGGGATGGTATTTTCCTGGACGGTTTCGACGCCAATTTTCAGGTAACGGAACTCGCCAGTGCGGACTTTTACGACCGTTGCGCTGCCGCACTGACCCCTAACGGCATTCTGACAGTTAACCTATGGGGTAGCGATCCCAACTTTGAATTATATCGTCAGCGACTCGCTATCGCATTCGAGCGACGCACCCTCAGCCTGCCCGCCGAAAAGCGCGGCAACGTGATCGTGTTTGCGTTCGCCGCTCCCACTGCGTACCGCGACTGGAGTATTCTGCGCTTGCGCGCCAGACAACTCCAGCTTCGGTACAATTTGCCGTTCGGCGATTTCGTCGAGCGCCTTAGGAACAATCAACCGGAAAATTAAACGGAAGGCAGATATCGACCCTATTTTTCCAGAAAGCGAGTCAGCCATCCTGGTTTTTAGGCTGATTTACGAGTGTATCACCCCTACTTCTGTTATATTTAGCAAAATTATAATTATTAAATCGAGGCGGTATATGGAAGCCCTGTTTTCGGAAGGCTGGACCAAACGGTTTGCCAACAAATGGAATAACAGCGAAATCGTAGCTCAATTAGCTGAGGCGAATTTCAATTCCCTGATTGCTTTTGGATATATCGAACCCGAATATCCCGAAGTTGTCATCGATATCCGGAATGGTCGCATCATTAACGCCAGACAACACCATACCGACCAAATTGGCGAATTTGATTGGGATTTACGCGCCGAACCCGAACAATGGCTGAAATGGCGCGGCAATGGGCCGGGAATCGGCGGCTTGGGCGTGGCCATCGCCAACCGCCAATTGCAGTTTCGCGCAGGCGATTACCGTAAAATGATCCGGCAACCCTTGCTTGCGAGACCTTTCCTGAAATTTTTCGCTTTTTTGTAAAAAGGATTTGGGTAGCAAATCCAAGCCGGATTTCCGGCTTGGATTTGCTTGAACGACCAAGCCAGGATGTTCAGGATTTTTTTCTTGTAGCGATCATCTGCTCTATCATGGGGCCTAAAATCAGCTCCATGGCATAACCCATCTTCGCGCCCGGTACTACCAGCGTATTCGAACGCGACATGAACGAATTGGGGATCATGTTGATCAGATAAGGGAAGTCCACCCCTTTACGATCGCTGAAACGCACGATCACAAAACTTTCGTCAGGCGTCGGGATATCGCGCGAAATAAACGGGTTCGACGTATCCACGGTCGGCACGCGCTGGAAATTCACATGCGTACGCGAAAATTGCGGCGTAATGTAATTGACGTAATCGGGCATGCGACGCATGATGGTATCGACGATCACTTCTGCCGAATAACCGCGTTCCGCGGCGTCGCGATGGATTTTCTGTATCCATTCGAGATTGACTACCGGCACCACGCCTACCCCCAGGTCGACATGTCTGGCGACATCAACCTTGCCATCGACGACCAGACCGTGCAGGCCTTCGTAGAACAGCAAATCCGTATTCGGCTGTACGTCCTCCCAAGGCGTGAATTCTCCCGCCGACAATTTGCTGCCTAGCCGCTTATTGTGAAAAACCGCTTCTTCTTCACTATGTATGTAATAGCGTTTTTTCCCGCTGCCATCCTTGCCGTAACTTTTGAACAAGGCCTCGAGCTTATCGAAATGATTGGCTTCAGGGCCAAAATGACTGAAATGGTTATTGCCCACGGCTTCGGTTTTTTTTACCTTTTCCTTGAACTCGACCCGCGACAAACTATGAAAGCTGTCTCCTTCGATCACGGCAGCGTTGATATTTTCTCGACGAAAAATGTGTTCGAAAGCGCGTTTCACAGTCGTGGTGCCCGCACCGGAAGAACCGGTTACGGCAATCACAGGATGTTTTTTGGACATGAGAACTCCGGTAGAAATAATAAAATTTGTTTTATCCGACAGTATAGCTTTCAAGCGGCATTCCTGTCCACGAGCAAGCTACCGGAAACGTACACGACAAGTAAAATCATGGCGTTATAATAAACTTGCATGAATTCCGCCAAATAATTTTAGTTTGTAAGAAAAACTTTATATTTAATACGGATTTTGTCTGTCATAATAGACTCCCTATCTTTAAGATCAAGGAGACGGTTATGCGTAGCCAAAAATCAAAACAATGGCGGAAAGTGATTTTTCTGGCCGTGGTGACTTTGAGTATTCATACTGAAGCGAATGCCGGTTCAACCGACTTTATTGTCAACGGCAATTTTTCAGATCCCAACGCTTTCCAGCAAACGGGATGGGACGTATCAAGCGATGCCTATCGTTTCCTGAACAACTCATATCAGGAAGGCGATTCTCCTATTATTAACCCGCTAGCTCCAGTGGGCACGCTGAGCCAGAATGTCTTCGACTCCGTCGGCACCGATACGCTTACGTTCAATTTGTCCACTCCGGACGGCGGTACCGAAAGCGCAGTATGGAACAATACCGTTCTCGCAGATCTATCGACTCCAAACAGCAAAACCTATAGTTACCAGGTTCCAGCGACCGGCAACGATACGCTGACATTCATAGGACGCAATGACGCCTCATTCAACATTATTTCCGATGTATCACTCGTACCTGCGGTTCCCGAACCGGAACCTGCGGCCATGCTGCTCGTCGGTCTGGGACTGATCGGATGGATGGCGCGCCGCAAAGCTGCGGCGAATGCCTGATTCTCCGCTGCTCCTGAAAATCCCGCAGGCCGCGGGATTTTTGTTGTCTGCCGCGGATAGTATCGACAAACTGGCGCAGCGCTGCCGTTTCTTGGATAATGTCTCGTTTGTATCATTGAGCCCGACCCGAGATGGACATCCATTACAATCCGCAAACGATAGAAACCGCTATCCAGCAAGAATGGGACGCGACCAGCGCTTTTAAAGCCGGGGAAACCGACGCCCGTCCCAAATATTATTGCCTGTCCATGTTTCCGTATCCTTCCGGAAAGCTGCACATGGGCCACGTGCGCAATTACACGATCGGCGACGTCCTTTCGCGCTTTCACCGGCTGAGGGGTTATAACGTCCTGCAACCGATGGGTTGGGACGCTTTCGGCCTGCCCGCGGAAAACGCCGCCATCAAACACAGCGTCGCCCCGGCAAACTGGACTTACGCCAATATCGCGCACATGCGCAGCCAGTTGAAACGCCTCGGCCTGGCGATAGACTGGAGCAGGGAGATCGCTACCTGCGCGCCCGAATACTATCGCTGGGAACAATGGCTGTTCACCGAATTATTCAAAAAAGGCATCATTTACAAAAAAACCGCATCGGTCAACTGGGATCCGGTCGACTGCACCGTACTGGCCAACGAACAGGTCATAGACGGCAGAGGCTGGCGCAGCGGAGCGCTGGTCGAGAAACGCGACATTCCGATGTATTTCATGCGTATCACAGCCTACGCCGACGAATTGCTGGGCGGGCTGGACCAGTTGCCGCACTGGCCGGAACAGGTCAAGACCATGCAGCGCAACTGGATAGGCAAAAGTTTCGGCTGCGAAGTGCATTTCCCCTACGATCGCGACAGCATCGAGCACGACGGCGTCCTCAAGGTCTATACCACGCGCCCGGACACGCTGATGGGCGCAACCTACGTCGCCGTAGCCGCAGAGCATCCGCTGGCGCTGCTGGCCGCCGAAAACAATTCCGCGCTGGCCGATTTCATCAGCGAATGCCGGCGCAGCAGCGTGGCGGAAGCCGATGTCGCCACCCAAGCCAAAAAAGGCATGAATACCGGTCTCTTTGTACGCCATCCGCTCAGTGACGCCCGATTGCCGGTGTGGGTCGCCAATTACGTCCTGATGGGTTACGGCGAGGGCGCGGTCATGGCGGTGCCCGCTCACGACGCCCGCGATTTCGAATTCGCCGTGCAATACGGCTTGCCCATAAAAACCGTCATCATCCCGACCGATGGCGCGTATACCGAAGCCGTTGCCCCGTGGCAGGATAGCTATGCCGAGCACGGCATCTGCATCAATTCCGGCAAATACGACGGCCTCGGCTTCGACGCCGCCTTCAACGCCGTCGCCGGCGATCTCGCCGAACTCGATCTCGGCGGCAAGCGCACCCAGTTCCGCCTGCGCGACTGGGGGATCTCGCGGCAACGTTACTGGGGTTGTCCGATACCCATTATCCATTGCGATGACTGCGGCGACGTGCCAGTACCTGCCGAACGGTTGCCGGTGGTACTGCCCGAGGACGTCGTGGTGACCGGCGCCGGCTCGCCGCTGGCAGCCATGCCGGAATTCTACCGCTGCGATTGCCCGGTTTGCGGGCGGCCGGCACGGCGCGAAACCGACACCATGGACACGTTCGTCGAATCGTCCTGGTATTATGCGCGCTACGCCAGCTTCGACAGCAGCGATGCCATGCTCGACGCACGCGCCGATCACTGGCTGCCTGTCGATCAATATATCGGCGGCATAGAACATGCCATTTTGCATCTACTGTACGCACGCTTTTTTCACAAACTCATGCGCGACCAGGGACTGCTCAAATCCGACGAGCCCTTTGCCCGTTTGCTGACGCAAGGCATGGTCGTCGCTCCGACCTTCTACCGCGACCTCGGCGACGGCAAAAAAGACTGGTTCAATCCCGCCGAAGTCGACGTTCGTACCGACGAGCGCGGCCGTCCGCTCGATGCCGTACTCAAAACCGACGGCTTGCCCGTAACGATAGGCGGCACGGAAAAAATGGCCAAATCCAAAAACAACGGCGTCGACCCGGAGCAACTCATCGCCCGTTACGGCGCCGACACCGCACGTCTGTTCATGCTGTTTGCAGCTCCTCCCGATCAAAGTCTGGAATGGTCCGACGCCGGAGTCGAAGGCGCGCACCGTTTCCTCCGGCGTTTGTGGAAGTTTTGCGCAGAACACGTCAATAACGGCGTCGTACCGGCTTATCGAAATAGCGAGCTCAATGCTGATCTCAAAGCGCTGCGTTTTCAACTGCATCACGCCATCGCCAAGATCACCGACGATTACAGCCGCCGCCAGACGTTCAATACCGCCATCGCCTCCACCATGGAGCTGCTCAATTCCCTGACCCGATTGAACGATACCGGCGCAATCGCGCGCGCAGTCATTCAGGAAACGCTGGAACATGTCACCGTCATGCTCGCACCGATCGTACCGCATATTTGCACCGCGATGTGGCGCGAGCTCAGACCCGATTCGGCAGCATTCGCGCCGACATGGCCGGTCGCCGACGCCGACGCCATGTCGCAGGATGAGATCACCTTGATGATACAAGTCAATGGCAAGCTACGCGGCGAGCTGAATATAGCCAAGACCACCGGAGCGGCGGCAATACAACAGATGGCTCTGAATCAGCCTGCCGTTCAAAAATTCATCGCCGGACAAACACCGAAGAAAATCATTATCGTACCGGGACGGCTGGTCAATATCGTAGTCTGATTGCCTTTTGTCCTATTATGTTAAACTGACGCCATGAAAATTTTTCTTCATTCCCGATGGCTGTTCGCCCTGTTACTCAGTCTTGTTTTGACAGCTTGCGGCTTTCATTTACGCTCGCAGGTCGATATTCCGTTTTCTTCGGTTTACGTCGAGGGCAGCAGTACGTCTCCGCTGGTCATGGATTTGCGCCAGATCATTACGTCCGGCGGGCACAAGAATCGACTGGCGAAATCCGCCGCCAGCGCAGAACGAACGATACAGATACTCTCCGAAACCAATACCATGGTCATTCTCGCATTGAACGGCGCGGGCCAGGTAGCGGAATATCAATTGCAATATCACGCCAAATACCGCCTGCTCGCTCATGGCAAAGACCTGGTCAAACCGGCGGAAATCATACTCAGCCGCGATATGAGCTATAACAACTCGCAGCCTTATGCCTACGGCGATGAAGAAAATTTCCTTTATCACGATATGCAAAACGATGCTGCCCAGCAAATTTTACGCCGAATCGCCTTACTGCATTAGCCGTCCAACAGGCCATGCGCATCAAACCCGAACAGCTCGACCAAGCATTAGCCAAAAATCTGCAACCTTTATATTGCGTGTACGGCGACGAGCCCTTGCTGATTCTGGAGAGCGCAGACCGTATCCGAAAAGCGGCTCGGGAAATGGGTTACCAGGAACGGGAAATCCATCAGGCGGAAGGCCGATTCAATTGGCAGAATTTATTGCAGATCGGCAATAACCTGTCCTTGTTCGGAGACCGCCGTTTCATAGAACTGCGCATTCCTTCCGGCAAGCCCGGCAATGACGGCAGCAAAGTATTGCAAGCCTACTGCACGTCATTGCCGGCCGACAGCGTCACCCTGATTACCTTGCCCAAACTGGACCGTACCTCGGTCGCCGCCAAATGGTTCGGCGCGATCGAGCAGCACGGCGCCGTCGTCGCCGTTTATTCCGTCAGCCTCGAGCAGATGCCGCGCTGGATCGGCGAGCGGCTGGCGCTGCAGAATCAGCGTGCCGACCAAGACACGCTGCGCTTTCTGACACAGAAAGTGGAAGGCAATCTGGTGGCTGCGCAGCAGGAAATACGTAAACTGGCTTTGCTGTTTCCCCAAGGGCCGCTCGATTTCGCCAGCGTGCGCGATGCGGTGCTCGACGTCGCCCGTTACGATGTGTTCAAATTGGCCGATGCGCTGCTGGCAGGCGATATTGCGCGCCTGATGCGCATCCTCGACGGTCTGCGCGACGAAGGCGAAGCCGCGACGCTGGCGTTGTGGGCCGTTACACGGGAATTGCGCACGCTGGCCAGACTGAAAACCGCCGCAGGCCGCTGCACTCCGACACCGCAATTACTGCGCGAAGCCGGAGTCTGGGAAAATCGGCAACCGGCCGTCAAGGCAGCATTACAACGAGTCGGTGCAGAAACGTTGTCGCATTGCCTGCGCCAGACTGCCGCCATCGATCGCATGATCAAGGGCCTCGATCAAAACGATCCGTGGGCGGCGTTGAAACTACTGGCCTTGAATTTCAGTTTGCAAAAGTAAAGGCGCCGAAGCGCCTTATCCCTATCCAACCATCCCGGCTACCGCGCAGGTGATGCTGGAACTGCCGATTATCGCCGGCAACCTGAACCTTACCGTCTTATTCCTGAGCAATCGCCTTACGTTTGCTGGTCGGCAATTTTTCCTTGATGCGTGCCGACTTGCCGGAACGTTCGCGCAGGTAATACAGTTTCGCCCGGCGCACGTCGCCGCGGCGCTTGACTTCTATGCTTTCCACCAGCGGCGAATACGTCTGGAACGTACGCTCAACGCCTTCGCCGGCGGAAATCTTTCGAACGATGAATGCGGAATTCAGTCCGCGGTTGCGCTTGGCGATGACTACGCCTTCATATGCCTGCAAACGTTCGCGCGTGCCTTCCTTGACTTTGACGCTGACGACCACGGTGTCGCCAGGCGCGAAATCGGGGATGGTTTTGCCCAGACGAGCGATTTCTTCCTGTTCCAATTGCTGTATCAGATTCATTGCGTTTCTCCTGAAAAAATTAAGGTCTATGACCTGTGGGTCCGTTTACAGGCCCTACCGCACGGAGCAAGCCGCCGCTTGACGCACGGGTTTATTGTTGCCGGATTCATACTCTCAATCCGGTTGATTATCCTGCCGGCATTCCGCCAGCAAGTGTGTTTCTGCTGCACTCATACCGCGTTTGGCCAATAAATCCGGCCGATGCTTTCTGGTCAGCAATAAAGACTGCTGCAAGCGCCAGCGCTGTATCAGCGCATGATTTCCGCCGGTCAGCACTGACGGCACCGTCACTCCGCGATACACTTCGGGGCGGGTGTAGTGCGGATAATCGAGCAGGCCGTTCACAAAGGAATCCTGCTGCGCCGAGCCGGCGTCTCCCAGCACCCCGGGCAATTGCCGGATTATCGCGTCGATCACCACCATTGCCGCCAATTCACCACCCGATAGGACATAATCGCCGATGGAAATCGTCTCGTCTATGTATTCGTCCAGCAATCGCTGATCTACGCCTTCGTAGCGCCCAGCCAGCAATATCAGCCCCGGCTGTTCCGCCAGCCGCATCACCCGAGCGTGATCGAGAGGACGGCCCTGCGGCGACAGATAAATCCGGTGCGGCCGCGCCACGCCTTTTTGCTGCTGCCGCTGTTGCGCCGCATCCAGCGCCGCTGCCAACGGTTCCGCCAGCATCACCATGCCGGGACCGCCGCCGTACGGCCGGTCGTCGGTGGTGCGGTGATTATCCGCGGTAAAATCGCGCGGATTCCATAATTGCAGCTCGGCGTGTCCGCGGGCAAACGCCCTGCCGCTGATACCGCATTCGCTGACCGCTGCAAACATTTGCGGAAACAGGGTCACCGCATCGATTTGCAGCGCCATCAGTAATCCAGCTCCCAGTCGACAATAACGGTACGCGCCGTCAAATCCACATCCTGTACAATCTGCCCGACAAACGGAATCAAATGTTCGCGTTCGCCGCGCACCACCAGCACATCGTGCGCACCTGCTTCCAGTATCTGCGCGATCGATCCGAACGGCTCGCCGCGCTGATTCGCCACTTTCATACCGATCAGGTCGGACCAGTAATATTCGCCCTCGGGCGCGGAAGGCAAATCCTGGCGCGCCACGGCGATGTCGCAACCTTTCAGGGCCAGCGCCGCGTCGCGCCCGTCCACGCCTTGCAATTTCGCAATCAACACCTTGACATGGGTCTTGACCTCGGCGACCGTATAAATTCGTATGTCGTTATCGCGACCTACGTACCACTGCGGATAATCGATCAGCGTATCGAGCGCTTCGCTGAAAGTCTGAATCCTGAACCAGCCCTGGACACCGTACGGAGCGGCAACCCGCCCCATCACCACCAGATTATCCGGCGACGCGGGCACTTTCGGTTTTAACCAGTTTAGTCACTGCGTCGCTTAGTTGCGCACCTTGCGAAACCCAGTGCTGCACGCGATCCAGACTCAGACGCAGGGCCTCGGTGCCGGCTTTGGCGAGCGGATTGTAAAAACCGACGCGTTCGATAAAGCGGCCATCGCGACGATTGCGCGAATCCGCGACAACGACATTGTAGAACGGGCGGTTTTTTGCGCCGCCACGAGCAAGACGAATTATGACCATCGTGAGTGCCTAACCAATTGAATTAAAAAGAGCGAGATTATATGATGAAAGTCGGTATTTTACAAGTCGAACATTATCCTGTCAGCCACAAGTGAGAATGACCGCCTGCTCCCGATAGAAGGTTGCCGGTGGTCAACCACCACAAGGATACCGCACCCGATCGATCTCACATCAACCGTGATGACAACCATGGCAGGGACATGTCTGCCTGGCGTAGACATTCTGAGCTTGAAATGAACGCAGTCTCATACAAAAGCTATCATAAATTTGTCATATTTATGTAATATTATTCCGTTAACATAGATTGTAGCGCTCTGATCCAAACCGCCGCAGCCCATACAAATACCAATAGCTTTCAAACCAACTTCGCTTGTTGACATTTTCCCACAAACCCTACGGAGATCCAAAGAATATGCATACCAAAAAAATCACCCGCAATCTTGCTGCCGCTTTATTGTTAAGTACCGGATGCGCGATGGCCGCCAACAGCATTGCCGCTGAAATCACAGGCGCGGGTTCGACTTTCGCCTATCCTATTTATGCGAAATGGGCCGAGGCGTACAAAGCTCAATCCGGCATTAATCTCAATTACCAGTCCATCGGCTCCGGTGGCGGTATCGCTCAAATCAAGGCCAGCACCGTCGATTTCGGCGCTTCCGATATGCCGCTGGCACCCGATGTACTGGAAAAAAACGGCCTGATGCAATTTCCGACCGTTATCGGCTGCGATGTTCCTGTAGTCAATGTCCCCGGCATCGGCCCCGGAAAATTACATCTCGACGGCAAAACCCTGGCCGATATTTACCTGGGGAAAGTACAGACCTGGAATAATCCGGAAATTGCCGCATTGAATAAAGGCCTGAAATTGCCTTCGTCCCGCATTACCGTCGTTCATCGTTCCGACGGCTCCGGCACCACGTTCATATTCGCCAATTATCTTACCAAAGTCAGTCCTGAATGGAAAACCAAAGTGGGCGCGGATACTTCGGTCGCATGGCCGGCAGGAGTTGGCGGCAAAGGAAATGAAGGCGTAGCTTCGTTTGTTCAACGCATCAAAGGTTCTATCGGTTATGTTGAATATGCCTATGCCATGCAGAATAAAATGGCTTATACTTTAATGCAAAATAAGGAAGGGCAGTTTGTCACACCTTTCGCCAAAAATATTCAAGCAGCCGCCGCAGGGGCCGACTGGTCGCACGTAAGCGATTTTTACGAAATATTGACGGATGAGCCGGGCAAATCGAGCTGGCCTATAACTGGCGCAACCTTCATCCTGATGCATAAAACGCAAACCAATCCGGATCGCGCCAAAGCCGTGCTGAAATTTTTCGACTGGGCTTATCATAACGGCGACAAAATAGCCGAAAGCCTGGATTATGTAACGTTGCCGAAAAGCGTTATCACGCTGATCGAAGCTACGTGGACAAGCACTATTAAAGATACTAGCGGAAAAGCTATCTGGTAATTGCTTTGAAGCTTGGTCTGAAATTTTGAAACCACCAACTATATAGAAGGGAAATTTCCCTTCTATATTTATGCTGCACACTAAATTATGAAGAATTCCCTCTCGGAACAACGCAGCGAACGGTTTGCATTACAAGATACATTGTTTATCAATGCAACGAGATTATTTACATTTATCGTTTTCGCTTTATTATTAAGCATCATTATCTCTTTAATCATAGGCAGCCTTCTCAGCATCAAGGCATTCGGCTTTCCTTTTATTACCAGTGCTGTATGGAATCCGGTCACCCAAAAATTCGGTGCCCTCGTTCCTGTCGTCGGCACACTGGTAACCTCCATCATCGCTTTGCTGATCGGCGTTCCCATCAGCTTCGGCATTGCACTGTTTTTAACCGAACTCTCTCCTAACTGGCTCAAACGACCATTGGGTATCGCGATAGAACTGCTGGCGGGAATACCCAGCATCATTTACGGCATGTGGGGCTTATTTGTGTTCGCGCCCTTTTTTGGCGACAATATCGAACCCTGGCTCATCGACAAACTTGGCCCCTTGCCAGGCATAGGCTTCTTGTTCCAGGGCGCGCCTATGGGCATAGGAGTGCTGACTGCGGGTTTGATTCTGGCTATCATGGTTATCCCATTCATCTCTGCGGTTATGCGCGATGTATTCGAAATTGTGCCGCCACTGCTCAAAGAATCGGCCTACGGCCTGGGCGCCACAACTTGGGAGGTAGTTCGTCATATAGTCCTGCCTTACGCCAGAATCGGCGTCGTCGGCAGCATCTTGTTAGGCCTCGGCCGCGCCATGGGCGAAACGATGGCCGTGACTTTTGTGATCGGCAATTCAGACGATTTAAGCAGTTCGCTGCTGATGCCAGGCAATACGATTTCTTCTACCCTTGCCAATGAATTCACCGAAGCAACCAGGCCACTTTATCTGTCTGCATTGACAGAGTTAGGCTTGATATTGTTTTTTATTACTTTTATCGTACTGGCCATTTCCAAACTTCTACTGCTGCAACTGGGTAAACAGGAAGGACTGGAGAGCTAATCATGTTCACTATTTATAATCGCCGTCGCTTGCTGAACTATTTCAACCTTTCCGCTTCGGCACTTGCCATGCTAACTGGCCTGCTGGCATTAGGCTGGATACTCTGGACCTTGCTAAGTTTCGGTTTTCATGGGCTCAGCCTCAATGTATTTACCCAAAATACGCCGCCGCCCGGAAATTCCGGCGGCTTGCTCAACGCTATCGTCGGCAGCATACTGATGACCGTCATCGGCACGCTGATCGGCACTCCGATAGGAATCATGGCGGGTACCTATCTTGCCGAATTCGGTCAACGCGGCTGGTTGGCGCCGGTTACCCGTTTTATCAACGATATTCTGCTATCGGCTCCGTCGATTATTATCGGATTGTTCGTATACGAGGTATATGTTGCCACCAGCAAGCATTTCTCCGGTTGGGCGGGCGCATTCGCGCTCGCGTTATTGGTGATCCCGGTTGTCGTGCGCACCACCGAGGATACGCTCGCGCTTATTCCCGACACATTGCGCGAAGCAGCGGCCGCGCTCGGCGCTCCGCGCTGGAAAATAGTCACCCTGGTCACCTGGCGAGCTGCAAAGGCAGGGATGATGACCGGTATCTTGCTTGCCGTCGCCCGGATCAGCGGCGAGACGGCCCCCTTACTGTTTACCGCCTTGAATAACCAGTTCTGGAGCAGCGACATGAATGCACCGATGGCCAATCTGCCCGTGGTTATTTTCCAGATGGCGATGAGTCCCTACGACGACTGGCATCATCTGGCTTGGGCAGGGGCCTTGCTCATTACCGGTACGGTGCTCATTTTAAGCATAATTGCCCGTTTTTTATTCAAAAAAGAAAAAATATCCTTTTAATATCGCAACCATGAGCCCACTAATGGAAACCTCCGCTAAAATCAGCCTACGTAATCTGGATTTCTTTTACGGGAAAGCGCATGCACTAAAAGATATTAATCTCGATATTCCCGCCCATCAGGTAACCGCCTTCATCGGGCCGTCCGGTTGCGGCAAATCCACACTGCTGCGTACCCTCAATCGCATGTACGATCTCTACCCCGGGCAGCGCGCCGAGGGTCAAATCCTGCTTGATGGCAAAGACATCCTGGACAAGGCCACGGACCTGAACAAGCTCCGCGCACGAATCGGCATGGTATTTCAGAAACCTACGCCGTTCCCGATGTCGATTTACAACAATATTGCATTCGGAATTAAATTATACGAAAGCCCCACTCGTTCCGAAATGGATGATCGTGTCGAGTGGGCGCTTAAAAAAGCGGCGCTTTGGGATGAGGTCAAAGACAAGCTTGGCGAAAGCGGCTATAGCCTGTCAGGCGGGCAGCAACAACGACTGTGCATCGCACGAGGCATTGCCGTCAAACCCGAAGTATTGCTGCTCGACGAACCTGCATCTTCGCTGGATCCCATTTCGACAGCGCGAATTGAAGAACTGATACACGAACTTAAAACCGACTACACTATCATTATAGTCACGCACAGCATGCAGCAGGCGGCACGCGTATCGGATTATACGGCGTATATGTATCTGGGCGAAATGATGGAATTTGACAAAACCGACGTTATTTTTACCAATCCCAGCAAAAAGGAAACGGAAGATTACATTACCGGGAAGTTCGGATAATCCTGCCGATAGGATCTGCATGTCTGGTCACACGCAAATGATCAGGCAGCAGCCGCTTTTACGGCAACTGCAATGCGTTCCGCTTCCTTTTTCGCACAATCCGCATTAGCGCTCTCTACCATTACCCTGATCAAGGGTTCCGTACCCGACGCACGCAATACCACTCTTCCCGTTTCGCCCAATACCGCTTCCGCCTCGTTTACAGACTGCCGAATCAGTTCATGCTCCATATCGACGCGACTCACTACCGGTATATTCAATAATGTCTGCGGATACATTTTCATATCCGCTGTATATTCGGCCAGACTTTCACCGCTCTCGCGCAACGCGCGCAGTACTTGCAATGCCGCAATGATACCATCGCCGGTAGTATGCTTTTCCAGGCACAAAATATGCCCGGATGCTTCGCCGCC
Organism: Pseudomonadota bacterium; assembly: GCA_021795395.1. Lineage (GTDB taxonomy): Bacteria > Pseudomonadota > Gammaproteobacteria > Burkholderiales > Sulfuriferulaceae > Sulfuriferula. Next base: position 62,507 of record JAJYPN010000005.1, on the reverse strand, counting down.
CAATTGCCATCCGCGTTCCGCCAACATTTCCAGCACATAGCGGTCACCTACCCTGGCGCGCGCAAACGGCACACCGAGACGCTTCAATGCATGCTCCATGCCGAGATTCGACATCAGCGTCCCGACTACGCCGCCTTTTAACTTACCCTTTTGTTGTCTGTGCCTTGCGATAACATAGATCAATTGATCGCCGTTATAAATGATCCCGTTCGCATCTGCCATCATCAGCCTGTCGCCGTCGCCGTCGAGCGCAATACCATAATCGGCACGATGGCGGCGTACCGCCATACTGAGAGCGGCAGTGCTGGTCGCTCCGCATTCCTGATTGATATTGCTGCCGTTGGGTTGATTTCCGATCGCGATCGTATCCGCACCCAATTCATGAAATACCGAAGGCGCGACATGATAGGTCGCGCCATGCGCGCAATCGACGACGATGCGCAATCCCCGCAAATCCTTGTCGAAGGGAAAACTGCTTTTACAAAATTCGATATAACGCGCCGGAGCGTCGTCTATCCGTTTGACGCGGCCCAAATCCCGAGATGTCATTGTTTTCATCGGATTTAACATTTCGGCTTCGATCGCGGCTTCAGTGGCATCCTCCAGTTTTTGTCCGGTCGCAGAAAAAAACTTGATCCCATTATCCTCGAATGGGTTATGCGAAGCGGAAATCACAATCCCGGCCTGCAAACGCAAGGCTCGCGTTAGATACGCTACGGCAGGGGTAGGCATGGGGCCTACCAATCGAACATTAACGCCCGCCGCGCAAAGGCCAGCCTGTAGAGCGGCTTCGAGCATATAACCCGACACGCGGGTATCCTTGCCTATCAACACGACCGGGTTTTCTCCGACGGCGAGGGTACTATGGTCGCTGGCAAGCACTTTTCCGGCAGCATACCCCAAGCGCATCACAAAATCGGGCGTAATCGGCGCTTCACCCACTTTTCCCCTGATCCCGTCGGTCCCAAAATAGTGTCTGGTCATTGTATGTCCTCTATCGCCTGCCAAACGGTCAAAACATCCTGGAAACCTGCCACATCATGAACGCGAAAGATACGTGCGCCGAGTTGCAGCGCATGGATATTTGCTGCGATACCGGCGGCTTCCCGTTCATTTACGCTACGTCCCGTCAATTTTCCCAACATGCTTTTACGCGACAGTCCGACCAATACCGGTAGTTTCAATTCAGCCAATCGATCCAGATGCTTCAAAAGTTGCAGATTATGCTGCAAGGTTTTACCGAAACCGAAACCAGGATCGACCAGCATGCGCTCGGTCCCCATGCCACCGGCAATTAAAAGAGCCGTGCGCTGTTGCAAAAATGTATAAACGTCCTGAACTACATCGTCGAAATAGATTGTTTGCTGCATGGTACTTGGCTCGCCCTGCTTATGCATGAGGCAAACTGCCGCGCTGGAACCGAGCGCTACCTCCAGCGCGCCCGATCCCTGAAATGCATTCACGTCATTGAGCATATCCGCCCCGGCATCCAGCGCGGCCAGCATCACTTCGGCATGGCGCGTATCGACGGAAATCACTGCATCGCAGTCTTTTAGTTCTCGTATGACAGGAATAACACGCGCCATCTCTTCTTTGATTTCTACCGGTACGGCGCCTGGTCGCGTAGATTCGCCACCGATATCGATAATATCCGCGCCTTCGGCAATCAATTGCAGGGAATGCGTCACGGCCGCGGATATCGTCGCGTACTGGCCGCCATCCGAAAACGAATCCGGCGTAACGTTTACTATTCCCATGATGCGAGGACGCGACAAATCCAGTGTTTTCTTTCCGCAAACGAGCTGCATAGACTCCTGATTTCATTCAAAACAAAAGCCGAGTCGCCTCGGCTTTTAAGGTTACTACTATTACACTCCGGTCGCAGGAGTTACCGTAGGCGCCGCCGTAGGCGTAGCACCTCCTTGCGGCGGCGGCAAGGATGCCGAGCCGAGAGCAAGAGGTTTAGGCGGTCTAGGCGGCAGACCGTCCATAATATCCTTGATCTGATCCGAGTCGATAGTTTCCCATTCAAGCAATGCCTGTGCCATCGCTTCCACCTTGTCGCGATTTTCTTCGAGTATCTGGCGCGCAATCGCATACTGCTCGTCGATGATACGGCGGATTTCGCCGTCCACCTTCTGCATGGTAGCCTCGGACACGCTCTTATGCGTAGTCACGCTGCGCCCCAGGAACACTTCGCCTTCATTTTCGCCATACACCATCGTACCCATCGCGGGCGACATACCCCATTGCGTCACCATGCGCCGCGCCATCTCGGTTGCGCGTTCGAAATCGTTCGAAGCGCCGGTGGTCATATGATTCATGAAAACCTCTTCCGCGATACGTCCGCCGAACAGTACGGAAATATTTTGCAACAATTGCACGCGATCCATGCTATAGCGATCTTCGGTAGGCAATTGCATCGTCAAACCCAAGGCGCGCCCACGCGGAATGATCGTCACTTTATGCACCGGATCGGTCTTGTCCAGCAAATACGCCACGACAGCATGACCCGACTCATGATAAGCGGTATTACGGCGCTCGTCTTCCGGCATCACCAGGTTTTTGCGCTCGGCGCCCATCATGATTTTATCCTTGGCGCGCTCGAAGTCATGCATATCGACCAGGCGCTTGTTGCTGCGGGCAGCGAACAAGGCAGCTTCGTTCACCAGATTCGCCAGATCGGCACCGGAAAAACCCGGCGTTCCGCGTGCCAGTATGTCGGCGCGCACATCGGGCGCGCTCGGTATCTTGCGCATATGCACCAGCAATATTTGCTCTCTGCCCCGTATATCGGGCAATGGCACAACGACCTGGCGATCGAAGCGACCGGGGCGCAATAATGCGGGATCGAGTACATCCGGGCGATTGGTTGCAGCGATAACGATTACGCCGGCCGAACCTTCGAAACCGTCCATTTCAACGAGTAATTGATTGAGCGTCTGCTCGCGCTCATCGTTGCCGCCGCCCATGCCGGCACCACGCTGCCGGCCCACGGCATCGATTTCGTCGATGAATATAATGCAGGGCGCATGCTTTTTAGCCTGTTCGAACATATCGCGCACACGGGCAGCACCGACACCCACGAACATTTCTACGAAGTCCGATCCGGAGATACTGAAAAACGGCACTTTCGCTTCGCCCGCTATCGCTTTGGCGAGCAAGGTCTTACCTGTACCGGGACTGCCGGCCATCAATACGCCACGCGGTACGCGACCGCCCAGCTTCTGGAATTTGGTGGGTTCGCGCAGGAAATCGACCAGCTCGGATACTTCTTCCTTCGCCTCATCGCAACCGGCAACATCGGCAAAGGTAATCTGATTGGTGGATTCGTCAAGCATCCGCGCCTTGCTTTTACCGAACGAAAACGCGCCACCCTTGCCACCGCCCTGCATCTGCCGCATGAAAAAAACCCACACACCGATCAACAGCAGCATCGGAAACCACGAAATAAAGATATTCATCAGGAAAGATGGCTCTTCTTCCGGTTTTGCCTCGATCACAACCCCGTTTTTCAACAGGTCGGAGACCATCCAGAAGTCGGCAGGCGCATACGTGCTGAACCGTTTTCCATCGGTTTTAATCCCTTTGATGATGTGGTTCTCTATCACTACCTTGGCGACCTGACCCTGTTTCACCTCATCGATGAATTGCGAATAATCCATTTGAGTCTGAGTAGTCTGATGATTGCTGAACTGATTGAATACGGTCATGAGCACTAATGCGACGACCAGCCAGATAGCAATATTTTTGAACATGTTATTCATTAGTTAAGCCCCATTGAGCATTCACACATAATTTTAAAATACGGCTTTTGATTCTAAACCTAATTTAAGGGATTTGTAACTACTAACGCAGTTTTTTGCCCAAGAGATACACTTCTGCGCTTCGGTCACGCGATGCTTTCGGTTTACGCGTCGATACCAGTTCGAAGCTTGCGCGCATTGCACCCAAAAATGACTGAAAACCCTCGCCCTGGAACGTCTTGACCAGAAATGCGCCCTCAGGTTTCAAATATTTCCCTGCAAATTCAAGAGCCAATTCGCATAAATAAACGCTGCGGGCTTGATCGCTACTGGCGACACCACTGATATTGGGTGCCATATCGGAAATAACAAGATCGACGCTCCGATTATTTAATGCGGTTTCCAGGTCAAACAAGGTATCCGGTTCGGTGAAATCGCCTTGAATAAAGGTCACGCCGGCAATGGGTTCCATCTCCAGAATATCCAGCGCAATAACGCGAGCCCCCTGTCGAATTGCGTATTGCGACCATCCGCCCGGCGCTGAGCCAAGATCGACCAGAATGGTTCCGGAACGAATCAGGTTATCGCGCCGATCAATTTCTTCCAGTTTGAATGCCGCACGCGAACGGTATCCCCGGGATTTGGCCTGTTTGACATACGGATCGTTCAGATGCTCGCGCATCCACGCTTTGCTGGTACGGCTGGGTTTCATCAGCCAGTACCAGCGAAACAGGAAACGACTCCGACAAGCGATTCTGCCATCGCTATTCCGTAAACGATACCTGGTTTCATGCTTATTTGGCGGATTGCTTGAATATCAAAACCAGCCCGAGCAAACTTTCGATCAGGTAAACGATGCTCGAGATGCCGTGCCAGCGGGCGAAACGGTCGCTGAACACGCTTTGCATGACGGCTTTGGGCATCGCCTGCGCTTTCAGACCTTCCATGATCGGCTGGATACCGAAATGCGTGCCAAGCGTCATCAGCACCATCAACAGCGTCGCCCAGAAAAAGGCCTGTTTGAGCGCCGCGCTACCGGCTTCCGCCAACCGATAAATCAGCAGATAAATGCCGCAGACGATACCTACCCACGCTATCACGGCAAACATCGAACCGGCCAGTCTCCCGGCCAGCTGTTTATCGACCAATCGCGCGAACAATACCGGCGCCGCAATATATCCGACGGCCCATAAACCGCCTACCCAGGCGGTCACGGCGATTTTGGCCACAGCATCGGTAAGTTTAACCATACGGATTGCGATACGCCTTATAGGTATTTGACATCGAGCACTTCGTATTGCCGAATGCCGCCGGGCGCCTGGACATCGGCGGTATCGCCCTCGTATTTACCGATCAGCGCCCGGGCGATGGGCGAACTGATGGAGATTTTTGCGCTCTTGATATCCGCCTCATCGTCGCCGACGATCTGATAGGTGACCGTCTCGCCGCTTTCCAGATCTTCGAGTTCCACCGTGGCGCCGAAAACCACCCGGCCTTCCGCTTCCAGATTGGCCGGATCGATGATTTGCGCCGTCGACAGTTTAGCTTCGAGATCGGCGATGCGGCCTTCGATAAAACCCTGTTTTTCCTTGGCGGCATCGTATTCGGCATTCTCCGACAAATCGCCTTGCGCACGCGCTTCGGCGATGGCCGTAATCACGGCGGGCCGTTCGACGGTTTTCAAATGATGCAATTCGTCGCGCAATAATTTTGCGCCTCTGATGGTCAAAGGGATTTTCGTCATCGTATTCATATCGCTAGTCCTCAGGCAGGAAGTTGCCCATGCAATCCTTGTAAATCGTATACCTGCAATTCTTTCATCGCCCGCATGCCGATACACGCGGCGCGCGCTCCAGCGAGCGTAGTATAATAAGTAACCCGCTGGGCCAGAGCGACCCGGCGTATTTCAACCGAATCGAGTACTGCCCGCTTATCGTCGACCACATTGACAATTAAACTGATTTCATTGTTTTTAATCATATCGACGATATGGGGACGGCCTTCGGTGACCTTGTTTACGACGGTTGCATCCAGGCCGCCTGCATGGAGCGCCGCCGCCGTACCACGGGTTGCAATCAATACAAACCCCAGATCGATCAATTGTGCGCCGATTTCAATTATTCTTGCCTTATCGGCATTACGAACACTAATGAATGCTTGCCCGCCATCGGGCAATTTCACACCGGCGGCAAGTTGCGATTTGACAAACGCTTCGGCAAAAGTTCGGCCTACCCCCATGACTTCTCCGGTAGATTTCATTTCCGGCCCAAGCAGCGTATCTACGCCCTGAAATTTGGAGAAAGGGAATACGGCTTCCTTGACGGAATAATAAGGCGGGATGATTTCCCTGTCTATGCCTTGCTGCTTCAAGGAAACGCCAGCCATACAGCGCGCCGCCACTTTTGCCAGAGCCATACCGGTCGCCTTCGACACAAAAGGAACGGTACGCGAAGCGCGCGGATTCACTTCGAGCACATAAACGGTGTCGCCCTGCAAGGCAAACTGCACGTTCATCAGGCCGACCACGTTCAATGCCCGCGCCATGGCAATCGTCTGGCTGCGAATTTCATCCTGTATCGCCGGGGTCAGGCTATACGGCGGCAACGAACACGCCGAATCGCCGGAATGAACGCCCGCCTGTTCAATGTGCTCCATAATGCCGCCAATCACGACATCAACGCCATCGGAGATCGCATCCACATCGATCTCGATGGCATCGTTGAGGAAGCGGTCCAGCAATACCGGCGAATCGTTCGAAACTTTAACCGCCTCGCGCATATACCGTTGCAGATCTTCCTCTGCCCGCACGATTTCCATCGCTCGGCCGCCAAGTACGTAAGAAGGACGGACCACCAAAGGATAACCGATTTCGGCCGCCAAGCGGATTGCTTCCTGAGGCGAACGGGCCGTCCGGTTAGGCGGCTGTTTCAAGCCCAAACCCATCAGCATTTGTTGGAAACGCTCACGATCTTCAGCACAGTCTATCATGTCCGGGGACGTGCCGATGATCGGGGCACCGCAAGCTTGCAGTTCCCTCGCCAGTTTCAACGGCGTCTGACCGCCGTATTGCACGATGACGCCTACCGGTTTTTCGACACGGACGATTTCCAGTACGTCTTCGAGGGTCAGCGATTCGAAATACAAACGGTCGGAAGTATCGTAATCCGTCGACACGGTTTCGGGATTGCAGTTGACCATGATGGTCTCGTAACCGTCTTCGCGCAAGGCCAATGCAGCGTGTACGCAACAATAATCGAATTCGATGCCTTGCCCGATGCGGTTGGGTCCGCCGCCCAGCACCATGATTTTCTTGCGGTCGGTAGGTTGCGCCTCGCATTCCTCTTCGTAGGTCGAATACAGATACGCAGTATGCGAAACGAATTCGCCCGCGCAGGTATCAACCCGCTTGTACACCGGATGAATGCCCATGGCCCAGCGCTGCGTACGCACTTCGTGTTTATCGCAACCCAGCAGATCCGCCAGCCGCCGGTCGGCAAATCCGTTACGCTTGAGACGCCGCAATTCCCGTTCATCCAGTTCGTGCAGTTTACGCCCCATCAAGCCCGCTTCATCAGCGACCAAGGCTTCGATCTGCGCCAGAAACCAGCGATCGATCCGGGTAAACTGAAATATTTCTTCCATACTCATGCCGATACGAAATGCATCGGCGACAAACCATAGCCGGTCCGGTCCGGGATTGCCGATTTCCGCTTCGATGACGCTTTGATCGCTGCTCAGCGAATTGAGTCCGTCCAAACCGGTCTCGAGCCCGCGCAAGGCCTTTTGCAATGATTCGCGAAAAGTACGGCCTATCGCCATGACTTCGCCTACCGACTTCATTTGCGTAGTCAGACGATCATTGGCCTGAGGAAATTTCTCGAACGCGAAACGCGGAATTTTCGTCACGACATAATCGATACTGGGCTCGAACGACGCCGGGGTCTTGCCACCGGTAATATCGTTCTGCAATTCATCCAGCGTATACCCTATTGCCAGTTTGGCCGCAATTTTGGCGATGGGGAAACCGGTGGCCTTGGATGCCAGAGCGGAGGAGCGCGAGACACGCGGGTTCATTTCTATCACCACCATACGTCCGTCGACCGGGTTAATGCCGAACTGCACGTTCGAGCCGCCCGTCTCCACCCCGATCTCGCGCAACACGGCGATCGATGCATTACGCAGAATCTGGTATTCGCGATCGGTCAGCGTCTGCGACGGCGCAACCGTAATCGAATCGCCGGTATGCACGCCCATCGGATCCAGATTTTCTATGGAACAGACGATAATGCAATTATCCTTGCGATCGCGCACGACCTCCATTTCGTATTCTTTCCAGCCGATGAGCGATTCCTCGATCAGCAGTTCATGCGTAGGTGAGGCTTCCAGCCCGCGTTCGCAGATTTCGAGGAATTCCACCTTATTGTAAGCAATGCCGCCGCCGGTGCCCCCCATCGTGAACGAAGGCCGGATGATCGTCGGGAAGCCCATCACTGCCTGCACCTGCAACGCTTCTTCCATGCTGTGCGCGATCGACGAACGCGGCGAGGCCAGACCGATGCGGGTCATGGCCTGCTTGAATTTTTCGCGATCTTCCGCCATATCGATGGCGTCGCGCGAGGCGCCTATCATCTCGACGCCGTAACGCTCCAACACCCCGTATTTGGCCAGATCGAGCGCACAGTTCAATGCGGTCTGACCGCCCATGGTCGGTAATAGCGCATCGGGACGCTCACGGGCGATGATTTTTTCCACGACTCCCCAGGTAATCGGTTCGATATAGGTGACGTCGGCCATGTCCGGATCGGTCATGATTGTCGCCGGATTGGAATTGACCAGGATGATTCTATAACCTTCTTCGCGCAAAGCCTTGCAGGCCTGGGCGCCGGAATAATCGAATTCGCATGCCTGCCCGATAACGATAGGGCCTGCACCGATGATTAATATGCTATGTATATCTGTACGCTTAGGCATGGTTTAGGACTGTAAAAACGGCAAAGCGCCGCACCATGCGGCAACTTTTAATTAAAACCGGGTTAATGCGCCTGCATCAGGCCAACAAATCGATCGAACAAATAATCCAGATCCTGCGGTCCGGGACAGGCCTCCGGATGACCCTGAAAACTGAATACCGGCGCATCGGTGCGCCGGATGCCTTGCAGGGAACCGTCAAACAACGACACATGCGTCGCTTGCAGATTCTCCGGCAAGCTATCAGCATCGACCGCGAATCCGTGATTCTGGCTGCTGATGACTACACGTCCGCTATCCAGATCCTGCACCGGATGATTTGCGCCGTGATGACCGAATTTCATTTTCACCGTTCTGGCGCCCGAAGCCAGCGCAAGCAATTGATGCCCGAGACAGATACCGAACATCGGCAGCCCGGTTTCCAGCAATTCTCCGACTGCGGCAATCGCGTAATCGCACGCCTCGGGATCGCCCGGCCCGTTGGACAGGAAAATGCCGTCGGGTTCGAGCGCCAGCGCGTCCCTGGCGCCGGCTTGCGCCGGCAGCACGGTAATTTTGCAACCGCGGTTCGCCAGCATGCGCAGAATATTGCGTTTGATTCCGTAATCGTAGGCAACGATGTGCAGCGGCATCGGATTCGGGGTATTGAAGCCCGCGCCCAGTCGCCATGCGCCTTCGGTCCATACATACGACGATTCAACTGAAACGGCTTTGGCCAGATCCATCCCCGCCAGCCCGGGGAAATCGCGCGCCTGTCGCAACGCTGCGTGTTCGTCGACATCGCCCGCCATGATGCAGCCGGGCATCGCTCCTTTTTCTCGCAGCAGGCGGGTAAGGCGCCGCGTATCGATATCGGCAATCGCGACCAGCTTATGCGCTTTGAGAAAATCGCCGAGACTGCTCACGGAACGGAAGTTGCTCGCCAGCAGCGGCAAATCCCTGATTATCAAACCGGCGGCATGTACCCGGCTGGATTCGCAATCCTCGTCATTGACGCCGGTATTGCCGATATGCGGATAAGTCAAGGCAACAATCTGGCGGGCGTAAGAAGGATCGCTCAATATCTCCTGATAACCGGACATGGCAGTATTAAATACCACCTCGCCGACCGTTACGCCGAATGCGCCTATAGCCGTACCGCGAAAGACCGAACCGTCGGCAAGCATCAGGATAGCGGGTTGAACATGCGACAAGGGATAACTCCGGTGTAAGGAGTCTGTCGAACCGAAGATCGTTCAAGTCAGACAAGCTCCAGAGACTTATACAAAGAAGCGGGCATGGTTCGCACCGCGCCCGCTTCTGCAAGAATTCTGTCATTTTACGGCATGTAACCGGTTCTGTCCAATACGTCAACGTTAGCGAATCCGCCTCAAAACTGTTATAAAGCCTTGTTGATACAGGACCGGACAGCCATACGATTTATCGAGACCAAACGGCATTATCAGGCTTAAAGCTGTCAAAACTCATGCGTGTGTGCCGTAATACCCATTCCCCACGCATTCGCAAAAAAACGGCTCGACAGAGGCTCACGCGTACGCTCGGCCAATTCGCGCTGGGTCAAGATATCGTCCAGCATGCCGGGTTCAGCCTGATGTCCGATGGCGATCATTGCCATGCAATGATATTCCGCCGGAATACTGAAGGCCTCCTGAATTTTTTCGGCATTGAAACCGCCCATTTGATGAGCGTGCAAGCCCATCGCCGTGGCCTGCAGACAGATATTTTCGCTGGCGGCGCCGGTATCGTAAGCAGCCCAGCGATTGGGACTGCCATTATGCCGGAAATGCGAAGCAGAAGTCGCCAGCAGCAACACCGGCGCATACCTGACCCAAAGCTGATTGCCTTCACTCAAACAATCGAACGCGCATTGCCACGCTTCATAATCGTTGTGCTTGTTCCAGACCATGTAACGCCATGGTTCATCGCCGAAACACGATGGCGCCCAGCGGGCTGCTTCGAGCAGCGCAATCAATTGCTCATGGCTCACGTTCTTTTGATCATCAAACGCCCGCGGACTCCAGCGCTGCGCAATCAGCTCATGAATCGGGACTTGTGTTTTTGCAGGTTTGCTTATCATAATATTCCTCATTTGACGTGAAGTTGATCTCAATATGGAAAGGTTCGCCGCGTTTCCATATTAAACGCTATTCCGTATTATCAAAAGGAAAAGCATGGATCATCATCGAACAGGACGATCAAAACTCAATGTTGCATACCGCGGCTTGATTCATGCAGCAGCTGCGATAACTCCCTTTCGAATCAATAACAGACTGCAACTTCCGTTTCTCCCGACGCGGCCTGCAATGCCGCCAGCAAATCGTCGTGCAGCAATACCCGCCAGGCCGTACCCAACTCCAGTTCGGCATACGCCTGCGGCAATTGGTATTTCAGCCGTACCGGGCAGCCGCTTTCGCCGTCGCAATACGGTCGCAATACGGCTTGCAGACGAGCAACCGTCATCGATTGCGGCACCGCCAGTTGCAAAAATCTGGCGAATTTCGTCCGCGCGGTGGTGATATCGAACAATTTATCGACGTTGATCCTTACTCCGCCGGAATAATCATCCTTACTGATCCTGCCTTCCACCAGCAGGAGTTGGTCCTCTTTCAACCAGTCGCGATGACGTTCGAAGACGTCATTGAACACCGGTACTTCCACTGTCGCCAGACCGTCGTCCAGCAGCACGAACGCCATTTTGCCGCGCCGCGTCATCTGGGTGCGCAGCGAGACGATAATGCCCGCCAGTAATACCGGCTGCGGGCCCGGTTGCAGATGATCGAGACGGGTTTTAACCAGCGCTTTCAATTCCAGGGCATAAGCGTCGTACGGATGCCCGCTGAAATAAAATCCCAGTGCCGTTTTTTCCTGCAACAATCGTTCCTTATCGCACCAGCATGGCGTTTGGATCAAATCCAGACGCGTATGGTCATGCTGATCGTCGCCGGCAAACAGGCTGACCTGGTTGGCTGCCGCTGCCGTTTGCCCGGCGACTTCCATCGCCATGCCGACGGAAGCCAGCAATGCCGCCCGCCGGGTATCGATACTGTCGAATGCCCCAGCCCTGACCAGCGATTCCAGCGCACGCCGATTGACGCTGCGCTTGTCCACGCGCCGCACCAGATCGAACAGGTCTGCGTACGGACCGCCGGCTTCGCGCATCGCGACGATAGCCGAAATCGCCGCCTCGCCGGTACCTTTGATCGCACCGAGGCCGTAGCGTATCTGCCGTTCATTCTCCGGAACGAAACGGTACCCCGAACGATTGATGTCCGGAGGAAGCATTTCCAGCCCCAAGGCTAGCGTATCTTCATAAAAATGCTTTACCTTATCGGTATCGTCCATATCGGCGGATAAGGTCGCCGCCATAAACGCAGCGGGATGATGCGCCTTCAAATATGCCGTATGGTAGGCTACCAGCGCATACGCGGCGGAATGCGATTTATTGAAGCCGTAGCCCGCGAATTTTTCCATCAGATTGAAAATATTCGTCGCCAGTTTGTCGTCGACCCCTTTTTTCACCGCGCCGCTGACGAAAATATCGCGATGCAACGCCATTTCTTCAGGTTTTTTCTTGCCCATCGCGCGCCGTAGCAAATCCGCCGAACCCAGCGTATATCCTCCCATGATCTGGGCGATCTGCATGACTTGTTCCTGATAAACAATGACGCCGTAGGTTGGCTTGAGCGTGCCTTCGAGCATGGGGTGCATATAATCGACCTGCGCCCGCCCATGCTTGCGGTTGATAAAATCGTCGACCATGCCCGATTCCAGCGGCCCGGGCCGGAACAGCGCCACCAGCGCCACCACGTCCTCGAAGCAATCCGGCTGCAGGCGACGGATCAGATCCTTCATGCCGCGCGATTCGAGCTGGAATACAGCGGTGGTCTTGCACGATTTGAGCAAACCGTAACTGCCCCGGTCATTGAGCGGCAAGGTTTCCAGACTGAACGGCGCGTTGCCGTCGGGCGACAGCTGTGCCACATAATGCATCGCCCAGTCCAGAATCGTCAGCGTGCGTAAGCCGAGGAAGTCGAATTTGACCAGCCCGGCTTTTTCCACATCGTCCTTGTCGAATTGCGACACCGCCGAATCCGAACCGTCGGCAATGTAGATCGGACAGAAATCGCTGATTTTGCCGGGTGCGATCAATACACCGCCGGCGTGCATACCAACATTGCGGGTCAAGTCTTCCAGTTTTTTTGCCAGATCGAAGAGTTCGTGTACGTCCTCTTCGTTATCGTAGCGTTCCTTCAGTTGCGGTTCGATCTCCAGCGCCTTGCTCAAGGATACCGGCTTGACGCCATCCATAGGGATCTGCTTGGACAGCTGATCGCACAAATTATAAGGCAGATCCAGCACCCGCCCGACGTCGCGAATGACCGATTTGGAGCCTAAGGTGCCGAAAGTGACGATCTGCGATACCGCTTCGCGCCCGTATTTTTCCTTGACGTAATTGATCACGCGCTCGCGCCCGTCCTGGCAGAAATCGACGTCGAAGTCGGGCATGGAAACGCGTTCCGGATTCAAGAAACGCTCGAACAGCAGATCGTACGGCAGTGGGTCGAGATCGGTAATTCCCAGCACGTACGCGACCAGCGATCCGGCTCCCGAGCCGCGTCCGGGACCAACCGGAACGCCATTGTTCTTGGCCCAGTTGATAAAATCCGCCACGATCAGAAAGTAGCCCGGAAAACCCATTTTGACGATCATGTCGAGCTCGAACGCCAAGCGCGACTGATATTCCTCGGCGCGAGCAGCGCGCGCCGCGGGATCGGCAAACAATATCCGCATGCGCCCCGCCAAACCTTCTGATGCGCGCTGGCGCAAGTAACCATCCAGCGTCATCCCTGCCGGCGTCGGAAACTGCGGCAATTTGCTCGCGTCGAGTTCGAGATTGAGCGAGCAGCGTTGGGCAATTCCCACACTATTCGCCAGTGCCTGCGGCAAATCGGCAAACAGGCTGCCCATTTCGGCCTGCGTTTTGAAATATTGCTCTTCGGTAAATAGCCGCCGTCGGCGCCGGTCGCCGAGCAATGCTCCCTCGGCGATACAGACGCGCGCCTCGTGCGCCTTGAAATCCGTATTGTCGAGAAACTGTATGGGATGCGTCGCCACCACCGGCAAATCCAGCGCTTCCGCCAACGGCAGACTCATACGCAGGTTGTTTTCCGCGTCGGCCATACCGGTGCGCTGTATTTCCAGATAGTACCGGTCGGGAAACAGCGTCGCCCAACGACTGGCCATGCGTCTCGCGCCGGCTTCGTTATCGGACAGCAGAGCCTGGCCGACATCGCCCAGTTGGGCGCCCGACAAAGCGATCAAGCCGTCTGTTCCGGTTTCCTCGAACCAGGGGACACGCAATTCGGCGCGACCGCGCACCCGGTTTTCGCGATAAGCGCGGGTCAGCAGTTCGGACAAAGTGCGATACCCGGCCAAATTCTGCACCAGCAATAATAAGCGGGCCGGACGATCTCGATCGATCTCATTGCTCACCCAGACATCACATCCGGCTATCGGTTTGATGCCCTGACTGCGCGCCGCCTGATAAAATTTGACCAGACCGAACACATTCGACAAATCGGTCAGCGCCAGCGCCGGCATGCAGTCGCTTTTGGCACGCGCTACAGCGTCGCCGATACGCAATATGCCATCGGTGATGGAATATTCCGAATGCAAGCGCAAATGTACGAATTGGGGTAAGGACATAATCGGGAAAAATCCGGCGGCTAATCAGGCGCACGATGAGCGAGCCGCAATAATTGTGGTTAATCGTCGGACATCGTCGCTTGCAGATGCGGGAACAGCACTTCGGTATAACCGAAGTACCGTAAATCCCGAATTCGCATCGGATATAAAACACCAAGCAAATGGTCGACTTCATGCTGCACGACCCGCGCATGAAACCCGGCAGCGACCCGATCCAGTTGGCGTCCGTATTGATCGTAACCCCGATAGCGCAAGTGGGTGTAACGCGGTACCAGGCCGCGCATTCCGGGTATCGACAAACAGCCTTCCCAGCCGTCTTCCTGTTCTTGCGCCAACACGGTCAATACCGGATTGATGAGTACGGTCTCCGGCACCGGTTCGGCATCGGGATAACGCGGATTATTCGCCACACTGAAAATCACCACTTGCAATCCCGTGCCGATTTGCGGAGCAGCCAGACCCGCGCCATGCTGGGCGTGCATCGTATCGCGCATATCCTCGATCAATGTGTGCAACGCCGGGGTATCGAATTCGGTTACCGGCTCTGCCGCTTCCAACAAACACGGTTCGCCCATTTTCAAAACGCGCCGGACCGCCATCAAAGTTCCACTTGCGTCCCCAACTCAATCACCCGATTGGTCGGAATATGAAAGAAAGCGGTTGCGCTGCTGCCGTTGCGCGCCATGCTGACAAATAATTTTTCGCGCCACGGCGCCATTCCCGGCATGGCGGTCGTAATCAAGGTTTCCCGGCTCAGGAAAAACGAGGTTTCCATCAGGTTTAATGCCACTCCGCGAATTTTGACGCCGGCTAGCGCCAAGGGCAAATCAGGACCATCCTTGAAACCGTAATTGACGGTTACACGATAAAATTCGTCGCCCAGGACGTCGAGCAAAATACGATCCGCCTCGTCAACCCACGGTTCATCCTTGATTTTAACCGTCAAAAACAGGACGGTTTCATGAATAACCTTATTATGCACCAGATTATGCAGCATGGCATGAGGAACGTTATCCAGATTCGTCGTCAGAAACACCGCCGTGCCCGGAACCCGCAACGGCGGATGTGATGCCAGCCCGGCGAGAAAAGGCTGCAGAGCGATCGATTGGGCCTGTTGCCGCTGAGCCAGAATTTCGCGTCCGCGTTTCCAGGTAGTCATCAGTGTAAACATGAAGACGCCGACGGCGAGCGGGAACCAGCCGCCATCAATGATCTTGACCAGATTCGCCCCCAGGAAAGCCAGATCGATGATCAGAAAAAACGTCGCTCCGACCAGGATATATGTCCAGTTCCATTTCCATAATCCGCGGGCTACCGCAAACACCAGCAAGGTATCAATCGCAATCGTACCGGTGACAGCCAGACCATATGCCCAACCCAGATTGCTGGATGACTTGAAACCAAAAATAAGTGCAATGACGCCCAGCATCATTACCCAATTCATCACCGGCACATAAATTTGCCCCATTTGCCTGGCTGAAGTATGCACCACGTTCATACGCGGCATGAATCCCAGCTGCGTCGCCTGATGCGTCATGGAAAAGACGCCGGAAATTACCGCTTGCGAAGCAATCACGGTCGCCACCGTAGACAATCCTACCATCGGATACAAAGCCCATTTCGGCGAGAGCGCATAGAAAGGATTGGCAGCAGTGCTTGGGTCCAGGATCATCATTGCACCCTGACCGAAATAATTCAGCAATAAAGCCGGCAGCACAAACAGAAACCACGCCAGACGTATCGGCGTTTTGCCAAAATGACCCATATCGGCATAGAGCGCTTCGGCACCGGTTACAGTCAATACCACCGCTCCCAGCGACAAAAACCCTTTTATTTTATGATGTACCAGAAAATCAATGGCATAGCCGGGATTCAGCGCATGCAGGACAGCAGGATAACGATAAATCTCCAGGCCGCCCAAAATCGCCAGAATAGCGAACCATACCAGCATGATAGGACCAAACAGGATCCCCACTGTGGCGGTTCCCTTACGCTGGATAAAGAACAAGGCTACCAATATTCCGATAGAAATAGGGATTACAAAGGTTTTGAGTCCCGGTGCCCCGACTTCCAGTCCTTCCACTGCAGATAATACGGAAATTGCCGGAGTAATGATTCCGTCACCGAAAAACAGAGCGGCACCGAATAGTCCCAGCAACAGAAAAGTTCGGCGTATCGGGGCTTGCGGAGCGAGCACGCGCTGCATCAGCGCGATCAGCGCCATGATTCCGCCTTCACCCTTATTATCGGCCCGCATGATAAACACGACGAATTTCAATGACACCACGATCAGCAAAGACCAGAATACCAGCGACAATACACCGAGGACGTCACCGTAATTGGCATTGATGCCGTGTTCGCTGCTGAATACCGTTTGCAGGGCATATAACGGGCTTGTACCGATATCTCCATATACAATTCCGACAGCAGCAATGGCGAGGGCGGCTAAACCTTGCTTGTGAACGGCATCCTGCGAGCTTGAAGTATTAGCCGGAATTGCTGATTGCATAAGTTTTCCTTAACGATGACGAATGACTTCGGGGATAGCGCGGCGCAAATAGTAAATCATCGACCACATGGTCAGAATCGATGCCAGCCAGATCAGCCAGGTGCCAATACGCTGTATATTCAGACCCAGCACGCTTTCGTGAAACAACAGTAATAATATGGCCAGCATTTGAAATGCCGTCTTGAATTTACCCATCACCGATACGGCAACGCTGGCTTGCGCGCCTATGCTCGCCATCCATTCGCGCAAAGCTGAAATGGTGATTTCGCGCCCTATGATAATCAATGCAATCAAGGCGTCCACTCGTCTCAATTGCACCAGAACGATCAGCGCTGCCACCACCATCAATTTATCGGCGACCGGATCGAGAAACGCGCCGAACGCCGAAGATTGATTCAACATCCGGGCAAGATAGCCGTCCAGCCAGTCGGTAACGGCAGCAATGCCGAACATGACGGCGGCGAGAACATTCATTTCGCGCAAGTCAAGCAAGGTCGCGGGTAAATAAAAGATGGCCACTACCAAAGGGATAAGCAGTATGCGTAACCAGGTCAGCAAATTAGGTACATTAAGCGGCATAATTCCACAACCGGGTCATAACGAACCGATATTCTAACTCATGCGCAGCAGGGACTAAAGCCGCGTCAATGCAATTCATTGTATATTTGCTCGGCGAGACTCCGGCCTATCCCCGCGACCAATGCAATATCTTCTATTCCCGCGTTCTTCAATTCGCGCAAACCGCCGAACGCTTCGAGCAGTTTTTGCCGTCGTTTCGGCCCTATGCCGGCTATGTTTTCGAGCATGGAAGACGTACGCACCTTACCCCGCCGCGCTCTGTGCCCGGTAATCGCAAAACGATGCGCTTCATCGCGGATCTGTTGTATCAGA
Organism: Pseudomonadota bacterium; assembly: GCA_021795395.1. Classification (GTDB taxonomy): domain Bacteria; phylum Pseudomonadota; class Gammaproteobacteria; order Burkholderiales; family Sulfuriferulaceae; genus Sulfuriferula. The sequence goes on along the minus strand of JAJYPN010000005.1, from coordinate 44,687 downwards.
TGCAATGCCGGATCGTCAGCCGGCAAACGGGTGACTTCGCCGTTTACAGCAATCAATTGTTCCATGCCGGCTTTACGTTCAACCCCTTTGGCGACGCCTATCAATACGATCTCGTCCATGCCGAGTTCCGCCATCACTTCGGCGGCAATATTCAACTGCCCCAAACCGCCGTCGATCAGCACCAGATCAGGAAATTTTCCTTCCGCCTGCCGGATTTTACGGTACCGGCGGGTGATCGCGTCGCGCATGGCGGCATAATCGTCTCCGGCAACGATCCCATGTATATTGAATCTTCGGTATTGCCCCGGCTGCATGCTTTCCTGATCGTAAACCACGCACGATGCAACGGTCGCTTCGCCTAGCGTATGGCTGATATCGAAACATTCTATGCGCTGTAAATTCACCATGTTCAATACTTGCTGCAATGCCGCCAAGCGTGTGCTTTGCGTGGTTTTTTGCGTCACTTGCCGGGCGATAGCCAGTTTTGCGTTGTTGATAGTCGTCTGCAGCCAGCCTTTGCGCTCGCCGCCCGGCTGAGTCTGTATCGTAATCCTGTAACCCGCCCGTTCGCCGAGAGTTGCGGCAAGCGCAGCGTCTACCGGTGCGGACACGATGATATGCGACGGAATGTTGAAACTGGAATAATGCTGGGCAAGGAATGCGTTCATCGCTTCTTCGACACTTGCTTCACCGGCATTTTGCGGGAACAGGCTACGATCGCCAAGATGACGGCCGCCACGGATCATCAACAAATTGACGCAGAGCAGGCCTTGTTCGCTGACGACGGCTATGACATCCGCATCCATCTGATTCTGGCTGCCGATAAACTGCCTTTCGCGTACCGCGGTGAGGCTTTTTAGCTGATCGCGATACAGTGCGGCTTGTTCATACTCCGTTTTTTCCGCTGCCATCTGCATTTTTTCGCTGATCGTCTGCAAAACCTGGTTCGCCTTGCCTTGCAGAAACAACGTCGCGTTTTTGACGTCGGCGGCATAATCTGCGGCACTGATCGCTCCCACGCAGGGCGCGGTACAACGCTGGATCTGATGCAACAGGCAGGGCCTCGACCGATGCTTGAACACGCTGTCCTCACAGGTACGCAAGCGAAAGATTTTCTGCAGAATGTATATGCTTTCGCGCACCGCGTAAGCATTAGGAAACGGCCCGAAACAACTATCGCTGCTTTGCGGCGTCCCGCGAAACGACACCAACCGCGGGTACGGATGTCCTGACAGCATTAAATACGGATACGATTTATCGTCGCGAAACAGAATGTTATAACGCGGCGACAAGGCCTTGATCAGATTGTTCTCCAGAATCAAGGCCTCGGATTCCGAGCGTGTCACCGTAATTTCCACTGCGCGGATCTTGCTCACCATCAAGCGGATACGCGGCGAATGATCGTTTTTCTGAAAATACGACGATACGCGCTTTTGCAGATCGCCGGCCTTGCCGACGTAAAGCACCTGGGCGTCTTCGCCGAGCATGCGGTAAACACCGGGTAAATTAGGCAGATTCGTAATCAGATGCGCACTATCGAACATCGATTTCCTCATTCCGGTCGGCGCATATCCGGTCGAACACCGCATGAAACATCTCCGTCGTCAGGCGCCGCGTTTGAGTATTGTAACGACTGCAATGGTAGCAGTCGTACAATTTTCTCCTTGCGCTGAGGGCATGAACTGCCCCATGCCCGAATTTATGCACAGCGGACGGCAATCCCAACGCCATCAAAACCGCCGTATGAGCCACCGCGCCCAGAGCCAGTATCGCAATGTCGGGCGGAAGCGCCCGTATCTCCGCCGCCAGATAGGTATTGCACTGCCGGATTTCACCGGATTCCGGCTTGTTGGCGGGCGGCAGGCACTTGACGGCATTGGTAATGCGGCAGCCGTGTAAACGCAGACCATCTCCGCTGCTTACCGATTGCGGCCTGCTGGCGAAACCGAAACGATGCAAGGTCTGGTACAGCAATATACCGGCATGATCGCCGGTAAAGGGGCGTCCGGTACGATTCGCGCCGTGCAGGCCGGGCGCGAGCCCCACGATCAGCAGCCAGGGTTGTGCATCGCCGAACGGCGGCACCGGCAACGCATAATAACCCGGAAAGTCTGCTCGCACTTCCGCCAGATAACCGGCCAGACGGGGACATGCCGTACAGCTTGCGCAAAATGTCTCGCTCAATTCATCCCGCTCTTGCCGCAGGTATTATTGACATCCTGCGCCCACAAATCGCCGCTGTCATGACCGAGACCGGCAACCCGATGCACCGCTTCGGCGTAACGGGGAAATTCGTGCAGAGCGGTCATGTCCAGAGGGTGCGGCTGACCATGCAAGCGCGCTATGCGCACGATACTCAGTGCCGGTTTTGGCCATTGCAGACGATTCAATACTTCGTCCGCCGCGAGCGGATTATTGCATATCAGCACCATATCGCAACCCGCCTTCAAGGCGGCATGCGCCCGATCGGTCATATCGCCTGCAACGCCTGCGCCTTCCATCGAAAGATCATCGCTGAAGATAACGCCTTCGAAACCGAGACGCCGGCGCAAGACTTCCTGCAGCCAGAATTCCGAAAAACCGGCAGGCAAACTATCCACCGCCGAATAAATGACGTGCGCCGGCATCATGCCGGGCATACCGGCATCGACGAGCCGCGCAAACGGCACCAGATCGTCGGCCTCGATCTCGCTCATGCTCCGCGTATCGACAGGAACCGCAAGATGCGAATCGGCGCGCACAAAGCCGTGACCGGGAAAATGCTTGCCTACGCTGCCCATGCCGGCTGCTCTCATGCCCAGCATCAAGGCATGGGCCAGATCGGCAACAACATGCGCTTGTGCATGAAAAGCCCGATCGCCGATCACCGAGGAAGCGCCGTAATCGAGATCAAGTACCGGCGTAAAGCTCAGATCGACTCCGTGCGCGCGTAATTCCGCCGCCAGTACGTAACCGCAATCCTGCGCCAGATGTAACGCCTGGCTGGAATTACGCTCCCAGATTTCTCCCAGTACCCGCATCGGCGGCAAAACGGTAAACCCTTCGCGGAAACGCTGCACCCGGCCGCCTTCATGATCCACCGCGATCAATAAATGCGGCGAGCGCAAAGCCCGGATTTCCGCGGTCAACGCGCTCAATTGTTGAGACGACCGATAATTTCTCGCGAACAGGATCACGCCACCGGTCAAAGGATGCAGCAAACGCTTGCGATCGTCGTCGGTCAATTCAAGTCCCGACACATCGATCATAATCGGCCCCAGACTCATTCTCATCTCTCCAAAATCACAAAAGCCAGCACCAAGTCCGTCTCGTCGCTGAGCGACAGATGACTCACCGTCACGCCCAGCCGGTTCAGCCATTGCCGCAGCGGCGGCGCAAATTCGAATTCCGGCCGACCCAGCTCATCGTGCCTGACGGCAATATTCGCCAGCGTAACCGGTTCGCGCAAACCGGTGCCAGCCGCTTTGGCCAACGCTTCCTTGGCTGCAAATCGTTTCGCCAGGAAACGGGCGGGCGCAACATGTTTGCCGAACGCCGCCAACTCGGATGTCGCCAGAATTTTCAACGCCGCGCGTTCGCCGTGGCGCTCCAGCATTCCTGCCATACGCGGGATGCTGACCAGATCCGTTCCTATGCCGTAAATCATCGCTGCCTTAAATGCCTGTCTCCGTATTATCTTTAGCGCGGCATTTCAAAGTCGCCGTTGCAAGAAGCATCATGCCATGATTATACCGAAAGAGGAACGACCCATCTCCGGTTGCGTGAAATAGGCGCCTGACGCAGGCATCGCGAACGTGCGAATTCGGGAATGGAGTTTGGAACCCGAAAAAAAAGGCGGCCAGGCCGCCTTTTTTTCTGCAATCCGCTTTATTGCTTGCGACGGAATAGTGCACCGAGACCGGCCAGACCTATGCCGAACAAAGCCAGGCTAGCCGGCTCAGGAATTGCAGGAGTCACGTTGATGCTGTCCAGATGCAAATATCCGGGATCGTCCCTCGACCCGAAAGTCAATACGGTCGAAGCGCTCGTCGCCATGACATTGTACGTATAAAAAGTGTAAGGCTGGGCGGCGATATTCATCAGATCCGAGAGAGCCGTTCCACCCCAGGACACCGAAAATTCGTTGGCCGTACGGCCGTCGCTTGCCAGCCAGTAACTCAAATTGTATTGAGCGCCTGGAATCGTGGATAGCGTCTGGCTAAGGAAATCAAGCGAACCTACCGCTCCCAGAGCAGCCGCGTAATTTCCGCTCTGGGCGTAGCCGTCGACACCTGTGTAACCGGTATAACCGGAAACGGTCCAGCCGTTAAGATTTCCCGTTTCAAATCCGCCGTTGATGACATTGGCATGCGCCATCCCGGTACCGAATGCCGCGCATATGGCAAAAGCCAACAATCTTTTTTTCATAATATATTCCCCTAAAGAATGAAATGTTATAACTATCAGTATCGGCGATCCCGATTTCTATACTTAGTAACTTATATCGGTTCGATAAAATCAAGCATTATTCATGCCAATTTTTTAACAAAAAAAATTACAATTTACTATCAATAGGATAGCTAGTCAAATAACAATAAAACAATCGTCCAGTCAACGACACCGCATTACTAATGTAAAAAAAATCGACAATATCGAGTTTACTACCCAATTGAACTCCAACCAATTTATCAAAAGATTCAATTTTTTCAATTTTGAACCGATATGGTAAGAAACCGATACTTTCATGGAAACGACATGAATAATAATTACAATATCCCGCTTGAAGTGATCAAACTGACCAAGGACAAGCATTACACCATTTATCGCGCCTGGCGTATGCATAAGCGAATCAGCTTGTATGCGCTCGCAAAACGCATGCGGGTTTCGCTGGACCTACTCGTCAAGATTGAAACCGGCAAATATGAGCCCACCTTCCGGCTTCTGCTTGATTTCGCTACGGCATTAGCCATCATGCCCGAACAGATCGATTTATGAGGATGGCGCCAGCCTGCGGTCGTGTCGATATGGTGGCGGCTGGCAGAGGTTTGCTTACGATAGGTGAAGAGCCGAGAAGATGGCACTCCCGTTCGTTACTTCAAGGAATGCGGACAGATACAATCCCCAAGCGCTCAGGAAGCCAATGAACTTTAATAAAATATCAGTGGCCCGAGGTAATACGGCGGCTACGGCATTGCATGGGATGGGTCTTCCACTGATTGCACGCAAGGCACAGTGTCTGAAGATTCTCAATCGTAGTTTCGCCATCCTTGGACAGGTTTAATATGATCTTTGTAAGTCAATGATTATGATGGCTTGGATGTTGATCTGGCGGAAGCTGTGAGATTCGAACTCACGGACGATTGCTCGTCGGCTGTTTTCAAGACAGCTGGGTTAAACCGCTCCCCCAAGCTTCCGGATTTTCGAACAGAAAGTACTCTGTCTGAGGTGCCGACCATATGGATTGGCGCGAGCTAATAGTTTAACTCAAAACAGCCTGCGCAACTACTCTATCAGAACAGTAATCATTTTCGGCACTTTTTTAACTTCTACGGCATAAATCCACGGAAAATATCCAAGATATTAAATTAACTATTTGAATTTAATAAAATATATAACTGGCATAATATATGCCTGTAATCAATAATTACAATAACCGGTCCACGCCATGCTCGATCGTGTATTCAAAAAAATCCACTTGCGATTACGCTGGGGAGAAACTTCTCCGCTCGACAATCTCTCCTCGGCGCACACCTGGGTAGCAGCTTTGCAGGGGCTGCCCGAATACGAGGCGCATCAGGAAGTCGTGGCGATGCTGCGTAAATTCAATCGGCTCAAGCCGCCGTATGACGAACAGCATTTGCATATTCTGGGTTTGATCGAACACACCGGTTCCAAACTGCAATATACGCTCATTGCCCGATTTTTGAAAAATCAGGCTGATATCGGTTATACCGACATTTCATTATGGCCGGAAATAACCGCATTTTATGCACAACTTGCCGAATCCTATCAGCGTATCAGTCTGGGCGCCTCGCATCCGCCAAAATACGCATCTCCGTTACCGACCATGGTACTGCGCGCTCTGCATTATCAGGGAAAATTGATTCAATGGCGCTATTTACGTTACGAATTACCTGGGCGGGACGATTGGGAAAAATTGCATAAGCTGTACCGGATAGCGATAGAGCACCGATTCTCGGATCGCAGCCTGGTTCTAAAGGGAAGCGCTTATTGCACCTGCGAGTCGGTTTATGGCCGGATCCTGTTATTGCATCTGATGCGACCGGTAGGATTAAATCCTCTGGAAACCGAACTCGCAGCGTATTGGACATGGAAATGGCGCGAAACCGTACAGTTAAGCGATCAGCTGGACTGCGAACGTCATACTCACTTTATAACAATAGACGACAACGCACCTCCGCAACCGCTGGACAAAACGCAACTGCCTCTATCTTCAGCTTATTATTGGTCGGTCAGCGAAACCGTCGAGCAGTTAAGGAATGCCGCTCTTTCATTAACGCAGTCCGGCCGCCAGATCAAACTTTATGGCGTCTTTTATACTGCTGACAAAGAAGCGCTGGTCAAGCATATCCTCGCCAGACTGACCAGCCGAAATACGGTACAGCCGGAAGAAATCGCGCTTCTGCCCGAACAGGTTCGCGTAAGCTGGGGAGATAAGAGCGTCATTGCCGAACTGGCGCACAATCGACAACAGGAACCCATATTCGCGACCTATCAGGCAATCGGCCATCCTGACGAGAATCATTACCGATTGAATGTTACCCACCTACATGGTTCCCTCAAACCCGGTTCCAACGATCTGTTACTTTCCTTTAACGAGACCGGCATATTGGCCTTGTCGGCGATACGGTGGATAGAAAAATCCAGCACTTCCATCCTTACCCTCGGAATGGAAAAAATCGGCCACCGGCCGCGTCTGGTCACGTTCAACGCGCTTGCGGATAGCTCGGCGCCCAGCGCTTTCGATAAAACCCAACCGGACGGCAAATTTCTTGCCATCATTTCGAGCGAGCCCAATATCCTGATCAGCTTTCGCGTGTTCCCGGGCCGGTATCTGGAAATGCGCGAAGGAGATCATGTGTATCGAATACGGCTGCAGGAAATCCTGGAACAAACACGCAACTGGATACGGGTACAATTTATGTTGCTGACTCGCAGTTATCGGCCCCGCCAACAACTGCCGAATCAGCGCGAGCGCCTGGCGATATCACCGATATGAAAACCGAATTCGCCTTTGCGCCTGTCTTCGAAATATTGGCGTAACGAGGCTTCTATCGTCAAAAAAGCGATCTCGTCCCACGGAATTTCCGCCTCGCTCATGAGCGCTACCTCGAGGCTTTCTTCACCGGCCGAAAAATCGAGACTCAATAACCGGGCTCTGAACATCAGATAAACCTGACTGATATGGGGAAGATTGTACAAGGTGAACAAATGCAGGATTTCCACCTGCGCGCCCGCTTCTTCCAACGTTTCACGCAAAGCGCCCTGTTGCGTCGTTTCATTGTTCTCCATAAACCCGGCAGGCAGCGTCCATTTGCCGTATTGCGGTTCTATCGCCCGGCGGCACATCAGTATCCTGTCTTCCCATTCGGCAAGACAGCCCACCACCATCTTCGGATTCTGATAATAAATCGTCGCGCAGACCGGGCAGACATCGCGCATGCGATTGTCGCCCGCCGGAATGGTTTGCGTTACCGGAGTACCGCATTCGGCGCAAAATTTCATAGCCTCTCCATCAAAGGGTCCGGGCGCATCATGCGCTGAGGGATCATCAGACCGTCATTGCGCAGCTCGGCCAAACCTAAAAACAGGGTTTGATAGTATACTCTTCTCAAGCCGTCGCTGCAGACTTCGCCCCTGTATCGCTGTTGCTGTCCGCGCAACAATGACAGCGCCTGCGCAGCATCGATGTCGATGGCTGGCAAATAGGCCAGCAGCGCATCGCTCGCCAATAATCGAGCATCGCGTTGCAAACCGTCATCCCTCGCCAATTGGTCGAGATGGACGGCATTCTCCAGTTGGAAGCCGCCGCTAGCCAAACGGGTCAATTGGGTCAAATGTGCGCCGCAACCCAGTACCGCGCCGATATCTTCCGCCAGAGTACGAATATACGTGCCTGCGCTGCAAGCAACTTCCAACGTCAACTCGATGCCGGTATAAGCCAGCGTTTCGATACTGCGTATGTGCACGGGACGAGCAGCGCGTTCTATGGTGACGCCTGCGCGAGCATATTCGTATAAGGGTTTACCCTGAAATTTCAGCGCGGAATACATGGGTGGGGTTTGCAGGATAGGACCGACAAATCGGGCTATCGCGCCGTCCACCTGCGCCGCCGTAACAAGAACGATGCGGGTTTCGAGCACATCTCCTTCCAGATCGCCGGTCGTCGTGGTAACGCCCAGCCGCAAAACGGCGCGGTACCGTTTATCGGCCTCGAGCTGGTATTGGGAAAATTTGGTCGCCTCCCCCAGGCATATCGGCAACAGTCCGCCGGCAAAGGGGTCGAGCGTACCGGTATGACCGGCTTTTTCCGCCTGGTACAAACGCTTGACGGCTTGTAATGCGCCATTGGAAGTAATACCCGTCGGCTTATCCAGTAATAAAATACCGTGCACCGGACGTTTGGGGTGTTTTATCCGATTCACACGCTATCGTCGTCGGGTGGCGAGGTATCTGCGGATACCGCTTTATCGATCAGATTGGACATGTAAGCACCCCGCACCACCGAAGTATCGTAAACAAAACTGATTTGCGGCACGATGCGCAGTCTCATCCTCGCGCCTAATTGCGTACGGATAAATCCTGACGCATGATTCAGGGCCTGCATGGTTTTCAACACCTTCTCAGGGGTGTCAAGCGCGGTAAAATAAATCTTGGCGTGTTCGAGATCGCGGGTGACGACGACTTCGGTTATCGTCACCATGCCGACCCGCGGATCGTGGACTCCGGCGCGGATAATGTCGGCAAGCTCTCGCTGCATTTGCTCGGCGACGCGCTGTGAACGCGAAAAATCTCTGGCCATTACAGACTGCGCGCCACCTGGACGATTTCGTAGACTTCAAGCTTGTCGCCGACTTCGAGCGCGTGATAATTTTTAAGAGATAAACCGCAATCGTAGCCGAACTTGACTTCCTTGACATCGTCCTTGAAGCGTTTCAACGAGTCCAGTTCACCTTCGTGCACCACTTCGTTGCCGCGCAAGACCCGTGCGCGCTGGCCGCGTTTTACGACGCCTTCCAATACATGACAGCCAGCAACGGTACCGATCTTGGAAATGACGTAAATTTCACGCACTTCCACCAGACCGGTGACATTTTCTTTAAGATCCGGCGTCAGCATGCCCGACAGGGCCGCTTTCACCAGATCGACTACTTCGTAGATGATATTGTAATAGCGGATATCCACGCCCAGTGATTCGGCCAGTTTACGGGCGGTTGCATCGGCGCGTATATTGAAGCCGATGATCACGGCTTTGGAAGCCATGGCGAGATTGACGTCCGATTCGGAAATCGCCCCCACTCCGCTATGCAGTATTTCGACCCTGACTTCGTTCGTGGATATTTTTTGCAAGGCGGTCATCAGCGCTTCGGCCGAACCCTGCACATCCGATTTGATAATGAGCGGCAAGCGTTTGGCTTCGCCGTCTCCCATTTGCTCCATGATACTTTCGAGCTTGGCCGCCTGACGTTTGGCAAGCTGCACATCGCGGAACTTGCCTTGACGGAATAGCGCGATTTCGCGCACCTTGCGTTCGTCATGCAACACCATCGCATCTTCACCGGCGCGCGGCACATCCGACAAACCCTGAATCTCCACCGGGATCGACGGTCCCGCTTCCTGTACCGGCTTGCCGTCTTCGTCGAGCATGGCGCGCACCCGTCCGAACACCGCTCCCACCAGCAGCATCTCTCCGCGTCTGAGCGTACCTGACTGCACCAGCAGGGTTGCCACCGGACCGCGTCCTTTATCCAGACGCGCTTCGATGATGACGCCGCGGGCAGGCGTCGTTATCGGCGCCGTCAGTTCGAGCACTTCGGCCTGCAACAGTATCGCTTCGATCAGACCGTTGATATTGGTGCCCTTTTTCGCGGAAACTTCGACAAATTGAGTATCGCCGCCCCAATCTTCCGGCACGACTCCTTGCGCGACCAGCTCTTGCCGGATCCGCTCCGAATTGGCTTCGGGTTTATCGATTTTATTCACCGCAACGACCATCGGCACTCCTGCCGCCTTGGCATGGTGTATGGCTTCAATGGTTTGCGGCATGACGCCATCGTCGGCAGCGACGACCAGCACGACCAGATCGGTCACCTTGGCGCCGCGAGCGCGCATGGCGGTAAAGGCTTCGTGACCCGGGGTATCAAGGAAAGTGACCATGCCGTGATCGGTTTCGACATGATAGGCGCCGATATGCTGGGTAATGCCGCCGGCTTCGCCGCTGGCGACCCGTGCGCGGCGGATAGCATCGAGCAGGGACGTCTTACCGTGATCGACGTGTCCCATGACCGTGACGACAGGTGCGCGCGGCAATAATTCGACTTCGTGCTTTTCCGATTCTTCAAGAAACGATTCGGGGGTATCGAGCGGAGCGGGCTTGGCAATATGCCCCATTTCTTCGACGACGATCATGGCGGTTTCCTGATCCAATACCTGATTGATCGTCACCATGCTGCCCATTTTCATCAAGGCTTTAATGACCTCGGCTGCCTTGACCGACATCTTGTGTGATAACTCGGCCACGGTAATGGTTTCGGGCAAGGAAACTTCCTGCACCAGCGGTTCGCTGGGCGCGCTGAACGTACTCGTACTGTCGCTGCCGAATTTATGCTGCTTGCCGCCGCTCTTGCGATTACGCCACGCGTCGCCGCCGCTGTCGCCACGCGATTTGATGCCGCGTTTTTTGGCCTGCATCTCGTTCCAGGCGGTATCCTTGGTTTTGGCAGGCGCTGCCTTGGCTTTTTTATCAGCGGGTTTGTCCGGTTTGGCGGCGTCTCCCGATTTAGCCGTCGTTTTGTGCAAGGTGCCGTCGGTAGTGACCGGTTTGGCGACAACCGGAGGCGCATTTTTGGCTGCTTCCGCCGCTGCCGCCTGTTCTTCCAGCGCTTGCTTGCGTTTTTGTTCGCGCTCCTGTTTAAGGCGAATCTCCTCGGCCTGGCGCTCGTGCAAAGCCGAATGGCGCCGTACTTCTTCCGCACGGCGCGCCAATTCCTGTTCATCCAGAACCGGTCTGACGATACGCTTGCGCTGTACGACAGGCTGTTCATCGGCTTGCGCAACGATGAGCGTATTTTCAGCAACCGGAGCGCTTGCATGTTCAACTTCGGCGGGGATTTCTTCAATTGCTGCGGGCGGCGGCAGAATTTGCGCCTCGGCTTCAGCGACAGCCCCTTCCACATCGGCGATTTCGGTTTCCACTATCACAGACAGTTCCGCTTCCGCATTGCCCGTTTCTACGTCGGCAGCTTCAGGATTACTCAATTCTTCCGCCTGGGCCTTGATCAGCGACGCCAGTTCCATGTCCACAGCATTGGCGCCGGTTTCAGCCGAAACCGGCGATTCATTGACAGGCGACAAAGTTTCACGCTTGACCAGAATACGTTTTTTTCTGACTTCCACCTGTATGGTGCGCGCTTTACCCGTACTATCCGCTTTCTTGATTTCGGATGTTTCCTTGCGCATCAAGGTTATCTTGCTTTTCGCATCCCTGGCGCCATGTTTCTTGCTTAAATAATCCAGCAAACGCGATTTGTCATTTTCGGTAATCGTGTCGGCAGCCACTGATTTATCTACGCCTGCGGCACGCAACTGTTCCAGCAGCAATCCAGTGGACAGTTTCAGTTCTTGGGCAAATTGTTCTACATTCATATCGGGGCTGTCGAAGCTTTCTCTACCATTTATTTAAGGTTTGTCATTCAAACCAGGGGGCACGCGCGGCCATGATCAAGGTAGAAGCCAATTGCTCATCCACACCTGTCATTTCTACCAGTTCGTCCACACCGAGCTCGGCGAGCTCTTCGGAATCGGTAATTTTATGCTTTGCCAGCAAACGCAGCAATTCATCATTCATACCTGTCAGCGATGCCAGTTCGTTACTTACCTTTTCGGCTTTCTCTTCGCTGGCAATCGCATCGGTGAGCAAGGCGTTACGCGCCCTGGCCCGCAACTCGTTGACCAATTCTTCGTCAAAACCTTCTATACCGAGCATTTCGCCGATAGGCACATAGGCAACCTCTTCCACGCTGCCAAAACCTTCGTAAACCAGCATATCTGCAACTTCTTCATCGACATCGAGTTTTTCGACAAACAGCGCACGCACCGTCAATGCTTCGGTTTCATTCTTTTTCTGTGCTTCCTCAACGGTCATGATGTTCAATTCCCACCCCGTCAATTCGGAAGCAAGGCGAACGTTCTGTCCGCTACGGCCGATGGCCTGCGCCAGCTGATCTTCCTCCAGCACGACATCCATGCTGTGCTTTTCTTCGTCTACCACAATACTACTAACTTCGGCGGGTGCCAATGCGTTAATCACAAATTGGGCCGCTTCTGGTGACCAAAGTATGATATCCACGCGCTCGCCTGCCAATTCTCCGGTGACCGCCTGGACGCGCGACCCGCGCATGCCCACGCAGGTGCCGATGGGATCGAGACGGTTATCGTTGGATTTTACTGCAATTTTCGCACGGGCGCCCGGATCGCGTGCCGCTCCCTTGATTTCCAGCAGGCCTTCTTCGATTTCGGGGACTTCGAGTTCGAACAGTTTGGCGATAAACTCCGGCGCCGTACGCGACAGCACCAGTTGTGGGCCTCGGCCGCTGCGTTCCACCCGCAACAGAAAGGCGCGGACCCGGTCACCTACGCGCAAGTTTTCCTTGGGTATCATCTGATCGCGCGGCAATAATCCTTCCACGCGTCCCGACTCGATGATCGCATTGCCGCGTTCCATGCGTTTGATCGTACCTGTCACCAGGAATTCCTTGCGGTCCAGGAAATCGCTCAGGATTTGCTCGCGTTCGGCATCGCGGATCCGCTGCAATATCACCTGTTTCGCGGCTTGCGCACCGATACGGCCGAATTCGACCGCCTCCAGCGGTTCGCGCACAAAATCGCCGATCTGTAAACCGGGATGGGAAATCTGTGCATCGGTCCAGGCGATCTGGCTATCGGTATATTCGTGATCGTTATCTGCCACCACTTCCCAGCAACGGTATGCGTGATATTCGCCGTTATCGCGATTGATTTCCACGCGGATATCCGCGTCGTCCTGAAACCGCTTTTTGGTAGCCGAAGCCAGCGCCTGTTCCAGCGCCCCGAATACGATCTCTCTGTTTACATTTTTTTCTCTGGCCAACGCATCAACCAGCAACAAAATCTCGCGGCTCATTTCAAAAACCTCCGGCCATGTTTAGCAATTACAGATCAGGTACCAAACGCGCACTATCAATATTGGCAAACGCCAATTTGATGATTTGCCCGTCTGCATTCAAGTCGATTTGATCGTCGCTCGCAGCAGAGATCACGCCGATGAAACGGCGTTGTCCAGCCAGCGCGACTCGCAGCCTGATCTGCGCCCTTGCACCGATGAAACGCTGGTAATCGGTCATTTTCCTGAGCGGTCTGTCGAGTCCGGGAGACGACACTTCGAGACGCTCGTAATCGATATTCTCCACTGCCAGCCAGTTGCTCAGATGATGGCTCACCAAAGTACAATCATCCAGACTGATTCCTTCGGGCTTATCGATCATGACGCGCAAATAACCGCTCTTGACCGACATCGACATATCAACCAGTTCATATCCCAGCCCAGCCAGCGTAGCTGTCATCAACGACTCCAGGCCTAACGTCATTCGCGCTCCACAAACAAAAAATGGGCTAAAAGCCCATAACATCTTGCGGCTTTGACAACCCAAGACAAAATCCAATTCGTACTGCTGGTGCCCGGAGCCGGAATCGAACCGGCACGCCGATTTCTCAGCGAGGGATTTTAAGTCCCTTGTGTCTACCTATTCCACCACCCGGGCTTTTGGAGGCGGGGGTCGGAATCGAACCGGCGTCCACGGCTTTGCAGGCCGCTGCATAACCACTCTGCCACCCCGCCACACAAACATGCCCGTCAACGAAACTCATCAACTAAAAAGGGAAAGCACCAGGCTTTCCCTTTTCTCGGGCTTTTCCCATGATTTGGAGCGGGAAACGAGATTCGAACTCGCGACCTATACCTTGGCAAGGTATCGCTCTACCAGCTGAGCTATTCCCGCGTCAATGAGAAGCGTATTGTAATGATTGGGCGCGACTTGTCAACACTTTCCTGTTCCGGCCTGGGGAAAACGGGATTGATCTGCTTGCTGACGGGACCGGAGCAGCCCTGCGAAAATCTTATTCCACGCCCGCCATTTTCTTCAAGTCCAACCCCCATTTGTCCGGGTCTTCCACGCTTTCGATCGCATCCTGTGACAAGCCGATATGGATCTGCTCGCGCGCTATGGGCGCATTGGAACGCGTGGAGAAAAACACGCGCACGACCGGTTCCAGCAAGCTCCGCTCGGTCTGCTCGATAACGACGGCCAGCCGTCCCGATTTGAGTTTAAGCAGTGTACCGACTGGATAGATTCCCACTGTTTTTATAAAACATTGGAATACCCGTTCGTCCAGATGCCCCTTTTGCCATTCTGCCATCTTGCGCAGGGCATCGGTCGGCAACCACGCTTTTTTATAGCAGCGGTCGGAAGTGACAGCGTCGTAAATATCGCAAATGGCCCCCATACGCGCATGAAGAGTCAAGGTTTCGCCGGAAATCCGGTCAGGATAGCCGGTGCCGTCCATACGCTCGTGATGATGACGGCATACATCCAGAGCAATGTCGTCCGCGCCGTACACCTGCTGAAGAATTTCCCATCCCCGGAGCGCGTGCACCTTGATCATTTCGAATTCCTCATCGGTAAGTCGCCCGGGTTTATTGAGCACGTCCTGCGGCACTGCAGCCTTGCCGATGTCATGCAACAAACCCGCCAGACCCAACGATTTCAGAATATCGCCGTGTATTTTCATCTGTTTGCCCAGAGCCAACATCAAAACGCAGACCGCCACACAATGCAAATACGTATAATTATCCACGTCCTTTAATCTGACCAAACTGATCAAAGCGCCCGAATTGCGCGAAACCGATTGATAGATTTCATCGACCAGCGACATCATTTCGCCCGCAGGCAATGCCTGACCCAGCCTGGCTTGATCGAACATCGAAGCCACCCTTTGCTTGGCGCGGTGTATAATCGCTTCGGCGCGTATCAATTCTTCATCCAGAGATACCATAACGGCCGTTGTTTCGACCGCATCGAATTCCCTGGACGGCTCATTCGTCAAACCAGCCTTCTGCTCTTCCATACGTTTTTCCACATCGGGCCCCTTGGAGGTATCGATCCAGACTTCCGATATCCTGCTCTGCTGCAGCTCGGACAATTCCTTCTCCGATCTGATTTTGAGCGATGATTTCCAGAACGGATGATCTATCCAGTTTCCGCAAATCTCGTCCACATACATCCCCATTCTCAGATCCCGCACACTAATTTTTTTTCTCATATCCTTATCCTTGTTTTTCAGACCACACAACTAATCTGACTTGCCCGGTTCCCCCCCGTTCAATTCGATTTTGTTACATTCTTCACATTAGCGGGATAATTATTGCTGCGTGCGCAACAGCAGAAGATTGCTTCCGCCGATGACATATGCGTTAAAATGCAGCTTTAAATCCCGGGGCTATTCCATGGATACGCTATTTTTGCATGATTTCAGTTTGCAAATCGTTATCGGTATTTATGCATGGGAACGCAAGGTTCCGCAGACAGTAAAACTCGATATTGAAATCGGCCTGCCGCATAGCCGCGCCGCACTAAGCGATAATATTGCCGATTCCATCAATTATGCCGAGGTCGCCGAACGCATACGTACAACGACCCGGAATCATGAATTCCATCTCGTGGAAGCATTGGCAGAACATATTGCCAACCTGATTTTAAAAGATTTCGGCGCGCCCTGGGTCAAAATTTGCGTCACCAAACCGAACGTGGTTCGCAGCATCAAACAAATTGGCGTCTGCATCGAACGCGGCATCCGAACCTGACGCATCAACCGCGCGGATGATGCTTTGCATGCAGCTGTTTCAATCGTTCGCGCGCCACATGCGTATAAATCTGCGTCGTCGAGATATTGGAATGGCCCAGTAACAATTGCACCACACGCAGATCGGCCCCGTGATTCAGAAGATGCGTCGCAAATGCGTGCCTCAAAACATGGGGCGACGGCAATTTTAATAATCCTGCCTGTAGCGCTCGCCGTTTGATCAGATACCAAAATGCCTGCCGTGTCATTTTTCCGCCGCGCTGCGTCACGAACAGCGCCTCGCATATTCGCCCCTGCAACAATTCGCCGCGCGATTGCTGCAAATACACCGTCAAGGCATCGACCGCCACCTCCCCCAGCGGCACCAGACGTTCCTTATTGCCCTTGCCCATGACCTGGACGACACCCATGTCGCTGTTAACGCTGCGCAATTCCAGGCCCACCAGTTCGGACACGCGCAATCCGCTGGCATACAATATTTCGAGCATGGCGCGATCGCGCAAAGCCAGCGGATCGCCGCTCTGCGGCGCTCCCAGCAAAGCTTCCACTTCCGCTTCGCTCATGGTTTTGGGCAAGCCCCGCGGCAATTTCGGCGTATCGAGCTTGGCAGTCGGATCCTGCGCTATATGTCCGTCACGCAATGCCAGACGATAAAACCGCTTCAGCGTCGATAGCTGTCGTGCCGTACTGCGCGGGCTGCCGCGCCGGCGATAACGATATTGCAGATAACTTTCCAGATCGGCTTGCGTAGCGGCCAGCAGATGCTTTTCCTTAAGCCAGTTTGCAAATTGCGCCATGTCGCGCCGATAACTTTGCAGCGTATTGACGGCCAGCCCGTTTTCCAGCCATAGCATATCGCAAAAACCGTCAATCAGCGTTTGCGTATCGTGATTCATGCGTCAGCAGCCAATGTTTATAATCCATCGCAACGCCGTCGCGTTGATGCATAAAGCCGCCGCTGCCGTTTTTTGCCACAGCACGATGGCAGGGAATCAATATCGGCAAGGGATTCGCTCCGCATGCCTGGCCAACGGCGCGCGGACTGGAACCGATCTCGGCGGCGATGGCGCCGTAACTGCAGGTATGGCCGACCGGAATCGCCAGCAAAGCCTGCCAGACACGGCGCTGATGAGACGTGGCCTGATACCGCAGAGGCAACTCGAATTGCACGAATGCATCATTCCAGAACAACGTAAGCGCCGTGGCCAATTGCCGTACCGGAAGCGGAACGGTATCGGGAAAGAACAAACCATAATCCACCGGCAAAAAATCGATTTGCCGCAAACCGTCAGCATCGGCGACCACGCCTAACTGTCCGAATGGCGCCGGCAGCACCGCATCATATCGGTCAGCCGGCCGCCAGCGCATAATCAGCCTGTTGCAACAATGCCGGATTCGTACTCGAATGGGCGATCCGCCGGGATAGACGCTCGGCGGCGGGCCGTAAGCGCACGGCGCTCAAAGCGAGCGTTCCGGCAACGTCCGGATGGCACCGCGGCAAAATGCCGATAAATAAATTCGATATTTTCATTTTTGAGTTAAAATTCAAGCATGGACTACAACACCGCCTTCCAAGATGGATATTAAAACCTATATGCTGCAATTAGGGCAAGCGGCGCGCGCTGCCGCCCGTATTATTGCCCGGGCCGACAGCGCCGCCAAAAACCGCGCCCTGCTTGCCATTGCCGACGCCATACAACGCAACCACGCTACGTTACAAGCCGCGAACCAACAGGATATCACAGCCGCTCGATCCAGCGGACTGGAACCGGCCCTGCTTGACCGCTTGACGCTCGACAGCAAAGCCATCGCCAACATGGTGGAAGGCCTGCATCAGATTGCCGCATTGCCGGACCCTGTCGGTGAAATCACCGACCTCAAATACCGACCTACCGGCATACAGGTGGGCAAAATGCGAGTGCCCTTGGGCGTCATCGGCATCATTTACGAAGCGCGACCCAACGTAACGGTCGACGCCGCAGCGCTCTGCCTGAAATCGGGCAATGCCGCCATATTGCGCGGCGGTTCTGAAGCGCTGCATTGCAACCGCGCTCTGGCCGACTGCGTACGCGAAGGACTGACCGCAGCGGGCTTGCCCGAAACCACCGTGCAAATCGTCAATACCGCCGATCGCGCGGCTGTGGCGGAATTGATCGTCCTGCGCGAGTATGTCGACGTTATCGTACCACGCGGCGGCAAAAGCCTGATCGAGCATTTGATGAAAGATGCCCGTATTCCGGTCATCAAGCATCTGCACGGCGTCTGCCACGTATTTATCGACGAACACGCCGATCCGACCAAAGCGGTACGCGTCGCCGACAATGCCAAAACCAGCCGTTACGGTACATGCAATACAATGGAGACATTGCTGGTGGACCGCGCAATCGCTGCGTCGATATTACCCGAAATCGGCAAAATTTATGTCACCAAGGGCGTGGAAATGCGCGGCTGCCCGCAAACCCGAAAAATTCTTCCCGGCATTGCAGCTGCAACGGAGGAAGACTGGTTTACCGAATATCTGGCGCCGATTATCGCCATTCGCATCGTCGACGATCTGGATGGCGCGATGGACCATATCCAGCGTTATGGTTCGCAGCATACTGATACCATCGTTACGGAAGATTACAGTCGTGCCCGCCGCTTCTTGCGTGAAGTCGATTCCAGCAGCGTCATGGTCAACGCCTCGACACGGTTTGCCGACGGTTTCGAATACGGCCTGGGTGCCGAAATCGGTATTTCCACCGACAAAATTCATGCTCGCGGTCCGGTAGGGCTGGAGGGTCTGACGTCGCAAAAATGGATAGTGCTCGGCGATGGGCACGTGCGTGGCTGAACCACGCACGTCGCAACCCATAGGTATTTTCGGCGGCACCTTCGATCCCATTCATTTCGGTCACCTGCGGCTGGCCGAAGAATTGGCCGAATCGCTGGAACTGGACCATGTGCGCTTTATTCCAACCGGCATGCCGCCTCATCGCAGCCGACCACGCACCGACGCCGAGCACCGGCTGGCGATGGTGCGCATCGCCACGGCGAACAATCCGCATTTCGTCGTCGATGCGCGCGAAGTCCAGCTGCCGCATTTATCCTATACCGTCGATACCTTACATTCCTTGCGTAGCGAATTCGGCGAGCAGCAATCGCTGTGTTTGCTGCTGGGCGCGGATGCTTTCCTGAGTCTGTCCAGCTGGCATCGCTGGCAAGAACTATTTCTCTACGCCCATATCGTCATCGCGCATCGGCCCGGTTTCCCGCAAAGCACCTGGAAAGACGCGATGCCGGAAATTCTGCGCGACGAAATCGAAACACGTATGGCCAACCCGCAGGATTTGCCTAACTGCCCTGCAGGACTGATAGCCGCCAGACCGATTACTGCGCTGGACATATCCGCCACCTACATCCGCGAAACGCTCAATGCCGGTCGCAATCCCCGATATCTCATCCCCGATGCGGTACTGGACTACATCTCCAACTTTCAACTTTATTTACCGGAACTACCATGAATACAGATCAAATCGTCGCTGCCGTTATCGAAGCCATCGAAGATATCAAAGGACAGGACATTACCGTGCTTGATGTCTCCGACCAAAGCTCTCTGTTTGAGCGCATGGTCATTGCGAGCGCCGAATCCACCCGCCAGACGAAAGCGATTGCCCACAATGTCCAGGAAAAACTCAAACAACAGGCGGTACCGGACCAGGGCATAGAAGGCATGACGTCCGGCGAATGGGTCCTGCTCGATCTCGGTTCGGTCATAGTCCATGTCATGCAACCCGCGGTACGCCAGTATTATAATCTCGAAACCCTATGGAGCGCGGCTGCCGACCAGCGCACTCGCCGGCAAAGCGAAGTCTGATTGTGCTGCATGAAATTGCATATCATTGCAATCGGACAAAAAATGCCGGACTGGATCAAGTGCGGTTATGCCGAATACGCCAAACGCATGCCGAAAGAATTTTCTCTGCATCTAATTGAATTGAAACCGGAAAAACGCTCAGGCGGCAAAACGGTCGAGCAAATGAAAAGTCTGGAACGCGACCGGATTTTAATCAATATCCCTCCGGATTCAGAGATCTGGGCGCTGGACGAGCGCGGCGAACAACTCACTACACTTGGTGTGGCAGATCACTTACGCAAGACTTTAGGGACAGGCCGCAATATTTGTTTTATCATAGGCAGTGCCGACGGTTTACATGACGATATCAAAAGCCGCGGCGATAAACTATTTTCGCTGTCCCGCCTTACGCTGCCGCATGGATTAGTGCGAGTGATACTGGCCGAGCAGCTTTATCGTGCCTGGAGCGTGATTCAAAATCATCCCTATCATCGTGAATAAATTTCCTTCCCGCATTTATCTGGCTTCGCGTTCGCCCCGACGTCGAGAACTATTGACTCAAATGGGTATCCGCTATGAAGTGTTACTCTTGCGCGACAGCAGCGACAGGCAGGATCTCGACGAAACGCCGCTACCCGGTGAATCGCCACAGGATCACGTACAGCGTATTGCCATCGACAAGGCCCAGCTTGGCTGGCAGCGCGTCCTTCAGCGCCGGCTTCCTCAATACCCGGTACTGGGTGCCGATACCAGCATCACGCTGGACGGCGAAATTCTAGGCAAACCCAAAACCAGGGATAAAACCGTTCAAATGCTGACCCGGCTCTCGGGACGTACGCATGAAGTCATGACTACCGTCGCCTTGGTTTATCGTGAATATACCCAAAACTTTACCTGCAAGTCCAGCGTCACCTTCAAGTCCCTTACCGTCGAAGAGATCGAATACTATGCGAATAGCGGCGAACCCTTCGACAAAGCCGGCGCCTATGCGATCCAAGGTCGCGGAGCGATATTCGTCGAACATCTGGTCGGAAGTTATTCCGGGGTAATGGGGTTACCGATATTTGAAACGGCGCAATTGCTCGATCAGCTTAAATTGCATGGTTATGCAGGCTAAATTCCAGTTTTCCTGCTAAACTTTACTCCCCCTGCGTATTCTCCATAGTTATGTCCATCAGTTTAAAATCATCGGAAGATATAGAAAACATGCGGATTGCCGGCCGCTTGGCCGCCGAACTGCTCGACTATATCACCCCTTTTGTCCAGCCTGGAATAACTACCGGCGAACTCGACAAACTCTGTCATGATTATATGGTCGATGTTCAACATTCCATTCCGGCACCGCTGAATTACGCTCCAGCCGGCCATGCGCCATATCCACGTTCCATCTGTACTTCCGTCAACCAGCAAATCTGTCACGGTGTACCCGGCGACAAGCAACTCAAAAACGGCGACATCGTCAATATAGACGTCACCGTCATCAAAAATGGCTGGCATGGCGATACCAGCCGGATGTTTTATGTCGGCAATGTGGCCCCTCACGCCAGGCGCTTGTGCGAAATCACCTATCAGGCAATGTGGCACGGCATCCGGCTGGTTCGAGCCGGAGCCTTGCTCGGCGATATCGGTCACGCCATCCAGAAATTCGCGGAGGCACAAGGTTACAGCGTAGTGCGTGAATTCTGCGGCCACGGGATAGGGCGCAATTTTCATGAAGAACCGCAAGTATTGCATTACGGGCGCGCCGGTACCGGCATCAAATTGGAAAGCGGTATGGTATTCACCATTGAACCGATGATCAATGCCGGCCGTCGCGATATACGGCAATTGAGCGATGGCTGGACGATCGTCACCAAGGATCGCAGCCTGTCAGCGCAATGGGAGCATACGGTATCGGTTACCGATGACGGCTTTGAAATCCTCACGGTTTCTGCAGGGACGCCACCACCTCCGGCTTTTGTCCATGGGAAACCGGACTGAAGCCTTGTCCGTCGGTACCGGTCGCCTCGAGGCTGATCGGTGGCGTGCGCATTTGCGCGAAGAACGTCAGGCAATCAAACAGGCTTTTCAAAATGGCACTCGCGTACGTACGATACTGCAGCGCAATACCCGTCTTGCAGACCACGTGCTCTGCTCTATCTGGCAGATGCTCGATTTCCCTGAAAGCGCGGTATTGGTAGCAGTGGGCGGGTATGGCCGGAAGGAGCTGTTTCCTTATTCGGATATCGATCTGCTGATCTTGTTGGCTTATCCGGCGGAACGCCGTGAACAGGCGGCAATAGAAGAACTGATAAGCCTGCTCTGGGACTGCGGGCTGGAGGTCGGACATAGCGTGCGCACGCTGGAAGAATGTCTGTCCGAAGCAGACAATGACATTACCGTTGCAACCAATCTGCTCGAATCGCGCTATCTGACCGGCAACATCGATTTATACCGCGACTTTCATTTACGCTTCGG
The DNA here is from genome assembly GCA_021795395.1 of Pseudomonadota bacterium. GTDB lineage: Bacteria > Pseudomonadota > Gammaproteobacteria > Burkholderiales > Sulfuriferulaceae > Sulfuriferula. The sequence goes on along the minus strand of JAJYPN010000005.1, from coordinate 22,279 downwards.
ATCGCAACTCGATCAACGCAGCTTTTTCGAAGGCAAGCTGTCCGAACAGGATCAACGTCATGCGCGATTCAATGACAGCGCTTATCAATTGGAGCCCAATCTCAAGGAAAGTCCCGGCGGTTTGCGTGATTTGCACAATCTGCGCTGGCTGGCGCGCGCGGCTTCCATCGGCAAAAATTGGCGCGATCTGATGAACGCGGGTTTTCTGGACCCGACCGAAATGCGGCATATCCAACGTCTCGAGCATTTTTTGTTCGACTTGCGCACCAGTCTGCATTATCTGGCCGGACGTCGCGAGGATCGCCTGCTTTTCGATTATCAGAGCAATCTGGCGGAACATTACAGCATAATCGATAGATCTACACGCCGCGCCAGCGAAATCCTCATGCAGCGTTATTATCGCAGCGTCAAGATCGTCGCCCAGATGCGCGATATATTGCTGCCAACCCTGCGGGCGCGTATATTCGGCAACCATCGCCTTCCTATCGTGTCTCTGAATGAGCGTTTTCAAATTCGCGACAATCTGCTGAAAGCCGCGGACGATGATTTATTCGAACGTGAGCCGGCTGCCATTCTGGAAAGCTTTCTGTTATTGCAACGAAATCCTGGCCTGACCGGAATGAGCGCGTCGACGATACGCGCACTATGGCGCGCACGTCATCGTATCAATGCCGCGTTTCGGCGCGATCTGGTAAACCGGACGCGATTCATGGAAATCTTGCGCTCGCCGCTTGCCGTTTCCAGGACGTTGCGCAATATGAACGGTTACGGCGTGCTCGGTCGATACATCCCGGCATTCGGCCGCATAGTCGGTCAAATGCAGCATGATCTTTTTCATATTTACACCGTAGACGAACATATATTGACCGTATTGCGCAATTTACGCCGATTGACCATACCCGAACTGGCGCATGAGTATCCGTTGGCAAGCCGACTCATCAGCGGCTTCGCACGCCCGGAGATTCTTTACATCGCGGCTTTGTTTCACGATATCGCCAAAGGACGGGGCGGCGATCACTCTGTTCTGGGAAAAGTCGATGCGCAGCGCTTCTGCATCCAGCACAATCTGAGCGCCGAAGATACCGAACTGATAGTCTGGCTGGTCGGCGAACATCTCATGTTTTCGGCGACCGCACAAAAACAGGATTTAGCCAATCCGCAAGTCATCGCCCGTTTCGCCGAACAAGTAGGCAACGAACGACGATTGATCGCCTTGTATCTGCTCACTGTCTGCGATATACGAGGCACCAGCCCCAGCGTATGGAACGGATGGAAAGCCAAGCTTCTGGAAGATCTGTTTTATGCCAGCCTGCGTCAGCTTAACGGCGACCTGAATTTACACAGTGGTATCGATCTGATCAAGGCGGAAGCATCCAGAATCCTGCGTCTATACAGTTTGGCGCCCGACACGGAAATTCCGCTATGGAAAAATCTGGCCGACAGCTATTTTTTACGCCACGAACCGCAGGAAATCGCCTGGCATTGCCGCCAGATCCGGCACAAGATAAGTATATCCAAAGCATTGGTACGGGCACGGCTGAGTCCGGACGGCGCCGGAATACAGGTGCTGATTTATGCCCCGGACGAAGCCAGCCTATTCGCACGGATATGCGGTTTTTTTGAACAGATTCATTACTCTGTAGTGGATGCGAAAATCCATACCACCTTACATGGCTACGCACTCGACAGTTTCGTCGTACTCGACAAAAGTCACGACAAAACCGCGCCGTATCGCGATTTTCTGAGCTATATCGAACATGAACTCGGGCAGCAACTGCATTCGGCTGCCGAACTTAAACCCGCGCAGCGCGGACGGATCAGCCGTCACCTCAAACACTTCCCTATCGATGCCGAGGTCAATCTCCGACCCGACGCAAACGGCAAACTCTACGCCCTCAATCTGATCGCTGGCGACCGGCCGGGACTGCTGTTTGCCATCGCCCAGATTCTGTATCTGCATCATATCAATATTTATGCCGCCAAAATCAGTACCCTGGGCGAGCGTGCCGAAGACACGTTCATGATACAAGGGCTCGCATTGAATCAGCAGCATACCCGTCTGCAACTGGAAACCGATTTGTTGCGGGTATT
>JAJYPN010000005.1:0-20088 GCA_021795395.1 Pseudomonadota bacterium | reverse complement strand
CAGGATAATCTAAGCCTGTTCGATATTGCGGTTATTCAAATAATCGCCGAATTCCTCCGCTACTTCGGGATGCTTCAAGGCATGTTCCACCATCGCCTTCAAATAGCCCAATTTGCTGCCGCAATCGTAACGGACACCATCGAAGGCGTAAGCCAGTACCTGCTGCTCCTTGAGCAATTGTGCTATACCATCGGTGAGTTGCAATTCACCGCCGGCGCCGTAAGGTATGGTTTCGAGATGATGAAAGATGCGCGGCGTCAGGATATAGCGGCCCACGACGCCCAAGGTCGATGGAGCGGCGGACGGATCCGGCTTTTCAACGATAGCGTCGACTTTGCACAACTTATTCGAGATTTCCTGCGCATCCACAATCCCATAAGAGCGGGTATCTTCACGTGCGACTTCCTGCACACCGAGAACGGTGCACTGATAATAGCTGAATAAATCCGTCATCTGTTTCATCGCCGGAATTTCGGCGTCGATCAGATCATCCGCCAGTATCACTGCAAACGGTTCGTTATTCACCACCGGTTTTGCGCATAATACGGCATGCCCCAATCCGAGCGCTTCCGACTGACGTATATAGACGCAATTGACATGAGGAGGAATGATGCCGCGCACCAGGTTCAATAATTCCTTTTTACCGCGGGCTTCGAGTTCGGCTTCCAGTTCATAGGCTTTGTCGAAATGATCGGGAATCGCGCGCTTGCTGCGCCCGGTAATAAAAATCAGATCCGTGATTCCCGCTGCAATCGCCTCTTCGACTGCATACTGGATCAATGGCTTATCGACGATAGGTAACATTTCCTTGGGCATGGCCTTGGTAGCCGGCAAAAACCGTGTACCCATTCCGCCTACGGGAAATACCGCTTTGGTTACTCTCAACATTTCATTCCCCTTGGTATCCACTCAATAGCTCCATAAATTGTGCTTCCTGTAAAATGATAATGCCCATAGTTTGCGCTTTGGTGAACTTGCTGCCTGGATCGGTACCCGCCAGGACAAAATCGGTTTTTTTCGATACGCTGCCGGCGACCTTACCGCCAGCCGCTTCAATTTCGGCTTTTGCTTCTTCTCGGCTCAACGTCGGCAAGGTGCCCGTAATGACGAACACCTTACCTTGGATCGGGCTGGTTGAATTCGCTGCCGGCAGGGTAACGGCGGGCCAGCTTACGCCCGCCTCGGTCAGCTTGTTGATCACATCCAGATTATGTCGTTCGGCAAAAAAATGGAGCAATGATTTTGCCACCACCGTCCCAACTTCGGGCACCGTTTGCAAAATCTGTTCATCCGCCGCCAGCAAATTGGCCAGGGTACCGAGATGGCGCGCAAGATCTTTTGCGGTTTGCTCGCCTACATGCCGTATTCCCAACGCATAAATAAATCGCGCGAAGCTAGTTTGCTTGCTATGGTGTATCGCTGTCAATAGATTATTCGCCGATTTTTCTGCCATGCGTTCGAGAGCGATCAGGTCTTGAAAATCCAGCCGATACAAATCCGCCGGGTTATGCACCAGTTCGGCATCGACCAGCTGATCGATCAGTTTCTCTCCCAAACCGTCTATATTCATAGCCTTGCGGCTGGAAAAATGCAGCAAAGCCTGCTTTCTTTGCGCGGCGCAAAACAGGCCGCCCGTGCATCGCGCCACCGCTTCCCCCGGCAAACGTTCGATATGCGCGCTGCACACCGGGCAAACAGACGGCATGACAAAATCGCGTACCGTTGCGGGACGTTTCATAACCGCCACAGACACTACTTCAGGAATGACGTCGCCGGCACGTCTTACATTCACCCAGTCGCCGATCTTGATGTCCTTGCGACGTATTTCGTCCTCATTGTGCAAGGTGGCATACGTTACGATGACGCCGCCGACCGGAACTGGCGCAAGCCGCGCCACCGGCGTCAAGGCTCCGGTGCGGCCGACCTGCACCTCAATATCGATCAATTGAGTCGTCGCTTCCTGCGCAGGAAATTTATGCGCCAGCGCAAACCGCGGCGCGCGGGAAACGAACCCTAACAGACGCTGCAAATCGAGTTCATTTACCTTATAAACGACACCATCGATATCGAAGGGCAATTCATCCCGTATTTCGGCGATGCGGCGATAATACGCCAATAAACCTTCGACGCCTTCCACGACCTGTCTCTCCGCGGCCAAAGGAAAATACCAATCCGCCAATTGCGCCATGGCTTCCGCTTGCGTTGTCGGCGATGCCCAGCCTTCACTTAACCCTACCGCGTAAGCAAAAAAATATAATCTGCGCGTTGCGGTAACCTGCGGATTGAGTTGTCGCAACGAGCCCGCCGCGGCATTGCGCGGATTGGCGAATTCCTTTCCGCCTTTCGCGCGCTGGGCGGCATTCAAGGCCGCGAAATCACGTTTTAACATCAGGACTTCGCCCCGTACTTCGATACGCGCCGGCGGACAGTCGCTGGCGAGCATCATGGGGAGGGCAGGTAACGTGCGCAAATTTGCCGTCACATCTTCGCCTACATAACCGTCTCCGCGCGTCGCGCCCGAAACGAATTGTCCGTTTTCATAAACCAGATTTACCGCCAGTCCATCGAATTTTGGCTCCACCGCATATTCGATCTGCGGCAGATTCAATTGCTCGCGTATGCGCTTATCGAAAGCGACGACTTCGGCTTCGCTGAATGCGTTATTCAGCGACAGCATGGGCGACCGATGGTTAACCGGCTCGAATGTCGCTACAATTTCCCCACCTACCCGTTGGGTGGGTGAATTAGGCATGATCAATTCGGGATAGCGGCTTTCCAGATCCTGCAATTCGCGGAATAGCCGATCGTATTCCGCATCGCTGATCTGCGGAGCATCGAGGACGTAATAGCGATGGTTGTGATATTCCAGTAGCTTGCGCAAGCTTGCAGCAGAAGCGGCAATATCAGCAGGCACCATAAACCGGACGGTTCCTAGTTGAACAGGCGCAACGCGCGTTGGCCACCGGCCGGAATTCCCCTCGCTTCCATTTGGCGATAGATTTCAGTCAATTGCGTCTGAATTTTTTCCATGCTTGCGGCGGAAAGCGAGCGAATATTGTCATCGACCAGTTTACCGTCCAGCGTTTTCGCCAGCTGGGCACCGAACCGGGCCATGGCCGCAAACATTTCCACTCCGTTATCGACGCGGGGAACTTCGAACAGCAAAGTGACGCCGTGCGTAGCCAGATCACTCATATATTCGGCAGAAAACGGCGTGTCATCGTGATTACATAAACTATATATCACTTCTCCGCGATCATTATAGCGTTGATAGACACCGGCATCGTTTAATATCATGTCGTTGGCTTCGGCCATTTCCGCGATCATCGAACCGCTAAAAGTCACGCCATCCGGACTCACGACATTCAAACCGATCAGGACATCGACCTCAACGCAGAACTGGTCCAGTTCTTTGGCGTTAGCGAGCACCGCCCCGATATCGCGCCAATTGGCCACTCCCTTGAATTCTTCCGCCAGCGCGCGGGCTTCCTTGCCAAGAGCGATCAACTGTCCATCGTTGATCGCGCCGGAACGGTCTGCCAATTGTACCGCTATCGTCACAGCGTTGAATTCCTGCTCCCTCCAGGGACTGATTTCTATCCAGTCGGCAAAATTGCTTGCGTATCCCCACCACCGCACCCTCCTGCCTTCCGTCCGCTGGCTATCCATCCATTTTTTAAAGGCTGAACTGGGTATGGCGTCGGCAGCGTGTATTTCGATAATAAAATCCAGCAAGGTATCGACGGGCGGCGGTGGCAGATCTACTGCAGTCCGGTTCGCCGGAACGGCGTCTACCGGTATTTCGGCCGCATAAGCCGATCCTGCTTCGCCACTACTCGCCGTTTCCTCACAAGTAATTGCCAATTCTTCACGCGGCTCGATAGGCTCTTCAGCGGCGGTATCGTTTTCGCCGGTTTCCTCCCGATTTTTCGGGACCAGGTCGGGATCGTTAACGATCGGATCGATTCTGCGATCGTTGTGTTTGAGCAGTATATCGTCCTGCTGCCCGAACGTTGCCGTCCATTGATTGCGATATTTCCTATCCTGCATCCAGTTGTAAACCAGTACGGCGATTACGGCAACAATGGCAAGCACGATCAGACTGATTTGCAAAGAATTCATCTTGCTATTCCATGGCTAGGTTCAGAAGCGGCCGGATTGGCCGGAGAAGGGACAATCTGCTCGGCTGGCGGAGCATGCAGTATCTGAAAAAATATCTCGTCCTTGCGCACCATTCCCAATTCTGTCCGCGCACGGGCTTCGATAGCGCGCACACCTTGTTTGAGGTCCAACACTTCCGCATCCATGGCGGCATTTCTGGCCGCAAGCGCGTCATCGGTTTGCTGTTGCCGTACCACCTGCTGACGCGTATCCCAAACCTTCAGCCATCCTCCTCGGCCCAGCCAAAGCGGATACTGCAACAATAGCAGCAAGCCGAACAAGGTGAATGTTAGCCAACGCACGCGGCCGCCCTGCGCTTACTTGAGCTGATGAAATGCCGTGCGGCCCGGATAACGCGCCAACCCGCCCAATTCTTCTTCGATCCGTAACAACTGGTTGTATTTCGCCATCCGGTCCGACCTCGATAACGAGCCCGCCTTGATTTGCAGGGCATTCGTCGCCACCGCCAGATCGGCGATGAAACTGTCTTCGGTTTCGCCGGAACGGTGCGACACGACGACGGTGTATCCTGCCCGCTTGGCGGTTTCCATGGCGTCGTAGGTTTCCGACAAGGTGCCGATCTGGTTGACCTTGATGAGTATGGAATTGGCGACGCCTCGCTCTATGCCCTGCGCCAGAATTTTGGCGTTGGTGACGAATAAATCGTCGCCGACCAGCTGGACCGATTTCTTCAGCCGCGCCGTCAGCACCAGCCAGCCGTCCCAATCGTTTTCCGCCATGCCGTCTTCGATGCTGACGATAGGATATTTGTCGCACCAGGCGGCCAGATAATCGGTGAACTGCCTCGAATCAAGCGCCAGCCCTTCGGATTCGAGCTGGTACTTGCCGTCGCGATAAAATTCGCTGGCGGCGCAGTCCACGCCGATCGCGATATCTTGTCCGGGGATGAAGCCGGCTTTTTCTATGGCTTCGACGATCAGTTTGAGCGCAGCTTCGTTGGAGTCCAGGTTGGGCGCGAAACCGCCTTCGTCGCCGACGGTAGTCGCCATACCCTGTTTATCCAGAATTTTTTTCAGCGTATGGAATACTTCCGCGCCGTAACGCAAGGCCTCGCGAAAACTCGATGCGCCGACCGGAATGATCATGAATTCCTGCATGTCGATATTATTGTTGGCGTGGGCACCGCCGTTGATGATGTTCATCATCGGCACGGGCAAATGCATGGGCCCCGCTCCGCCCAGATAACGGTGCAGCGACAGGCCGGACGCTTCCGCCGCCGCCCGCGCTACCGCCATCGACACCGCAAGTATTGCGTTGGCGCCCAGTCTGGATTTATCCTCGGTACCGTCGAGGTCTATCATGGTCTGATCGATAAAATGCTGCTCTTCCGCATCCAGACCGATAATCGCTTCGCAAATCTCGGTGTTGACGAATTCGACCGCTTTCAATACGCCTTTGCCCAAATATCGTGTCGCGTCGCCGTCCCGCAATTCCATCGCTTCGCGGCTTCCGGTCGAAGCGCCCGAAGGCACTGCGGCCCGACCCAAAGTGCCGGATTCCAGCAGCACATCGACTTCAACAGTGGGATTGCCGCGCGAATCCAGTATTTCGCGGGCAATGACGTCAACAATTACACTCATTTGCGTTCTCCAATTTCGCCATTCCCGGACAACGGTCCGGCCAGGCCTTAAATAGTATGTTCGATAAATCCGTGCTGTTTGACCAGCGCATCGAGCTCTTTCAATGTATACAGCAATTCTTTCATTCGTCCCAGCGGCCAGGCATTCGGACCGTCGGACAAGGCGCAGGCCGGGTCGGGATGCGTTTCCGCAAAGACACCGGCAACGCCCGCGGCTACCGCGGCGCGCGCCAGCACTGGCACGAATTCGCGCTGGCCGCCGGAAACATTCCCCTGGCCGCCCGGCAATTGCACGGAATGGGTCGCATCGAACACGACCGGGCAATCCGTGTTACGCATCGCCATCAGCGCACGCATGTCCGACACCAGATTATTGTAGCCGAACGATACGCCGCGTTCGCATACCATGATATTGTCGAGACCGCCGTTGGCAGCCTTGGCTTTATCGACCACATTTTTCATGTCCCACGGCGCCAGAAACTGACCTTTCTTGATATTCACCGGCTTGCCTGCGCTTGCCGCAGCATGGATGAAATCGGTCTGGCGGCATAAAAAAGCCGGCGTCTGCAGGACATCGACGACCGCCGCCACCTCGGCGATCTCGTCTATGGAGTGAATATCCGTCAATACCGGAACGCCTATCTGTTTTTTGACTTCGGCCAGTATTTCCAAGCCCGTCTCGCGCCCGAGACCGCGGTACGAATTGCCCGAGCTGCGATTCGCCTTGTCGTAAGACGATTTATAAATAAAGGGAATACCCAGTTCAGCGCAGATTTCCTTTAATTGCCCAGCGGTATCCATGGCAAGCTGTTGCGATTCGATTACGCAGGGGCCCGCAATCAAAAATAATGGATGCGCCAGCCCTGCTTCAAAACCACACAATTTCATTGCGCTGCTCCTGATTGATTAACGGCGGCCGTCACGAAGGCTTTAAACAAGGGATGCGCATCGCGGGGCGTAGATGTGAATTCCGGATGAAACTGGCAGGCGACGAACCAAGGATGATCCGGCAATTCAATCATCTCGCACAAACCATCGGTTGCTGAGTGACCACTTACTTTCAAACCGGCTTCCTGCAGACGGGGCAGCAACTTACCGTTGACTTCGTAACGGTGACGGTGACGCTCGACGATGCTGTCGGCTCCGTATACGGTTTGCGCCAGCGAATCGGCCACCAGCACGCATGCCTGGCCGCCCAGACGCATGGTGCCGCCCAGATCGGAATCCTCGTTGCGCGTCTCCAGTTGTCCGGCGGCATCCTTCCATTCCGAAATCAGACCGACTATGGGATACGCCGTCGCCGGATCGAATTCGGTACTGTGCGCGCCGGGCATCCCACCGCAATGACGCGCGAATTCAATGACGGCCAGTTGCATACCCAGACAAATGCCCAGATACGGGATCCTGTTTTCGCGCGCGTACCGGATCGCCAATATTTTGCCCTCGACGCCGCGCTTGCCGAAGCCGCCAGGCACCAGTATCGCACTCATGCCATGCAAAACATCGATCTCTCCCTGTTCGAGCGCTTCGGAATCGATATAATGCACGCTCACCTGCGTACGGGTGTGGATACCGGCATGAATCAGCGCTTCAGACAGCGATTTATACGATTCGGTCAGCCCCACATACTTGCCGACCATGGCGATATCGATATGATGCCGGGGATGTTCCTGCGCCTCGACCAGACCGTTCCATACCGACAGATCGGCAGGTGGCGGATCGATGCCGAACTTGCGGCAGACAATTTCGTCCATACCCTGCCTGCTCAGCATTTCCGGAATTTTGTAGATATTGTCCACGTCGTGGACCGAAATCACCGCATTTGCCTCCAGATTGGTGAACAATGCAATCTTGCGGCGCTCTTCGTCGGGCAACGGACGGTCGCCGCGGCACAGCACGATATCGGCCTGGATGCCGATCTCGCGCAACTCCTTGACCGAGTGCTGGGTCGGTTTGGTTTTGATTTCGCCGGCCTTGCCGAGATACGGCACCAGCGTAAGATGGATATAACAGGTATTGCTGCGGCCCTGCTGCAAGCCCATTTGCCGGATCGCTTCCAGAAACGGTAAGGATTCGATGTCGCCCACCGTCCCGCCGATTTCGACGATGGCGACTTCCGCGCCCGCTGCGCCGGCATGAATATATTGCTTGATCTCGTCGGTAATATGCGGAATCACCTGCACGGTACCGCCCAGATAGTCGCCGCGCCGCTCTTTTTTGATGACCGATTCGTAGATCTGACCGGTAGTGAAATTATTGCGCCGGGACATCTTGGCGTGAGTAAAGCGCTCGTAATGACCGAGATCGAGATCGGTCTCGGCGCCGTCTTCGGTGACGAAGACTTCGCCGTGCTGAAACGGGCTCATTGTGCCGGGATCGACATTGATGTACGGGTCCAGTTTCATCATAGTGACCTGCATACCCCGGGATTCCAGGATGGCGGCGAGAGAAGCGGCGGCGATCCCCTTGCCCAGGGAAGAAACCACACCGCCGGTAACAAAGATATAACGTGTCATGTCGATTTACAGCGCAGGTAATGCTGAATTCTAGCCTAAAGCGCATTCTGCCACAATTGGCGCGTACAAATTTTCCGTTTCCTATACCTAAAAACACGATGGGAATAAGAAATCTTGGTAATAACTGGCTCTTACCTAATTTTTTCCATTTTGTTGCATCAACGATTCGCCCGAAAGCGGCTTACTTCAGCGCCAAACCCAGGTTAGCTGTACGTAGTGAATAATAATGAGGCAAAATAAGCGGTAAGGTCGTAAGGTAGCGGGGTCGGGCCTTATATTTGTATTTGATCCAATCAAAATGAATGAAAAAACCATGGAAAATCACGCCGGAAATCTGCTTGCCAGATTGAGTACGCTTGCAAAATTTCAAGACTCTGACCAGAGTCTCGATGAAAATCTGCAACGCTTGTCCGAGATGGCGGCGAAAAGCCTGGACGTCGAAAATTGTTCCATCATGCTGTCTAACGGTGCATCGGCTCTGCGGGTCTGTGCAAATTACGGAAAACTAACGGCCGATGCCTATAAGGAATCCGTTAAAAAAGGCGAGGGAATTGCAGGCCATGTCCTGGCCACAGGCGAATCGCTACTGATAGAAGACATCAGCAATTCCAGATTTGCCCGGCACGCGCGATATCCGACTGCCTCAGGAAGAAGCATGATATGCGTGCCGATCACGGTCAACCGCACGGTCTTGGGCGTGGTCAATATCAACGGACTGGAACGCAAGCTGCCTTTCAATGTAGATGACCTCAATGCCATTGAAATCGTTGCCGCAGTTACCGGGAAAATTATACAAAGCATACAGCTTCAGCGCACATTGAAATCCCGCTTCGCCCAGATGTCGTTAGGAAGCAATATCGAAAAGACCGCGCAGAACATACTGGTGAATGATGCGCAGAATCCGGGAAGGATGGCGAAAATTCTGGCTAAATCTTTTTATCGTGAAATGATAGGGGCGGGTTTCGGCCCCGCCCAGATCGTTGATGCCGCCTCCGAAATCATCTCGGAATTGAGCAAAAATCTGCGCAAGTACAAAGGACGCATCGAACGTGCTTGACAACCTACAGGCCCCGGAATCAAAAGCAGCGGGGTTATTTAGGCAGAGCAATCAATACCTACACCCGCCGGGGCCGAAATGTATTCAGTCCTTAATTCCGTAATTCCGGTCGCATGCAGACCATAATCGCCGCAAACGATCGTATAGCGCTTTGCCTTGCGCCGCAACTAGCGTAGAATGCATAATTGGCGGGTCTCCCCGCATTGCAAGATGGTGAACCTGGTCAGGTCCGGAAGGAAGCAGCCACAGCTATTTATTGCAAGTGCCGGGGGTCGGGCTCGCCACTAACGATACGGCTGCGGACGACAAGCTGTTAAATTTTTCTTTCTCGGCAGTCTCGGTTATGATTCATGTTATTCCATACATAACCCGAACCATGGACAATACCACTCATTTCGGTTACAAAACCGTAGCGGAATCCGACAAGGCCGGCAAGGTTGCCGGCGTATTCCATTCCGTCGCCGAGCGTTACGACATCATGAACGATGTCATGTCGATGGGTCTGCATCGAGCCTGGAAGCGCTTCACCGTCGAACTCGCACATATCCGGCCCGGCAATCGCGTATTGGATGTCGCAGGCGGCACCGCAGATTTAAGCCGTTTGTTCATGAAAAAGGTCGGCTTATCCGGCCAGGTCTGGCTGACCGACATCAACAGCTCGATGCTGACGGTAGGCCGCGACCGCATGCTCGATCGCGGGCATGCTTTGCCGGTCGCTCAATGCGACGGCGAAAAATTGCCCTTCCCCGACAATTATTTCGACTGCGTCAGCGTTGCTTTCGGCTTGCGCAACATGACGCACAAGGATGCCGCCCTGCGCGAGATGTATCGCGTCCTGCGTCCCGGCGGCCGCCTGCTGGTGCTGGAATTTTCCAGGATATGGAAACCTCTTGCCCCCATCTACGATCTGTACTCGTTTAAATTATTGCCGGTGATGGGTAAATTCATCGCCAACGATGCCGAAAGCTATCAATATCTGGCCGAATCGATACGCATGCATCCCGATCAGGAGACACTCAAATCCATGATGAGTGCTGCCGGTTTTGCCAAGGTCGATTATTTCAATCTGACCGGCGGCGTCGTCGCCTTGCACCGTGGCTATAAATACTGATGGCACGCAGGAGCGTTAATGCCATTCGCTTTGCATAATCGCGCCCTGGCGGCCGTGCTCAATCATTTGCTCGATCAGGCGCCCTGGGTGCGTCTTCGGCTGCTTCCGTACGTCGGCAAACGCATCGCAATCAATCTTTTTCCTTTTTACCTGACGCTGGAAATCGGGCACGAAGGACGGTTGCGCCATGGCGCAACCGGCAACGCCGACGCCACCCTGCGATTCCATGCATTACAGGCTTTGCGTATAGTTCTGCGGGACACGGCCGCGAACCGGGAGATCGAAATCGGCGGCGACCCTCTATTGGCCGGGGCATTCGGCAATATGCTGCTGGAACTCGAATGGGATGCCGAGGCCGATTTGTCGCACTTCACCGGCGATGCCATCGCTCACAAAATCATGCAGACAATGCGACGCGCCATGCTCTGGCAACGCGGCAATGCAGAAGAAACGGTAGCGACGCTGAGGGAGTATGTGACGGAAGAATCTCCTCTGCTCGCCAAACGTCAGCATATTGACCAGTTTATCGCCGATATCGATATGCTGCGCGATAGCCATGCACGATTGCAAAAACGCATGGAGCTGATTGCTCAAAGCGTCTCCTTGCATTGAGCGCGCTGATGCGGGTCTTCCGGCTTTTCATCATTTTATGGGTGGCGCTGCGCTTCGGTCTGGACGAGTTTTTCCTCGGGCATAACCGGTTGCGCAGTGTGCGCTCACTGCTTCGTATCGTTCTGTTCTGGCGCGACCTGTCGGCTCCGCGTTCCGTGCGTTTGCGCAAGGCACTGGAAGCGCTGGGTCCCATTTTCGTCAAATTCGGGCAGATGCTGTCTACCCGACGCGATTTGATGCCGCTGGATATTGCCGACGAACTGGCGCGCCTGCAAGATCATGTGCCGCCGTTTCCCGCTGCAGCCGTACGCACGACCCTGGCCGAAATCTACGGCAAACCGGTAGAGGAAATCTTTGCCCACTTCGAAGCCGAGCCCGTCGCCAGCGCGTCGATGGCGCAGGTGCATTTCGCCGTCCTCAAAGACGGTACCGAAGCAGCCGTCAAGGTATTGCGTCCGGGAATAGGCAAAATCATCGATCACGATCTGGGCTTGCTCGAAGCCGCAGCGATATTGGTAGAAAGACTGTTCGCCGACGGCAAACGGTTGCATCCGCGCGAAATTGTCGCCGAATTCAGAAAAACCCTGTCCGACGAAATGGATCTGATGCGCGAAGCCTCGAATTGCTCGCAGTTGCGGCGCAATTTCGCTCATTCGCGGTTACTGATCGTCCCCGAAGTATATTGGGATTACTGCGAATCCGGCGTAATGGTGATGGAAAGGATGAAAGGGGTGCCGATCAGCCGCATGGACAAGCTGCTGGAAATGGGGGTGGATATCCCCAAACTGGCGCAGGACGGTGTGGAAATCTTTTTCACTCAGGTATTCCGCGACGCCTTTTTTCATGCCGACATGCATCCCGGCAATATCCAGGTCAACGCCGCCGGACAATATATCGCGCTCGATTTCGGCATCATGGGCACGCTGACCGAAGGCGACAAAAATTACCTCGCGCAAAATTTTCTCGCTTTTTTTCAGCGCGATTATCGCGCCGTCGCGCAAGCACACGTCGATGCCGGCTGGACTCCTCCCGATACGCGGGTAGACGAATTCGAAGCGGCGATACGCGCCGTTTGCGAACCGATATTCGACCGGCCGCTCAAGGAAATTTCCTTCGGCAAGGTGCTGCTGCGCTTGTTCCAGACTTCACGCCGCTTTCAGATGGAAATTCAACCCCAGCTCGTATTGCTGCAAAAAACCCTGCTCAATATCGAAGGCTTGGGTCGCGAACTGGATCCCGACCTGGATTTATGGAAAACCGGCAAACCCTTTCTCGAACGCTGGATGAACGAGCGTCTGGGCTGGCGCGGCGCATGGACCAATATCCGCAAGGAAGCGCCGCGCTGGGCCATGCTGCTGCCGCAGATTCCACGCCTGACACACACCTATCTCACCCAGGAAAAGTTTTCAACGATTCCGGGACAGCTCGAACATATGGTACGACAATTGACCCGCCTGCAATATTTGCTGGTTTCCATCATAATCTTGCTGCTGTTTACCGGACTGGCGCTAGGCGTCTATTTGCTTAAACTTGCTTCCTGAATTCAAACTCGCATGCTTATCTGGTTCATAGCCGTCTACCTGCTCATTTCGATCGCGATAGGCTTGTTCGCCGCGACCAAAGTGCACAATTCCCGCGATTACGTCGTCGCCGGACGTTCGTTACCGCTGTATATCGTGACCGCCACCGTCTTTGCCACCTGGTACGGTTCGGAAACCATACTCGGCACTTCCGCCACCTTTCTGCAAAACGGGTTGCGCGGCATCGTCGCCGACCCGTTCGGCGCGAGCATGTGCCTGATCCTGGCCGGACTGTTTTTTGCGCGCAAGCTCTACCGCATGAATCTGCTCACCATCGGCGATTATTACCGGCAGCGTTACGGCCGCTCGGTTGAACTCCTGACCAGCATCGCCATCGTGATTTCGTATCTGGGCTGGGTATCGGCGCAGATTACCGCGCTGGGCATGGTGTTTTCTCTGGTCAGCAACGGCCAGATCACGCCGCATGACGGCATGTTGCTGGGCACGGCCATCGTGCTGGTTTACACGCTGTTGGGCGGTATGTGGTCGATCGCTTTGCACGATTTTCTGCAGATGAACGTCGTCCTCATCGGCATGCTTTATATCGGCTGGCTGCTCAGCAAGGACGCGGGCGGGGCCATGCACGTCGTCCGCCACGCTCAGGCAGCGGGCAAATTCGCTTTCTGGCCTGCGCCGACGGCGCCGGATATCCTTGCTTTCGTCGGCGCCTGGGTCACAATGATGCTGGGGTCGATCCCGCAGCAGGATGTGTTTCAGCGCATCATGTCGGCAAAAAATGAACACGTCGCGGTACAGGGATCGGTATTGGGCGGCGGCATGTATTTCGTGTTCGCGTTCATCCCCATTTTTCTGGCGTATTCGGCCACCCTGATCGATCCCGCGCTGGTCAAGCATCTGATCGGCACCGACCCGCAGCACATTTTGCCGGATCTGATCCTGCATCAAACGCCGGTGTTTGCGCAAATCATGTTTTTCGGCGCACTGCTATCGTCGATCATGAGCACCTCCAGCGCAACATTGCTCGCGCCGTCGATCACCTTTACTGAAAATATCGTCAAACCGCTGATCAGCCATTGGTCCGATCGCCGTCTGCTGTTCGCCATGCGCACCGTCGTCGTTGCTTTCGCCGGACTGGTCGCGCTCTACGCGCTCAGTTCCAACGCCAGCATTTTCAACATGGTCGAAAATGCCTATAAAGTTACGCTGGTTGCAGCATTCATTCCGCTGGCGTTCGGCCTGTACTGGAAACGCGCCAATACGCAGGGTGCGCTGCTCGCCATTTTCGCCGGCACCGGCTCATGGCTCTGGCTGGAGATATTCAACCCGGACGGACTCTGGCCGCCTCAGTTATTCGGTCTGCTGATGAGCCTGGCGGGCATGCTGGCAGGGTCGTTACTACCTGATTTTTTGCCGCGCCGGAGCCATCGGCAATCGGCCTGACCGGACCTGTACCGTCACTTTTTCAGGCGGGGCTACCGAAGCGGGAAACGGATTATGACGCAAACTCAGCATACACCACACTTCGGCTTAGGCGTGGCGCTTGCGCTATTGGCCGCTGTCGGCTTTTCGGCCAAAGCCATCTTCGTCAAGCTTGCCTATGACAGCGCGTCCGTCGACGCGATTACGCTGCTGGCGTTGCGCATGGCGTTTTCCGTGCCGGTATTTTTCGGTGCGGCGCTCTGGAGCAGCCGCCAGTCTCAGGCAAAAACCCTGCATCGCCGGGACTGGCTGTTGATCGCGGGCCTGGGCTGCATCGGCTATTACCTGTCCAGCCTGCTCGATTTCATGGGTTTGAAATACCTGAGCGCCGGGCTGGAACGCTTGATCCTGTTTCTCTATCCGACCATGACGGTACTGTTGTCAGCGGCTATCTTCAAACACCCTGTCAGCCGCCTCCACATCATCGCGCTGGTGATCAGCTATGCAGGCATCGCCCTGGCCTTCGCCCACCAATTGCCGCACCGCTCGAACGATATGCTGCTCGGCGCAGGTCTGGTTTTCGCCAGCACGTTCAGCTATTCGGCGTACCTTACCGGCGCCGGCCACGCGATCCGGCAAATCGGCGCGATCCGTTTCACTTCGCTCACCATGATCGTCGCCTGTTTAATTACGCTCGTGCATTTTGCCTCGACGCATACGCTCTCGGCATTACTTCTGCCGTGGCGGGTATACGGCCTGAGTCTGGGAATGGCCTTGTTTTCCACCGTTTTGCCCGTTTTCATGCTATCGGCAGCGATCCGTATCATCAATCCGGGCAGAACCGCCCTGATCGGATCGATCGGCCCTGTCGCCACCATTTTCATGGGCTATCTGTTTCTCAACGAGACCATAGACAGCCTGCAAATTGCCGGATCGATACTGGTATTAGCGGGAGTACTGTTGATCAGTCTTTCCAATAAACAGATATCTGCTCCTCTATCCGCGCCAGCGCCGCTAGCAGCAAGGCGCGCGGCGCAGCCAGATTCAGCCGCATGAATCCGCTGCCCCCAGTGCCAAACACGGTGCCGGGGCTCATGCCGACTGCGCATTTGCATACGAAAAACTCGTGCAGTTCGCCATCGCTCATGCGCAGTCCACGGCAGTCCAACCAGAGGAGATAGGTACCTTCCGCGGCTACGGCTTCGATTCGGGGCAGACGCTCCTCGACGAAACGCATCGCCGCATCGCGGTTAACGCGCAGATACTGCATCGCTTCGTCGCGCCAGGGTCCGCCGTGACGATACGCCGCAGCAAAAGCGGCGAGGCTGAACGGATTGGCAACGTGTGCCGACTGCCTATCAAAGATCCGGGCCATCTTCGCCCGTTGTGTGGCGTCCGGAATAATCAGCACGGATAAACCCAGACCGGGGATATTAAAGGTTTTGCTCGGCGCAACCCCGGTAATTACGGAACCCTGACTGTCCGCCAGACTCGCCAGCGGGATATGACGAAATCCGGGATAAACCAGATCGGCATGGATTTCGTCGGCAAATACGATCATCCGATACTGCCGGGCGATACGCAAAACTTCTTCCAACTCATCCGTTTGCCAGACGCGCCCTACCGGATTGTGCGGCGAGCACAGCAGCAATAACTTTGCTCCTTGCGCGGCGCACTGCTCCAAATGCTCGAAATTCATGCGATAACGGCCGCGTTCCAGACGCAAGGGATTTTCCAGCAGCCGCCGATCCAATGTCGCAACCGCTTTAAAAAAAGGCGCAAACACCGGCGGCTGAACGATTACCGCCTCATCGACCGTCGTGAACGCCTGTATTACCGCATGGATCGACGGCACGACGCCCGGTGCTAGCAGTACCCATTCGCGTTCGACACGCCAGCCGTGCCGGTTTTTCAGCCATACGATCAAACTTTCATACACTTCTTCGGTAGCGAACGTATAACCGTAAACCGGATGTTGCGCACGAGCCGTCAATGCCGCCGTCACTTCCGGCGGCGCAGCAAAATCCATATCCGCCACCCACAGCGGCGTGAGATCGGCGCGGCCAAAATACGCCGCGGCACCGTCCCATTTTTCGCACGCAGTTCCAATACGCGGCACAGGCGCGTCGAAGTCATGGATCATGCAACGCCCTCCCAAATTCTCTTTGCAGCCGAAGCCCTGGCATAGGCACCCATAAAGCGTATCTCTGAAAACATAAAATATGAACACATCCGGTTATTGTAATAATACGAACGAAAAGGCGCCGTATTATAAATGATATCAAGTCGTTACAGATTAACGAGTTCGATTCAGACAGGCAAGAGAATTGTGTCTGGAGCATTATTCTCGCCTCATGAATGTATCTGCCGGATCATTATTGAGCTTTCTTCGATATTGTACTACTATCTGTACAATTAATTTCAAAAGGAGCATTTCGTGGAAGCGATTACTTATAGCCATACCCGCCAGCATCTGGCTGAAATCATGAACAAGGTCACGGAAGATCGCTCACCTGTTTTGATTACGCGGCAAACAGGAAATCCGGTCGTGATGATGTCGCTGCAGGATTATAATGCGCTGGAAGAAACGGCGTACCTGATGCGCAGCCCGAAAAACGCGAAGCGACTCATCGAGTCTATCGAACAATTGGCGAATCGAGGCGGCGAACTCAGGGAACTGGCAACCGATGCCGATTAAATTCTCCGACCCGGCGTGGGAAGATTACCTGTTTTGGCAGGTAAATGACAAGGCTGTCTTAAAACGGATTCCTATTCTCTTACGCGACATTCAACGCTCTCCGTTCGCAGGGATAGGGAAGCCGGAACCGCTCAAACATACTCTTGCCGGTTTTTGGTCTCGTCGCATCGACGAAGAACACCGGCTGGTTTACGCAATGGAAGACGATACGATTCTGGTTGCGCAGTGCCGTTATCATTATTGAGGTTTTATCATGATCTTACCAAATAACAACTCGGAGTTATCAACTTCGGCAATTGAGGTTTCTTTGATCTCGAATAAAGGGTTTTGGTTGCTGGTGGAAGACGAGGAGCTTTTTGTTCCATATTCTGAGTTCCCCTGGTTCAAGCACGCAACCATTGAACAAATCGTTTCAATAGAGCGGCCCGGTAAACACCATCTTTATTGGCCTCTTCTGGACACGGATTTATCGCTTGAATCCCTGCGCGACCCGGATCGGTTCCCTCTCATTTCCAAACCCTAATCCGTCGCTGTGAACGACTGCCAGCGCCAGTCGGTCCAGAGCATCCCCGCCGCCAGCAGCAACAACCACAGCCCTCCCACAGCATAACCGGCTATCGCAGGCAGCCTCAGCATGAGCATGGCCACTACGCCGCTCGTCAGCATCAGGCCGTATTCGACCAGCGCCGTGCGCCGGTGGCTCCAGCCCATGCGGATCAGGCGCTGATAATAATGCTGCTTGTGCGCCTGCCAGATCTTCTCGCCGCGCAAGCCGCGCCGCGCCAGAGTCACCGTCGCGTCGAGCACGAACGGCGTGAATACCAGCAACGGAAACCAGACCGGCCATACCTGCCGCACGATGCCCAATAAACCGAACGCCGCCGCCAGAAAACCCAATGGAATCGAACCGGCATCGCCCATGAATACGCGCGCCGGCGGGAAATTGAACAGCAGGAAGCCCAGCGCCGCCACCGCAATCACCGCTGACGCAAGGCTGAATCCCGTCATCCCCTGATGGGCGAAGACCAGCGCATAGGCGCCGAAACCCGATACCGCCATACCGCCTGCCAGCCCGTCTGCGCCATCCATGAAATTGTACAGATTGGTCATCCATACCATCAGCAATACCGCAGCTACCACCCATCCGGAAGCAACGCCCAAAACCAGCACCAGCCAAGCTGCCACGACGCCGTGCACCAGAAATCGCACTGCCGCCGGCAAGCCGTAGCGGTCGTCGAGGAACGACACCCCGATCAGCGCTGCCGCCCCCGCCCAAACCGGCACGGGCAGGGCCGCTCCCGCCACCGCCCAGCCGCAGGCGACGCCGGTCGCAACTCCCAAACCGCCGGTACGAGGGATGGGTGCGTTATGCAAAGAACGCTGGTTGGGCAGATCCATCGCCAGACGGGCGGCGTAGCTGCCGGAAAACACGCGCACCGCCAATATGCTGACCAGCAAGGCAAGCAATACTGCCATTAACATAATTCCATGAACATGGTTTGTTGCCGCCGGATATCCATCATTATGCCCAGCCTCGCTGCTCGATTTCGGCCGTCAATTTATGTGCCGCTGCAATCAAAACAGCCACAAACTCATGAGCAGTTTGCAAAGCACTGACGAGCACCGCCAAATCTTCTACGTATTCGTGAACCATTTGATTCCGGATTTGACGCATGTGCAGCCAGGCATCGGCAGACTCCAGCAAGCCCAAACGCTCGGCTCTGTCCAGGTTATCGATGGCTGCACCCGGCGCCTCGCCCAGCGCCGCAAGCAGCAAAGGTAAAAGTTTATCGCCCAACGTATCTTGCAGACGCCCGAACCTGCCGACAAAGGCTTCTACCCGCTCTGCCAATTCGAGATCGGTTTCGAGCGAAACAGCACGATCCACGCTAAAAGGCAGGGCAAAAAGCCTTTGATCGGTGCTGACCAGGTGCCGACATTCCTTACGGACGACTCGCGTCAGGAATATCATCCTCAATGTGTCGCTTTGTTTCTGCGAGCTTGTCACAATTTTATGCCTTCCCTGAAAGCGACATCGTGGATAGGCAGGCGCGCCAGATTCGGGGCGAATACCACTACATCCACTTTACGGCCTGCCATCAGGCGGCTCACTTTAACCGCAAATTGCGCCGCCAGCAGCGCGGGGTTATCCACGGGATCAGCGATATCGAGCAGGATATCGATATCACCGCCGCGCAGACTGTCGTCCACTCGCGAACCGAACAGCCAGACGCCCACCTTCGCACCGAACATTTCGGCGCCGGCGGACCGGATCGCTGTTTGCTGATCCTGCGTGAGTCGCATGCTTATACGCTCCGCCCGCAAAATAATTCAAAATCAAAAGGCAGCTTACCGTGTTTAATAACGGCAATGAAGAATGCAATGATCATTATTCCTGGTTTCCGCTCAAACCGTTCCCGTCCGGCAGCTCGGGAAAATGCGCGGCGATATAGTGCGCCACAAACCGATACAGTAAACTCAGGTTGGCCGCACCGTCCAAAAACCGTTTAATCGCAACAAGGCGCATTTCGGGATCATCCGGGTATTCATGCGTAATGGCATTACGGGCTACTCGCAGCTTTTTCCATTCCTCCACCGAAGGGATTGCTCCGAGCCGCTCCAGTCTGTTCAATTTCTCGGCGAACGTCGCACTGGAAAGAATAGGTTCCTGCGCCAGTTCCAGAATCAGGGGTAACATTTTCTCGCCCATCGAATCCTGCAGTTTTGTAAATCGATAAGCGATTTGATCCAGAATTCGCAGCAAGGTTTTATCCATAAGTCGGTCGACCGATAAAGGCATCCAACGGCTGGCATCACGCAAGCCTTCTTCCAGCACTTCCTCATGCAAAGCGCATTCGGCAAGATAGATCCGCATCGATTGTTCCGGCGTCATAATCGCACGCCTTCCTGTCTGGCAATCGCATAAATCGGCATGTCGAAAAAGGAAGATCGGCGTTTGACCACAATATCGATTTTTTCATCCTCGAAGGGCGCCGTGCTTTGCAGTTCGGCAATAAGATCGATTTTACGCGCAACGATAGCAGCTGCATCGTTCATCGAAGTTTCGATCAGAAAATCGTAGTCGCCGCCCCTCTTGCTGTCGTCGGCGCGAGAACCGAACAACCAGAGCGCGGCATCGTCGCCGAAATACCGATTACACAAGGTTTTAATGAGATGGGCTTGTTCAGAAGTAAGGCGCATGCTTATCTATCGGCAGTCGCAGAAACATTGCGATGAATTGATGGCGATCATTGATAATCAATTCATAGATAAGTTGCATGTCAATATTCATGTAGTCATGCACGATCCTGTTACGGAGCCCAATCGATGAGTTCCATTGTTGCAATGCCTCGGAGCTTATTTTGCCCTGTTG
>JAJYPN010000028.1 GCA_021795395.1 Pseudomonadota bacterium | reverse complement strand
GATCCAGTAAAATACTGCTGATTGAAAATCTGGACGATTTGAAATCGCGCCTCGCCAAAGTGATTCTGATGATCCTGATCGTAACGCTATTCCAGGAAGCGATCAGGGTGAAGATCGAAACGCCGCTCGATCTGCTCTATCTCGGCGGATCTATCGCACTCATCGGCGTAGCGCTTTATCTCTCACATGCGTCCGAAGTCAAAAGCGAACACTAGCGTGACGCTCCGGCGAATCAGGGAAATGGGGATGGATTCGATTGAATATGACTCGTTCAAAACAACATCTAAAAAATCGAGTCTGAACCTTTATCCGCTAAAAATCGAGTCTGACCCTTTCTCCCTGAAAAATCGAGTCTGACCCTTTATCCCCCTTTTATCCCCTTTAATACCAAGACTGTTGCACTTGTGACTTGAATTCACCCTCAACTCGTCCGCCTGGGCCATTTCCGGGCGGTATGGAAGACGCGTAGAACTTCCACGGCACCATCACGCACGCGATAAGGCAGGATGTAGGGGAAACGTGTTATAACCAATTCGCGTGTTCCCGCAATCCGGCCAGAGCGCCCCAGGTTGGGATGATCGGCGAGCATAGCTGCGCTGTCACGCACGTGCAGCACGAATTCCGCAGCCGTGCGCGGGTTATCTGTTGCAATGTAGGCGGCCTCGTCGTCCAGATTCTCCAGAGCACGACGCAGCCATCTAACGTGCATACTTCTTCACGATGACATCGATCTCTTCATTAGACGCGAATTCATTTGCGTCAGCTTCCTTGATGGCTTGCTGTATTTCACCGATTTGCCAAGCCTCAAGGTCCAGGTATTGACGAATGGCCTCACCAGCGAGCCAGGATTTGGATCGATGGGTGGCGTCAGCCAGTTTGTCGAGTTGTTCCTTCATCTCCGTCGAAACGCGCAGGGTCAGTGTCGTGGTTTCCATAAACAACCTCGTTGCATTAGGATGTGTACATATGAATACTAGCATAAAAGTCAAACTTCTAAAGCTTAATATGTAGTTTGTAAATTTATTCCAGGTATTACATCTGAAATTTTGTAGACAGGGTTTAGCCTGCGAAATGGAGTTAAGTCTGTCTGCAGTGACCTATCGATTAAGTATTATGCGGTAATTAAACTATTTAACCGTTTAAGCGTCTTTTTATCCCGGCTATGCCAATACAGATAACCGTTCCACGCGTCAGGCACAAAGTAAATGCCCCTCACGGATAATTCACGGCAAGCAATTGACGTTCCAATTTTTAATTGGGGTAGTGCGATATCTGAACCTATTTCTCCTTGCGATTTTTACTGTTGTTGCCCCGTATTTGCCGGGCATCAAGTACAGAGACTCTCGGGCTGGGTTCAATACCAGATCTCGACTCCCGCCAGCAATTGGCTATCGGTAGCGGATATTCCCGATGCCTGAAATAATGCCGCCGTCCTGCCGAATTTTCGGTCCCAGCCTACGCCGATATAAGGTGCGAATTCACGCCTGATCTCATACTTCAGACGCATGGATATAGCCGTATCGGATAATCCCGCTCCGATAGCGCGCGCAGGATCGTTCTGGCCGTAAACGTTGATTTCGATTTCCGGAGACAAGATAAGCCGTTCCGTAAAAAGTATATTGTAATATTCCTTGAAGCGTGCAGCGGTACGCCCATCGGTGCCTGCATAGACAGTCGCTTCGGTATCGAATTTGTAAGGAGCCAGTCCCTGGATGCCGAATGCTGCCCAGTCCCGCGCGGGACCGCTGCCGAAATCATGACGGGTGCCGAGCATCGTGTCCCAATACGGCGAAATAGTATGTCCCCATAACAGTTCCGCATCGGCATCTTCGGTTTTTCCGTTGAGACGCTGACCTTCGCTGCGTATCCATAACTGGTTCAGATCGTAGCCGATACGATAATGCCCGTCCCATGCCATCTGGTCGCCATTATTCCCTTGTACGAATTCCAGTTGATCGAGCATAAATTTACTGACCAGGGGATCATCATTCATCATCATCCCGCCTATGCCGTAAGCGGAATACGGCTTACCCGCCGAACCGTCGCTACTCGGCAGGCTACCTACGGGCGGTGCTGAGCTGCTTGACATTGGTGGCGTGCCGGACATATCCATCCCCGTCATCGTATTCGAGCTATCCGCATTTGACCGATTCGATTGCATATTCATGCTTGAATCCATCTGCGATGGATCGGCATATCCGGCAATGGGCGTAGCGCAGACTATCCCCAGCCAAACGATAGCGACCGATCGAATGCGAGGGCTAGGCAAGAGTGTATTTTCGTCGGTATGCACTCAGGCCACCACTACAGCTCGGAACATGCCGGCTTCCATATGATACAAAAGGTGGCAGTGGTAAGCCCAGTTACCGCGGGCGTTTGCGCTGACGCGATAGCTGACGCGGTGGCCCGGCTGCACCGTAATCGTATGTTTACGTACCTGGAAGGAGCCGTCCGGCGCTTCGAGTTCGCTGAACATGCCATGCAAATGGATAGGATGGTTCATCATGGTATCGTTAACCAGCACGATACGCAGACGCTCGCCATAGTGAAACAGTAAGGGTTCTGCTGCTGAAAACGGTAGACCGTTAAACGACCACATAAACCGATCCATGTTGCCGGTCAAATGCAGCAAAATTTCCCGAGTAGGTTCGCGCGGGTCTTCCGGCCCGCCTATCGTATGCAAATCCGCATAGCTCAAAACTTTGCGTCCGTTATTACGCAAACCGACTCCGGGATCGTCGATGCGTGTGGAAACCTGTTGCGCCCGCACCTGATTGCTCGGGCCGTATTCGGTGGGATAATGGAATTTGACCGGCACGTCGCCTCCGTCAGGCTTGGCTGTCATGCTGCCGGTGCGGGGTTTCTCTTTTGTAGTCGCCATATCCATGCCCTTCATGGCGCCTCCCTGCATGTCGGAGTGCTTCATGCCGTCGATACCCGTCATATCCTTACCCTTCATGCCCGCCATCGACATGCCCATATCGGCCATGGTCAGGCGTGGCACGGGATCCAGTTCCGGCACTTCCGCTTCCATTCCCATCTGCGGGGCAAGTGTACCGCGTGCATAGCCCGAACGATCGATTGCCTGGGAAAAAATGGTATAGGCACGCGCGTCGGCCGGCTCGACAATGACGTCGTAGGTTTCGGCGACGCCCAGCCGGAATTCGTCTACGCTGACCGGATGCACATTCTGCCCGTCGGCGGCGACCACCGTCATTTTCAGGCCCGGTATGCGTACGTCGAAAAAGGTCATTGATGAGCCGTTAATGACGCGCAGCCGGATTTTTTCACCGGGCCGAAATATACCCGTCCAGTTGCCTGCCGGCGTGACCCCATTAGTGAGAAAAGTATAAGTCGCGCCGCTGACATCGGACAAATCGTGCGGGCTCATGCGCATTTTGTCCCACGCCGTACGCGATGCCATCGCCTTTTCCAGCCCGACTTTTTCTGCGCGATGCACCAGACTGCCGACAGTCGGCCGTACGTAATTATAATAAACGCTCATTTGTTTGAGATGTTCGTATACTTCTTCAGGATCTTCGTCGGTCCAGTCTGACAGCATCACCACATAATCGCGGTCGTAAGTAAAAGGATCGGGCTCGCGCGGTTCGATAATGATAGGGCCATATAATCCGGTCTGTTCCTGAAAACGGGTATGGCTATGGTACCAGTAAGTCCCGGACTGGCGCACGTCGAACTGGTATACGAAAGTGGCTCCAGGGGCTATGCCGGAGTAAGTCAGGCCAGGCACACCATCCATAGGATTGGGCAGCAATATGCCATGCCAATGGATAGAGCTGGATACCGCCATGTGATTGGTGACTCGCAAAGTAATGCGATCGCCTTCGCGCCAGCGTAAAAGCGGCGCCGGTATCTGGCCGTTGACTGTGGTGGCGGGACGCGGCGTTCTGGTAAAATTGACTGGAGTGCTGGCGATATCCAGTACAAATTCCGTTCCGCTCAATACCGCCGGTTGCCCGTAATTCTTTTGAGCCAAAGCGGATTTTAACGCCAAGGGCAGGCCGCCCAAGGTCCCGGTAACCACCAGTCCCTGCACAAAACGGCGACGAGACAGGCTTGCAGGAAACAGTGGAAAATCCGGATTCGCCATGAGCGTTCTCTCCTTGAATATTGATTCCATCGTACTGGATCACGGGGTATAGCCTGGTGCGACAGTCAACATAACTTTTACATATGCATATCCTCATCGGGAGGTGCCCTGGCAACTATATCGTGGTATTGCCGAGCCGAGAGATCGGGCAACTTTTGCAGAAAAGCCACCATGCTCCAGATCGTCGCATCATCATGGCTGACGCCCCAGGCCGGCATCGCACTCATCTTGATGCCGTGTTTGATCACCCAAAAAGCAACTCGTGGATCAACGCGGGTTTTGGAGAGATCGGGAGGTAAGGGGTACAGGCCGTCACGCAGTTCCGAGTTTTTCATGTCCGGCGCAAGATGGCATTGCGTACACATTGCTGCGTATTGACCTGCGCCTTTCAATATCAGCTGCGGATTATCGAGTCGGGGCACTTTGATCTCTTTGGCGCGGCGCTCGATAGCGCGTCGGCGCACGAGGTCCATCAACTGCACTGTGACGGTCCAATGCGGCACGTCTGCGCCTATCGTATAAATGCCCGACCAGATGTAACCGCCGATGAGAACGAGGATCAACAGAACGACGCCTATTAATCGTGTAAGCAATTTCATGTTTTCTTGCCGTTGTAAATTTTATTCATAAATTTCGTTGAATCTCATGATTTGTTCGTTTTCCTGCGTGAATAATTTGTCCCGGGGTTCAGGCGACAAGCATTAACGGAGGCCAGATTATTCCCGGTGCGCTCTGTCCGGCGAATACCTTGCGCTGACGACCTTTCTCATCGTTTACGTGAAATCAGCATGCGCTATGAATGGAGACAAATTGCTGACGCGATGATTACAAATTTGTAAGCTTTCCCTATGCGGGCCTGCAAAAGAGCGATAATACCCACATGAAAATATTGATTGTCGAAGATGAATTGAAAACGGGGACCTACTTAAAGCAAGGGCTTACCGAGGCCGGATTCATTGCCGATCTGGCGGTCAACGGAATCGATGGTCAATATCTCGCGCTGACGGAGGCGTTCGACCTGGTCATTCTTGATGTCATGCTTCCCGGGATTAACGGTTGGGACGTGCTGCTCGCGCTTCGGTCGGCAGGCAAAAGCATGCCGGTATTATTCCTTACCGCGCGCGATCAGGTGGTTGATCGGGTCAAAGGGCTCGAGTTGGGGGCCGACGATTATTTGCTGAAGCCGTTTGCCTTCACGGAATTGCTGGCGCGGGTACGTACCTTGCTGCGCCGGGGAAAAACGATAGAGCCGGAGATGCTGGGAATTGCCGATCTGGAAGTTAATCTCGTCCGCCGCCGCGTCAGTCGAGCCGGTCAGCGTATCGATTTGACAGCCAAGGAATTCGTATTGCTGACTTTGTTTCTTAAGCGACAGGGCGAAGTATTGTCGCGTACGCTGATCGCTTCTCAGGTATGGGATATGAATTTCGACAGCGACACAAATGTCGTTGAAGTGGCTATCCGTCGTCTGAGAGCCAAGATCGACGACCATTTTGAGACCAGGCTTATCCATACCGTACGCGGGATGGGGTATGTCATGGAATTACGGAACTTCTGATGTTGAGCCGCTCGATTACTTTTCGTCTGGCTCTGCTGTTTTCCCTTTCTTTCCTGCTTTTACTGGCGGGGATAGGCTATTTTCTAAACCGTTCTGTCGAGTCGCATCTGGCTGAAATGGACTGGGGAGAAATCCACGGGAAATGGCAACTGATCCGGAATCTGATCGAAGAACTCCATAACCCAGCTGATTTAGCGCAGTTTCCGCGATTGCTCCAAGACGCACTGGTCGGTCACCCGGAGTTATTCGTCGCGGTCACGGACCCGGCAGGACATATTTTGTTCACTACACCCGGTTTTTCTTTTCCACACCGGCTTAAGGTAGCGCAAACGCCATCGTTTTCATCGATGACAACCTGGCACGTCGGCGAGCATATGTTCCGTGGTATCGGGACTTCGATTGCTTCCGGCCAAACTGGATATCCTCGTTTCACTGTCGAGATTGCCTTGGAAACCGACGAACATCGCCATTTTCTCGCACATTTCCACCGACTTCTGCTGACGGCTCTTGTGTTAGGCATGACCGCCGCCGCCGGTCTGGGCTGGTTCATCGCCAAACGCGGACTTCTTCCGGTAAGGGACATGGCCGCAGTCGCTCGCAAAATATCCGTCAGTCATTTAGGCGAGCGACTGGATGCCGAAAGCGCCCCTATGGAGTTGCACGATTTGGCAACCGCTTTTAATGGCATGCTGTCGCGGTTGGAAGATTCATTTAGACGGTTGAATGATTTTTCTTCCGACATCGCACATGAGCTGCGTACGCCCATCAACAATCTCATGATCCAGTCGCAAGTAGCTCTGTCCCAAGCCAGAAATGCAGAGCAGTATCAGGAAATCATCGCATCCAATCTGGAAGAATTCGACCGGCTGGCACGTATGATTGCCAACATGCTGTTCCTGGCCAAAGCAGACAACGGTTTAATGATAGCGGGACGAGAAACGGTTGATCTCGGAACGGAAATTGAGCGCCTCGCGGAGTATTTCGCTCCCTTTGCCGAAGACAGGAAGGTGACTGTCGTGACCATGGGGTCAGGGAGCGTAACCGGAGACCGGATCATGCTCCAGCGCGCTATTGCTAATTTATTGTCCAACGCAATTACCCACACCCCTCCCGGTGGCGAAGTTCGTGTCCGCCTCATTAATGAAGCGTGCTCATCGTTGCTACAGGTCCAGGTTGAGAATCAGGGCACGGCAATTCCGGTCGGGCACCTGGAAAGAATTTTCGACCGTTTCTACCGCCTCGATCCTGCGCGAAGTCCAGCGCTGGATGGTGCTGGGCTGGGGCTTGCCATCACCAAATCGATTGTAGAAGCGCATAATGGAAGCATCGGTGTATCTTCGGATTCCCATGCAACGATATTCACAATCGCACTACCGGTTATAATCTGATGCAGGATTCCGAGTTTATTATCGGTTTCAATTGCTCAGTCTCAAAGCTAATGTTCGCAGTTCTAAGCGCAGGAAGATGGTCCAGCAATTCCCGATGCAGCGTCGCGGCAATTCCTTTGGCTTCGGCCAGAGACAAACCGCTGCCGACATCAATCGCGATGTCGGCATGCAGGCGGTGGCCGATCCAGCGAGCCCGGGTATCGACGATCCGCTTGATACCGGGAACATGCTCGGCCGCATGGCGGATTTCCTCTATCACTTCCGGTTCGACGCCATCGAGCATGCGCGTCAATACCGCTTTGGAGGATTGCCAAACGATGCCCAGAATGGCTATGGTGATCAATAAACCAATAATCGGATCGGCGAGGGGAAAGCCAGCCCATACGCCTACCGCACCGAGCACGACCGCCAAACTGGTCAGACCGTCGGTGCGGGCGTGGTAGCCGTCTGCGATGAGCGCAGCGCTTTCGATTTCCCGGCCGACACGGATACGGAAGACAGCGACCGCTTCGTTGCCGATAAAGCCGATGACGCCAGCAATGCCGACCCATAACAGCTGGGTGATCGGCTGCGGGTGGATCAGGCGATTGATGGCTTCATAGCCGGCAATCCCGGCGCTGAAAAGTATGATCAGAACGATGAAAATTCCTGCCAAATCCTCTACACGTCCATAACCGTAAGTGAAAATCTTGCTCGGTTTGCGGCGAACAAGCACAAAGGCAATCCAGAGAGGGATCGCCGTAGTGGCATCGCCAACGTTATGTATCGTGTCCGCAAGCAAAGCGACCGAACCCGTTGCAACGACAACCGCAATCTGCAATGCCGCTGTGACGGCAAGTATGATAAAAGACCACTTGATGGCCCAGATGCCGCGCGTCGTCGTCGCAATGGTTGCGTCGATCACTCCGTGGGTATGGCCATGCGAACCACTGCGGTGGCTATGGTGGTTCCCGCCATGCCCATGCCCATGACTATGGTCGCCGAATCCCAGCCAATCGAGAATTTTGACCATTCTGCTTACCCTTTCATAAATATTTGCTGATGTTTTTCAATTCGCCTAATGCATCTTTAGCGGATTGCGGATCGGAGCGTAACTGCGATTCCAGGCAATGATCGATGTGATCGTGCACCAAAGTTTTCTTCGCGTTGCCGACAGCGTTCTCCACAGCCTGTAACTGCTGAGCGATATCCAGACAACTGCGGCCCTGTTCGAGCATGACGACTATGCTTTTAAGATGGCCTTCGACTCGTTTCAAACGCTTGATGATATCGGGATGCGATGTATGCGTTGCCATGTGATCCTCTCCAGGAGGATTGGATAGTACATCAAAATGCGGTTATGGATCAATATCACCGAAATTTCGCAAACAGGAAAATGTCTGATCTGGCGGTTGTTTCACCGGAAGCTTTACACCAAGTTACACGTAATGAAACGTATTGTTGAATGTTTGCCGTGTAAGCAAACTTCCAGCTAACGGGTATTCATTTCATAATCCGGAGGCGTCATCATCGATGGCCGCCTGATTTGGCCTTTTAAAAAACAGTATCGGATCAAGCGGGTAAGCCCGTGCATAAAATTTCTTCTTCCTGTTGCATCCATTTTTACATTTGGTTCGTATATGTCAGTGAGGAGATTTCCTCCTGCAACATTCATTACTCGTGCGACGGTTAAAAGGGAGATTTTATGCGAACGATTAAATTAAAACCGCCAAAATTAAGCAGTTCGCTGCTTGGTTGCGGCATGGCGGTAGGCTTGTGCGTCACCGGAATGCCTGCTGCATTGGCAGACGAAGGCCGTTTGCTGGCCACGGGGGGAGCCACCCAGATCGAGGGTTCTGCGGGCGGCGGAATCGTGCCTTGGGCGCTGATTTCCGGCTACGGGACCGAAGACGAGGTCGGCGGTACCGCTTTTCTGACCAATGTCGATGTGCCGCACTATAACCTGGTGAGCGGGGGCGCGGCGGTCGGCTTGTACGATCGCGTGGAGTTATCTTATGCGCGTCAGCGCTTGGGTTTGGACAATACCGTGTTGTCCGGTCTGGGTTTGAATACATCGCCTGCCATCCGCCAGGATATTTTCGGCGTGAAAGTCAAACTGCTGGGCGATGCGATTTTTTCGCAGGATACCTTGATGCCTCAGGTTTCTGTGGGCATGCAGTACAAACGCAATCTCGATTTCGACTTCATACCGAAAACTCTGGGAGCGCGTTCGGCTGACGGCACCGACTTTTACGTGGCGGCAACCAAGTTGTTTTTAGGCGGACTGGACGGTCGGAATGTGCTGCTGAACGGCACAATTCGCATGACCAAGGCTAATCAGATGGGTTTGCTGGGTTTCGGCGGCCCCGGTAACAACACCTATCAGGCGGAATTCGAAGGCTCAGCAGGGGTATTTCTGGATCGGGCCAACACCTGGATGATAGGTGCCGAATATCGTCAGAACCCTGACAACGGATTGGGTGCGCCGTTAGGCGTTTCATTGCATCAAAGCGCTTATAAAGATGCCTACGTCGCTTATATTCCCAATAAACGTTTTGCCTTGGTAGCGGCGTATGCCAATTTGGGCTCATTGCCTGCCACCACCCAACCGGGTGCAAATTCTTCCAATAATTCCGGCATGTACTTGTCCGGCCAATTCAGTTTTTAATTAATCTAATTTAATTCAAGGAGTATTCTCATGAAAAAAACGAGCGCAATATTAGGCGGTTTATTAATCCTGAGTGCCGCACCATGGGTTGTGGCGGCAGACGCACCAAGCTTGTACGACCAATTGGGAGGAAAGCCCGCCATTCAAAAAGTGGTCGACGATATGATTACGCATGTTGCCGCCGACCCGCGGATCAACACGTTCTTTGCCAACGCTAATATCCCGCATTTAAAAATGGAATTGGTCAGCCAGATTTGCGCAGGTACCGGCGGCCCTTGCACGTATACCGGCCAGAGCATGTCGGCCGCGCATAAGGGGATGAATATCGATTCTGCCCAATTTAACGCCTTGGTAGAAGATTTGCAGCTTTCATTGGCAGACAACCATGTGCCGACCGGTTTGGGCAATAAATTGCTCGCTATATTGGCGCCCATGAAAAAAGACATCGATCATAAATAAGCCATTCTCTTCCTGTGCCGCTTATTCAAGCTGTACATATCCGTTATTCTCGTTTGCTCCCTGCGGCGAGAATAACTATTTGCAGTTAACGGAGTGAGCAATGAAAACAATTATCAAACTATGGCCAGTGTTGGTGCTAGTGGTAGTATCGTGTTCTGCAATGGGGGCAGATATGGGCGTTAATATTATACAATTCGCATTTGCACCCGCAACTGTCGAAGTGCCTGCCGGGACCAAAGTGATTTGGACCAATCAAGACAAAGCCCATCATAGCGTGATCAGCGATACTGGGTTATTTGGTTCCAGCCCTTTAAAACAAGGCGAAAAATTCAGCCATACCTTTAGTGGGGCCGGGACATATGCCTATCATTGCGGGTATCATGCCTACATGACGGGAGTAGTTGTCGTTAAATAATTCAGGTACGGAATATGACGCAATCGCCCGATGCAGATGCCGTTTTGGCTCACTTACTTACGCGATGCGCGCTGAAAGATCAAGCTGCGTTTGCTCAGCTATATAAATTGACTGCAAGCAAGCTGATGGCAGTCAGCTTGCGGATATTGCAAAGACGGGATTGGGCAGAGGATGTATTGCAAGAGTCATTTGTCAATATTTGGCACCATGCGCAGGATTATCAGGTACAAAAAGCCGCTCCATTGACCTGGATGACGCATATCGTTCGAAATCGCGCGCTCGACTGGTTGCGTCGCCCGCAGCATGAAACGGCTTTGGACGAAGAGGAGATGGAAAATCGCTGGGCCGATCCCGCAGCAGGTTTGTTCGAGCAATTGAGCCGGGTGCGTGAGGGGGCCGCGCTAGAAGAGTGTATGCGTCAGATCGAGGCCAAAAATCGTCAGGCGATTGTACTGGCGTTCTGGCAAGGCCTTACGCATTCGGAACTGGCTCAACATATGCAACAGCCAGTAGGGACGATAAAAGCATGGATAAGACGCGGACTGGCGGTTATCAAAAAATGCTTCGAGGTCACTCATGAATTATCGTAATCCAGAGTTAAGGGATAAGCTAGCTGCCGAATATGTTTTGGGCACTTTGCATGGACGCGCACGCGCGCGTTTCGAGCGACTGATGCAACAGGACAGGCAATTGCGCGACGATGTGGCAGACTGGCAAACCCGTATGATGCCTCTTGCCGACAGTTTGGCCCCCATAAAACCCCGCGGTCGGGTATGGCGAGACATACGCAGCAGTCTGGGATTTGATACGGTTTCGCGACGCAGCTTCTTGTTCTGGCGCAATCTTGGAGTTTTTTCTTCCGCGGCGGCCATTTTGATGGCAGTGTACATCTCAACGGCCTCGCTACATACATCAGCCCATGATTACATAGCCATCATTGCCGACAAGCATGCCAAACCGATATGGTTATTCAGCAGCAACGATACTGTTATTTCCATCAAATCATTGGTTCCGAGTACGGTCATTGCAGGACGCTCGCTTGAATTATGGTTGTTGCCAGATGGCGGACAACCTGTTTCGCTAGGGCTGTTACCGCTGAACGGAAATAAAACCAGGCTTTTGCCACATGCCGTGGCGAAATTGATGGCTAATTCCCATGCGTTGGCGGTTAGCCTGGAACCGGCGGGTGGGTCGCCCACCGGTCAACCGACGGGACCGATCCTGTACCAAGCTCCGATGGCGGCTAGCGCTTGAACAATGCAACACGGTTTTTGGGTACAAAATTAAAAAAAGATGGGGCGCATTAAAACAAAGAGGGATCGGAGGGTCAGCAACTGTCTTCACCTGCCTGACTTGACCGCGCCATAGATGATATGGACGAGCTTGCGCATGGCCGCCCATGACTGCTTTCGGCACCAGCCCGTGGGCCTTCCTTCTTTCCCCAAACGCCTGCAATACCGTGTTCTAGCGAAGCGCCACCATGCCAAGCATATACAAGGCTTTCCTCAAATCGGCATGACCGGTTCGAGAAATCATGGTGCGGCACTTGACTGAACTGTATCAAATCAGTTGGCCGCATGCTCGTCTGTTCCAAAAAAAATCGAAATTTTATTTCCTGTTTGCGCGTCGTAAAGATACGGCGAGTCCGCCTAAGCCTATGGCTAGCAGAGCTAATCCTGACGGTTCCGGTACATTGTTAGTTTGTGACAAGGCGAGCGTACCGCTGAGTACGTTGTTACTGTCAAAATTACTGCCGCCCATGGTAAAGGTCATC
Organism: Pseudomonadota bacterium; assembly: GCA_021795395.1. Classification (GTDB taxonomy): domain Bacteria; phylum Pseudomonadota; class Gammaproteobacteria; order Burkholderiales; family Sulfuriferulaceae; genus Sulfuriferula. Next base: position 25,451 of record JAJYPN010000028.1, on the reverse strand, counting down.
AAGTTACCAGCAGATACGTTGTGGAATGTATAAGAACCGGAATAATCGAAGCCGCCCGATGGAGTTGCGCAGCAATTTGCTGGGCCAGCATTGACAAGACTAGTGCCGTTGGCAGTTAAAAAGGTTTGAACATCAAAATAAGCATAGAATCCGCTGTCGTTCCAATCGAACGTGTAGTTTCCTGCCTGGGGCGCTGCACCCGTTACCACCCAAGTATTCGTATTAAAACCAGCTGGGTTAAGATTGTAAGTTAAATCTGTTTGGTTTATTGATGGGGTGGTAGTGCTCAGTGTGCCCGGTCCGGTAATAGTCCAGTTAACGAGCGATGCGCTGGCGGATGAAGCAATTAGGCCAGCGCTTACTGCAAAAATAGCAATGCTGGCTTTAAAAATGTTCGTCATGGTTTCCCCTTTTCAAAGTATGATACTGTGATTAATGTCATGTTTGCGCTTTTTGCCTGTGCAGAAAACTTATACCCCGCACTGACTATAATTTAAACGCAAAAAAAATTAAAGCACGAACCGTGCTAGGCTAATATAAACATCTATGATTATGAATATATTGTTATAATTTAATTAAGTCGCGCGACGTAAGAATAATTCGCTGCATTCTGTAAAAAATACCGACACGGTCCAATTTGTTTCTTTCCGCTTCAAATGTTAATTATCTGCATCCAGAACAAGGTTTTGTTGGATGGTTATTATCCCATCCATGATGCGTTCTTTTCCCTGCGATTTTAATCCAATTCTCATCCCGCTCTGGATAGGCTTCACGCACTGCCGTTTTATGATAGCTATGGTTCGTTTGCAAGAGAAGATAGCGTTAGCTTCATAAATCGTCAATAAGAGGCCAGTATTTCCGGTATCGAAACCGTGGTTAAAGATACCGATAAAGTGAGATCGAAAGGAGAATCACGAGGCGAGTGCTGCCCCCTGTTTTTTTGGCGCCAGCATGGTAATGCTGACGCTGGCTATGACCAGTGCCCCGCCGACAAGCTGTACGCCGCTAGGCGGTTTACCCATAATCGCGGCGACGAGCAGGGCGAATACCGGTATCAGATTCATGAACAGTGCGGTACGGCCGGCACCCAGATGCGCAATGCCGGTATTCCAGAATAAATAGGCAATTACCGTTCCGCCGGTGGCCATGATCAATAATGCGATCACGGCATTGGCACCGGGCATGACGAGTATCTGCGATGAAAATATAGCGACAGCCAGAAGCATGATTGCGCCGGCAGTCATTACCCAGGCCGTATTGGTCAAGGGAGACAGTTTGGGCATGGCGCGCCGGCTGATGACATTGTAGAATGCCCAGGCGGTGTTGGCGCCGAGCATGAGGATGTCGCCCTGCACGATTTGCATATGCAGCAGGTGTCCGGGATTGCCCCCGGAAATGACGACGATCACGCCGAATAAAGCCAGCGGCAACGAGATCAGCAGCCTGGCGGAGGGCCGCTCGTTGAGTGCGACTGCGGCAAGCAGCGTAGTGAGCAAGGGATTGGTTGCCATGATCAGCGCGGCATCGCCGGCGCTGGCCGTACGCATCGCCGCGAAAAACAGCAGGTTGAAACCGCAGATACCGATACCGCCTATCAATAAATAAATCAGCAGATGGCGGCGCAAGGCGGACAAAAGATCTTCCTTGCGCCAGAATGCATAGACAATCATGATCGAGGCTGCCAGCGAGAACCGCAACGCGGCGGCCCACAGCGGAGAAATGTCGCGCAGGATTGGACTGGCCAGGGCGAAATTCGCTCCCCAGAAGAAAGTCGAGACGAGAACGACGAGGTAAACGGACCGGGTTTTCATAAGTAACGGATAGTGTTATTGATCCACGAAGTCTAATGGACGAATGGGTAGCGGGCAAATCAAACTTTCTGACAGGAGGGTTAAGAAAAACTAATGGCACGGCGTTTACCTTCGCTGAATGCGTTACGCGCTTTTGAATCGGTGGCGCGGCATCGTTCTTTTGCGCGCGCGGCGGAAGAACTGCATGTCACCCCCGCCGCAGTGAGCCAGCTCGTCAAGCAACTGGAGGCCTATTTTGGGATAGCTCTTTTTTTGCGTGGCAAAACACTGGTGCTGAACGAATCCGCCCAGCAGGCATTCCCTTTGATCACGAGTGCCTTCGATCAACTGGAGCGTGCAGCCGAACAGTTGAGCAAAGATCGTAATAACGGCACGTTAATCGTTTCCACGCCGCCTGTGTTTGCGCAACGCTGGCTGATTCCGCGGCTGAATGATTTTCAGGCCCATCACCCCGATATCGAATTGCGTTTGCTGGCAACGCGCCGTATAGTCAATTTCATGCTGGAAGACGTCGATGTCGCCATTCGGTTCGGAGCCGGCCACTATTCGGGCTTGTTCAGCGAGCGCTTGATGCAGGAGACGATCATACCAGTGGCTTCACCCGCGCTCGCAGCCGATATTCATCATCCGGCGGAGTTAGTCGGCTGTACGTTATTATACGACGATGCCTACGAATGGGACCCTACATTCCCCGATTGGGAAAGCTGGCTGCTTTCATTGAAAGTGGCTATCGCCCAGCCTTTGCGTGTACACCGTTTCAGTGAAGTCAATCTGGCGATCCAGGCGGCCATGAGCGGGCTGGGAGTCGCATTGGCCTGGCGCAGCCTCGTATTTGACGAATTGCGCAGCGGCAAACTGGTGCATTTGTTCGATGCCGTTTTGCCGACGAACCGGGCGTATTATCTGGTAACGCCGGAACACCGCCGTGAAGTCGGAAAAATCATCGTTTTCCGCAACTGGTTGCAGCGGCAGGCCGTTTTGCAGATAAAATCGAATGACGACGAACCTGCGCCGCCATTGACATATTGACGATATTCGGTCTTTGCGAGTATTATTCCCGATAAAATTAGTCGGTTATTTTCAAAACCTTTTCAGGAGCATGGATGATGAGTGTGCAAGATACGATACGTGAGCAAGTGACCGGTCATAAAGTAGTTCTTTACATGAAAGGGACGCCGCAATTTCCGCAATGCGGGTTTTCCGCCAATGCGGTACAGCTGTTGAAATCGTCGGGAGTGAACGATTTGTTTACGGTCAATGTACTGGCCGATCCGGAAATCAGGCAAGGCATCAAGGAATATGCGAACTGGCCGACCATTCCGCAACTGTATGTCAACGGTGAATTCGTCGGCGGTTCCGATATCATGAAGGAAATGTTTGAAAACGGCGAACTCAAATCGCTCATTGCTGGTGCATGAGAATTGCGTACATAAGATTTTCTGCAAGGATTGCATTTGAAAACGTATGCGGTATCCCCATAAGCCTCGGAGTGGTAATATATGCAAGTTATTTGCAAAGATAAGGCCGCTGTCGGTTTTATCGTGCATATGACGTAACCCGCGTAGCTTTACCTTAATGTTTATATTCAGGAGAAATATATGATCAAGATGTCCGCATACAAAAAATCCTCATTGGCAGGCGTGGCGATACTGAGCATTGCCTTGCTGGGCGGTTGTGCCAGCACCGGGGATTTGAACAAGGCCCAATCGACCGCACAGCAGGCCTCCGATAAAGCGGATCAGGCCAATGCCGCTGCCGCTGCGGCGAAGACCGCAGCCGATCAGGCCGCTCAGAAGGCTGACCAGGCTAACGCTACGGCAGAACAGGCGAAATCGACGGCAGATGCCGCCAAGGCCGAAGCTGATAAGGCGATGCAGGAAGTCGACGAGCTGGCGCAGAAGATTGACCGCATGTTCAAGAAGACCATGCAAAAATAACCGGTCACGATTACAGCGGGCGAAAGGGTACATTTCGCCCGCTGTCGTCGTTTAAGGGCAAACGATCAACGGATGATTACCTTGGTGCCCAGATGTACCCAGCGCGACAGTATGCCGATTTCGCGATTGGTGACGGCAACGCACCCGTCCGTCCAGTCGATGGCGTCCTGAACCTTGGGATTGCCGCTACCGACTCCATGAATACCGATTTGACCGCCGAGAGGGGTATCCTGCGGCGGCAGCCGATGATGGCGGAAAGCGCTGACGAACCGGTCGAATTCCGTTTCGCTAATGGTACCGTCTATGTAAGCCCGGATAGTGAGGCCAGAACCGGGATAATCCAGACCGAAAAAGGTACCGAAGCGGCTATGGCGATTGATCCATGCGACATGAAAGGTGCCAAGCGGCGTCGTGTCGTCACCGCGCAGGTGTTCTTTTGCAGTGCCTCCGCTACCGATGGCGATATTATAAAACCGCACCAGTACCTTATCGTTGGCGGAAAATACCGTCAGGCTATTATATTTGGTGTCTATCAGTACCCAGGGTTGCGATTCGGCGGTCCATCCAGAGGCTGAGCCCATCGCGGCAATGACGGATAAAACAGGTAATAAGGTTCTCAATGCCATACGCTGAAAAAGATCCGGGCGATCCGTTTATGTTTAAAAATCCGTGCGGTCATCTATCAATACCTTGTTTGTCAAGGATACGACGCAGGGTAGAATGAAGAATAATATGTCGCTTTTTAATCAGGCAAGTTTACCCGTGCAAGTGCCGATATTATACTCCGGGCGCATCGCAATCCGTAGGCTGATCCATGCATGTCTGCTGGCTTTGTTGCTATCAGGCGGCATCGCTGCCGGCTGGAGCGCTACGTTTCCGCTGCCTACGGACGGCAGCAACATGGTCGGACAGATCCGGGTGATAACACCCGATCCCAGCAATACAATACTGGATATCGCACGTCATTACGATCTCGGTTATAACGAAATAACCGCCGCCAATCCGGGGGTATCGATCTGGTTGCCCGGCGCCGGCACCCGCATCGTCGTACCCACCGAATTCATTTTGCCGCCGCGTCCCTGGACCGGTATCGTCATCAATATCGCGCAACGCCGACTGTATTATTTTCCGCGTCCCAAAGGCAAGGAAGCGGCAACCGTAGTGACGTTCCCGACCGGAATTTCGCGTCCGGGCTGGTCGACGCCGTTGGGCAAAACCCGCATCATCGCCAAATTCAAAGACCCTTCCTGGATAGTTCCGAAGGACATCGTGGCGGAACATCGCAGTCAGGACAATCCCAATTTTCCCGACTATTTCCCGCCCGGGCCGAACAATCCGATGGGGATGCTGGCGCTGGAAACCGGTTTTTCTGAAATCTACATCCACGGCACCAACCGCCCGTGGGGCGTCGGCATGCGCGTGAGCCATGGCTGCGTGCATCTGTATCCGGAAAACGCCGCCACTCTGTTTTCCGCAGTACCGGTGGGCACCGAGGTCACGATCATCAATCAGCCGTTTGAAGTCGGCGTCAGGGATCATGTATATTATCTGAGTGCTGCCAAACCGGTATCCGAATACCCCGGCAGCCAGATGAGTCCGGCGAACCAGGCGGCACAGGCGGTTGTCGATTACCTGACGCGGCATACCGGCAGCATACCCGATATCGACTGGGAGCGAATCAGGAAAGTCGCCGATTCCCAGTCGGTTGTTCCGGTGCCGATCAGTGCCGGCGCGCCTACGCTCGATCAGATCATCGATGCCATCCAGCCGGAAAAATACGACTACCCGCCTTATGGGATCGATGCCAACGATGCGGGACAGCCGGCGAATTCCAGATAAGGCATTCAGAATACTGATTCATGAGCAGGAGTTGCCCTGAAAAGTGAACTGCTGGCTCATATTTCTCTAGTATCGCCCGTTTCCTTGACCCTCAGCGCAATATGCGCCAGCGCTTCTTCGACCTGATCGATCAGGATCAGACACAGATCGCCGGCTTGCAGGCGGTCAAGCGCGAAATCCATCGCAATGAATTCGCCTCGGACTTCATGTATTTCGCTGGTGCGTCGGGCATTCGCCAACCCTTCGCGTAACACTGCCAGCACTTCTCCGTCGGCGCGGCCGCGCTGGCATTGGTCTTCGTACAGGATCACGGTATCGAAAGCGTCGCCGAGCAATTCGGTTTGACGGCGCAGGTCCTGGTCGCGCCTGTCGCCGGCGCCGCTGATGACGACATGGCGGCGCTGCGCCTGCATGGCGTCGATAGCCGGGATGAGCGCGGCGATGGCATCGGGGTTATGGCCGTAATCGGCGATGAGAGTCGCGCCGCGATAGGAAAATACATTGAAGCGGCCGGGAGCCGATTCGCTGGTATTGACGAATGTGGACAAGCCGTTGCGGATGGTTTGTCGATCCAGGCCCAATGCCCAGGCGGCACCGATCGCCGCCATGGCGTTGTCGATCTGAAACGCGATGGTGCCGTTGTGTGTAAGCGGGATATCGGCCATGGCGATCCGTTGTACGGATTTCCCTTCGCGCATCACGATGTTGCGGTCTTCGCAGTACACCGCGCGTAACCCCCTGGCGCAATGCGTGGCGATCACGGAATGGTGCCTGTCGCGAGCAAAGAATATCACGCCGCCGGTACAGCTGCCTGCCATTTTCGCTACCTGCGGATCGGCCGCATTCAATACGGCGTAGCCGTTGACCGCGACGTTTTCGACTATGATGCGTTTGACTACGGCCAGATCTTCCGTCGTATTGATGTAATTCAGGCCCAGGTGATCGCCGGCGCCGATATTGGTGACGATAGCCACATCGCAGCGATCGAACGCCAGACCTTCGCGGAGCAGGCCGCCGCGCGCGGTTTCCAGTACGGCAGCTTCGACAGCGGGATGAGACAGTACGTTGCGTGCGCTTTTCGGTCCGCTGCAATCTCCACTGTCGATCCGCCGGTCGTCGATATACACGCCATCGGAATTGGTCATGCCGACGCACCAGCCTTTTTGCCGGAGTAAATGCGCGGTCAGCCTGACTGTCGTTGTTTTGCCGTTGGTTCCCGCTACCGCCACGACGGGAATGCGGGCGTTATCGCCTTGCGCAAACATCATGTCCACGATCGCCTTGCCGACATCGCGGGGTTTGCCGAACGAAGGCGCCAAATGCATGCGCAGCCCCGGCGCCGCATTGACTTCCACAATGCCGCCGCCCTGTTTTTCCAGCGGCTGATGGATGCTGTTGCACAGCACGTCGACGCCGCAGATATCGAGTCCTATCATTCTTGCCGCATCGACCGCGCGTTGTGCGATATCGGGATGAACGTCGTCGGTCACGTCGGTCGCCGTGCCTCCGGTACTCAGGTTGGCGTTAGTGCGCAGCACCACCAGCGCGCCGACGGCGGGTATGCTGTCGGCGCTATAGCCTTGTTTTGCCAGCGTAGCGTTGGCGTTGTCGTCCAGCCGTATCTTGCTTAACGAGGTGGCGTGACCGTCGCTGCGCCGGCTGTCGCTGTTGATTTTGACGATCAACTCGTCGATGGTGTGCCGCCCGTCGCCGAATACGTGAGGGGGGTCGCGGCGCGCCGCAGCGACCATGGAATCGCCGATGACCAGCAGACGAAAATCCAGTCCCGTAATATAGCGCTCGACGATGACCGGCGTACCGATTTTGGCTGCGGCACGATATGCGGTAACGATTTGTTCGCGGGTTTCGAGATTGACGGCAACGCCTTTGCCCTGATTGCCGAACTGCGGTTTGATTGCTACGGCGCCGCCGATTTCGCAAGCCGCAGCCCATGCCTCTTCGGCATCGCTGACGGGGCGGCCTGCAGGGACCGGTACGCCGGCCGCACCGAGCAAGGTTTTGGTCAGATCTTTGTCCTGAGCAATGGCTTCCGCTACCGCACTGGTGGCATCGGTCTCGGCGGCGAGTATGCGCCGTTGCCGTATGCCCCAGCCGAATTGCACCATACTGCCGTCGGTAAGCCGCCGGTAAGGTATATCGCGCATCGTTGCTGCCGCAACGATAGCGCCGGTACTGGGCCCAAGGCGCAATTCCTCGTCCCGGACGCGCAATTCCGCCAGCGCAGCCTGCGCGTCAAAAGCCGTATTGCCGGCCGCTGCATGACATAATTCCAGCGCAAAATCCAGTGCCAGGCGTCCGACGTTTTCCTCGCTATACTCTACGACTACCTGATAGGTTCCGGCATCCGTGGTCGGCGTGGTCAGACTGAACGTGACCGGGCAGCCAGCGTGCGCCTGCAAGCTCAAAGCAGCCACTTCCAGAGCATGCGCCATGGGAATATGCGGATTACCGCCTATCGGTTGCAAGGCGCCGAGTTCGGGAAAGCGTGCGCGTAGCGAAGTTTCAAAATCAGGCAAATACGTCAGATCGGATTCGAGTTCGCTACAATGCACGATGGCTTCAATCGCGCAATGGCGGCTCCACAAATTGGGACCGCGCAGGACGCGGATGCGTGAGACTTCCATGGTTATCCTTGATTGTTATCCGTATAGGCGTGCAAACCCGCACGCATGATATCGCCGTCGGTATTCAGCGCCCAGGCCGCGGCGATACCCGCCAATATCTGAATCAGGTTGAGCTTCTGCGCGGATAGTTCTGAGACTGACATCAGCGATGTCTCGGCAATACCGTCGATCAGAACAATTACCCCGTCTTTCACACAGACTGCGCGACCGTTTTTCGCGCGATGACGGTCGATGGCAGGCAAATTCGCATCGAGCGCAAAATAGATGACTTCGCCGTCGCATAAGTCTTCCAGCTCCAGCATCAAGGGATCGTGCGCGTTTAGTACAGCGACGCCGTCTGGCAAGACCACATCGACGAAGCTACGATAAATGCCATATCGTCTGGCGGTCGAATTCATGGCGTACTCGCTGAAATCCTCGTCGGGATCGATATCAGTCAGGACAGCGATCCGGCAGCGATCGTAAGCCAGACCTTCGGTCAGCAGTCTGTCGGCACTGCTTTCTGCGATCACGGCGTCGATTGCCGGATTCAATAACAATTTATGCGTGGCTTCCCAGTTGGCGCAATCGCCTGACTGCACTTCGCGATGATTCAAGAATAGCCCGCGACGGCACGCAAGGCCGATACGCTGATTGTTCAATTGCAATAAATCGGCGATCAGAGTCGCGACTCCGGTGCTGCCTTTGCTGCCGCAGACGGCGATGACCGGAATGCGACTGCTGGAACCATTCGGGAACAGATGTTCGATGATGGCGTGGCCTACCGGCCGCGGCGTTCCCTGCGCCGGTTTCAGATGCATCAGTAAACCCGGACCTGCATTGACTTCCACCACCGCGCCGTGTTGAGCGTCGAGCGGTCGAGCGATATCTTCCACCACCAGGTCGATGCCGGCGATATCCAGGCCGATCACCCGGGCTGCCAGCACGACCATTTCTGCCGTCTCGGGATGCACCTGATCGGTCACGTCGAATGCCACATTGCCTATGCGCTGTACGATGACGGAAACATCGGCGTCGGGCACCGAATCGGCGGTATATCCCTGACGCGCAAGTTCGAGGACGCCGGCCGAATCGATCCGGATGGGATTGAGCGGATGATGTTCGCTATAACCGCGGCGCGGATCGGTATTGAGCTGCTGCTCGACGAGCTGGCGTACCGTCGAGATGCCGTCTCCGGTGACGCCGGCGATCTCCCCGCGCGCCGCTGCGATCATTTTACCGCCGATGACGAGCAGCCGATGTTCCATGCCTGATATGAAACGTTCGACTATAACGCCGCTCCCTTCGCCGACGGCGACCTCGTATGCCGCCTCTATTTCTTCGCGCAGACAGAGATTGGTGAATACCCCGCGGCCGTGATTGCCGGCGCAGGGTTTGACGACAACCGGCACGCCCAGTTCTTCGGCCGCTTCCCACGCCATGACCGCGCTTGATACGCTGTAACCTTCTGGAATGGGAATGCCGCAATTTTTCAGTAATTGTTTGGTCAGCGATTTATCCTGCGATATGGTTTCTGCAATCGCGCTGGTTCGGTCGGTTTCTGCTGTCCAGATACGGCGCTGCGCGGCGCCGTATCCCAATTGCACCAGATTACCGTTGTTCAGGCGGATAGCCGGGATATTGCGATCGTCGGCAGCTTCGACGATGCTGTAGGTACTGGGCCCCAACAGCAGCGATTCGGCCATTTCGCGTAACTGATCGATGGCACCGGCTACATCGAACGGCCGGTCATCCATCGCTGCAAGCACCAATTCCCTGGCGAAATGCAGGCTGGCCAGGGTAATTTTTTCATGCCAGGCGCGAACGACGACCTTATAGACGCCGCGTTGATCCATCTCGCGGGCTTTGCCGAATCCGCCGGGCATGCCGGCGAGATTCTGCAATTCCAGCGTCACATGTTCGAGAATATGGGCAGGCCAGGTACCTTCGCGCAAGCGTTGCAAAAAACCGCCATGAATATCGAGGCTGCAGCGATGTTCGATCAGGGTCGGCAGATAAGCGGTCAGGCGTTCGTAAAACCCCGGGATGGTATTGGACGGCGAGTCTTCCAGATCGCCTATGTCGACCCACGCTTCGAGTACGGGACGATAGGTCCAGATATTGGGACCTTTTAAGGACATGATACGCAAAAAAACCATATCGCGGGGAGAGGTATTCATCGGCAGTTCGGTCGGTTATTATTAAAATGATTGGAAGGACGGCTAGAGACAATGACAAAAAGTGCTTGCCTGATGATAGCGTGTCAATGACATTCAGTAAAATGTAAGTTTAAGTTAAAATGGCGCTCTGGAAGATAACGCGCCAGCAAAATTTACGTTTACGTGTGGTTTAAATATAACAGTGCCTGCTCTCGCTACCTCCAATTTGAACCTGCCAGCCGATTTCCCTGTAGCCTGGCGCGACACGCTGGCGCAACAGCTGTTGCCGAACGAGCAGGTTTTGAGCTGTATTCCGCTAGACATCGATACCAATTTATATTTTACCTCAGGAGTATTGCTCCTTACCAATCATCGACTGCTTTCGGCGTATGAAGAGGGTGTCTGGCATTCCTTTGCGCTGAAAACGAATCTGCGCTTGCATCATCGCGATCATGCCGGAATCGGCAGTCTGGATCTGGACGATACCGACCGGCGTCTCGCGACCTGGCATTACACTCTGACGCATCACGCTGCTGCGCAACGAATGATCGCCGCTTTCGATGCCGTAACCGTACCCGAAGCCGAAACGCATGCCGCGGCTGAAAGCGTTTGTGTAAGTTGTCAATCGCCGTTGCCGGAAAACGGAGAAGAGTGCCCGGCTTGCCGGCAAAATACCGCCGTTCCGCCCGATACCTGGGCATTGTTGCGTTTATGGCGATTCGCACGTCCGTACAGTACGCAATTGATGCTGGGGTTTTTGCTGACGTTGGGCGCTACCGCCGCGACACTGATTCCGCCCTATCTGACTATGCCGTTAATGGATAAGGTCTTGATCCCTTATCAGAACGGCGCGCATGTACCCTTGAGCCGCGTCGCCGGATATCTCGGCGGTCTGTTGCTGGCTGCCATCGCGGCATGGGTGTTGGGCTGGGGCAGAACATACTGGCTGGCGCGGGTCAGCGAACGGATATGCATGGATTTGCGCCTGACGACCTATGAACATATGCACAAGCTTTCGCTGGCTTTTTTCGGCGGCAAGCGTACCGGCGATCTGATTGCGCGCGTCGGCAGCGAAACCGACCGCGTTTCCGTATTTTTATCCTTGCATTTACTCGACTTTGTCATTGATCTGCTGGTGATACTGATGACGGCGGCGATATTGGTGTCGATCAATTTCTGGTTGACGTTGGTGACCTTGCTGCCATTACCCTTGATTTTATGGCTGATACATCGGGTGCGCGACCAATTGAGCGTAGGATTCGAGAAAGCGGATCGCGTCTGGGCGGAGATGAGCAATGTATTGACCGACGCGATTCCGGGAATACGCGTCGTCAAGGCGTTTGCACAGGAAAAACGCGAAATCTCCCGGTTTCGGGAAGCGAATCAGCGTAATCTGGCGATTAACGATCAGGTAAATGCGGTATGGGCGCTGTTTACGCCATCGATCACCTTCTTGACCGAAATGGGTTTGCTGGTGGTCTGGATGTTCGGTATCTGGCAGGTCGCGCACACACAGATTACCATCGGAATGCTGACGGCATTTCTGACGTATATCAGCCGTTTTTATGCGCGGCTCGATTCGATGAGCCGGATTGTCTCGGTCACGCAAAAAACCGCCGCCGGAGCGAAGCGGATTTTCGATATCCTCGATCATGTTTCCACTGTGCCGGAACCGGCGAAACCGGTGCATCTGACAGCGGTACTTGGCGAGATCCAGTTGCGTCAGATCGCGTTCCGCTATGGTAATCGCGGCATAATCCGCGGTATGGATCTGACCATAGCGCCGGGAGAAATGATCGGGCTGGTGGGACACAGCGGTTCAGGCAAAAGCACGCTGGTCAATCTGATCTGCCGGTTTTACGATGTGACGGAAGGGGCGGTGCTGCTCGACGGTATCGATATCCGTTCGCTCCCGGTATCGGAGTACCGGCGCAATATCGGTCTGGTATTGCAGGAGCCGTTTCTGTTTTACGGAACGATAGCCGAGAATATCGCTTACGGCAAACCCGATGCGACGCGCGAAGAAATCGTCGCCGCGGCGCGAGCGGCGCATGCGCACGATTTTATCCTGAGATTGCCGCAGGCATACGATTCGCTGGTCGGCGAGCGCGGACAGGCGCTGTCGGGCGGCGAGAGGCAGCGTATTTCCATCGCCCGGGCCTTACTGATCGATCCGCGCATATTGATCCTGGACGAAGCGACGTCATCGGTCGATACCGAAACCGAGCGGGAAATACAGGCCGCGCTGGAAAATCTGATACGCGGCCGGACGACGATCGCTGTCGCACATCGTTTGAGTACCTTGCGACACGCCCATCGGCTGGTGGTGCTGGAACGCGGAAAAATCGTGGAAGTCGGCGCGCACGAAGAATTGTTATCCAGAAACGGCGCCTATGCGCAGTTATATGAAGCGCAGGCGCGGCAGGTCGATGGCGATAGCGCGGAGGACGGTCTTGAAAATTAACCGCAATGCGTTTGGTCAATTATGCTATATGGCCGATGATACGACTGCTTATGTCGGAGTGGTTCCGGTACGGGCTTTCCCCATGTCCGCACCCGATGCAGGCATAAGCCTGGTTGATTTGCGCGGCCGCGAACTCGCCTGGGTAGCGCATTTGAACGAACTCGATCGGGAAGCGCGCACGATCATCGAGTCGGAATTGAAACGGAGCGAATTTATGCCCGAAATCAGTGCGGTACGGAACGTATCGAGTTATGCTGTGCCTAGCCGGTGGAAAGTCGATACCGATCGGGGTGAAACCGAATTCGTTCTGAAAGCGGAAGAAGATATACGCCGATTATCGGCCATCCGTTTTTTGATTGCAGCTTCCAACGGTATTCAATTCCTTATCCCCGATATCCGCAAGCTTGATAAAACCAGCCGTAAACGGCTGGACCGGTTTTTATGAACGTCGATAGACCTGTTGAATATCTCGTTAACGCGCCAGTTGCGCGAGCGCTATCAGCAGCAGCAGAAACAGCCAGATCGTCAGCGAACGCCAGATGAGGCTCAAGGTACTGCTGAAATGGCTGTTGTCGGCAGGATCTCCCAAGCCCAGTTCAGGCCGTTCGATAGCGCCTTGCCGGATAGGCATGCCGAGTTTGACCCCCAGTGCACCGGCTCCACTGGATAGAACCACGCCGAGATTGGCATCGAACCAAAGAGCAGCCTGACTCCGCCAGCAATAGACGGCGTCTTCGAAGTTGCCGGCAATGGCAAAACTCAGCGCGGTAAGGCGAGCGGGCCAGTTGTTGGCAAGGTGGTACATCTGTTGGGTAAACGCTGCAAAAACGCCGTCTCTGGCTATCTGCCAGTGTTTGGCGAGTAACCCGTTAATCCGATAGAAAACCGCCCCCGCAGGGCCTAACGAACTTAATAAGACAAACCAGAAAATGACGCCGAACAGATGTTGAAAGAGGCTGCTAAAAATCGCTTCGATATTGAGTCGCTCCAAATCGCCAGCATCGCTGGTCGATAAGGACACCCCGCGCCATCGCGCAAACAGTTGACGCGCCAACGGTAAATTATCGTCTGCGATGGAACGGTGAATCTGCGTTGCGCAAATGACATCGGCCTTGAACCGGATGCACCAGTACAGAACAGCGATATCCCAGAACCAGGCGAGCCATAAACTGTAATGCGCGAGGAAAAAATAAATCGCGCTGCTTCCCAGTACCAAAGGAATCATTACAAGAAACCAGGCCAATACCCCATGCCTCATCTTTCCGGCGTTGATCTGATGCGGCAGAAAGCGCATCATTCGGATTGGCAGCGTATGCGAACGTTGCCCCTGGGGGTGGAAGTGTTCGATCAATATTGCGGCGAGCAAGGCGAAAAAGGTCATTATTTCCGGTATCAACGATTCTGATAAGGCATGTCCACCGTGATCGTACCCATTTGATTGATCGATTTTCCAGCCGTATAAATTTCTACGGTAGGCATGCGTATATCTTTGCCCAACGGTTGCAGATAATCGTGCAAGGCTTGGTAGGCCATGCCGGGGGCCAGAAACATGCTTGCCCGGACTTGGGCGCGCAGCACGGACTGTACCGGCAAGGTGGCGGTTTGCAGGGGCGGTTTGACTGTCGTCGCGGTACGGACCGCATAGCCGACCCAGGCATGCTGGTCGTGTTTTTTTGTGGTGCGGGGATCGGTATAGAGTATGGTTACGGAGCTTCCGGGTTCGATATGCTGAGCGCGCAAAGCGGTATAAACTTTTTGCTGTACATCCGGCAGGTTGCCGAAATCACCGTAATACTCGATATAGGCGTAATAGACGGGTTTGCTTTGTAAAATCTGGATTCGGGGGCGATTGAAACCTCCCCACCACCAGTACGCAAGGAGTATCGGTAATGCGAAAGCAAAAATAAAGGCAAGCCAGTTTCTTTTGATCAAGATGGATTCCAGTGACGTACAGTTTTAAATGAATGGATCATACGATAATACATCAAGCCTGAACGGTCGTGCGCGCCATTTGATAGCGTAGTCCATGGATGCCGGAAAGGCTGCGATAGCGGATCTCAGGCCCTTGCAAGCTTGAACCGGTCAAGACGGGTATCGGTCATTTTTTTCGGCGCTGACGGAACTGTCCCAGGTTTGGATATTATTGCTGCCGCTGGCTTGCGCTAATTGTGACGCATGCTTCGCCCGTTGGATATTTTCATCGATACTGCATCCGGTATCGAGCAGTGTAAGGCCGAATGTTGCCGTCATGAAGATGGGAGTGGAATCATGGTAGGCCAGCGCAAAGACCGCCAATTTTCCATGGACGCGGCCGAGGACGGAACGCGCGCTGGAGAGATCGGTTATCGGCATGGAAATGATAAATGAATCGTTGCCGTAATGAAAAATACTGTCGAAGGGCCGCAAATGCTTTTTGATAAAACGGATAGCCGCTACGACTACCTGATCGCCGAGTAAATGACCATAAAGTTCGTAGATGAATTTCTGATAATTGAATTTCATGAAAACGACGCAACTGCTCTGAATTTGGGCGTCCGCCAGTTTGGCCAATTTGCTCATTTCTGCAAGCATGATCGCACGCGTTCCCGCACCGGTGAGCGGATCGTAATGATAGAGCAGACCTTCTATTTTCCGCTCCAGCGTTTTGACTTCCAGACAAAATGTTTCCAGAGAAGCGGTGAAGCTGTCGTAATCATCCATGTGCAATTCGGGCTCGGAAGTCAATTTGCACAGCATTTTACGGGCAGACTGATGAATGTGTTCATGTGCCAGCCGCATGGGAGAAAAAGTAGGATGATTGCGTAAAACGACCGGAAGTTCGTTATAGTACCAAAGACCGAAACCGCATTGCCGATGGGCATCTTCTTCGATATCGCGCTGATCGCAAGGCAGACGGCCTACGATAGTACGGGAAATTTCCTTGTGCCATGATTCATGCTTGTGCATGGCTTGTTTCAGATGTTTAAGCGTTACGTGCAGAGTGTTTTCGTCAATATCCAGCATGCTGTTTCGTTAAAAATAAGTTATGTATTGCCTGCTTGAATCCGCATCAAACAGCGAGGAAGAAATAGCCGCTTATGGATAAGGTATTAAATACGTAATCATGGCTTTTTACAAGAGCTATTTTAACGTTTTTGCTTGTATATCGACGCTGTCGTAAGAGAAAAAATGCTTGGCAACTTCTTGATGACCGAGCCGCTTTTATGATTCCTAGCTGTTATAATAGAGGAATTTTGAAAACATGGCTCAATTATGGAAGCAGAACGTATTAATCAGATAGACGCCTCGCTGATGGATCTGGCGGAACGAACTTCGGCTTTACGGAGGTATCTTTGACTTCGACAGACAGCAGCAGCGTCTGGAAGAAGTCAATGCGCTGGTAGAGGATCCGGCGATCTGGAACGACCCCCAGCGCAGTCAAGCATTGGGCCGCGAGAAAAAATCGCTGGAAAATGTCGTATTGACTTTGCAGAAGCTGGAACAAGGCTTGCGCGACGGTCGCGATCTGTTCGACATGGCGCGCGATGAAGCCGACGATGAAACGCTGGAGGCGGTCGGCGACGATGTCGACGCGCTGGCGCACGTCATCGCCGGCATGGAATTCCGTCGCATGTTCGCCAATCCGATGGATCCCAATAACTGCTTTATCGATATCCAGTCGGGCGCCGGCGGCACCGAGGCCTGCGACTGGGCGTCGATGCTGTTGCGGCAATATTTGCGCTATTGCGAGCGCAAGGGTTTCAAGACCGAAGTGCTGGAAATTTCCGACGGCGATGTGGCGGGGGTGAAATCCGCCAGCATCAAGGTCGACGGCGAATACGCGTACGGATTCCTGCGTACCGAGACCGGCGTGCACCGATTGGTGCGCAAATCGCCGTTCGATTCGTCCGGCGGACGACATACCTCGTTTGCCAGCGTATTCGTGTACCCCGAAGTCGACGACTCGATCGAGGTCGATATCAATCCCGCCGATCTGCGCGTCGATACCTATCGCGCCAGCGGCGCGGGCGGTCAGCATATCAACAAAACCGATTCGGCGGTGCGGATCACCCATATCCCGACCGGCATCGTCGTGCAATGCCAGAACGACCGCTCGCAGCACAAGAATCGCGCCGAAGCGATGACCATGCTGAAATCGCGGATGTACGAGGCGGAGTTGCGCAAGCGCCAGGCCGAACAGGACAAGCTCGAAGCCGGCAAATCCGACGTTGGCTGGGGCCACCAGATCCGCTCTTACGTGCTCGATCAGTCGCGCATCAAGGATTTGCGCACCAGCGTGGAAATTTCCAATACCCAGAAAGTGCTGGACGGCGATCTGGACGAATTTATCCAGGCCAGTTTGAAACAAGGGGTTTAGGCATGAGCGATACACTTTCACCCGAACCGCGGGAAGAAAATCAAATTATCGCGGAACGCCGCGCCAAACTCTCGGTTTTACGCGAAACCGGGATTGCTTTTCCCAACGATTTCGAGCGGCGGCATTTTGCCGGCGAACTGCAGGCGCACTACGCCGAAACCGGCAAGGAAGAACTCGCCGCAACGCCCGTCACTGTGCAATTCGCCGGACGGATGATGCTCAAGCGGGTGATGGGCAAGGCCAGTTTCGCCACGCTGCAGGACATGAGCGGGCAGTTGCAGATTTATGTGAGCAACGACCATGTCGGCGAGGATGCTCATCAAGCGTTCAAACATTGGGATCTGGGCGATATTGTCGGCGCGACAGGCGTCTTGTTCCGCACCAGGACCGGCGAACTGACCGTGCAGGTGCATAACGTGCGGCTGCTGGTCAAATCGTTGCGGCCGCTGCCGGAAAAATTCCATGGACTGACCGACCAGGAGCAGACCTACCGGCAGCGCTACGTCGATCTCATGACCAACGACGGTTCGCGGCAGGTATTCATGACCCGCTTCAGGATCGTCCAGGCGATCCGTCAGTTCATGAGCGCGCGCGGCTATCTGGAAGTCGAAACGCCGATGATGCATCCCATCCCCGGCGGCGCGAGCGCAAAACCCTTCGTCACTCACCATAACGCGCTCGATATGGAGATGTATTTACGCATCGCCCCTGAGCTGTATCTGAAGCGGCTGGTGGTGGGCGGACTGGAAAAGGTGTTCGAAATCAATCGCAATTTTCGTAACGAAGGCTTATCGACGCGCCACAATCCCGAATTTACCATGATGGAATTCTACGAGGCCTACCGCGATTATCGCTATCTGATGGATTTCACCGAAATCCTGCTGCGCGACACCGCGCGTAACGCGACCGGCAGCGAGCGGATTACCTACAACGGCGAAACGATCGACTTCGCCCAGCCGTTTGCGCGCCTGAGCATCGTCCAGGCGATATGCGCCTACCATCCCGACTACGCGGCCGATCAACTCAACGACAAACATTGGCTGCTGGCGTGGTTTGAACAGCATAAAGCCAAATATCAGGCGACCGACGGGCTGGGCGGTTTGCAGCTGAGCTTTTTCGAAGCCACTACCGAGGCCCTGCTGATCCAGCCGACCTTCATCGTCGATTACCCCGCCGAAGTCTCGCCTCTGGCCAGACGTTCCGACACCGACCCGCAAATCACCGAACGCTTCGAACTGTTCATCGCCGGCCGTGAACTCGCCAACGGTTTTTCGGAATTGAACGACGCGGAAGACCAGGCCGAACGGTTCATGGCGCAAGTCCGGCAAAAAGACGCCGGCGACGAAGAAGCGATGCACTACGACGCCGATTACATCCGTGCGCTGGAATACGGCCTGCCGCCCACCGCCGGCTGCGGCATCGGCATCGACCGGCTGGTCATGCTCCTGACCGACAGCGCCAGCATACGGGATGTGATCTTGTTTCCGCATTTGCGGGCGGAGTAGGAAAGATTCAGCGTTAATATGTACTGCTATTTGCAAAAGTTTAAAGAGGGAGAATATCCATGCAGGGAAAATGCCTCTGCGGACTGGTCGAATTTAGGATCGTGGACGCTCTTCCTGCGTTATACCAATGCCATTGCTCGCTTTGCTGAAAACAAGGTGGTTCATCATCGAATACAGCGACCATCGTGGATGCTGAAAATTTTCGGTGGCTTTCAGGTCGGGAATTTATTTCTTCCTGGGTAAAGAGCACTGGGTTTCGTTCCGATTTCTGTTCAAAGTGCGGTTCTTTCGGTGCCTAATCCGCTCAGAGATATCCCATATTATTGGATACCCGCTGGTCTTCTTGATAAAACAGAGCAACTGAAAATCAGTGCTCACTTGTTTGTCGGCTCCAAGGCAGCATGGGACAAAATCACATCTTCCGGGATACAGTACGAAACTATGCCGGAACTATCTGATCTCATCGAACTTCTGCACTCGGAATACATGGATTGACGATGTAGCAACTTCGCCGGGTTTATAGATATGATTGGCTAATGCTGTGGTTTCAAAGTTAGCTTTTTGGAACTGTGTGACGTAAGATTATCGTATGAAAGTTTCTGAATTATTAAGCCTGATTGATAAAGATGGCTGGGTGCTGGTCCGTCAACGCGGTAGCCATCGTCAATTCCATCACCCTTTTAAATCGGGAACGGTCACGGTTGCTGGCAAGCCCAGCATTGATGTGCCTCGCGGCACTTTGAGCAGCGTGCTAAAGCAAGCTGGGTTAAAGGAGTAATCATGCAATATTTGGTAGTGGTCGAAAAAGGATTATCCAGTTACGGGGCTTTTGTTCCCGATCTACCGGGCTGTGTAGCAGTGGCTGAAACTGAAAAAGAAGTTGTCGATCTTATTCAAGAAGCCATTCAATTTCATTTGGAGGATTTAAAGGCTGAGGGTCAACCTATCCCGCCTCCCGTATCGAAAAGTACATTCATTGAAGTGGGTTTGGCAGCCTGAGTTTAATAAAAGGAATAAAAGGGTAGCGTTCTCTTTTCCTACTTTTCATTTGCCTCCGGGATACAGTACGAAACTATGCCGGAACTATCTGATTTCATCGAACTTCTGCACTCGGAATACATGGATTGACGATGTAGCAACTTCGCCGGGTTTATAGATAAGATTGGCTAATGCTGCGGTTTCGAAAGTTAGCTTTTTCGATCTGTGAGACGTAAATATCAGCATAGAAAGCTGAAACTGAAAAAGCGGTTTTGATTCTAAGGAGCGCCACCTTGTAAATATCCGGCTTAATTCAGGGGGGCATCGAAGAAGCAGAAAACGTATAATCGCCTGTCACCGGATTTTTGGAAACACCAACCGTCACAACAGGAATCGGGTTCACGTTGCCAGCCAGGCCCATGGTCGATCCCGTATTGATTTGCCAACTAAAAAAATTGCCTGTGTAGGGCGTTGCAACTTGTACGGTAGCCGTTTCATTGTCTGCGCCATTGAAATTATTGATGGAAATTTGATACGTCCCGGTTTGCAAAACCGCTGGGTCGCAGGATGCAAAATAATATTCCGGACCGTAGCCGTAGCGGTTATTGGCGTCAAGATAACCGGTATCGCCCCGCATGTTGGCATAATACACATGGGTGCCATCGGGTTCGTAAACATGCAAGTCCTCGTTGCCCAAACCGCTCCAGGTGAGTGTAATTGTGAATGCGCCTTGAACGGCGTTTGAGGGGATCGGTTGGGCGAGCGAGGCTAATCCGCTGTTGATCAGATTAATGACCTGGGCGCGTGCCGGGCGAGCCGGATCCAGGTAGGTGCCGGTAAGTGCATGCCCGGTCAAGTCGGTGACAGAAACGGGCAGCGTGATATTATTTGCAGGCACGGTTGAATTGCCCTGGATACGCAGCGCATTGATAACCAGGTCAATATTTGCCAGCACATACGGGCCGCGCAAAGTGGGCGAAGCCGGGGCAATCTGCACCGCCGCCACACCGTTTGGCCTCACCGACGGCAAAATATGGTCGTACGCCTGATTCAGAAACAGGCTGCCCTGTGAATGCGCTACCAGTAATAACACTTGCCCTTTTGAGACCAAAGCATCCAGTTGGGCGTTTTGTGCCGCATAATCTGCGGCGGTAAGCGGGTCGTTACTGACGGTCGAGGCGATGCTGATGGCGATTTGCGCGATGACCTTAGCTTGCAGGTCGGCGAAGATAGCCTCCGCGCCCTGAAACAGATTCTGGATTGTGCTAGTGAAGCTGGCGGCAGCGCCCAACGATTCCCAGAAATACTCCAGATGCGCGGCCAGCGTTCCCGTGGAATCGAGCTCTTGCGCGCGCTGCTCGAATACCTCGGCGATGTCTTCGAGGCACGATGAGCCGGCCCGACCGCAACCGGTGTGGTTATAAAGCACCTTTCCCGTGACGGGCGCGCCGTTGTAAGTGGATGGAGTTATTTTCATTAGCGCGTGCATACCTTTTTGTGCATTTTTGCTTGTATTCCACATCCCGTTGGTAGCCCAAGGTATAACCGGAAGGTGCGCACAATGGCTGTAAAACAGCGTATGCCGACTGCACTGTGATCAACAGAGTTAATGCAATGAAAGCGCGGATGCGCCAAAACTGGTTATTCACCACAACCAGTTCCTGGTTGGTCTGATAGAACTGAACCACTTAGGGCGGTGTTGTATTTTTCATAAGCATGCAGTCGGGTCATTGTGTTAACGGTGATTTTTTCGATGTCGTCAGATTTTTGCCCGCCTACCATGTCGGTATAGACTGAAAATAAACAAGCTACGCCATTCATCATTTTTGTTGAAACGGCAAGCAAAGCATTCCTGTTGGTGGTATCTACCGCCATGGATGCTTGCAGCGCGACCGCCATCTGGCTCAACGCCGCTTTCTGCGCCGCGGTATCGGGTTGCGCGGCGATGTAGAGATCGATGTCATCGCGGATGCCGTTACCGTTGACGTCCGGCCCCAGCACGGTGTTGTCGTGATTGAGTTTTGGCACGGCACCGGTGGATTCCGCCTGCAGGATAGCGTTTGCTAATGAGGTGGGCGTCGACGGGGTGGCGGTAGAGAAGCCCGACCCACCGCCGCAGCCGCTGAGCGCCAGGACCAGGGTTATACCAATGGATCGAGCGGCAACGTAGCGTTTGTTCATGGTATCCGGCCTCATAATTATCAGAGCGTTAATTGCGTTATTAATAATTATGAACAAATGATATTACAGGGATGTTTCGATTGCTGCCGACATTAAAAAATTCCCGTTACCGAGTCCTTGGACATTATTTGCCGGGGGATTGTCGCGAACTGTTTCCTGGGCCTTGTCTATTGCCTTAAGCGCTTAATTTCGGTGCCGACACAATGTTTTCTGTCTTATCCGTTATATTTATTCCATAGGTTTTCAAGCAGAACAAGAGAATGGGCTCAAGCATGTTTGCCATGTCCTTAACGGAATCACGCATGGCTATGGTCATTTCAGCCACGTATTCTTCTTCGTAATCGTGGTTGATTCCATTGCGTATTTCTCTAAAATGTTGCCAATCGTTTTCGTTTTCGATAAATGAAAACTTTTCCGCAAAAGCGGCTACGGAGGAGGCGCCTTTTATATCAATATCTTCTTCTCTGGCAATGGATTGCAGCAGTTTTCCTAATTGTTCCTGATATTCTGAATAGCGCATGCGGAATGCCGCCAGATTCTGCCCGTCCGCCATTGATAGCGCTTCTGCCGGTTTGCCGATTATCCCGCTAGCGATCGCTATTTCGTTAGAGTATACAAGATACGTGCGTAGGCGAACGAGTATTGACAGCTTCTTTTTAATAATATCGCGATTATTCATAACATCGTCCCTGTCTCGTTCGCGATGAAAAGTATAGGCGAATTTCTGCTGCCATCATTCACGATGACGTCAGTCTTGATCTCCAGTGCATCTTCCAGTTGACGTTGAATTTTAGCGATCATTAATGCGCTCGCAGGCTTTGCTGTTTCCACGTACAAGTCGATGTCGCCCCCCCGCGCAGTATCATCAGTACGGGAACCGAACAGTTTGATTTTGGCATCGGGTATCGCTTCGATAATCATGTCGCGTATGGTTTGGCGCTGCAGCCGGGTCAAACGCATGCTTGTTCTCCTGGGGCAATTGTCCGTATAGTCGTCGGTTCAAGGTATGACATTACAACAAATAAAGAGCGGAAGAAAGCGGCATAGCCAACAGATAAGATTGGCTAATGCTGCGGTTTCGAAAGTTGGCTTTTTTGATCTGTGTGACGTAATATCATCATATGAAAGTTTCTGAATTATTAAGCCTGATTGATAAAGATGACTGGGTGCTGGTACGTCAACGCGGTAGTCATCTCAATTCCATCCCGTTAAATCGGGAACGGTCACGGTTGCTGGCAAGCCCAGCATTGAGGTGCCTCGCGGCACTTTGAGCAGCGTGCTAAAGCAAGCTGGGTTAATGGAGTAATCATGCAATATCTGGCGGTGGTCGAAAAAGGATTGTCCAGTTACGGGGCTTTTGTTCTCGATCTGCGTGGCTGTGTAGCAGTGAAGGCCGGATGGTCGTTGTGGGTTACACACCGCGTAGCGCGGATCGCCACGTTTTCAGTATGAGGAAAGCCAATGAATGTGAACAAAATCGCCTCGCGCCCCTCCTTAAAGTCTGACCTGATTCAGGTCGATGCACATACCGTGAAACAAGAGGAGTACGAAGATCTGCCGGAGCTTACCGAAGAAATGCTGTCTCGCGCAAAAGTAAATAAAGGCGGCAGGCCGCTTTCGTCCAATCCACGCAAATTGATTTCCCTGCGATTGCCGTCCGATGTAATCGAACTCTGGAAAGCGACAGGGCCAGGTTGGCAAACCCGGATGGCCGAACAGCTAAGCAAGATTCGGTGAATAAATCCAATGCTGCATAGAGCGATTGACTTTGTAGCAGTTTGGGTTAGATTGGTATTTTAATATTACTAAATGTTAGAAAAAAGGGTAGTGCCGAAATAGGGAGAAAATCCATGCAGGGAAAATGCCTCTGCGGACTGGTCGAATTTGGGATCGTGGGCGCTTTCCCTGGGTTATACCCATGCCATTGCTCGCTTTGCCGAAAGCAAGGTGGTTCATCATCAAATACAGCGACCATCGTGCATGCTGAAAATTTTCGCTGGCTTTGAACTTCTGCGCTGAGAATACATGGACTGATGATGTAGCAATTTCGCCGGGTTTACAAATAAGATTGGGGCCAACGCGCTGAAAAATTGGATATGAAGCTCGTTATGAGTGAAAATACAGCATAATATAATAACTGTAAATATAATCAAATGGTTGTGATGTGTTTTTAAAAGAACTGACCCCCATTGACCGATCATGACTTTAGATGACTATTCATTACCCGAGTGCCATTCGACCTTGGTCCCTTTTGCTTCATGCACTATGATCGACGCACGCTCGTTGTGGCGTGCCACCAGCATGACCGAAGGCGATTTCGGCAAACAGACTTGTTTGAAATGCAGCGGCTTTACGCTAATTGAACTTGTGGTTGTAATTGTTATCCTTGGGATACTCGCTGCCACGGCGCTACCCAAATTCATTGATTTATCGCATGATGCGCGGGCGAACACCATTATGGCAGGCGCATCTTCAATCATAACCGCTGCGTCACTAGTGAATATGAAGGTATTGGCTTCCGGCACGCCGACGGATGGTACGCTAAGACAAGTCGATATCGGCGGGGGCGACCTGATTGATGTGCAATATGGTTACCCTGCGTGCACCAACAACGGCATCTTGAAAGCAATGACATTGACTGGCCAGTATTATTTCTATGCAGGTGGCGGTAATACTTGTACTCTCTATGCGGCAAACCCGGATGGAAGCATTTATTCCAAAAATTGTGGTGTTGTGTATCAGAACAATCCTATGGGCACTTGGACACCAAATACGTCCGGATGTTGACAAGCATCCAAGCCAAAAGCCACCTATTAGATATTAGAATTGGCCCATAGATTGTCTTCCAAACAAACAGAGGAGAAAAACATGACAGTTCAAAAATTTAAGGATGCAGACAAACAGGCTTTTCAGGATTTGTCCGTGTTCCCGGGCAGTAGTTGGTCTGTGCTAGCCAAGCCGGTACCCCAAGGCTCTATTCATCGCCTCAAGATGCAAAAGGGTAGCAGAATTCCCGCCCATACGCATCCGTCCGACGAATATGTATACATTCTTTCGGGTAAGCTTGTTACCGGCGGTCGCGACTGCGAGAAGGGTTGTTTTTGGATTACCCCAGCAGGTACCAGACAAGGCCCTCACATTGCGGCTACGGATGTGGAAATCATTACTATTCGTCTCGGCCCCATGGGGGGCTTTGATACTGAATAGAGTTCTGGTACGCCAACGGGTTAGTTATCGTCAATTCCATCATCTCGTCAAATCGGGAACGGTCACGCATAAAAGGTAGCGCCCCCATTTCAATAGGCCTCCTGGTTGGCGCTGCGCAGCTTTATCGCGGCGTCTGTGTAGATTGTTGAGCCTGGTCATCAACATAGGCATCGAGAAGTCGGCGGATCATACGCTGGTATTGTGTGTGATGCTTTGCCGCCTCGGATTTGAAGAACTCGATACTTTTCTTGCTTAGAGCCAGGGTTACTTTCACGCCTTCTTCACGAAATGCCAATTCGGCTGGCGAAGGAAGGAAGTCGGGAACAATTCGAACCTTACCAAGCGATTCATCGGTGTATTTGATTTTCGCGCTCATAGATGGCTTTTCC
>JAJYPN010000027.1 GCA_021795395.1 Pseudomonadota bacterium | reverse complement strand
GAAGCCTGATTTGTGCTGTTGTCCTGAGCATAGTTGCTGTCGGGGTAATAGCCGGAATTATCGTCGGTAATTACGCCGGCGTCGTTAACCGGAGTTCCGTCGGGCGCATAGTCATTCAGGGCAATGTGGTCTTGTCCATCGTTCGTGTAGGCGCTGAAGCTGTTATGGTTTGTGTGTTTGAAGCGCAAAAGCTTGCTGAGTTTCTAAAATTCTTTTCGCTTCCGCTCAATTGCATGTCTCGCCCATTGATAGGCAAGATCGGCCAGGTAGTTCATTTCATCTATGGATATGCTGATATAGGGCGTTTCTTCGTAGCGTAAAATAACGGCGAATGGGTTCAAATGCCGAATCGGTCTGCAGGAAAAGGCATTGATACGCTGTGTTGCAATAACAGGTCAACCAGTTCGTCAACATCGTGCGTTCTGCGAAATACGATGCCGTGATATTCTGCCACTGCTTTGAGACATTTTTCTACGGCTTGTCGGGCAAAGAAACCGGTCGCGGAAATATCTACTTCCGGATGGCTGGCTAAAGCACGGAATGAAATCATATCGCGTTCTGCGAGTACGAGCAGTCGGCGCGCAAGCTCAACAGGCGGCATCATACCGTGTCATACAATACCTTGCCTTCACGCAATGCCCAATAGACAGCGGTAGAACAGGCATTCTGCTGCTGGTTAATCTCGGCTTGCGAATAGACTAAGGGCTCGTTAATGAATAACCTGGACTTACGCTGGGGTCGCTTTGGGATGCAGCCCAAGACGCGAGACGTGCGGTTGTGTCATTCACAACAAGCGGTTCGCAACGCCGGGATGCGCCCAAAGCGACCCCAGCCCGGAGGGTTGTCGTGTATTCGGGTGCCTGCGGCGTTGCAAAGCTTGCGAATGGAACAACCATTCGCCGCACTTTGCGCCTTGCATCCATCCCGAATACACGATAACGTAAGTCCAGGTTATTCATTAACGAGCCCTAACACATCAACCGGTACTTTTAACGGCCGTAGTATCTGTCTCAGGCGGACCATCTCGCGGAATTTATCTTGCAACTCCGGTTCGATAATCAGGAAATCCAGGTCGGAATCGTCCGAAGCATCGCCGCGTGCATAGGACCCAAACAAAATCACCCTGGCCGGCTTGGGTGCGTCGCCTAGAAGCCGGGCGGCCAATTGTATGGTGTGTTCTGGAATCATGTTGATGTTCAGGAATAACCCCGGTTCACAGCGTACCGTAAGAATGCAGTCCCGACAAAAACATATTCACGCCCAAAAATGCAAATATGGTAACAAACAGTCCGACTACCGCCCACCACGCCAGCAAGGGTCCGCGCAGGCCTTTGACCAGGCGGATGTGCAGCCATGCCGCATAATTCAGCCAGACGATCAGCGCCCAGGTTTCTTTCGGATCCCAGGACCAGTAACCGCCCCAGGCTTCGGCTGCCCACAATGCGCCGAGGATGGTGGCGACGGTAAAAAAACCGAAACCGACGGCGATGGATTTGTACATCACGTCGTCCAGTACTTCCAGCTTGGGCAGACGCGATGCCAATATGCCTTTGTCAGCCAGCAAATAGGCGACGCCGACCATGGCGGCGAGAGAAAATGAACCGTAGCCGATAAAATTGGCGGGGACGTGGATTTTCATCCAGTACGATTGCAGGGCCGGTACCAGAGGCTGAATGTTTTGCGCTTGCCGATCAAAGGTATACCACAGCAGAAACCCCACCGCTGCGCTGATTACCGGCAATACGAAAGCGCCCATCTGCCGGTTGGCGTAGCGGTTTTCGTAATATAAATACAGCAGTGCCGTGATGATGGAAAATAAAATAAACACTTCATACAGGTTGGAAATGGGAATATGACCGACATCAGGACTGATCAGATAGGATTCGTACCAGCGTACCAGAAGCCCGATGATGCCCATGGTCAGCGCGCTCCAGGTCAGCGCGCTGCCGACCTTCTCTGCAAATTCCGAGCGTGCAGCAAAACCGATCCAATACGTCAGCGTCGCCAGCACAAAAAGTACGCTCATCCACATGATGGCGGTTTGGCTGGCCAGGAAATATTTGAGGAAAAAGGAGGATTGAGCCCGGGCAAGGTTGCCGTGATAATCCGCTATGCCCAGAAGACTGAAAATCGCAACGGTAAGCAGCAGCAGACGTATCGGTTTCCATGCCCAGCCCAATGCGGAGAATATTGCGGCAAAGCCGAACAGAAAGCCTTTTTCATAGCTGTCCATATGCGCGCCGTACAGGTTGAACGCATAAATTGCCCCGCCCCAGAGTAGTGCGGCGAAGAGCCAATCGAACACATCGAGTTGCCTGATCAGGGCAGGGCGCGGCATAGTCTGGGTGAGTAGCATATCAGTTTTCCTTTAAAATTTCGGCAAGGTGCTGTTTGCGCAGGAGGAATTCATTTTCAAAGTCCAGCGTTTTGCGATTGCTGGACATGGCGAATAATACCTGATTCGGTTTAATCAATAACCATAGCCGGCGTTCGCGTACAAAAAACATGGTGAAGACGCCCAGCACCAGCAGCCCCGAACCTCCGAATACAATAAATTCTCCGGGCGATCGAGTCAACTGTAAACCCGACGCTTGGACTTCGTCATAGGTGGCAAGTTGCAAATATACCGGTGCGCCGTAAAAAAATATATCGTTGATGGTATTCAGACTGTCGCGGATGAACCAGCCGGTTTCGTCATCCTGCTTCGGCGGCGGAAGATGCGCTTGCTGCTGCGCGATGCCGTATGCTTCGAAAGCGGACAATTCCAGAATTTTGAGGTAAGTTTGTGCGGCTTCGTCGCGCTGCGCGGCGGGGATTTTGGTTTCGATGAAATTCGATAGGGTTTTATAGCCGCCCTTGCTGAACATCTCCAGAACCTTGACCGTGCTGTCGGCTAATTTTGCCTGGGCGTCGACATCGCTGCCATGCAAAACACTGCGGGTAAAACGTTGTGCGATTTCCGGAAACAGCGCGGGGTCCAGCATGGCACCGCGCAGGCGCATGAAGCCTGCGAGCGTACGCTCCGGATCCAGCGGAAAACGGATATAGCGAAAGGCTTCGTTAGGCGCATCGCGCATGCCGGAGAGCAGGTACCAGCGGCCATCGATCAATATAGGCAGCATGTAGTTGCTGTATTCATGCGCTTGCCCCTCCGGATCACGAATTTTATATTGAAAACTCGGGCCGACGTTGTGCAGATTTTTTTTGTCGGCTACGGCGTTGCCGCCCAGTACCGCACGGGTATCGTGTTGCGGTGTATCGTTGCCGCCCAGATTTTCGATGTTGAAAGGGCGGAAATCGGTGAACTCTATGGTGTATCGCGTATTGCCGGCAGCCAGTTCTGTCTTGTCATGCACTGCGCCCGTGACCGGAAACGGGGTGCCGCTGTGAGCAAACAAATTCCATCCGTCCATATTGAGGTGCGTACCGCCGTCGCCGAAACTGGCCTGATAGATGGCAATACCGTCGTATGTAAGCGGATGATTGACGGTAATGGTGTGCGCCAGCAAGGGCAGTCCCGTCGTTTTGTCGAGAATGACGATGTCGCTGGCAAAAGCCTTGGGCTGCCCGGTACTGTAATGCTCGATATGAAATTTGTTCAGTGCGATCCTGAAGGGCAGATCCTGCACCATATAGCCGTCGGCAATATTGAGAAACACCACATCTGCGCTGGTTCCTTCAGGGATGGTGACATTGCCTCGGAACGACAGATTATCGGGCGACAGTCGACTGACGGCTGGCACCTGGCTTTCGGGAATGTCGCGCGTTTCCAGCCGTTTGATGCCAAAGGCCTGTTCTATCTTCAATGGCAGGTTGCTGTCCAGCAAGCCGCCGATACAAATCAGCACGATAGCGCTATGCGTAAACAGATAGCCTAAACGATTGGCGCTGCCGCGTTTTGCCGCCAGCAACACCGTATCGTTATTGTGTACCTGTTTATAACGATAACCCTGCGCATCGAGATAGCGCATCAGCAGGTTCAAGGGATTGCCATGGGTTGCAAATTCGGCGTAATGATGAAAATGACGGAGCGACTGTTCAGTCGCTTGTTCCCGGTAGCTGCGTATTTCTCGCAACATGCTGGGCATGTTTCGGTAAATGCAGGTGCTGGTGGACAGGACTAAAAAGGCCAGGATGATCACAAACCAGGGAGTGCGATACACATCGTAGAGCCCCAGCCATGCGAATACGGTAAACCAGTACTGACCGAACTGGATGATGTAATCGGCGTAGGGTTCGTTTTGTTTTAAAACGGTGCCTATGATGGAAGCAATCGCCAGTACGGTAAACAGGCTGATTGCAAAACGCATTGAACTCAGGAGTTCATAAAACGAACGAGCAAATGATGCAGACGTTTTTGTCATTTAAAATCGTATTCGCCCTGAAAAATAAATGGGGGTGACTGCTGCCACCCCCACTTTCAGACCATTAAGTTGACGCCAGGTTCAGCGTTTTGATGGATTATTGCAGACCGGAAACGTAATCCGCTACTGCCTTCATCTCGTGATCGGTCAAACGTGCTGCGATGGTGCGCATCATTTTACCGCCGTCGTTGGAGCGGTCGCCCAGGCGGAAGTTGTTAAGCTGGGCATAAATATAGGCGGCATGCTGGCCTGCCAAGCGCGGAAATTCCGAAGGAATTCCCGCGCCGGTTGGGCCATGGCAAGCTGCGCAGGCGGGCGTACCGGTTGCAGCATCGCCGCCCTTGAATATTTTCTCGCCTTCTTCGGCCAGAGTCTTGTCTTTGGCAGCGCCGGGTTTGATGGTTTGCTGGGAAAAATAAATCCCCAGATTTTTCATATCGTCCGGCGTCAGATTGTTGCTGGTTACGATACCCTGCATGATAGGGTTGGTGCGAGCTCCCGATTTGAAATTCATTAACTGCTTGGTGATATACTCGGGTTGCTGACCCGCCAGTTTGGGAAAGTTCGGCGAGGCGCTGTTGCCATCCGCTCCATGACAGGCCACACAAACCGTAGATGCTAATTGCTGAGCTTTAGCCATGCCACTCTGGGAGGTGGTATCATCCGCGCGAGCAAGGGAAAATGTGGTCAAAGCAGCGAGTGCCGCAAACGCCATGATATTCTTCATTTGTGACTTCAATTGAGAACTCCTCTACCGTAACATGCTAAAAAACGATTATTCTATCCTCATTTTATTTTTCACGCCAGCCCGTTCTGTCGGGGGGTATTTTTGGTATTAAATTTATGAATTTTTTTCAACCAGCAGCATTTTATACTACTGTTAACCATTTGTGTGATTTGCCTGCAGAAAGTCTGGCCGAAGTTGCTTTTGCGGGGCGGTCAAATGCCGGCAAGTCGAGCGCCATCAACACTCTCGCCAATAAAACACGGCTCGCTTTCGTGAGCAAAACGCCGGGAAGGACTCAGCATATCAATTATTTCAGCCTGGGGGAAAGGCGTTATCTGGTCGATTTGCCCGGATACGGTTTTGCCAAGGTGCCGAACGCGGTAAAAGATCACTGGCGCGGACTGCTGGGCGATTATTTGGCATTGCGGCCTCAATTGCGCGGGTTGGTGTTGATCATGGACGCGCGGCATCCGTTGACCCAGCTCGATCAGGTCATGTTGGACTGGTTTTTGCCCACGGGCAAGCCGGTGCATTGCCTGCTGACGAAAAGTGATAAACTTAATCGTAGCGATGCCGCAGCCACATTGCGTTTTGTCCGTCAGGAGTTTGAAAAATTGTCTCCCGTTTTTACCGTTCAGCTATTTTCGAGTCTGAAAAAACAGGGTAAGGAAGAAGTTGAACTGATTGTTTCCAAATGGTTCGAACCAGTTTCACAGGGCGAAAAAAACCTCGACTAAAGGGGAGTATAGCCGAGGTTAAAATGTTCTGACTAGCGTCAGAACGCCCGCTCAGGGAGGAGAAGCGGGAGACGGCAAGTTACGCCATCTGCAGAATAAGAGAGATCGCCTTTTGAAAAGTTCACTAAATTTTTGCAAGAGATGAAAATGAATTCCAGTTTTTTTTATCCGCATACCCGTTTGCGCCGGATGCGCCGAGATAATTTCAGTCGCCGGCTGATGCGGGAGCATAACCTGTCGGTCGATGATCTGATCTATCCCGTTTTCATTTTGGACGGCGTGAACCGCAGCGAATCGGTGGCTTCCATGCCAGGCGTCGAACGCGTTACGCTCGACCGGTTGCTACTGCTGGCGCAACGGTGTGTGACATTGGGAATTCCAGCCCTGGCTATTTTTCCCGTCATCGACGAATCGTTAAAATCGCTTGATGCGGCTGAAGCCTGGAATCCGCTTGGTCTGGTGCCGCGTACCGTGCGCGCGTTGAAGGCAGCCTATCCTGAACTGGGCATTATTACCGATGTAGCGCTCGATCCGTATACCAGTCACGGTCAGGACGGCCTGATCGATGCTGACGGATATGTGCTGAACGATGAAACGCTGGCGGTGCTGGTGCGGCAGGCAGAGGCTCATGCCGCTGCCGGAGCGGACATCGTTGCGCCGTCCGACATGATGGATGGCAGAGTAGGCGCAATCCGCCGAAATCTGGACGAGCAAGGCTTGATCCATACCCGGATACTGGCTTATTCTGCCAAATATGCCTCCAGTTTTTACGGGCCTTTTCGCGATGCGGTGGGCTCTTCGGCCAATCTGGGTGCGGGCGACAAGCATACCTATCAAATGGATGTTGCCAACGGCAATGAAGCTTTGCGCGAAGTGGCCATGGATATCCAGGAAGGCGCGGATATGGTGATGATCAAACCGGGTTTGCCTTATCTCGATATCGTGCGTCGTGTCAAGGAAACGTTCGGTTCGCCGACTTTCGTCTATCAGGTCAGCGGCGAATATGCCATGCTCAAGGCGGCTGCCCAGAACGGCTGGCTGGACGAGAAAAAAACCGTGCTCGAGACGTTGGTCGCTTTTAAACGAGCCGGGGCCGACGGAATATTGACGTATTATGCGCTCGATGCAGCGCACTGGTTACAGGATTGAATCGCTGCTTGCGCTGTCTTCGATCAGCGTCAGCACCTGATTGAGCGAGGCGCGTTTAAGCGGCTCATAATTGCTGTTGCGCGGTGCGTTACGGATTGCGCCGGGCGGATTTACCGTAATATAGATGTCGCAAATGTCGTAGTCGAGGATAAAGCAGGGTATCTGTTTTCGGCTGCCCTGATGGATGATCTGATGTTGGCCCTGTTTGAACTGAATATTCCGATTGAGTAAATAAAGTTCGACCTCCTTTTCGTTGTCGGTAAACAGTTCGATGCGTATGTCGGAATGTTTGCCGGCGGTGCCGTTCAGAACTGCGCCGGTCAGATAAGGTTGAAATTCGGCCAGCATCTGCATGATATCGATGGCGGCCTGGCGTAATTCGCGCAATACCGCCGGCTGTGTCTGCGACTGATACAAGGCGTGATAACTTTTAACCGCGGCTTCTATTTCCGGGTTGCCCGGAAGATGATGCGGTTCGGCGATGCCGAGTTGCCGGGCTGCCTTGCGTTTGGCCGCAGCAAAATCCCGAACGCCATGTTCGCATATCAATTGTGCGGCTAACTGTGCAACCAGTTCCCGGGCCGGATTGATTTTCATCGCGGGGCTACCTGACCGGCGGATTCGGGAGCGAGTTCAAAGGATTTGCGCCGGGGCCGCTAATCGTTGCCGGGGCTACGGCGGCGGATGGAGGGGCGGGAACGTTGGCAGGTGCGTTGGCGGGAGCGGCGAGCGTTGTGCTGGTATTGGGAGCCATAGGCACTCCCTCCTGATAAAAGTATTCCGGCACTCCGGTTTCGCCCGGCCCGACCGGCAAGCCAGTCAGGGGATTGATTGCTACAGTGACCACGCCGTTGGGCGGAACCGGAGGAGATTGCGGTACGCCCTTGAGCATTTCGCCCATATATTTCATCCAGATCGGCAATGCGGCCTGGGCGCCGGTTTCACCGCGTCCCAGAGTTCGCGGCTGATCGTAACCTATCCATGCAACCGCGACCAGATTGGGCTGAAATCCGGCAAACCAGGCATCGTTCTGGTCATTGGTCGTGCCGGTCTTGCCGGCAAGATCGTTGCGTCCGAGCTGGGCTACCTTGGCGCCGGTTCCGCGGCGGACGACATCCTGCATGAGACTGGTGATGATAAATGCGTTACGCGGATCGATGACCTGTCTAGGTGCCTGAGGGATCGTGCGCATGATCGTCTGACCGTTCTGGTCTACGATATGATCGATGATATAGGGCTTGACCTGTGCGCCGCCGTTGGCGAATACTGCGTATCCGGCCGCCAGTTGCAAAGGGGTAACCGATCCGGCGCCTAGCGCCAGGGTCAGATAGGGCGGCTGGTGCGCAGCATCGAAGCCGAAGCGCTGGACGTAATCGCGGGCATAGCTCGGACCGATGGCCTGAAGCATGCGGATGGTCGGCAGATTCAGCGACTCGGTTAATGCCTGTCTTACGCTGACGATGCCCGCATACGTACCTTCATAATTTTTGGGTTCCCATAATACCCCGCCGGTTTGCGCCGGGTCGATCGTAATCGGCTCATCCTCCACTAGCGTCGCTGCCGTAAAGCCTTTTTCCAGCGCCGCGGAATAGATGAACGGCTTGAAACTCGAACCGGGCTGCCGCAAGGCCTGTGTGACATGATTGTATTTGTTCAAATTATAATCGTAGCCGCCGACCAGTGCCAGAATTGCGCCGGTTTTCGGGTCCATGGCGATAAAGGCGGCTTGCGCTTGTGGGAGCTGGGTAATGCGCCAGTTGTCGGTATCTGGAATTTTCTGAACGCGGATGATGGAGCCGCGACGGAGAGCGAGTTTGGCGGGAGCGGCTTTGCCCAGGCCGCGCTGAGCGAACTTGAGTCCCTCGCCCTTGATGTCAATATAACCGGTGTCCTTGGCGTAGGCATGTACGGATTTGCTGTCGGCGGCGAGAACGATGGCGGGAATGAGATCGTGTACTGCGAATTTATCCTGAAGTGCCGAATTCAACGTGGAAGATTGCGTCTCGTCGCTTTCGGGTAGGCTGGCTGTGCCTTCCGGGCCGCGATATCCGTGCCTGTGGTCGTAGGTTTCAACGCCTTGCCACAAAGCCGTGTCCGCCATGCGCTGATCTTTCTTGCGCAAGGTCGTATACACCTTGAGTCCGTTGGTATAGATGGCATCCTGATAGCGGTCGTACATCGCCTGCCGTATCATCTCGGCGACATAGTCTGCTCCTACCTGAATATTGGACATCTGGTTTTTGCGTATGATCAATGGCTCGTTGATGGCCTCGTTGTATTGATCTGCATCGATATAATGCAACTCGAGCATCCGATGCAGAACGTAATGCTGGCGTGCTTCGGCGCGAGGCAGGTTGACGACGGGATTGTAGCGCGACGGCGCTTTGGGCAATCCGGCGAGCATGGCGGCTTCGGCTATATCGATTTTGCTCAGCGGCTTGCCGAAATAGGCTTGCGCAGCGGCGGCAAAACCGTATGCCCTTTGCCCCAGATAGATCTGATTGATATACAGCGTCAGTATTTGATCCTTGCTCAGCGACCGCTCGATTTTGATGGCAAGCAGCGCTTCATTCAGTTTGCGCGTGAAGGTTTTTTCGCTGGAGAGGAAAAAATTGCGCGCGACTTGCATGGTGATGGTCGACGCGCCTTCTTTTGCTCCTCCCGACACCACATTGCTCAATGCCGCCCGCAATACTCCCATAGTGTCGATGCCACCGTGCTGGTAAAAACGATCGTCTTCTGCTGCAAGTATCGCTTGCTGCAATATCTTGGGGGTATGTGCGAGATCGACTACTGCACGACGTTCTTCACCGAATTCCGCTAACAGGGCGCCGTCGACGGTGTAGACGCGCATGGGAATTTTCGGGCGGTAATCGGTGAGTGCGCTCAAATCCGGCAATTTGGGATAAATCAAGGCGATAGCCAGCAATACCAGCGCGGCGATCAGCGCAAAAAAACCTGTGATTATGGCTAAAACATAGAGCCAAGGTGATTTCAGCATGAAGAATATTCCGATTCTAAGTATTCTTTGACGCATTCATTATAGATGCGAAATCATTAAGACCATAAAAAATGATAAATATTTTCAGAAGCCGAAAAAATAGTTTACAGCCTATAAAGTTGCTGATAGGCTTTAACGTGAATTGTTGATACACTTCCTAACCATTACATAAAAAAGGGATTTCTGTTGCAGTTCAACTTCCTTAAAATAAATTCTCCTCCTTTGGTTGGCGTCGATATCAGTTCGACAGGGATAAAACTGGTGGAATTCGGTGAGATGGGTCGCGAACGTTGCAGTCTCGAACGCTATGCGATCGAGCCCTTGCCCAAGGATGCGATAGTAGAGGGAAATATCGCAAAAATGGACGAAGTGGTAGAGGCCATGAAGCGTGGCTGGGAGCGCATGGGATCGCGTTCCAGGCATGTTGCGCTGGCGTTGCCGGCTGCGGCGGTCATTACCAAGAAAATCATTTTGCCCGCCGACTTGACCGAAGACGAAATGGAGATTCAGGTGGAGGCCGAGGCGAATCAGGTCATACCTTTTGCTCTGGACGAAGTCAATCTGGATTTTCAGATATTGAATCCGGTACCCAATTCGAACAACGATGTCGAGGTTCTGATCGTAGCGAGCCGCAAGGAAAAAGTCGAAGATCGCGTGGCGGTGGCTGAGGCTGCCGGCCTGAAGGTTCTGGTGGTGGATACCGAATTCAATGCCAGCCAGACGGCTTATGAAGGCATGGCACATATTTTGCCGGAAAGCGGCAGGGGCCAGATCATCGCCTTGATAGATATCGGCGCAACCACCATGCATATCATGGTATTCGTCAACCATGTCATGGTTTATTCGCGCGAACAATCATTCGGCGGCAATCAGCTGACGCTGGAAATTCAGCGCCGTTACGGACTGTCGTCAGAAGAAGCCGAAAAAGCGAAACGCAAGGGTAATTTGCTGGAAAATTACGATCTCGAAGTGCTGCACCCCTTTATCGAAACGCTTGCCCTTGAAATCAGCCGGGCGTTGCAGTTGTTTTTTTCCTCCACTTCTTATATCAAGGTCGACCATATCGTCCTGGCTGGCGGTTGCGCTGTCTTGCCCGGACTCGATGAGGCGGTTGCGAACCGCACCGAGGCCAGTACGCTGGTTGCCAATCCTTTTGTCGGCATGACGTGTTCCGCTCGCGTGCTGGCCACCAAGCTGGCGGTGGATGCGCCCGCATTGATGGTCGCCTGCGGCTTGGCCATGCGGAGGTTCGATACCGTATGATACGTATTAATCTGCTCCCTTACCGGGAGATGCGCCGAGCCGCACGCCTGCGTCATTTCAGCATCTTGCTGGGGATGGTCGCCTTGCTGGCGGTAGCGATCATAGTGCTGGGTTACATTACGCTGGAAGCGCGTATTTACAGTCAGCGGATGCGTAACGAATATCTTAAAACGGAAATCGCCAAGCTGGACAAGGATATTGCCGATATCAAGAAATTGAAAGAGCAGACCCAGGCTCTGCTTGCGCGTAAGCAGGTGGTGGAAACGCTGCAGACTAATCGTTCGCAGGATGTGCATTTGCTCGATCAATTGGTACGCCGGCTGCCCGAAGGCGTGTATTTGAAGTCGATAGAACAGAACGGCAATCTGGTGCATTTGCAGGGATACGCTCAATCCAGTGCCCGTGTGTCGACATTGATGCGCAACTTGAATGCATCGCCGTGGCTGGAAGGCGCCACACTGGTCGAGATCAAATCGGCGACGGTGCAAGGCTTGCGCGCCAATGAGTTCAGTCTGGATGTGCAACTGGTAGCGCCCGACCAAAATAAAAATGCCGATAATGCAGGGAAAACGGGGTAATCATGGATTTGAACGAATTGCGCAATATCGACCTGAAAGATCTGGCGAATGCGCCAAAGCCGGTCAAAGTGGCGGTACTGGCCATCGCTTTTCTGCTGGTATTGTTTGCAGGCTACTGGTTTGTATGGAGCTCGCAATTAGCCACGCTTAGCGCTTCGCAACAGGAAGAACTCACCTTGCGGGAAAGTTTTGTAACTAAAAAACGCCAAGCGGTCAATCTCGATATTTACAAACAGCAATTGGTGGATATCGACCACTCTTTCGGCGCCTTGCTCAAACAGTTGCCGAATCGATCGCAGATGGACGCGCTGCTCAGCGATATCAATCAGGCCGGTCTCGGGCGCGGTCTGCAATTCGAATTATTCAAACCCGGCGTGGAAACGCCGAAGGATTTTTATGCCGAATTGCCGATCAGCATACGCGTTACCGGTACTTATCACGATTTCGGCGCATTCGCGAGCGATATTGCGCAATTGTCGCGGATTGCTACCTTGCATGATATCAGTATCGGTGTCGATAAGGACGGCGGACTGTATATGAATGCCGTTATCAATACCTATCGTTATCTGGACGAAGACGAAATCGCGGCTCAAAACAAAAACAGCAAAAAGGGGAATGGTAAAAAATGAAGTATTTTATCGTAGCCCTTGCGATATCAAGCCTGTCGGCATGTTCCGGAGCCGGTCATGACGATCTGAAGGAATTTGTAAAAAACGCCGGAAATAATTCACGCGGCAAGGTCGAGCCATTGCCGGAAATGAAACCTTATGAAGCTTTTACTTATAATGCCTTTGATTTGCCGGACCCATTCAAGCCACGGAAATTAACCTTGAAAATCGGCGAAGGCAACGGTTTGCAACCGGATTTGAATCGCCCCAGGGAACTGCTGGAGTCGTTTGCGCTGGAAAGCCTCAAGATGGTCGGCGTTTTAAAACGGAAAAACAAGATTTATGCGGTGATTCAAACTCCGGGACATATTATCTATACGGTAACAGTCGGTAATTATTTAGGCCAGAATTTTGGCAAGGTCGTATCCATTACCGATACGGAAGTCAAATTAAAGGAAACCGTGCAAGATAGCGCCGGCGACTGGGCGGAGCGCGATGGTGCGCTTACACTGCAAGAACAATAAGGAGTGGTTAACAATGAAAACGGATATCGCCCAAATGAGTCAAAGACTACTGACGTTTTTCGGTATAGTGTGGTTGATGGCCATAACAATCCAGCAAGTGCATGCTGAGGTCGGACCTATCCTCAATTCGGTAAACGGCATCGAATTTTCCACGCTGGAAAATGACAGGCTCCTGATCAAGGTCGCCCTGAAACAAGGCTTGCAGAACAGCCCCGCCAGTTTTACCGTCAATGAACCGCCGCGCATTGCGATGGATCTGGCGAATACGTCGAACGGGCTCGGTAAAAATACCGTTCTGGTCAACCAAGGCCCGCTACGCAGCATCAATGTCGTGCAAGCTGGCGATCGGACCCGCCTGGTATTGAATCTGATCAAGCCGGCTCAGTATGAGACACGCATACAGGGCAACGATTTATTTATTACCCTGAAAGCGTCCGATACTACCGGGGTCAGCAATGAAACCACGCATTTTGCCGTACCGGTCGCCGGCTCGGGCAAACATGCCATCAAGGATATCGATTTTCGCCGCGGTTCGGACGGAGCGGCGCGCGTAATAGCTACCTTGTCCGACAGTACGACGGGCATAGACATCCGTAAACAGGGCGAAAACCTGCTGGTCAATTTTATCAATACCGATGTCGCAAATCGTTTGCAGCGACGGCTGGATGTGACCGATTTCGGTACGCCGGTCAAATTCGTCGAGACGCAGTCGCAGGGGGATAACGTCAACATGACGATACAGCCTACCGGCGAATACGATTATTCCGCGTATCAGACCGATAATCAATTCATCATAGAAGTCAGACCCAAAACCGACGAAGCAAACAAGGCCAACGGTTCCAAGCCTCAATATACCGGCGAAAAGCTGTCGCTGAATTTCCAGAATACCGATGTCCGTTCCGTGCTTCAGGTGATTGCCGATTTTACCGGCAAGAATATCATTACCAGCGATACGGTGACGGGGAACCTGACGCTGCTGCTGAAGGATGTGCCCTGGGACCAGGCATTCGATATCATTTTGCAGGCCAAGGGGCTGGATAAACGCGAAAGCGGAAACGTCATCTGGGTCGCACCCAAGGACGAACTGCTGGCGAAGGAAAAGTCGGAAATGGAATCGCGCCAGAGCATAGAGTCATTAGAGCCGCTGGTGGTGCGACAATATCAGTTGAATTACAAAAAAGCCGATCAGGCTGCTCGCTCGTTGCTGGGTTTGCCCTTGCTCCCAGGCGATACCGGATCTGACGTGACCTGCGACGCGCAAGCCCAGGGTATCAAGGCGCAGACGGCGACTGCAGCCGCCGCGACGCCGACTTCCACGGCAAACAATCCCAATCGCATCCTGTCGGCGCGCGGTAGCGCGACTTCCGAACTGCAGACCAATACGCTGATCGTGGACGATATTCCGAGCAAACAGGATCAGGTGGCCGAACTGTTGAAGCTGATCGATACGCCTGCCCGCCAGGTCATGATAGAAGCGCGGGTGGTCGTGGCCAACGACTCGTTCAGCAAGGATCTGGGCGTCAAGTTCGGTGCTTCCTCGCCGTTTACCACCAATAACGGCGGGACGCTGGGAGGCGTGTCCGGTACGGCGCCCGGAGCATCCAATACTGCCGGGATCAATGCACTACCGGCCTTTAGCGGCGGTACTGTGACGCCCAGAAATGCCAATCCTACCAACGTCAACCTGCCGTCTGCGGCAACGAACGCGGCGACTCTGGGATTATCCTTGTATAATCTGGGCAGCGGGGCGTTGTTGAATCTGGAATTGTCGGCGATGGAAACGGACGGCAAAGGGAAAATCATCTCCAGTCCGCGGGTGATCACTGCCAATCAGCGGCCGGCGGTGATACTGCAAGGTACGCAAATTCCCGACGTCACGCCCGGTACGGCGACTTCGCCGCCTACCGTCACCTTCGTTGATGCTTTCTTGTGCCTGCTGGTCAACCCGCAAATTCTGAACAACGATTCGGTGATCCTGACCATAGAAGTGCAGGATGACGCTCCCGGCGTGCCATTCAGCAGCGGCGGAGTGCTGGCTTATCCTATCGACACCAAACGGGTGAAAACGGAAGTCCGGGTCAAAAACGGCGAAACGGTCGTATTGGGCGGTATCTATTATCAGAATAAGCAAGTCACTATAGACAAGGTGCCTTTCTTCGGGGATTTGCCGTGGGTAGGAAACTTATTCAAGGATAATACGACTACGGATAACAAGACCGAGTTGCTGGTATTTATAACTCCGCGTATCGTAAAAGAAGATATGACGATCAAATAGCAATAATCGATAAAAAAGGCGGATCATTCCGTCTTTTTTATGTGTAACCACGATGCAACACGGTCTCGCATATAATACTGTAGGCGCAAGGTGCCGTGGCCCGGTATCAATTGGTGAGGGCAATTCGATCAAAAGGAGTCTTGTCTTCGTTTGTTGAATACGTACACAATGATATCCCAATCATTTTTATTTATCATTATGTGCGCGCTGTATAGTTACCGGCTGCCGAAACGGCATGCAGCAGCCATGCCAGGATAGCATGCAATGAATAATCGCTTTGATAACATATTTCTGGTGGGCTTGATGGGCTCCGGAAAAACGACCGTAGGCAAGCTGTTGTCCAAACAATTGCGCCGGCCTTTTTACGACACCGATCATGAAATCGTACGTCGGACCGGAGTTACCATTCCCATGATTTTCGAAGTGGAAGGTGAAGCCGGATTTCGCAGACGTGAAGAACAGATGTTGCTGCAATTGACCCAACAGGAGGGAATTGTGCTGGCTACCGGCGGCGGTGCGGTGTTGAGCGCGACCAACCGCGAGCAATTGAAGCAGCGCGGCACGGTCATCTATTTGCGGGGCACCATAGATGAATTATGGCAGCGCACCCGTCACGATCGCAACCGGCCTTTATTGCAAACGCAGAACCCTAAGGCCAGCCTGCGGGATTTGTATGCGCAACGCGATCCCCTGTATCGGGAAATCGCGGATTTAGTCATCGATACCGGACGGCAGAATGTGCACTCTCTCGTTAATTATCTGGTGCAATGTTTAACAGCAAAGGCGACTCAAGCGGTTGATCGACGTTAGATTCACCGACAGATGCAGCGAATTTCCGATTTCTACGGTCGGACGGCTATAATAATACGCGTTCTATGCCGCCCCGGTTGGCGAGCGTAATGTAATCCTCCATCCAGTTTTCTCCCAATATCGCTTTCGCCATTTCAACGACGATATAATCGGCGCTGGTATCGGCATCGTTGTCATACCGTCCCAGACCCTGCAAGCATGACGGACACGAAGTCAATATTTTGACTGGCGTAGCCTCGCCGGTGACATTCCTGATTTGCGCGACATCCTTGCGGATTTCTTCCTCTTTGCGAAAGCGCACCTGAGTCGAGATATCCGGACGGGAAATGGCAAACGTGCCGGATTCGCCACAACAGCGGTTGGATAAGGTCACGGGCTCACCCATCAACTGATTGACGACTTTCAGGGGTTGGTAGGTTTTCATCGGGGTATGGCAGGGATCGTGATACATATAATGCATGCCCGAAATGCCGTCGAGCTTCAATCCTTTTTCCATCAGGTATTCATGGATATCGAGCAGCCGGCAGCCCGGAAATATTTTTTCGAACTGATATTTGAGCAATTGATCCATGCAGGTGCCGCACGATACGATAACTGTTTTGATATCCAGGTAATTCAGCGTATTCGCGATTCGGTGAAACAAGACCCGATTTTCGGTCGTAATGGCCTCGCCTTTATCCGCTTGTCCGGTAGAAGTCTGCGGATAGCCGCAGCACAGATAGCCCGGCGGCAACACCGTTTGCGTGCCGAGATCGAACAGCATGGCTTGAGTAGCCAGACCGACCTGCGAGAACAGACGCTCCGAACCGCAACCCGGAAAATAGAACACGGCATCCGATTCTTCCGTCAATTTTTGCGGATTGCGAATGACAGGAACTATCCTGGCGTCTTCCAGGCCCAGCAGTGCGCGGCTGGTCTTTTTTGGCAACCCGCCCGGCATGGGTTTGTTGATGAAATGTATGACTTGGGCTTTGACCGGCGCGACCCCCACAGTTGCCGGCGGATGCTTGACTTGCGGCCTGATCAGGCCGAGCTTTCTGGCGCCCTGAAACGCCAGGCGTTGAGCCTTATAGCCCCACTCTATCATCAGTTTGCGCGTCAGCTTGATCGTGGTCGGGTCGGTAGCGTTCAGGAAGAACATGCTGGCAGCCGTCCCGGGATTG
Source organism: Pseudomonadota bacterium (assembly GCA_021795395.1). Lineage (GTDB taxonomy): Bacteria > Pseudomonadota > Gammaproteobacteria > Burkholderiales > Sulfuriferulaceae > Sulfuriferula. Next base: position 21,191 of record JAJYPN010000027.1, on the reverse strand, counting down.
AATTTTTGTTTGCCCTGTTTACGCAAAAAATTTCGCATGGCGATCGACACGTCGCCGAAATCGATATCGACCGGACACGGATTTATACATTTGTGGCAGACGGTGCAATGATCGGCCACATCGCTGAATTCGTCGAAATGCTGGATCGAGATGCCGCGACGCGTTTGCTCTTCGTACAGAAAAGCCTCGATGAGCAAGGAAGTAGCGAGAATCTTGTTGCGCGGCGAGTAAAGCAGGTTTGCACGCGGCACGTGCGTAGTGCAGACCGGCTTGCATTTCCCGCAGCGCAGGCAATCCTTGATCGAATCGGCAATTTCGCCGATTTCCGATTTTTCCATGATCAAGGATTCGGTTTCGAGCAAGGAAAAGCTGGGCGTATAGGCGTTGCGCAAATCGGCGCCGGGCAGCAGTTTCCCTTTGTTGAAACGGCCCTCCGGATCGACCTTGTGTTTGTAACGAACAAAGCTGTCCACGGCAGCGTCTTCCAGATATTCCATCTTGGTCAAGCCTATGCCGTGTTCGCCGGATATCACGCCGCCCAGATCGCGTGCCAGCTGCATGATGCGGGCAACCGCAGCGTTGGCGGTTTGCAGCATGAGGTAATTGTCGGAATTGACCGGAATATTGGTATGGACGTTGCCATCGCCGGCATGCATGTGCAAGGCGATAAATACCCGGCTCTTGCGAATTTCGAGATGAATCTCGTCGCATTTGTCCAATATCGGCTGATACTCGCGGCCATTGAAAATCTGCTGGATTTCGCGTCGTACTTCGCGTTTCCATGAGACGCGCACAGTATGATCCTGCAGAGCATGAAATACGCTGACATGGGAATTGGCCGCTATCAGTTCGGTGGTGCTCATGCCCAACTCAACAGAGGCAGGGGAATTATCCAGGTTGGTAAGCAACCACTCCCAGCGGCGACGGCATATATGCAGGAGCTCCAACGTGCGTATCCTGCGCTCCGCCGTCGCGTCCGGATCGGCTATGGTTTCGTCATCGCTATAGAGAGGCAATTCGCCATGAAAAAAGCCGCTGAGTTCATCGAGTAATGCCAGCTTGTTCCGGATCGACAGTTCGATATTGATGCGTTCTATGCCGTCCGAGTAATCGGCCAGCCGCGGTAAGGGAATGACTACGTCTTCGTTGATCTTGAACGCATTGGTATGGGCGGCGATTGCTGCGGTGCGCGCGCGGTCCAGCCAGAATTTTTTGCGCGCTTCGACGCTGACCGCAATGAATCCTTCGCCGCCGCGGGCGTTGGCGATACGCACGATGTGAGCGGCCGCGTCTCCGCAGGATGACTCGTTATCGGCCACGATATCGGCCAATAAAATCATGTTGGGCCGATGATGGCGATTCGCCTTGGTCGCGTAGCCCACAGCCTTCAGATAGCGGGCGTCCAGATGTTCGAGCCCGGCCAGCGTTGCGTCGGCGTGGCTATCGAGATAGCCCTTGATTTCGACGATGGCCGGTACCGCATCGCGCACCTGTCCGAAAAATTCCAGACATACGGTACGGATGTATGGCGGCATTTTATGCAAGACGAAGCGCGCGGACGTGATAATGCCGTCGCAACCTTCTTTTTGGATGCCGGGCAGACCAGCCAGAAACTTGTCTGTGACGTCTTTGCCCAGACCGACCTTACGGAAATGCTGGCCCGGGATGGCAAGCGTTTCCGGTTCGCCGACCGGAGTAGTGCCGTCGATGGCATACCGGCGAATTTCAAAATGAGCTGTTTCGGCATCATGGATTTTGCCGAAATTATGGCCGATGCGGGTCACTTCCATCCATTCTGCATCGGGAGTCACCATCCGCCACGAAACCAGGTTGTCGAGCGCCGTTCCCCACAATACGGCTTTTTTGCCGCCGGCATTCATCGCGACGTTGCCGCCTATGCACGAGGCGTCGGCGGAAGTAGGGTCAACCGCAAACACCAGTCCGGCTCGATCCGCCGCTTCCATGACGCGTTGCGTAACCACGCCCGCGCCGCAATGTATGGTCGCGTAATCCCGGTCGGTTTGCGCCAGGCGCATAACTTCGATGGCGGATAGCGCTTCCAGTTTTTCGGTATTGATGACGGCGGAAAATTTGTCCAGAGGGATTGCGCCGCCGGTATATCCCGTGCCGCCGCCTCGTGGAATGATGGTAAGCCCCAGCTCTATGCAATCCTTGACCAGATAGGCGATTTCGGCCTCGGTATCGGGGTTGAGCACGACGAACGGATATTCGACGCGCCAGTCGGTGGCGTCGGTCACGTGCGATACGCGAGCCAGTCCGTCGAACTGGATGTTGTCGCGCCGCGTATGGCGAGAGAGTTTCTTGACGATTTCGCGGCGTTGCTGGTTGGTGCGTTTGAATTCCGATTCGAAGTCGATCACCGCCTTGCGTGCGGCAGCGAGCACTTGTGCCACCAGCGAATTATCCTGACGGCGGGTTTCGATTTCGTTGATGCGATGATTCAGCGCAGTAATGAGCGCATCCAGGCGTTGCGGGTTGGCCAGCAGATCGTCCTGCAGATACGGATTGCGCGAAACCACCCAGATATCGCCCAGCACTTCGAACAACATACGCGCAGAGCGGCCGGTACGGCGTTCGTCGCGCAGCTGATTGAGTACCGCCCAAGCTTCATTGCCTAATAGACGAATGACGATTTCACGGTCGGAAAACGAGGTATAATTGTACGGAATTTCGCGCAAGCGGGGACTATTCATGGCTCGAGGCTGTCATTACCAAAGTAATATTCTACCAGCAACTTGGCCGTCAAATAATAATTACTATAGCTTGAGCGCAGGCGAATTCGCTATTTATTTCCGGCTCGCCCATTCATATCGGAATTGATCCGCGTCGCCAGGCGACGCGGATGCTTTCATAGGAAAGCGAAGAAGACGAAATATCCTGGAACCTAGGTATCGCCGAGTTTGAACACGCTAATCATTTGTTCCAGTTTTGCCACGTTGCGTTGCAACTTCATTGCTGCCGTCGTTATTTGTGATTCCCGCGTTGGCGTTTCATCTGGTTGAGTTGCGCTGCGATTTTGAACCATTGCGTTGCTATCAGATATGGCGGCCCTGTCGATCGGCGATAAACTGATTCGGGAATAGAGATCGGCAATTTCAGTCGCCGCAGCGCTGATACTGTACGCCTGCGATTCCACATCGGAAACTGCCGCTACCAGATTGGCTTTCATCTGATTGAGCGCGGACATGAGCAATCCGGTTTCATCCGACTCGCTCATTTCGAAACGCAGCGATAAATCACCCCACGCAATGGCGTGCGCGACTTCCAGTGCGCGATCCATCGGCTTTAATATCGTACTTGAAATAAAATAACCGAACAGTGCGAGCAGAAGGCCGCCGATGCAACCGGCGACGGCGAGCAGTATCGGTATCCAGCTTTGCACCCCCGCGGCTTTGGCCAGGGCGGTCGTTTCCCACCAGCCGAGCATTCCGAGGGTAACCATCAACGCCGACCCGGAAACGGCAGTCAGCATAATCCGTAAATTGATGGGAATGCGGCGTACCGCTTGCAGTTTGCCGACCAATCCATCGCGTATCACCATGCCATGGCGGATTTTCATGCCGCCGGCTCGGCCTTCCTTGAACAGGCGGTAAACGCGCTCGGCTTCGTCGATTTGCTGGCGTGTGGGTTTGTTGTGCACTGACAGATAACCGATAGTAGGCGGTTTTTTTCGTAGCGGGGTCACATTCGTCAGCACCCAATAATAATCACCGTTTTTACGCCGGTTTTTCACCATCCCGGTCCAGGGCAATCTTTCGCTCAGGGTGATCCACAGATCGGCAAATACTTCTGCCGGCATATCGGGGTGGCGCACCAGATTATGCGCTTCGTCCAGGAGTTCGTCCTCCGAGTAACCGCTGGCTTCTATAAAGGCAGGGTTGACATAGGTGATTCTGCCTTTCAGATCAGTTTTGGAAACGATAGAGGTTCCGTCTTTCAATTCGTATTCGATATCCGTAACCGGCAAATTGACGCGCATACTGTTATCCTTTTCTGGCTTTGGTTTGATAAGGCTGGTGCTTCAGCACAACCAGCATTATTAAAGGATATTTATATCTTTTTTTTATTATAATATCACGCCAGGATACACGCTGGGTATTTATGCTTCATAAGTTTGATCGCCGTCAAAATGAACCGCGGGAAGTCAGACAATCAGGCCAAACCAGGAACAGGAGAAGATGGACGAGGCAATGTTCCACCAAATTTTAGCCGGCACGCGTTTGTTGTTGCGGTGCATCCGCCAGACCGGCAGCGAACGTCAGCAGCGCTACATTTTCGCGCGTAAAAAATCCCTGAAAATTATCGAAACGCTGGACGTATTCTATGATTAAAGTTGAGAACTCCGACGCAGCGGAAAATATCTGTTTCAGTCCCGCTTCACGCGAACCGATGGTATCCAGTAAAAAGCCTTTGCCTTGCGCGGCAATGGCGGCTACGACAAAATCGATGTGTTCCATACCGTTGCGTTGACCGTCTTTGACCGCTAAGGCCATATGATGCAACCGCGGGCCGTAATTGCGCACAAACGTTTCGGTTGGGCTGGGCAGCCGGTCGAGATGATTGACGCAATAAGGGGAATTGTTCGCGGTAAAAACTTTGGCCGGACTCGCGGATTCCGGTTCGAACCGAACATTTTTGGTGACATTGGTAGAGGAATTCTGATCTTTAATATCATAGCTTCCCCAATAATAATAACTCGATAGCGCCAGATATTCCAGCAGGGCCGCTTCACGGTTTTGACTGTAAACCCGCGTTGCCAGATGGTCGATAGGCAAAATGAGATCTTTGATGGACAGACTTTCCTGCATTTCCTTGCCGCGTTCGTATGCGGCCTGGATGGATGCGAGAATAATGCACTCGCCGTGTTGGTAAACCCGGATACCTTCTGCATTGCGTTCCATGTACCCCACAATATTCTGAGTATAGGGAGAAGGCCTTGAAATGCTGACGTTAATCGGTAAATCCAGTTCGGCTAATTGCCCGATTTGAAAGAAGCTGAATTCACGGGACTGTTGTAGTGCGACGACTTCGTGGCGCTGCGTAGCGAGCAGAATTTCGCCGAGATAGCGGCTATGATGACGCCGCTCGCCGATTGGATAGATATCGTTCAGGTTGCGGAAAATATCGCTATAGGTCGAATCCTTGACTTCACGCAGTAAAATATCGGGCGAATTCATGTCGATACGCAGTACATGGGTGAAATGTTTGGGGCTGTCGAGCGTCACCAGATAATGATAAGGGGTCATTAACGATAATTCGCTCACATATTCCAGCGAGTTGCCCGGTTCTACCGTAATCATCAACGCTTCGATACCGCCTATCATTTCCGTCAGCCCGCTGCGGTCGCGTTCTTCCAGCAGACGGGGCAAATATTCTTCAAACGACGAAGAATTCGTTTTATCGCCAAAACGTGGGAAGCGGGTAGAGTCAAGCATCGGATTCTCGCTGGGAAGGGTGCGCCAGGCTGGCCGTCATGGCGATATCGAGGCTGGAACCGCACGGGGCGACAAACCCGCTCACAGGGGATGCCGCTTCCGGATATGCGGCCACAGCAAGAGGAATGTGGCCTTCGCCGGTCAGTAAGCCCGAAGTCGCATCGAGGCCGATCCATCCGGCACCGGGAATATAAGCTTCGCACCAGGCATGAAGATCGGCTCCTACGCCTGGTTCGTTGCCAGAACCGGAGGCGCAGGCTTCGACGGTTAATTGAATCAAATACCCTGAGACGAAACGGGTCGCTACACCCAAATGTCGTAATAGTTGTACCAATAACCAGGCGCTGTCGCGGCACGATCCGGAGTTGGAGGCCAGCGTTACTTCCGGCGTTTGTACGCCATGCTCATATCGTGGCAGATACGATACCGTTTGTTGTACGGTCTGATTCAGTTTCACCAGAAATTCGGTGCTGGTAACGGGTTCCAGGTATTCTTGCCGAAGCAGTGCCAACCAGTGATCGAATCGCGCACCTTGAGACTCGGTAAGCAGAAAAGGCATTAGATCGTATTTTAGATTGTCCGGGTAGCGGAACGGAAAGTATTCCGCCCAGGGTTCGATAAAAAAATCGAATGGGTTGATGGGAGACAAATCGGCAATCAGATCTACGGTCATTCGCAACGCTTCTGCCGCTTGAGGGAAATTGACGCGGGCGACGAAATTGCCGTAAGCATCCTGATGAGTATGGATCACATGGTTTGCCGGTTCAATTTCAAGCGAATAAGCAAGGATGGGGGTGCGACTATGTGCGGCGGGTTTCAGGCGAATTTCATGCGCGGATACGATTACCGGTCTGTCGAACCGGTAATGCGTGCTGTGGTGCAAGGCGGCGAGTACGGTCATGATGGAGAAGTCGGCGATTTCGGCGAACAATCCCAGTCCGGTTCCGGCAACGCAACGAAAACGCCGCGCAATCCTTCGCTCCAGCTTTGGCTGATCTGAGTAAAATAGGGATCGCCGCTCGCCAGGCTGTATTGGTGCGGCAAACTCAAACTGTCAAGGGTGTAGCAGGCAAGATCGATGGGCATGCCAACCGAAATGTTGCTGCGCATCGTCGAATCGAATGAGACCAAAACGCATTTGACCGCATCGCGCAAAGACGTATTGGCTTCGATAACGCGATCGATAATCGGTTTACCGTACTTGATTTCGCCGATTTGAAAAAATGACGGTTCTTCGGTGGCTTCAATAAAATTACCTTCCGCGTAAATCAGGAACAAGCGCGGCGCTTCTCCTCGAATCTGACCGCCCAGGATAAAGGTAGTACCTATTTCTACATTGTTCTGCAACAAAAAAGGGCTTTCGCGTTCTCGTACTTCCCGCAAACATTCACCTAACAATGCAGCAATATCGTATAAGGACGCCGAATTCCACATATTGGGCGTATCGGCAGAATTGCCTCGTTGTTCGAACAAGTTGATCGCACTTTGAGTGATGGATAAATTGCCTGCACTGAGGACGACAATCACCCTGTCACCGACATTGATGAAATGGCGCATTTTCCTGAAATTGGCGATTTGGTCTACCCCCGCATTGGTACGCGAGTCGGAGGCAAACACCAAACCTTCGTTAAGTTTAAGTGCTACGCAATAAGTCATTTTGGGATGAACGCAAGAGTTGAACAAGCATTTATTGTACTTGTGCGAACGTACGCTGTGGGGCAGCAGAAGCAGCGATTTCATCTCGCCGAGCAAGATAACCGGTATGGATTTCCCGGCTAAGGTCGTCCGTTTTTTCAAGGAATTCGGTCAGGTATTCATGCAGACCCTTTTTGAAAATATTCTCCTTATGCTCGAAATGCAACGAGGCATGCAATGCGCCTGCACGCCGGCGAGCTTCCCGACCGCTGATGCCGTTGATCATTTCCAGCGTCGTTTCGACTTCATTGAGGCAAGCATGTAAGGAACGCGGCATATCCGCCCGCAATATCAATAATTCCGCTACGCGCTGAGGCGTGATGACGTCGCGATAAATCTTGCGATAAGCCTCGAATGCGCTGACTGAATTGAGCAATGCTCCCCATTGGTAATAATCTGCCGCTCCGCCTACATCTTTGACGCTAGGCAATAAAATATGGTATTTCACATCGAGTATGCGGGCGGTATTGTCGGCACGCTCGAGAAACGTCCCGAGACGGATGAAATTCAGCGCATCGTCCTTAAGCATGGTTCCCAGCGTTACACCGCGAAAAAGATGAGAGCGTTCCTTTACCCAATCGAAAAAACAGGTTTGCGCCTCGCTCCCTGTACTGGACATCATCCGGTTTATTTCCAGCCAGGTCGCATTGATGCTTTCCCACATTTCCGATGTGATCGCACCGCGTACCGATCGGGCATTTTCACGTGCCAGCATCAGGCTGGTATAAATGCTGGAAAAATTATCCGGATCGTAGGCGATGAACCGGGTGACGTATTCCTTTTTGATCATTTGATATTTGGCGAGATATGTTTCCGTGCAGCCGTTGATATTGAGAGGAGCGTGCCATACGTTCGTTTCCGCCTCTTCCCTGTCGTTGGACAACAAGGCGGTACGATGCGTAACATCGAGTACGCGTGCCGTGTTTTCGGCGCGCTCGATATAGCGGGCCATCCAGAATAAATGACTGGCTGTTCGTGAGAGCATGATTAATCCTCCAGTACCCAGGTATCTTTGGTGCCGCCGCCCTGGGATGAATTGACGATCAGGGAGTTCTCGATCAATGCCACGCGCGTCAAGCCGCCGGGCATCAGTCGTATTTCCTTGCCGGACAATACAAATGGCCGCAAATCCACGTGACGCGGTGCGATTCCCGCTTCAACCAGGGTCGGACAAGTGGAGAGCGCGAGGGTAGGCTGCGCGATGAAATTCTCCGGTGCCGCCAGGATGCGCTGGCGATACGCGGCAATCTCCCGTTGCGTACTGGTTGGTCCGATCAGCATTCCGTAACCTCCCGATCCTTGAGCTTCTTTCACCACCAGTTCGCTCAGATGGGCTAGAACATAAGCCATATCTTCTTGTTTATCCAGATGCCAGGTAGGAACGTTGGATAAAATCGGCGTCTCGTCCAGGTAAAACGAGATCATGTCAGGTACGTATGTATACGTGGATTTGTCGTCGGCAACACCGGTGCCGATTGCATTGGCAAGAGAGACATTGCCATGGCGATAAGCGTCAACCAGTCCCGGTACCCCCAATCCGGAGTCCGGTCTGAATACGGTAGGGTCCAGAAAATCGTCATCAACGCGTCGATAAATGACATCAATCCGTTGCGGACCTTCCGTAGTGTGCATGTAAACCTTGTGCTCATGGACGAAAAGATCTTTGCCTTCAACAAGTTCCACGCCCATTTGGCTCGCTAGAAATGCGTGCTCAAAATAAGCGCTGTTGTAAGGTCCGGGCGTCATCACTACAATCACGGGATCGCTGCAATCGACCGGGGCGGATTCGCGTAAGCTATCCAGCAGCATCAGCGGATAATGTTCGACGGGCGCCACGGCGTTATCGCTAAACAGATCGGGAAACAGGCGCATCATGGTTTTCCGGTTTTCCAGCATGTACGACACACCGGACGGCGTGCGCAAATTATCTTCCAATACATAGAAATCGTTTTCGGAGATGCGTACCAGATCGATTCCCGCAATATGCGCGTATATTTTATTGGGTAAATTCACTCCTTGCATTTCAGGGCGATATAATTTATTTTTCAGAATCTGATGCGCAGGAATAATCCCGGCCTGAATGATATGCTGTTCGTGATAGATATCGTGCAGAAACGCATTGAGCGCATGTACTCTTTGCAACAGACCTTGCTTTAAACGTTCCCATTCAGCAGCGCAGAACACTCGCGGCACGATATCGAAAGGGATCAATCGTTCGGTTCCGGCAGCCTCGCCGTATACTGCAAAGGTAATACCCATTCTGCGGAACAATATTTCCGCTTCGCGTTGTTTCTGTGACAGGTCTTCCATAGGCAAGGCAAATAATTGCGCCGCAATATCCCGGTAGTGATCGCGAACAGCACCCGTTTCGGTAAGCATTTCGTTAAACGCAATGGATGAGCTTGGCTTGTGCTTGGCATTTTCCATGATGGAGTACGACAGCAATAATATACAGTATTAAAGCAATTATCGTACCATCCAAAAATAATATTTATCTATTTGTTTTATAATGAAATTTATCCGACACGTCAAACGCAGGGCCAAGGCCGCCTCAATATTGCGCGATTTAAGGAAAAGCGGCACCCTTAATGTGCCGAGCTCGGATATTCAATCACAGGGAACAGCGCAGGCATTTTTATCAAGCGAGCGAATTTTTTTGAGTTGCGTAGCCATCAGGTAAGCAAGTTTTGCCACGGAATCCGGGTTTTGCCCGGTATAAAGCTGTCTGTCGACAATGACATGTTCCTTGCCCGGAGCGCCAAAGCTTAATTTTCCGCCCAGTTTCTCCAGTGTGTCGGCGAGCAATTCCGGCAGACGATGCGCCAGCCCGGCCGAATTTTCCTCCGCTGGGCTAAAGCAGGTGAGGCGGTAGCCCGAAAAAAGCCAATTTCCCTCATGCTGTGCCGTGATCAAACCAGCCGCGCCGTGGCATACCGCCCCGATTAGTCCGTGACGGGCCACAGTTCGTTTGATCAGATTGCCGGCGGCTTCCGAATCAACCAGATCGGCCAAGGGTCCATATCCGCCGGGAAAAAAAACGGCGTCGAATTTTGCGCCGCTCAACGCGAGCCGCTCCAGCGACAGCGGGTTGCGCCAGGCTTCGATTTCGTCGAGTTGTTCTCGCAGATTGAGAATGCGGCCGATATCGTGATGATGGAATTCGGGAGCGAAGCAATGTTCGTCGAGAACTGCCGGTCTGCCTCGGCGTGTTGCGATACTGATTTGATGTCCGTGTTCCAGAAACGAGTGATAAGCGGGCACGAATTCCTGCGCCCAGAATCCGGTCGGCAACGATACCCCGTTGTTCAGCGGCAGCATATCGGCAGCGCTGAGAACAATAAGTATATGCGCCATTATTGCAAGGCTCCGAACACGCTTTGCAGCACGCTGCGCCCATACTGGCTGGCGATATGACTGGTATAGCCTATCGGGTCGGCGCGCAAGGCTCGTTCCTGATCGCCGATGACCCGGTACAGGGCGTCCAGCGTTTTTTGAGTCACGTAGCTCTCTATGCTGGCGTCCTGTTGGCTGACCAATCCGAATTGCGCAGCCTGACCGGCCAGACGGTCGTATTGGCGGGCCAGGCCGAGCTTATCGGTATAACCGCTGACTATCGGTAAAAAGGCTTGCTGCAATTGCGCTTCCGAATGTTGCCGGAAATATTCGGTGCCTGCCGTATCGCCGCCGGTCAGTATTTGTTTGGCGTCGGTCAGGCTCATTTGCCTGACCGCATCGATCAGCAGTTTTCTGGCGGCGGGCACCGAGGCGGCAGCGGCCTGATTGATCGTGGTGTCGAGCTGGTCGAAGGCTTGCCCTTGGCCGAAAGTGCGCATGATGGCGGCAAGTTTCTGTAAGTTGGGCGGCAGGGGGATTTTTACCGCCGGATTATCGAGGAAGCCGCCAGGCTGGCTTAACTGGTTTACTGCAGCGGTAGCGCCCTGTTCCAGCGCTTGTTTTAATCCTTGATCGGCTTGAGCGTTGCTGATGTGATTCAAACTTCCTGCATAACAGCCGATACTGATGACAAGCGACGCAAAAAGGATGACAATTCTGCGCATGCTGAATTCCTTGGGGGCATTTATGGAAAAGAGACAATATCATAGGCCATTTTTATTGGCCGTGCTCGGTATTATAGTATTAGTGGCGCTTTATTTCGGCCTGACGCAAAAAAATCCGGCGCCGGCTGTCGTGTTGACCGATTTGAGCGGGAAATCGATCAATCTGAATCAATTGCGCGGACAGACCGTGTTGATCGATTTCTGGGCGACGAGTTGCCCAGGATGCGTTCAGGAAATGCCGAAGCTGGTCGATCTCTATCGGCGCAATCATGCCAAGGGATTCGAGTTGCTGGCCGTCGCCATGAATTACGACGACGCTGCGCAGGTGCGGCGGTTTACCGCCGACCGGAAATTGCCGTTCCCGGTCGTATACGATAGCAGCGGCGCTATCGCCCATGCTTTCGGCGATATCAAATTGACGCCGACATCGTTTTTGATTGCGCCGGACGGTCGTATTATCGAACAGACGATAGGCGATCCGGATTTTGCCAAATTGCAACAGCGTTTGAATAAAATGGACTCCAGTACATGAAAAATAGCCTTTCGTATACCTGGAAAAGCTATTTTGCCGTGCAGGCGGATTACCAGTTATGGGCCAACGATCGGCTGTTTGCCGCATTGGGAGCGCTCGATGCGGAATTGTTGACGAGTGCGCAGGGCTTGCCTTGCGGCAGCATCTACGCTACGGTAGCGCGCATGCTGGAGGAAAGCAGCTTGTGGTTTGCCAGATTGCGCTCCGAAACGTTGATAACGGCACAGCCTGACAAGGCTTCCGACTGGAACCGGTTGATAGAAATGACGCAGGAACAGGCGCGGGCCTTACAGCTTTGGCTCGAACAATGCGACGATGTTTTCTTTGAACGGCAGCTTGCGTATACCGCAGCTGCGAATATGCCACGAAGTTTATGGGTGCGCGATGTACTGACGCACATGATGACGTATTTCTCGCATCATCGAGGCCAGATTTCCGCTATCGTGACACGCCTGGGCTATCGCAGCCTGGAAATGGATTACGTGCATTACAAATGTGAAATGAACGATTATCGTGAGCGGTTGGCCGCTATTATTCCCGCAGTAGAGGAGTGATCAGATCGCTCAGTCGGCCGTAATAAACCTGGCCGCTGATTTTGTAGCGGATTGAGCCACGCTTGTCGATAATGAAGGACACCGGCACCCTGGTGATGCCGCCGAAGGCGTGCTGGACGGTGGCGCCCGCCAGCGCCGCGGGGAAGGTATACGCGTTGCGGCGCATGAATCGGGCTACCAGCGCCGGGTCGTCTTCGATGGACAATGCCAATACCTGTACGCCTTTACCGCGCCAGTCGCTGTAGAATGACTGCAATGCCGGAAGTTCGTGACGGCAATACGGACACCAGGTCGCCCAGAAAGCGATGACGACCACTTTGCCGCGCAGCGAGTCCAGCCGTACGGTTTGCCCGTTGCTCAACTGCACCGCGACATCGGCGACCGGACGGTGTTCGGAGCTGATCCATGCCGGCGGACGAAACCAGAAATACACGATCAATCCCAATAAAATCAGGGTGGACGGAGAGGGCGTCAGTTTCTTGCGCCAGGGATGATCCATGAATCGTTTAATCATGTGGAGATAAGATAGTGTTGTGGATCAAGGCATTGCATATAATTTTTGTCGTGAGCTGGTTTGCCGGACTGTTTTATTTGCCGCGGTTGTTCGTGAATCATGCGATGGTGAGTGATGCCGCCACCATCGCACAGTTTAAACTGATGGAACGCAAATTGTACCGCTTTATGACGCCTTTGGGCGTGCTGGCGCTGCTGTTCGGCGGCTGGCTGTGGCTCGGTTACGGTTATGCCGGTACCTGGCTCGATATCAAACTGGCGCTGGTTGCCGCGCTGGTTGTCTATCATTTGTATTGCGGTCATCTGGTCGCCCTGTTTGCCCGGGATAAAAATAAATATGGCCACGTATTTTACCGCTGGTTCAATGAATTGCCGGTATTGATCTTATTCGTGATCGTAATACTTGTCGTAGTGAAACCGGAGTTTGCATGACCATGAAACCAGAGAAATTTTTCGCCACCTGCCCCCGCGGACTGGAGGCTTTGCTGGCGGACGAACTGCGTGTACAGGGCGCGGAGAATCTGGCGCCGACTTACGGAGGCGTGGCGTTTTCCGGAAAATTCGAATTATGCTACCGGGTTAATTTGCACTCGCGGCTGGCGAGTCGCGTGTTGTGGCGGATCGGCGGCGGCGAATACGATAACGAGGAAGATATCTATCAGGGCAGTCTGTCGCTGGACTGGCCGTCGCTGTTCAGCGTGGAACGTAGCATCGTCGTCAAGATGACGGCACAGAAATCGCCGCTGAAAAGCCTGGAATTCGCTACCCTGCGCATCAAGGACGCGGTGTGCGACCGGTTCCGCGATGCCTGCAATGCGCGTCCCGACGTTGATATCCGTGAGCCAGAAATTCGCATTCACGCTTTTCTGACGGCGACAGTCTGTACGCTGTATCTGGATACCTCGGGCGCGTCGCTGTTCAAGCGCGGTTTGCGCGTACAGGCGGGGGCCGCGCCGATCAATGAGAATCTGGCGGCTGGCTTGATCAAGCTGTCGGGGTGGCGCCCGGGCGTGCCCTTATTCGATCCGATGTGCGGTAGCGGAACGATATTGATGGAAGCGGCGCAGATCGCGTTGAATATCGCTCCGGGCAGCGGGCGCCATTTTGGTTTCGAGAATCTCGCCCGTTTCGACGGCAATGTATGGACGCCCATTAAGGAGGCGGCAGCCGCAGCGCAATTGCCAGCGACCGCGCAACCGATCTTTGGTCGCGACATGTTCGGCAGTTCGCTGGCGGATGCCAGAGTCAATCTGGAAGCAGCCGGTCTCGATCAAGTCATAGAACTCAAACAGGGCAATGTACTGGAAGTGCCGGCTCCGGCCGACCACGGCGTAATCGTCACCAATCCGCCGTATGGCGTGCGTATCGGCGAGCAGGCCGAATTGCTGGAGTTTTATCCCAAACTCGGTGACTGGCTGAAACGCAAATGCGCAGGCTGGAATGCGTATATACTTTCCGCCGACATGGAATTGCCTAAGCGCATCCGGCTCAGTGCGACCCGGCGGACGCCCTTGTTCAACGGCGCGCTCGAATGCCGCTTGTTCGAATATAAAATCGTTGCCGGATCGGCGCGCAAGTGATCGGGAATCTGGCCGGAGCGATGGGACGATGATTAGAGGATATTCAGATTGTGGATGCCCGACATGATATCGCGGTCTTTCGATTCCTGGCCTTGCAGTTTGATTTTGAGCCGTAGATCGTTGAGCGAATCGGCATTGCGCAGGGCGTCTTCGTAGCTGATCAGACCGGCTTCGTAAATGTCGAACAGCGACTGGTCGAAGGTCTGCATCCCCATTTCGCGCGATTTCGCCATGATTTCCTTGATTTCGTGCACCTGCCCTTTGAAAATCAGGTCGGCGATCAACGGTGAATTGAGCAGGACTTCAACGGCGGCGATCCGGCCGGGCGATCCTTTGCGAGCAATCAGGCGCTGCGAGATGAAGGCTTTCAGGTTAAGCGATAAATCCATCAGCAATTGCTGGCGGCGTTCTTCGGGGAAGAAGTTGATGATCCGGTCCAGCGCCTGATTAGCCGAGTTGGCGTGCAGCGTCGTCAGGCAAAGATGGCCGGTTTCGGCAAACGCGATGGCGTATTCCATGGTTTCGCGATCGCGCACTTCACCGATCAGGATCACGTCGGGCGCCTGCCGCAAGGTATTTTTCAGCGCGGAGAACCAGTTTTCGGTGTCTACGCCGACTTCGCGCTGGGTAATGATGGACTTTTTGTGGTCGTGCACGTATTCGACCGGATCTTCGATCGTGATGATGTGATCCTGCGCATTCTCGTTGCGAAAGCCGATCATTGCTGCCAGCGAGGTGGATTTGCCGGAACCGGTGCCACCGACGAAAATCACCAGCCCGCGCTTCGCCATCGCGACATCGCATAATACCGGCGGTAAATTGAGCTGTTCGAGTTTCGGGATCTGCGTCGTGATCGTCCGTATCACCAGACCGATGCGGCCCTGTTGGACGAAAGCATTGACGCGAAACCGGCCGATTTCCGGCGGCGAAATGGCGAAATTGGATTCGTGTCTGAGATCGAATTCCTGCCATTGCTTGTCGTTCATGATGCCGCGCGCCAATTCGCGGGTATGCGACGGCGTCAGCGTCTGATTGGAAACCGGCGAGATTTTGCCGTCGACCTTGATCGCGGGGGGGAAGCCGGCGGTTATAAACAAATCCGAGGCGCGTTTGCTCAGCATCAATCGCAATAAATCGTGTATCGTCGTTAACGCGTCCATGGCTTATCCTAAAAACATATCCTTGTTGGCGGCCTTCGTCCGCGCTTCTCCGACCGAGACCAGATTGCGTTTGACCATGTCCTGCAGGCATTGATCCAGAGTCTGCATGCCGACGTTTTGGCCCGTCTGTATCGACGAATACATTTGCGCGATCTTGTTCTCGCGGATCAGATTGCGGATGGCCGGGGTGCCGACCATGATTTCGTGCGCGGCCACGCGGCCGGTGCCGTCGCGGGTTTTGAGCAGCGTCTGCGAAATGACGGCGCGTATCGATTCGGACAGCATGGAGCGCACCATCTCCTTTTCGGCGGCCGGAAACACGTCGACGATACGGTCTATGGTCTTGGCGGCGGAACTGGTATGCAGGGTGCCGAATACGAGATGACCGGTTTCGGCGGCGGTCAACGCCAGGCGGATGGTTTCCAGGTCGCGCATCTCGCCGACCAGGATGACGTCCGGATCTTCGCGCAATGCCGAACGCAGGGCGTTGGAGAACGACATGGTATGCGTGCTGACTTCGCGCTGGTTGATGACGCATTTCTTGCTTTGATGGACGAATTCGATCGGGTCTTCGACGGTGAGAATATGCCCGTATTCGTTTTCGTTGACGTAATCCACCATGGCTGCCAGCGTCGTCGATTTGCCCGATCCCGTCGGGCCGGTCACCAGTACGATGCCGCGTGGCTGATTGGCGATCTCCTTGAAAATTTTCGGCGCGTTGAGTTCTTCGAGCGTCAGCACCTTGCTCGGAATGGTGCGGAATACCGCCCCGGCGCCGCGATTCTGGTTGAAAGCGTTAACGCGGAAACGGGCCAGCGTCGGCACTTCGAACGAAAAATCAACTTCCCATGCCTCTTCGTATACTTTGCGTTGACCGTCATTCATGATGTCGTATACCATATCGTGCACGGTTTGATGGTTCATGTCGGGCAGATTGATGCGGCGTATATCGCCATTCACGCGTATCATGGGCGGCAATCCCGCCGAAAGATGCAGGTCGGAAGCTTTGTTCTTGACGGCAAACGCCAGCAGCTCAGAAATTTCCATTCGCTATCATTCCTGTGGTTTATTATTCGTGCATTATGGACATAGTAAAAAGCTCATTGCAAGCGGTTCGGCAACGAATTGCACGGGCGGCCGATTTGGCGGGACGAGCGGCAGAAGAAGTGACCCTGCTGGCGGTAAGCAAGACGTATCCGGCTGCCGCGGTGCGCGCGTTGGCGGAGCAGGGGCATCATGACTTCGGCGAGAGCTACCTGCAGGAAGCGGCGGACAAGATACGCGCTCTGGCCGACATCGATGCCTGCTGGCATTTCATCGGGCCGATACAACGCAATAAAACGTCACCCATTGCCGCCGGTTTCGATTGGGTGCACAGCGTAGACCGGGTGATCATTGCCGAGCGCCTTTCTGCGGCCAGACCGCAGGAGCGCCCTGCGCTGAATATTTGCCTGCAGGTCAATATCAGCGGAGAATCCGGCAAAAGCGGGGTGGCATTCGACGCAGTGTCGGATCTCGCTGGGCAAATCAGGGATTTGCCGGGATTGCGGTTACGCGGCTTGATGGGGATAGCGCAAGCCGGCAACGACGTCGCGCAGCAACGAATTCAATTCGCGCAATTGCGCCATTGCCTCGAAGATTTGAATCGGCAAGGCATGGCGCTCGATACCTTGTCGATGGGTATGACCAACGATCTGGAAGCAGCGATTGCCGAAGGGGCGACCATAGTACGGGTCGGTACCGCTCTGTTTGGCAGCAGAATAAAGCGGGCCGCTGGAGTTGATCGCTAGAGGACACATTTTTCGCACTGTATTCCGTGTAACGCTGCGGGGACGGATAATATCAGGACCGAGGTAAACGCATGCGTATCGTATTCATAGGGGCGGGCAATATGGCGACTGCTCTGATCGCCGGACTGCTGCGTCATGGCATCGGCGCGGAACGGCTCGGTGCTGTCGCGCGCAAGGCCGAATCCCGGCAACAATTGCAGACCGAATTCCGCATTTCGGTCTGGCCCGATATCAGCGCAGCCGCCATGGACGCGGATGTGATCGTGCTGGCGGTCAAGCCGCATCAAGTACAATCGGTAGCGCTGGAGCTGGCGCCGTTGCTCTCGCAGCAACTGGTAGTCTCGATCGCCGCGGGAATTCGCGCGGCAACCTTGTCGGGCTGGCTACGGAATTATTCCCGCATAGTGCGTACCATGCCCAATACGCCGGCGATGGTTGGCGCCGGGGTAACGGCCCTTTTCGCCCTGCCTGGCGTTAGTGCGGCGCAACGCGAGCAGGCCGGCGCGATCATGCAATCGGTAGGGAGCACGCTCTGGCTGGACGATGAAGTTCTGCTGGATGCGGTAACGGCGATATCCGGCAGCGGACCGGCCTATATATTTTATTTCATGGAAGCCATGCAGCAGGCGGCAATCCGATTGGGTCTGGATGACGGCGCGGCACGGCAGTTGACGCTGGCGACTTTTTCCGGCGCCGCCAAACTGGCGGAAGTCAGTACGGAAGAGGTATCCGAGTTGCGTGCAAGGGTGACTTCCAAAGGCGGAACGACGGAGCGCGCGATATCGATCATGCAGGCTGGCGCCATCGATGCGGTTTTTAGCCGGGCAATCGATGCCGCCGCACAGCGGTCGCGCGAACTCGGCAACGCTTTGGCCGATTCGTTGCCAGACTAATGAGAGGTGAATTCAATGCTAAACCGGATGTTCGCCTTTTTGTTGCAGAATCTGATCAATTTATTATTGATTGCATTATTGTTGCGTCTCTACATACAATGGTTGTATATCCCGGCGCGCAATCCGTTCGTCCAGTTCGTCTTCAAAATAACGAATTTCGCTATCAATCCACTTAAACGGGCATTTCCGCGAATAAGCGCTCTGAATTTTGCCATTCTGCTGCTGGTTATAGCTTTGCAAATCCTGTTGATCTGGGCCGAATACGCTCTGATGGGTTTCCCCTTTGCGGTGGCGGGGGCAGAAGTATTACCCGGCTTTCTGCTCCTGGCGCTGGCAGGCTTGCTGACGCTCGCCAATCATATGGTAATGGGCGTAGTTCTGGTCGGTGCCGTATTGTCGATGGTTGATCCATTTTCTGCGCTGGCAGCCAGTTTCGATTCGCTGACTGCGCCCATCCTGCGTCCGTTCAGGAAGATAGTGCCGATCACCGGCAATATCGACTGGTCGCCGATGTTGGTGTTGATCGTCTGTGAGCTTATCGATATGTTTCCCATCGCATGGATGATGCAATGGGCGCATCAAATGATCTAGATTTGCCGGGATTGCGGCAAACAGGCCATAATCTCCAGTTCGTCAAATTCGTCGACGGATAGTCGCAAACAAATGCAGTCAGGAGCGATTTTTGGGAATGACTCACAGGCTTGATCTAGGGGTAGAGCAGTATCAACAGCGGCGCGACCAGATATTGGCTGCGCTGGAAACGTATCGCGCGTGGCTGGAAAAATATACCGATGTGGAAGCCGCGCAAAGTTTGCGCCTGTACGATCTCGGCGAAAACCTCAGACGCGACAAGTTGATGCTGGCGTTTGTTGCCGAATATTCGCGCGGTAAAACCGAATTGATCAATGCCTTGTTCTTTTCCGATTTCAAGCAGCGTTTACTGCCTTCCGATATCGGACGGACCACGATGTGCCCTACCGAATTGTTCTACGATGGCGGCAGTGAACCGTATTTGCGTTTATTGCCTATCGAAACGCGATTGCGCGATGAATCCATCTCTGCACTCAAACGCATGCCGGTAGAATGGAGCAGCGTGCGTTTGCATCCTGGCGATGTCAAGCAAATGGCCTCGGCGCTCAGCGCGCTGGCCGAGGTAAAAAAAATCACCGTCGCAGACGCTCAGGCGATGGGCTTATGCGGTCCCGCTGACGCGGCGAGATCGCGCGACGGCATGCTGGAAATCCCGGTCTGGCGTTATGCCATGATCAATTTTCCGCATCCCTTGCTGAAAAACGGGTTGGCGATCCTTGATACTCCGGGGTTGAACGCATTGGGCGCCGAGCCGGAACTCACACTAAACACCATACCCAACGCCCATGGTGTATTGTTTCTGCTGGCGACTGATACGGGAGTTACCCGCTCCGATCTGGAAATATGGGAGCGCAGCGTTCGCCGGCATGCCAATCATTATGTGGCGATCCTGAACAAGATCGATATGCTCTGGGACGACATCAAAAGCGAAGACGAAATCGATCTGAGCATCCACAAGCAAAAAGAGCATACGGCCTATCAATTGCATTTGCAGTCGAACCAGGTCATCGCATTATCGGCGCAGAAAGCCTTGCTGGGTAAAATCCGGGGGGACGAGGCATTAATAAAACGCTCCGGTATTGGCGTGCTTGAAAATCTGCTGGCGGAAAAAATCATTCCCGCCCGACAGGCGATATTATATCAATCGGTATGCAGCGAAGTACTGAGCATGGCCGACGCTTCCCGGCAAAATATGGCTTCCCGGCGAGAGACGTTAGAGCGCGATCTGCAGCAGCTCACGGAGTTTTCGGGCAAAAACAGGGAGATAGTCGCCGCTCTGCGCGAAAAGTTGGGGAAAGAAAAAAAAGCGTATGACGACGCTGCGACCAATTTTAAAGTGACGCGGAACGTGATCCAGGACCAGGGCCGTATGCTGCTGGACGCCCTGGCTGAAGAAGTATTGGACGACATGTTGGTCAAGGGACGCGCAACGCTGGAGGATTGCTGGACTACGCCCGGTCTGGTGCGCGGCATGGATGCCTTGTTCGCGCAGATCATCGAGCAATTCCATGAAGTGGAAGCGCGCTCGCTGAAAATTGCCCATTTGCTTGAAATCGCCTATGTGCGTTTTCATGAGGAACACCATTTCCCTTTATTGAAACCGCCGAAGTTAAGCATGGAGAGCGGAGAAAAAAAACTGGCCATGCTGACGCAGGAAGTGGAGCAGTTCGGACGCGATCCGATGAATCTGATGCTGGAAAAACGCTTCATGGTGAAAAAATTTTATCTCGGTCTCGTAACCGAAGCCCGAGGCCTGTTCGTACTGGCAAAAGCAGAGGCGAACAGCTGGCTCAGACGCAGCCTCGATCCGGTGGTGATGCGTATACGAGACCACAAGCAACAACTCGAAATGCGTATCGAAAACATCAGGCAGGTACACGATAATCTGGATAACCTGCAAACCAGAACGGTAGCGCTGAAAGAGCAATTGGCAACGCTGGAAATTCAACAGCGCGAAATCAACGCCATCGTGCAGGGTTTGAATTGTACGCCACCCGTCAATCATGCTAAAGCGCATAACTGACGTTCTGAATTCCAATTGCAGACCAGCGGCTTTCCGTACAATCCGAGTGCAGGCTGGATAAGCGCGATACGCTAGATCAGAATAATATCGTATTGTTCCTGCGTATAAATACTCTCTACCTGCAGCGACACCGGTTTGGCTATAAAGTCGCCCAATTGCGCCAGATTTTGCGATTCTTCGTCGAGAAACAGGTCGATGACCACTTGCGACGCCAGAATGCGGTACTCTTTGGCATTGAACTGGCGAGCTTCGCGTACGATTTCGCGCAGGATCTCATAGCATACGGTTTTCGCCGTTTTGACTTCGCCGCGGCCCTGACACGTCGGACAGGGTTCGCAAAGAGATC
>JAJYPN010000051.1 GCA_021795395.1 Pseudomonadota bacterium | reverse complement strand
GCCAGCAATAAACCGCCAAATCCGATAATGACGCTCTTCACCGGCACGCCGACAAATAATCCGTAGGCGCTGACCATCAACAGCATGGCCAGGTTTTCGGCAAAATTCTGAATGGCAAGAGCATGGCCCGTGCCTACGCTCCGCTGCCCACTGACCTGCAACAAGGCGTTGAGCGGCACGACGAACACGCCGCCGCCGATACCCAATACAAGCATCAGCAACAGGGTCGGCGTGAGCGCGGTCTGCATTGCCAGCGCCAATATGCACGGCCCTATCAGAAGACCGCCCCAGAAAGCGCGTCGCACCTTGTCCAGTTTTACAAACAGCCACGCCAGCGTTGCGCCCAGCACTATGCCCAGCGACAACACGCCCATCAGGGTTGCGGGAGTGCGATTATCGTCAATTTTCAGGGCCAGCGGCACCCAGGCGAACAATATCAGGCGCAAGGTCGCACCGCTGCCCCAGAACAAACTCGTGCCGATCAGGCTCGTCCGCGCCGCCGGATCGCGCAGCAAAATTTTGATTGCCCGCCAGAATTCCGTAAATAATTCCCACTTCAACCAGTGCTGAATCTTATCGACGACGGGAGGAATTTTGAGTATGAACAGATTGGCGATACCCGCGAACGCATAAATGCCGGCGATGGCAAACAAAGCTAAATTGACTGAATGGTCTGCCAGTACGCCGCCCAGTACGACGCCAAGCAAAATGGCGGCAATCGTCGATCCTTCCAGCAATGCATTGGCTTTCACCAGCTTGTCGCTACCAAAAAACTCGCTCAAAATTCCATATTTGGCAGGCGAATAAATGGCGGCACCGATGCCTACGCACAGATACGATGCGATGGGATTCATTCCTCCTATCATCAGACCGGTACCGAGCAGCTTGATCGCATTGCCGAGCAACATGACGCGACTTTTGGGCAGCGCATCAGCAAATGCGCCGACGAACGGCGCCAAAACGATAAACGGCAATACGAATCCGGCTTGCGCCCAGCTGATATGGTCAGCTTCGCCGAGCCGTTTCATCAGGGCGATGGCGGCCACCAGCACGGCATTGTCCGCCAGCGCCGACAAGAACTGCGCGAGCAGCAATGCAAGCATGGGCATCGTGTTCAAACGCAAATTCAGCGGTATATCACTTCTTTCATTCATTCCAGCTCCCATTTTTGCAAGGTCGGGTAATCGACCTTACCCGTACCCAATAATGGTATCGCAGCAATATGAATTATTTTGCGCGGCACGATAAGTTCGGATTGGGTGCTTGCAACAGCCTGCTCTTGCAGCCGTTTACGATTCAATTGCGCATCGGTGGTAAACAGCACTACGGCTTCGCCTCGTTTGGCATCATCAAGCACGACAGCGGCATGCTGGGCTAATGGCGACACATTCATCGCAAGACGCTCCGCCAATTCCAGCGATACCATTTCGCCGGCGATCTTGGCAAATCGTTTCATGCGCCCGAGTATGCGGATATAGCCTTCTTCATCGCGCTCGACGATATCGCCGGTTTTGTACCAGCCGTTTTCGCCTGAATCGCGCAAAGGCATGATCACTCCCGGCCGCTCGTAACACAGATAACCCGTCATCAAATTCGGTCCTTGTACCCATAGCATTCCACCGCGCCCGACTCCCTTAACCGGTTCGATACGCCAGGCTATGCCCGGCAATAACTGACCGACTGTGCCCCGTTTACAAGCGTTGGGGGTGTTAACACTCAATACCGCAGACGCCTCGGTCACGCCGTAGCCTTCCAGTATGCGCAGACCGAATTTTTCCGCCCAGAGATCGCGCACTGTATCGCTTAATTTTTCCGCTCCCGCTATGACGTAACGTACGCGATAAAAATCCTGGGGCTGAGCCGATGTGGCGTAATTTCCGAGAAAGGTGCCAGTGCCGAACAGTACCGTACAGTCTTTACGGTATACCAGTTCGGGAATGAGTCGATAATGCAGCGGACTCGGGTATAAAAATAGCCGCATGCCGGTCAGAACCGGTAATAAAGTCCCTGCCGTCAAGCCCAGCGAATGAAATAGCGGCAAGGCGTTGAATACCTTATCGGTCGGCCGGATATCGAACAAGGCGCGCACCTGTTCGATATTCGCAAGCAAAGCGCGATGCGACAATACGACGCCCTTGGGCTTGCCCTCCGAACCCGAGGTAAACAGGATGACCGCCGCGGCTTCCGGGTCACTTTGCGCCAGCAACCAACGGGGAAAATACGCCGCTGTCATTAGCCATGCCTTGTCGCTCCACGACAAGCGTGCACGCACATCTTCCAGATAGATGACTGTCAGTGCCGTTAACTTGCCTACAAACTCGACAAGACCGGTTTTTTCGAGAAATGTACGCGACGTCACCAGCGTTTTCACCCCCGTGACATACAAGGCTTCAGCCATTATTTGCTCGCCTGCGGTATAATTGATCATTACGGCAACTCGATCCAGCGCAGGCAGCCCGAGTATCGCCCCTACGGTCGGCGCCAGATTCGGCAGCAACACGCCTATCGAATCACCTGCCCTCGTATCGCGCGCCACGACGCGCGCTATCGCCAGAGCAAGCTTGAACAGGCTGCGATAATTCATGGGATTCTGGCGCACATCCTCGATTACCATGCTACGCCCTCCGAATGTAGCCATGGTTGCCGCATACGCTTGCCATAGGGTTTGCGAGACCCGAGAATTCAATAACATGGTTTGCATGATCGCGCGCAAGGCATCGCCACTCTGCAATCGGCGCAATTTGGCATGGACGGCATTTCCCGCATCGATACGTGTCACCGCCTGCACGCTAATGCGTATTGCGGGAAATATTCTTCGTGGATGCGTGCAATCCAGCTTGCCGAAACAGGAATGGGAGAGTCCCTGCAGCCGTATCGGTACGACAGCCGCACCGGTTCTGGCAGCGATCAAGGCAGCGCCGTCATAAATTTTCATCAGGCTACCGGTGGTCGTACTGCGAATTTCAGGAAACATCAATATGGATCGTCCGCTTTTGAGCAGTTTCAAAATGGTTTTCAGCGCCATGGGATGAGAAGGATCGATAAAGAGATAATCCTTCATCCCGACCAGTCGTCGCCAGAACGGAGGCGCAATGTCTTCTTCCGTCATCACGAAAACCGGACATACCGGCAAAAACAGAGCCAGCAACAAACCATCGATGGTGGATGGATGATTCGCCACCATCAGGGTATGCGGACGACCCAGTGCGCTCAAATCTCCCTCCACCTTGACCCGGAACAAAAGACGGACCGCACATCGCAACAATAATTTAAGCATCGTCCACAGCCTTTACACGATAGCAAGGAACCCGGATTTAAATTGCCAGGCCCGCTATAATAACGCCAAGGAGAAACTCATGCGTCCCATTATTTCACTCATAGCCGCCGTTTCCAGAAATGGCGTGATCGGCATACGCAATTCCCTGCCCTGGCATTTGCCGGCGGATTTACGCTATTTCAAGCAACTCACTCTCGGACACGCCATCGTGATGGGCAGAAAAACGTTCGATTCGATCGGTCGCCCTTTGCCCGGGCGTACCAATATCGTCATTTCTCGCGTAGCCTCCCCAGCAGCGCCGGGAACTGAAACAGCCAATTCGATCGACGCAGCAATCGCGATGTGCGATGGACAAAACGAACTATTTTTTATCGGCGGCGGAGAAATATTCCAGCAGGTCATGGAACGTGCCCAACGATTGTATCTGACTGAAATCGATGCCGACATCGCCGACGGCGATGCATGGTTTCCCGAATTCGACAAGACATCGTGGACGGAAATCCGGCGCGAACCGCATTACGACGAAGCCAGTAAATGCACATTTGATTTTGTCTTATACGAACGCGCAGACAGTAAATAACGCAAGAAAAAAGGCGCATAAGCGCCTTTTTTCCTTGTACCCTGAAATGTTACCGGACATTAACTCCAGGAACGGTTTCCGCCGGTACGGCTACCGCTCTTGAACCCGCCGCCCGCACCCTGACCGTCCCGGCGAAAACCGCCTGGGTTGGCAGGACGAGCCGTATTCTCGCGGCGCGGCGCACTATTGTTGCCATTGGTGGCGTTACCGCCGACAGGCTGACTCCAGCTATTGCCGTTGACAGCGGCGCCAGCGTTCCCCGAGCTACGGCCAGCGCTACCGAAATTGCTGTTATTGCCGGAATTGCCATACCGGCTTTCGTTATTGCTGTACCGCTTCTCGTTATTGCCATAACCGCTGCGCCGCTGCTCAGCCTGACCACCAGGACGTCCACGGCTGTTCGATGAACCCGGCCGACCACCCGCACCGGTGCGCGGCTTGATTTTTGGCTCCAACCCTTCAATAATCTGCGGGGGGATCAACTGACCGGTAAAACGCTCGATCCGCTTCAATTGCATGCTATCGCGCGGACTGGCCAGGGATACCGCAATTCCCGACGCGCCGGCGCGTCCGGTACGGCCGATGCGATGGACATAATCTTCAGGATTTTTCGGCAGATCGTAATTGATGACGTGCGTGATGCCGGGAACGTCCAGTCCACGGGCCGCAACATCGGTCGCTACCAGCAGACGGATCGAACCATGCCGCATTTGCGTAATCGTACGGTTGCGCGCACCCTGATGCATATCGCCATGCAAGGCGGCAACCTTGTGTCCTGCCGCCTGCAAATCGTCAGCAAGCGTATCGGCATCGCGTTTGGTCGCGGTGAATATGATCGCCTGATTGATCTCGACGTCATTGATGATATGGGTCAATACGCGATTCTTGTGCGACAGATCGTCTACATAATGCATGTGCTGGGTGATGTTTTCATGACGCGCCTGCTGGTGCGCGATTTCGATGCGCTTGGGCGTTTTGAGCAGTTCGGTCGCCAGGCGTGCGATATTGCCTTCGAAGGTTGCCGAAAACATCACCGTCTGGCGGGTTGCCGGCGTCGCCATGGCTATCCGTTCGACATCGTCGAAAAAACCCATGTCGAGCATGCGGTCGGCTTCGTCCAGAATCAGCATCTCCAGCCGCGAGAAATCGATGCGGCCGCGTTCGATATGATCGATCAGGCGACCGGGAGTGGCGACCAGAACTTCGAAAGGCTGCGACAGCATCTTGTTCTGGATAGGATAAGGCATGCCGCCCAGCACGCTGACGACCTTGACGCGGCGCAAATGCTTGCTGTATTTCTCAGCTGCTGCGGTCACCTGCAAGGCGAGTTCGCGGGTAGGCGTCAATACCAGAATGCGCGGTCCCCGACCGGCAACAGGACTGGGAGCGGAAAGCTTTTCCAGCGCCGGCAGCATGAAGGCGGCGGTTTTTCCGGTACCGGTCTGGGCGGAAGCGAGCAGATCATGACCCGCGAGGATCAGGGGGATGGCTTCGAGCTGGATAGGAGTGGCCTGAGTGTAGCCCGAATCGACTACCGCTTTGACCAGAGATTCGTTAAGACCGAGGTTTTCAAAAGACACAGAATGATTCCTTATAATAAAAACGCATATGCATAGCCGAACAGATAGGCTTGACAAACCACTGCCGGCGCGAAAACATCGTCGCTAACCGGGTGGAACTGCGCTTTCAGGAAATATTCTGCCGAAACGCCATAAGGTCAGGGATCGATGGCGTGTTGATCAACACGCAACCAATCAAAAATACGACAATCACACTCGATGGCATCGCACCTTTGAACTGGAAACTGCAATTCTACACCCTATGGTTATTTAATCAAGTGATTCATTATATTTTAATAATTCCTCCACATTAACCATGATATAATTTCGGGTTTATTCAGACCGGAAGCAAACATGTCCCGCGCGCTCAGAAATATTGCCATCATTGCCCACGTCGATCACGGCAAAACCACTTTGGTCGACAAACTCCTGCAGCAGTCGGGCACCTTCGCCGCCCATCAGTCCGTCACCGAACGCGTCATGGACAGCAACGATCTCGAAAAAGAGCGCGGTATCACCATTACCGCCAAAAATACTGCGCTGGTCTATAACGGACACCACATCAATATCGTCGACACCCCCGGTCACGCCGATTTCGGCGGCGAAGTCGAGCGCGTGCTTTCGATGGTCGATGGAGTGCTGCTGCTGGTCGATGCAGTGGACGGCCCCATGCCGCAAACCCGTTTCGTCACGCGCAAGGCGCTCAGCCTCGGGCTCAAACCTATCGTCGTGGTCAATAAAATCGACCGTCCGGGCGCGCGCCCGGACTTTGTCGTCAACGCCACCTTCGACCTGTTCGACAAGCTCGGCGCCACCGAAGAGCAACTGGATTTCCCTGTAGTTTACGCGTCGGCGCTAAACGGTTATGCGATGCTGAGTCTCAACGAGCCAGGCACCAATATGAATCCGCTGTTCGAAACGGTTCTGAATTACGTTCCCGCGCCTCTGGGCGACCCCGACGCACCGCTGCAATTGCAGATTTCAGCGCTCGATTATTCCAGCTTCGTCGGTCGTATCGGCGTCGGCCGCATCAGTAACGGACGCATCAAGCCCGGACAGCCGGTCGTGGTTATGGCAGGACCTGACAGCACGCCAAAAACCGGCCGCATCAATCAGGTTCTGGGTTTTCAGGGCCTCAACCGAGTTTTGATCGACGAAGCCCAGGCCGGCGATATCGTACTGATCAACGGCATCGAGGAAATCGGCATAGGCGTCACGATCTGCGACAAGGAAAACCCGCAGGCGCTACCCATGCTGAAAGTGGACGAACCCACCCTGACCATGACGTTTCAGGTCAACAGCTCGCCTCTGGCCGGAACCGAAGGCAAATTCGTCACCAGCCGCCAGATCCGCGACCGCCTGAATAAGGAACTGCTCACCAACGTGGCCTTGAAAGTCGAAGATACCGACGACGCCGACACGTTCATGGTTTCCGGACGCGGCGAACTGCATTTGACCATTTTGCTGGAAAACATGCGGCGCGAAGGCTTCGAAATCGCCGTCTCCAAACCGCGTGTCGTATTCAAGGAAATCAACGGCGAAAAATGCGAGCCGTATGAAGCGCTCACCGTAGACATAGAAGAAACCAATCAGGGTGGAGTCATGGAAGAGCTTGGCCGCCGCCGCGGCGATTTGCAGGACATGCAGTCCGACGGTCGCGGCCGCGTCCGGCTGGAATACCGGATTCCAGCCCGCGGCCTGATCGGCTTCCAGTCCGAATTCATGACGCTGACGCGCGGCACCGGCATCATGGCGCACGTCTTCGACGATTACGGCCCGATGAAAGCCGATATGCCCGGTCGACGCAACGGCGTCCTGATTTCGCAGGAGCAGGGCGAAGCAGTCGCCTACGCCTTATGGAAACTGGAAGACCGCGGCCGCATGTTCGTATCGCCCGGCGATAAACTGTACGAAGGCATTATTATCGGCATCCATAGCCGCGACAACGATCTGGTCGTCAACCCGATCAAAGGCAAACAACTGACCAACGTACGCGCTTCCGGTACCGATGAAGCGGTACGCCTGACCCCCGCCATGAAAATGACGCTGGAATCGGCGGTCGAGTTCATCGAAGACGACGAACTGGTGGAAATCACCCCGCAATCGATACGCATACGCAAACGCTATCTGACTGAAAACGAACGCAAACGCAACCGCTAGGCCCTTCCTGAAACGCAGCCGGATCGTAGGCAGCGTTTCATTGAATAGCCTTCCGGTCTCGGCTCAAACCATTCCGAGCCTTTATTTAGACTTGGTTTCATGATATTTTGTAGAGTGTCTCGTAGTTGGAAACCTGTGCACAACGTAGCGAGTGCCGCTCGGATGGAGCGAAAAGGAGCGAGAAACCGGAGTGTACAAGGAGTACATGAGGCTCTTGAGCTTTTTTAACGACATATGGGCAAGCGCGGTCGCGCAAAGGTCTCAGCTACATTTAACCGGAATTATTATTTGGAGTCTTCCATGGCAGTTGAACATACCCTATCGATCATCAAACCGGATGCGGTAGCTAAAAACGCAATCGGGAAAATTTATCAGCGCTTCGAACAGGCCGGGTTAAAAATCATCGCCGCGCGCATGATCCATTTATCGCGCTCCGAAGCCGAAGGGTTTTACGCCGTGCATCGCGAGCGTCCATTTTTCAAGGATCTGGTCGACTTCATGATTTCCGGGCCGGTAATGGTGCAAGTCCTTCAAGGCGAAAACGCCATGCAGACCAATCGCGACCTAATGGGCGCCACCGACCCTAAAAAGGCCGATGCAGGAACCATACGCGCCGATTTTGCGGACAGTATCGACGCCAATGCCGTACACGGATCGGATTCGGTTGCCAATGCCGCTGTCGAAATTGCGTACTTTTTTCCTGCATTGAACATTTATCCTCGCTGACGAAAAAACGGAGTCTGCGCCACTGATATGCCCCTTATCAATCTGCTCGATTACGATCTGGCGGGCCTGACCGCTTATTTTGCCGAACTCGGCGAAAAACCGTTTCGTGCCAAACAAATCTCGCGCTGGATCCATCATTTCGGTGTGTCGGAGTTTGCCGAAATGAGCGATCTCGCCAAATCGTTGCGCAGCAAACTGGAAGGAACGGCGCACATATGGCCGCCGCAAATGGTGACGCAACAGGCGTCTGCCGACGGCACTCATAAATGGCTGCTGGATGCCGGCTCGATGAATGCCGTCGAAACCGTATTCATCCCCGACGCTCAACGCGGCACGCTGTGCATTTCCTCGCAGGTAGGCTGCGCGCTGGAATGCACTTTCTGCTCTACGGGACGGCAAGGTTTCAACCGCAATCTGAGCGTGGCCGAAATCATCGGCCAATTATGGTGGGCCAACCGTGCATTGGGACGAGATCCGAAAGGCGAGCGCATCATTACCAACGTCGTGATGATGGGCATGGGCGAACCGCTGGCCAATTACGCCAACGTAGTCACCGCGCTCAATCTCATGCTCGACGACCACGCTTACGGCCTGTCCCGCCGTCGCGTCACCGTCAGCACGTCAGGGCTGGTGCCCGCCATGGATCGCCTGCGCGAAGATTGCCCTGTCGCGCTGGCGGTATCGCTGCATGCGCCCAGCGACAAGATCCGCGATGAAATCGTTCCCATCAACCGGAAATATCCGCTGGCGGAATTGATGGCGGCGTGTCAGCGTTATCTTGAAAAAGCGCCGCGAGACTTTATCACCTTCGAATACGTCATGCTCGACGGCATCAACGACAAACCCGAACATGCACGACAACTTGTTTCGCTGGTACGCGATGTACCCTGCAAATTCAACCTGATTCCGTTCAACCCCTTTCCGAATTCCGGTTTCAAGCGTTCCAGAGCGGAAACGATACAACGTTTCCGCGATATACTGATACAAGCCGGGCACATCGTCACGCTGCGCAAGACGCGCGGCAGCGATATCGATGCCGCATGCGGTCAATTGGCCGGAAAAGTGCAGGACCGAACGCAACGCACCTTACGCCGTATAGAGGTAGCATAGTGGCTATAATAAAACTCGTTTATATTGTTTTGCTTGCCGTCCTGATTCTGGACGGCTGCACGAAAACGACCCTGCCGATCCAAGCCAGCCCCCCCGACGCCGCCCAGAAAAAAGCCTCCAGAGAAGAAAGCGAGCGTATCCATACCGAACTCGGCGCAGGATATTACAGCCGCGGCCAATACAAGATTGCGCTGGACGAACTGAAACAGACTTTGAAAATCAATGACGAATATGCGCCGGCCTATGACGTATTGGGTCTGGTTTACATGGCATTGAACGAAGACAAACTGGCGGAAGAGAATTTTCGCCGCGCTATCGAACTTGCACCGCAAGATCCGAACATCCGCAACAATTACGGCTGGTATCTCTGCAACCGCAATCAATTTGCCGAATCCATCAAACAATTCGATATCGCCTTGGGCAATCCGCTCTACAGCACCCCTGCCAGCGCACTGACCAATGCCGGTATCTGTTCCCTCAGGAGCAAGGAACCCGGCAGAGCGAAAACCTATTTCAAGGCGTCGCTCAAAATCGATCCGAACCAGGCCGAAGCGCTTACCGGATTGGCGCGGATCGATTACAGGGAAGGCGACCTGGCCGAAGCCCGCACCTTGATTGAACGCATGCTCGAATACAATCAACCAACTGCACAGGCGTTATGGATAGGCCTGCGCGTTGCACGCAAACAAAACGACC
>JAJYPN010000026.1 GCA_021795395.1 Pseudomonadota bacterium | reverse complement strand
GAAAATGGTATCGTTGCATTACTACATCATGCAGCCAAATCCAGACCATGCCGAAATCCCCCCCCGCACCATTTGTAACGCCCGACGGCAGCAAGCATATCCTGTTGCATTCCTGCTGCGCTCCCTGCGCCAGCCCCGTCATGGACGATATCCGGGCAGCGGGGATCAATTTTACCGTGCTGTTTTACAATCCCAACATTCATCCCCTGGCCGAATATACGCTGCGCAAGGAAGAAAACATTCGCTATGCCCGCAAGATCGGGGTGCCTTTTGTGGATCTGGATTACGACAAGGACAACTGGTTTATGCGCGTCAAGGGCCTGGAAGATACGCCCGAGCGGGGCGAGCGCTGCACAGTCTGTTTCGATATGCGTTTTGAACGAACCGCCCTCTACGCCGCCGAACATGGATTCAGCGTATTCAGCAGTACGCTTGGGATTTCGCGCTGGAAAGACATGAACCAGATCAACGACTGTGGCGCCCGCGCCGCGTCGCGGTATGCGGACATGCATTACTGGGATTACAACTGGCGCAAGGCCGGCGGCAGCCAGCGCATGATCGAAAACGCCAAGCGCGAGCAATTTTACCAGCAGGAGTATTGCGGCTGCGTATATTCGCTGCGCGACAGCAATAAGTTCCGTCTTCAGCAGGGGCGCGGGAAAATCATCCGCGGCGTGAAGTTTTATGGCCGCGATGATCTGTCGGCCAAAACGAAACCGTAGGCCTGTACCCCGCCAAACGCTCAGCAAATATCGGGAACAATTGCAGATTCCATTGTTGCCGCCCATGCTCTCGTTCGCATTGCCCTATCCTGCGCGCATCATCAGCATATATTGGATTTTCATGGTAATCGCGCTGCCCGCGATGAAGGCAAACAGGGCGATAAACGAGCCTAGCGCGAGAGTGGAAACACCGGTAATCCCTTGCCCGACCGTACAGCCCAGGGCCAGCACGCCACCAAAACCCATCAGTGCGGCGCCTGCGATGTGGCTGATGAAGTCTTTGCCGGATGCGAACCATTCGATACGAAAACTCTTAGATACAAGCGACCACGCCAGCGAACCCGCGATCACACCGAACACCGCCATCACGCCAAAGGTCAACATCTCATGTTTGAAGCCGGATACGACATAGCCCAGCGTTTGCCCCAAAGGATTGATGAACGTGAACGATTGCGCGCTGAGCGCCCGGCTGCTGGCCGGTTTGCCGACGTCGGAACTGGCAAAGAAATCCCACTGCTGCACATAGTCGACCAGAGTATGGGACTCGCCATCGACTTTCACCATAACGTTGCTGGTGACATACCAGGCACCCAGTACCGCCAGCCCCACTACGAGGCCGCCAATGATGTTGTTAGGGTTTTTGCGAAAATCCGCCGACTTGAACACCCAGATCAGTATCGCGGATCCCAATATCACGCCGATGACCAGACGCGCCCCGATTGCTCCGGTCGCACCGGCAACCATCGTTCCCAAATCCTGGTGGCCGCTGAGCGTAGTTGCCAGAGGATGCATCCAGCCGAGGAAAAGCACACTGTATAGCGTCTTGTCCGAACCGGGAAACGAATTGGTCATATAGTAGGCAATCACGGCGATGATAAGCACGACGAAAACGGACTTGATATTGCCCCCACCGAAACGTATCAGCGATTTGTTACCGCAGCCCGAAGCCAAAGTCATCCCGACACCGAACATCAGCCCTCCAAGCAGATTTTCGGCCCACACGAACTGCGCCCCCCGGTAGGGCGGAAATGCGCCATCCACGCTAACTTTGCCGAAATACTCCAGCAGTACCATACCGATCATGGCGACGGCGATGGCCAGCAGCCAGGCCCGCATACGCCCGGTATCGCCCATATTGACCCAGTCCGATACAGCGCCCATGGTGCAAAAATTGGTTTTATTGACGATGGCGCCGAGAAGAAACGCGATGCCAAATGTGAGCCACAGCAAGACGGATTGCGCCTGCGCAAAATTGTCAAAATTCATGATTCCTCCATCCGGTTTCTTGTATGCACCGACATGCGTGCGTTTTTTATGATGCTATTTTAATAATGCCGTGCAGTCGCGCACAGACATCGGATTCAGTTTATCCTGAATAGCTTGCCCTGTGCAAGACGGCAAAATATTGGTATTGGAATCGACATGACACTCGTAGGGCTGTGTCTTGCGCAAACTGCTATGTTCGAGGCAGTTTGCCCACGCTGATCAGTACCTCGACATCGAGCCATAATCCGCTTCCGGTCGCCTTGGCCTCGATTTCGGACCGATGCTGTTGCCGGAACCGGTTCAGATCATCGGCTGACAGTTGATTGAGCAATCCGCGATAGCCGCTATAATTGAGGATATCCCACCAGTCGTCAAAACCGCTCAGATAATATCCCAACTGTATTGGGCACGTATCCACGTCATCGATGCCTGACGAAGCGTACAGTTCATGATGTTTTGCAGTATCGTCGAGCCGTTTCCACGCCAACGGCGGCACTTCAACGTTGTATTGCCGGATACGGTCTATAAACAGTCCGGATAAGGGCTCCATGAAATCGCCGCTAAAGCTCGATATTCCTATTGCGCCGCCTTGCCGTACCTGCCCTGCAATCGCGCGAAAGGCAAAATTCATGTCGGCGAAAAAAAATATCCCGAAGCCGCAGCATGCGGCGTCGAATGCATTAGCGCCGGCATTCATCGATTCCAGATCGGCACACTGAAACGAGAGGTTATATAAACTTTGCTCCTGCGCCTTGCTACGGGCTCGATCCAGCATGCCTTCCGACAGATCGA
This sequence comes from Pseudomonadota bacterium, assembly GCA_021795395.1. Lineage (GTDB taxonomy): Bacteria > Pseudomonadota > Gammaproteobacteria > Burkholderiales > Sulfuriferulaceae > Sulfuriferula. The sequence continues at coordinate 36,953 of JAJYPN010000026.1, read as the reverse complement.
CCCCCGTTACCCGGCCGTCAGGCAAGCGCCGTGCGCAGGCCAGAGCGACCGCTCCCGTGCCGCACGCCACATCCAGCACATGCTCGCCGCCCGACAGCCCCATGCGCTCGGCCAGACAATCGGCGGCATGGGCAAAGAAACGCAGCGCGGGTTTGTCGTAGCCTGCCGAAACCACATCGAACATGTCGCGGATATTACGCTTACGAATCTGATCGTTCATGGTCATCTCCTCGAATAGCAGCAGCCACTCCGACCCTATCCGTCAACAAGCGATCAGCCGCTGCATTGATCGCGGCGCTTAGACCCGGTTCAGAATAAAATACGCCGCGTATCTGCAATGTATTGCAGACAGCACTTATGAAATCGTTGACCAGCCCGGCATCGGGCGGTTGCGCGCCGGTCCAGTACCGATCAAGCCCGTCCTGATACGTCAGCCCCGGCACCTGATAAATCGCCTGCCCCAGCGCCATTACCGGACGATTCAACTGCAACGCGCGGATGCCGACAGTGCTATTGATGGTGACCACTCCTATCGAGCCGCCGATCATGGCGTCCAGATCGCCGCCGTCAAAATAATCGATACGATGCGCGACAGCGTATTGATCGGCATGCTGAAGAATGCGTTTTTTCCAGTTCTTCATCCCCGGATCGAGCGGATGGACTTTTACCCACAACCGTACCTCAGGTTCGGCATTCAAGGCGAAACTCCGAACAATCCGGACGATGGCTTCTTCCATGCATTCAAACGGCGAATACGCCACAATCTGAAAATCGTTTTCCAGTTGCAACGGAAACAGAAAGTAAGGAATCGAGCGTTGATGCCCGTCCCTGATCCGCAACATCGCTTCCTGCTGCCGCCGTCCGGCCAACAGCAGCCGCTTGCCGATCGCGATGTAATGCACCAGGGGATGATCGCGTTTATAAGGGCGCCGATAAAACGGAAAAAGGAAAAACAGGAAAAAATTGCCGAAATGGTACGCCATATCGCCGATCGCCATCGTCCAGAAACTGTCCGTATACTGGCGGCTTAAATCCGGTGTAGGCGTATTACCAGCCAAATCGCGTATCGCGTCGGGATCTTTGGGAAAATGCGAGTCCCCTCCCATCCCGTCGCGCTCGAATGCCATCCAGTCCGGACGCAGATACCCGAAATCGGTCACCGTCACGCGTATGTTTCGCCGATGTGCGGCGGATATGGCCAGTTGGTGATAACTGCGCCGTTCACCCAGCAAAACAATATCGGTGACCCCTTCCCTATCGTAAAAGTCGCCGATAAATGCCGGCCAGCCGTCCAAACTGCCGCGATAATTGACCGTAGACGGCCCCTGCCAAAACAGTTGATCTCCCGCGCACAAATTGATGCCGGTGGTACGCCAGCCGCTTTGCGCCAGTCGCTGCGCGAGCCGCGTAAAAAATGACGAGGGCAAGCCCTGTAAAAACACCACGTGCGGAGCAGCCATCGATTTCATCTTTTTCCATGCATACAAATGCCTGTAATTGTCATGATTGACGATCTACGTACGCGACAGCAACCATGCGCTTGAACGTTTTACGGCTTCTTCGAAACCGACCCGGTTTTTTCCGGCATCGGCATGCAATTTCAGCACACTATGTCCGCAGGTCCTGCCGAAGAAACGGATCAGCAAACGATGCAGCAGCGGTTCTCGCGCCGGGAAAAAAACCCGGTGCACCGCTTCGAAAGTACGCGCCAATCCGTCGGCAACCGGAAACGGCAAGTCGATAATCCGTCCTTTGCCGTTGATTCCACGCCGCAATGCAATCAAGAATGTAATCCAATCCACATCGTAATCGTCGCGGGCGTTGTAGCATTGTTGGTGCGCTGCGGCGGCAGATCCGGCCCAGATCAGGCTATCGATCAGATTATCGATATAAGTCAGTCCGGCATGAGTGCGGCCGCCGGAAATCGTCACCATCAAACCCGACTTGAGTTCGGCGCCGATACGTTCGATAAACTGGCTGCGCGGGCCGATGACGTTGGCCGGACGGATGATCGCGTACGAAATCCCGGTGCACCGGCCGAATTCGCGTACCAGGTTTTCGCCCAGCAATTTGGTCTCGCCATAAGGAAATCCCGCTGCATGCGTATTTGACTGTTCATCGCACGGCTGTTCGGGAAAACCGTAGACGTCAACGGTCGATACATGCACCAGACGCGAGAGATCGGGATTGACCTTTTCGATGGCGCGCAAAAGATGCTGCACTCCGGTTACATTCGCCGCGTAATACGCATCCAGGGTATCCCAGGTACTGACATTCGCAGCGCAATGAAAGATCACTTTCACGCCTTCGACCGCACGCGTCAAAGCCTGTTCGTCCTCCAGACTGCCGACCTGCACATCGCACTGCGCGCGCAATGCCGGCGTCAGCCGATGTTCGTTCCGCACCAGCAAACGCAGCATGCAACCGCTTTCCAGCAAACGTTCGGACAGATGCCGGCCGATGAATCCCGTGGCACCCGTCACCAGCACCATACCCTCGTTCAACGCTCGATCATCCGGTATCAGTTCTGCGACCATATCGCTCCAGGTTGACAATCCATGCAGTTTTTTGAGTTTAACGGAATTTTAACGCAATGCCGCTATTTAATCGGTTAAAATTGCGGTACAACAACAAATCGAACCTGGCGCTTCTAATAGCGCATGTCATTTTTTCCCTAGTCCAGCCAGCGATGATAACAAATTGAAATCGATCCTGTTCAAATCCATCCATGACGTCCCCAGACACGACTGGGAATCTTTGCAGCAAGATCATTCCTGTACCCAGTCTTATGAATTCTGGAAAGTCGCAGAACAAGCCCGCCTCAACGATTTCCGTTATCGCTACGTCATTTTTTACGATGAGCTCGATCAGCCGGTAGCCATTACCAGTCTTTATACCATTACCACCGATGTGGCGATTTTCGCTCCGAACGCCCTGAAGCGCGTTTTGACCTGGATCCGCCGCTTTTCCCCGCGATTTTTCATGTTGAAAATGCTGGAATGCGGCTCGCCGATTACCATCAACAAACCGTTTATCGCCAAATCAGGCATTTCTCACGCCGATATCGTGACTGCTTTATGCCAGCTGCTGCTCGATCTGGCGCAAGAGCAAGGCCATTTCCTGATCGTGGTGCGGGATTTCGAGCCCGATACGCAGGCCTTGCAACCTCTGTTCGAACGCCATTCCTATCATTTGGTGGACAGCCTGCCCAATACTTATCTGGACGTCTCATGGTCGAATCCAGGGGAATATCTGGCCGGCATGAAAAGTTATTATCGCAGCAAGCTCTTGAAACATTTGCGTATCAACGAAAAAAATGGCATACGCCATGAATTCGTCGACGATTTCGGCGCATTAGCCGAAATTTTATGGCGGCAATGGCTGGTAGTGCATGAACATGCCAGCGAATACCAGCGCGAAGTACTCAATCCGGAATTTTATCGCGAATTTTCCAGAGAATTGGGCGAGCGTTCGAAAGTAATATTATTTTATCGGCATGACGAACTGATCGCCCATGCGCTGTTACTGATCGATGGCGATGTATTGCGCTGGCTCTATGTCGGACGTACGGAAGCCGCCAACGACAGCCTGTACATCTACGTTGCCCATAAGGTGGTCGAATTCGCCATACACCTGGGAATGGCGCGGGTAGAAATGGGTCTGACCACGTACGCCATCAAAAAGGATCTGGGCGCGTACATGTCGCCGATCCGTCTCGCCCTGCGCTCGCCCTCGCGCTGGATCAACCCGTTCGTGGGCTTTTATTATCCCTTATTGAACAGCACCCCGAAAATAAGCAACAAAAGCGTATTCAAGAACGCTTCCTGCGTCGATTCCTGATACCGATAGCGGAGCCAGCTCATTCGGCCGCTCTTTGAACCAATACCTGCTTATATTGTTCGACGAAACGCATCAGCGGCGCACCGTCAATGATGTCGTGATCAGCGCTGAAATTCATTTGCAGCATTTCGCATTCGACCGGATCGCCATTATGCATCTTGACGCTACGATAGCTGCCGCCTATCGATAAGGTCAGCGTCATGGGCGTAACCGGAATGACCACTGCGGCTCCCTGGGCATGCATTCCCATCGAAGTCACGGCCACGGTGCCGGCGATTTGCTTGAAAGCCTGGGGATCGCGACGTAAATACCACCAGACCGCCCTGCGTAGAAAACGCGGCATTTGAAAAAACAGCATGTCCAATGCCGGCAACGGCCCTGCATCGCCTATCACGGCGGTTTTGGCAGAACGGATTTCCCGGGCCACCTGCTGTATGGACTTGCGCCCGGCATTACGAACGATGATATTGGTCGGCATGAGATGGCCGTTTACTTCACGTTCGACCATTACTGCCAGATCTACTTCATCGAATACGATAAGTTGGGATTTCCCTTGCCGGTAAGCATGCATGTGCTTATGCTCATGAACGGCATCGGCCAGCGATTTGGCGAGATAAGCGGTCATCGACAGCGGTTCGCCCTGTAGCCTGGCGTAGTCCGCCAGATACTGCCGGATCGGAGTCAGTTCGACTTCAAACATCAGATGTATGAGGTTTTTGCGGCGGCCTTCCGCCATCACATCGAGAATAAAATTTCGTAATACCGGGAATGTCTGCACGCTGGCCGGCGCCGGCGACTGCGCCAGCAAGACCACCAGTTGCGCCCAGGCTTTGGAAAGCAGATTGGCCATGCTTACAATTGCTTCAGTTCCTGCGCCACAACCTGCACGGTATGCCGGATATGCGCCTCGGTGTGTTCGCACGACATGAAAAAACGCAAACGGGCGGACTTTTCAGGCACAGCGGGATACAAAATCGGCTGCGCATTGATACCATGCCGGTATAAGGCGGCCGACAATCTGGCCGCTTTGAGCGAACTGCCGACTATGGCCGGGATCACCGCCAGCCCGCTGCTGGTGCCGGTATCGATACCGGCAGCGCGCGCCAGCTGCAAAAACTGCTGTCCGCGCGCCTGCAAAGTACGCACCCGCTCCGGTTCGCGCAACAGGCAGCGCAAGGCAGCCAGCGATGCCGCAGCCACAGGCGGCGACATGCCCACGCTATACAGGAAACCCGGCGCGAGAAATTTCAGGTGCTCGACCAATGCGGTCTCCCCTGCAATGTAGCCGCCGCAACCGGCCAGGGCTTTACTCAGGGTTCCCATCCAGATATCGACATCGCGTCCCTGCACGCCGCAATGTTCGCGTATGCCCAGACCGTTTTTCCCCATGACCCCGAAAGAATGGGCTTCATCCACCATCAACCAGGCATGATGCCGTTGCTTGATTTCGATAAAACGCGGCAAATCCGGGGAGTCCCCGTCCATGCTGTAGATCCCTTCGACCACGATCAGTACGCGCTCGAAATGCCGGCGCTGTTCGGCGAGCAAATTATCCAATGCCCGGCTGTCATTGTGCGGAAACGACAAACGCCGTGCTCCCGACAGCACGATACCTTGCAACGCGCTGTTATGGATGAATTCATCATGCACCACCAGATCCCTGGGACCGAGCAGATAACCGATGGTCGTGACATTGGTGGCATGTCCGCTGACGAAGACGATCGCGTCGTCTACGCCGTACGCCTCGGCTAGGGCGTATTCCAGTTCGTGATGAACCGGTCGTTCGCCGGAAACGGGGCGACTGGCCGATACCGAGGTGCCGTAGGTATCGATGGCCTGTTTGGCGGCATCGGCAACGGCCGCGTGTCCGGATAATCCCAGATAATTATAACTGGCATAATTGAGAAAAATCTTTCCGCCTATGCTCGTGGTAGCGCCGGCTATGCCCTCGTGCAATTTGAAAAAGGGATTGCCTATGCCCATGCGCGCAGCGCCGTCGTTCATGATACGCAGCTGCTGATATCCGGGTTGCAAATGGAAACGATAGAATTGTTCGGGTATCGCCGCAGATGTGATGGGCGACGGATTATCCGCTTGCCGTTCAACCTGCTGCAACTTGCGCGCCAGCGCCTGCTGTATGAGCTTGTCCTTGATTTGAGCGGTAAAGCCGCCCGCGCCCTTATTTGCCATATCCATCATGCCTCATCCAGTCTGTTGCCGAGCTCGTAACCCCCGGTTAGAGAACATGAGGATCGGCAGCAGTGCGTGGTATCATTCTCTTGTTGTTGCTGCTCCGAACATTGTCCTGCACGGACAATATCATTTCGGCGGCGGATTCGGTTGTCATGACCGTTCCATGTTGAGCGGCGATTTGCGTCACTTGCAAGGCGATGTCGTCGCTCTCTTCCGGCACTGTGCGACTGGTCAGGAGCTCGATCATCCGTTCAGCCAGCCTGGCAATGGTGGGACTCTCGCTCAAGGCCATCACCGATAGCCGGATGCCGAAACGCGATTCCAGCGCGAGTACCAGTTCGACGCCCATCAACGAATCGAGCCCCATGTCGTAAATCGAACGTTTGGGATCGATTTTATCCGGCCCGATACGCAATATCTCGCCGACCTCCTGCCGTATCATTTCTTCCACCGCAGTTTGCAAAGCTGTGCCCGACAATTCGATCAGCATACGCTCAATATCGTCATCGTGTTCGGTTTCATCCTCAGCGCCGTAATGTTGCTGCGCCATTTCCCTGAACTTGGCGGCGTCCGCAGTCGGTAAAAACCGCGCCAGGGCTTTCCAGTCGAGCTCCATCACGCCCAGTCCCGACCTGTCCGCCAGCAGCATACTTTCCAGCGCGTCCAGCGCAACCGCCGAGTGTAATGCGCCGCCGCCCATGCGGCTCTGCAGCGCATCCTTGATCGTCTGGTTGCGCGCCAGAAAGCCGACATCGTCGATGGCGCCCCAGCGCACGCAGGTAGCCGCCAGACCGGCAGTACGCCGGCTGCGCGCCAGAGCTTCGAGCGCCGCGTTCGCCGCAACGTAATTACCTTGGCCGGGATTGCCGAACAGGGTAGTTGCCGAGGAAAACAGAATAAAATAATCCAGAGCGCAACCAGCAGTGAGCTCATGCAAATGATACGCGCCGAGCACCTTGGGCAACAACACGCGGCGTATCTGTTCGACGTCTGTATTGCGCACCAGGCCGTCGGCGATCACCATTGCCGCATGGACTATGCCTTTGAGCGGCGGCATGGTGGCGGCTACCTTTTGCAGCAGCGTCGACAAGGCTGCGCGATCGGTCACATCGCAAGCCGCGGCATGGCAAGTCACTCCGAGTTGATTCAAGCGTGCGAGTGCTTCCTTCGCTTCGACGGATTGCGGTCCGCTGCGACTGATCAGCACCAGATGGCGCGCACCCTTCCCGGCAAGCCACTCGGCCGTCTTCAGGCCGAAACCGCTCAATCCTCCAGTCACGAGATACGTCGCCTCCGCATTCAACTGCAAAACCGGCGCGTCGTTCCGGCTGATAGTATGTGCGTGGCGGATCGCCTGATGGTAAGTCACCACGATCTTACCGATTTGTCTGGCCTGCTGCATGTGCCGAAACGCATCGACGATGTGGTTGGCTTCGAACACGGTGTATGGCAACGGATGCAGGATGCCGGTTTCGAACAGGCCGATCACGTCGGCAAACAGGCGCCGCGTCAGCTCGGGGCGAACCTGCATCAATTGATCGGCGTCGATACCGAAGTAACTGATGTTATTGCGGAAAGGCCGCAAACCGATATGCGTGTTTTCGTAAAAATCGCGTTTTCCCAATTCCAGAAAACGGCCAAACGGCTTCAATACCTGGAAATTTCGGCGCACCGCTTCGCCCGCCAGCGAATTCAGCACCACATCCACGCCCGAACCCGCCGTATCGGCCATGATCTCGCCCGCGTACGTCAGCGAGCGCGAATCGTAGATATGGCGGACGCCCAGCAAGCGCAGAAAATCGCGCTTGTCGTCCGAACCCGCCGTCGCATAAATCTCGGCGCCCAGATGTTGCGCGATCTGTATCGCCGCGATCCCGACGCCGCCGGCAGCGCCATGGATCAAAATACGTTCTCCCGGCTGCAATCGAGCGAGGTGATGCAACGCATAATACCCGGTCAGAAATACGCTTGGTATCGTGGCCGCAGCTTCATAAGATAATTCACCGGGAATCCGCGCGATGGCGCTGTCGTGCGTCACTACGCGATTGCCGAAAGACGAGGGACCGAACCCCATCACCCGGTCGCCCGTTTTATACGAAATCACGTTTTTGCCCACGCGGCTCACTGCTCCGGCGAACTCGAGTCCGAGACTGGGTCCGGCAAAACCGTTTTCCACCGCTTCGTCGGACAACATTCCGAGCGCGTACATTACATCCCGGAAATTCAGGCCGGTAGCCTGCACTTCCACTTCGATTTCATCGTCTTTCGGCACTACGCGAGGGTATTTGTCCCAATGCAAATAACGTAACTGTCCGGGAGTATGGAAACCCAACCGCAAGTTCGCATCGTCGGCATGCGCGTTAGGGCTTGCCGGGCGAGATTCGACGCGCAAGCGCGGCGCATAACGGGCTCCATCCGCTGCGTACAAGACCTCCGTCTCGTCGTCGGTTTGAACCAGTTCACGTTGCAGGCAAGCCGCAACGAGTTCGATGTCTTCGGGCGCGGCGAAATCGACCATGCGCACGGCATAGTGGCTCGCTTCATTCATGACCGTGCGACCGTATCCCCACAACGCGGCATCGGCGATCACCGTCGTCGATGCGCTCTGCCGCGGCAGCATTCCCAGTACTACGCCCGCGGTCAGCAGCCAGCATGTCGTCTGCGTGCCGGCCGCTTCGCACGCCTGTACCAGCGCGGCAAGCTGCGCGCAACGCTGCACTTGCTGTTCGACCGATACGACGGAATTCGAATTTGCTGACGGTGCATTCGCAAGCAAGGGTTTGAAACCGGACAGATAAATGATTCCATCCAGCTGCGTTCCGTCCGGTTGCAATAAGCTGGTCAGATGCGGTGCATCGCCGGCAAGCTCGATCCGATATTTTTCCTCTCGCAGGGAAAACCCGGCCGCCAGCGCTTGCGCCAGGCGTGTCGAATACTCGGTGGCGTCAGCCAGTATCAACCAGTTGCGCGAAGACGCGGCGGCAACGGGCACGCGAACCGGCGACGGCTGCGCCGGTTTTTGCGCAGCCAGCATATAGGTCCCGGTAAATGTATCAGGCGAAATCTGTGCGCTGACCGCATCGGCAAAACCGAGTGTTTGCAATTGCTCCTGCCAGAACTGCAGGGTATGGCCGGCCGCATGCTTTGAATCGCCTTGTGTTACGAAATCCATCCAGCGAGCGGGATGCTGGCCTGCCAATACCACCGTTCCGCCCGCCAGCAATTGCGCATACGCATAGCGTAAAGCCTGCACGGCATCATCGACGGTATTGAAGTCCAGATTCACTATGACCAGCGATATCGCCGACAAGACGTTTTCCGGGGTGTCCCGGCCAAATGTCTGCTCGGCGGCATCGATCTGGCGGACGACAAGACGCGGGTACTCTTCCTGCAGCAATCCGGCCTGCTCCAGGGCGGAGGCGGAAAAGCTGGCAAATCCCGCATCGGCACGATTAAAATCGAGCTGGGCGCACAGTCCGGCAATCCATATCGCTTTACCCTCGCCGATTTCCAGCACTCCAAGACGCTCTCCGTCCGGCAAATCGCGCAAACCATCCAGCAGCAGACGATTGAACGCAGCCTGAAGGGTCCGCAGGTTGGCCGCGCCGAAACCGGTGCGCCACAACGCAGCGAACGCAGGTGGCGCAGCAATATCTTCCCATCCGTCTGCAGCAGTCAGCATAGCCGGCAAACGCATGCCTAGACGTCCCACCGCCTGAATCAGATTGAAATATTCGGGATAATCCGTAATCAGACTGCTCCAGATATCCGCAGCCGCAATATCGCAAGGCGCCTGATCGGTCAATATCCAGCCAGTGGCAGTCCGCGTCAACCATCGGTCTTGCTCGGCTTGTTGCAGCCACGTCAGCAAATAGCCGGCAATGGGTTTGTCGGCCCCGAAACAGGCAGCGCCGATTTCACCGGCTGCACCGCCTGTCTTTTCCGCCAGCTGCCGCAACGCCTCCAGCGCAAACTGGCTGCACAGGCTATCGAGCAACGGTTCGACTTCGGCAGCGTAACGCTGATTGTCGGGATGTTCGGCGCACTGCAGCATCGTGGTCGCCAACTCGTCGCACACCGTCACACGGCACATGGCGCTACCCTGCGCCGGAGCCAGTGGATGCGGGGCCGGCGTAAGACCATAATCGAGAAAACGCAAATGGTCGACCGCGTCGGTTCGCAATCGCACGCTGCGAAAGCGCGCCTCCTTGACTACGGCAATCGCGTGCCCTCCCTCATCGTACAGGGCGAACTCGGCCGTCAGCGAATGGGGGGCACGCTGCAACAGCGTGGCGCAGGCCGAATGCGGTACCAGATCATGCCGATGAAAAACGATGCGGCCCATATATACCGGGACGAAAGCCACGCCCTTCACGCTTGCCTCGTCGGCCATCAGGTGAATGATGAGCTGAAAAGCACAATCGAGGATCGCAGGATGCAGATACGTCCCGGCAAGATCCGGGGATATACAGGCGTTTGTCCCAGCCTGTAGCCCGCCGGGCGTAAATAACGCCTTGACCGTGGCTGCTTCGCGCCATCCGTAAGCGATACGGCGAAAGACGGGCCCATAGGACAAACCGGCAGCACGGGTCAGCGTCTCGTGCCGCGCTGCGTCGAAATCGGGATCGCGGTTCGGCAAGTGCCATACTGGCGCTTGTCGCAATAACGTGCCGGGCTCGCCGAGCACCCGCCCGACGGCATGCACTACCCAGGCTTCGCTGTCCGGCTGTTCGCGCGAAACAATTCGTAACGCTCCGTCTTGCGCAACGATAGCAGTGCGCACTGTTCGGGCGATGTCTGAGCTCAAAATCAGGGGTGAGCGAATTTCCAGCGCTTCGATTTCGGCATGATCGTTGGGTTTCCACGCCAGCGCGGCTGCCAGAGCCAATTCTGCGAAACCGGTACCGGGAAATACGGTGGCATCGCCGACCACATGATCCGCCAGGCTCGGTAAATACCCGGTGTCCAGCCGGTTCTCCCAGGTGAGTTCATGCTGCCGCAAGGCATAGCCCAATAAGGGATGGATTTTATGCCGGTACAGCAAGCCCATTGTATCCTGTGAAACCGGATGCCAATGGCGTTCGCGTTGCCAGGGGTAATTAGGCAGCGGGACAAACCTTCCCTTCATCGGGAAAATCGCGTTCCAGTCGATCACCGCACCCGCAATCACTGTTTGACCGACGGCGGCCAAAACACGGGATTCGGCATCATCGCCGCGCTGAAGCGTTGCAATCACCCTGCCATCGACGTTTTGATCTTTCAGGCAATCGTTCAGATAACCGCGCATCACGGCATGGGGTCCTACTTCGATAAAGACGGTGGCGCCCGATTTCAGGATTTGTTTACAGGCAGCTTCGAATAACACCGGCTTGCGGATATTGCGCCACCAATAATCGGCGACCAGTTCCGTCCCCTTCAACCGCGTGCCCGTCACCGTCGAATAAAACGGAATTTCGGCGGCGCGGGGCGAAATGTCTGCCAGCGACTGTAGAATCACATCTTCGATGCTATCCATAGCCGGACTATGGAATGCATAATCCATATCCAGACGTTTGAACAATACATTGTCGAGCGCCAGCTGATGTTCGAGTTTTTCCAGATCGCGCGCCCCGCCCGCCAGGGTAATGCCGCGCGAACTGTTGACTCCCGCCACCGTCAGCAGATTCGACAATCCGAGTGGATGTATCACAGCCTCGATCTGCGACAGGCCGCAACCCACCGCGGTCATTCGCCCCGAACCTTTGGTCAGTCCCTGGGCATGACTCCGGTGATAAACCACAGCTACCGCATCTTCCAGCGACAATGCGCCGCTAGCCCATGCCGCCGCCACTTCGCCGACGCTGTGACCTGCCACGGCTGCCGGTGTGATGCCGCGTTCCGCCAACATGCGGGTGACGCCTACCTGTATGGCGAACAGGGCCGGTTGGGCGATTTCCGTCAATTCATACCGATTGGGCGTAGCTAGCAACCCCGATAGCTCCGCTTCCAGCGAATAATCGGCATGCTGTTGAAAATAACCATCGATTTCGCGAATACTCGATAAAAATACGGCCGAGGTTTTGAGTAAGTTTCGCCCCATTCCCGCCCATTGCGAACCGTTGCCGGAATAAATAAAAGCCGTATCCGATGCGACTGCCAAAGCAGTGCCGCTAACAGATGCTGCTCCATCCATCGAGTCATCGGCAGAAAAAGCGTTCAGCGCCGTTATCAGCTCCGATGAATCCGCTCCCCATAATACGGCGCGATGCGAATGCGCTTCGCGGTGAAAAATGCAAGTATAGGCAAGATCGTAAACCGGCATTCCGGGATTTTCAGACAAAAACTGCGACAATTCGGAAGCGAGTTGCTTCAAGCCGTTCGGATTCCTTGCCGACACCAGGAGTGGCAATATGGCGACCGCAGGCGTTGCCGGTATTTTTTTCGGTCTGGATGTTCTGGAGATCGCAACCGACGGTTCGTGGCTCTCCAGCACGACGTGCGCATTCGCGCCGCCGAATCCGAACGAATTCACTCCGACGATCAGTTTGCCATGCGCTTTCAATGGACGGTTTTTGGTCACGACATCGATGTTCAAAGCATCGAAATCGATATTCGGATTGAGCGTGCGGATACCGATCGTCGCCGGGACTTCTCGCTGCCGGATGCAATGCAGCGCCTTGACCAGTCCGGCGATGCCCGATGCCGCTTCCATATGTCCGAGATTACTTTTGATCGAGCCGATCGGCAAGGGATTCGACCTCGGACGGCGTCGGCCGAGCGCACGCCCGATGGCCATCGCCTCCAGCGGATCGCCTACGGTCGTCCCGGTACCGTGCGCTTCCAGATAATCGATCGCTTCAGGATCGATGCCAGCATGGGCGTAAGTCCGGATTAACAATTCCGCTTGGGCATCGGCATTGGGAACGGTCAATCCCGATTTTCTGCCGTCGGTATTCACTCCCGAAGCCGCCACTGTGGCCAGGATAGTATCGCCGTCCATCAGCGCCTGATCGTAATCCTTGAGCAGGAACACACCGCCTCCCTCGGAGCGCACGTAGCCGTCGCCGACGGCATCGAATACCTGACAGCGGCCGCGCCGGGACAGCATCGATGCCTTGGAAAAGGTAATAAAGCCGTACGGATGCAAATGCAGGCTCACGCCGCCCACCAGCGCCATCGTGCTCTCGCCCGCCGCGATGGACTGGCAGGCCTGATGAAACGCCACCAGTGACGACGAACAAGCCGTATCGAGCGCCATGCTGGGGCCATGCAGATCCAGCACATACGACAGGCGATTGGCGGCTATGCTCGATGTGACGCCGGTCGCGGTCGAGGCGTCCACCGCGTTCAAATCGTCCGCCAGGCGGTATGCGTAATCATTACTGGCGATGCCTATGTACACGCCGCACGCGCTGCCGCGCATGGATGAGGGCTTGATCCCGGCATTTTCCAGCGCTTCCCAGCCCATTTCCAGCAGCAGACGCTGTTGCGGGTCCATCAAAGCGGCTTCGCGAGGGGAGATGCCGAAAAAATCGGCGTCGAATTTCGATACGTCGCCTATCGAGCCCGCTGCGAAGGTATAACTCGTCCCGGGATGAGATTTATCGGGATGGCGGAACGTCTCCATCGCCCATCGTTCGCTCTCGACTTCGGTGACCAGATCGCGGCCATCAAGCAGATGTTTCCAGTAATCGTGACGGTTTGTTCCCGGGAAACGAAATGAATATCCGAGAATAGCTATTTTTTTCTGCATCGTTTTCCTGTGTATTCGTATAATGAGAGCATGGCCGACTCATCGCTGCAATGCCTTGTATTACGATTTTTCCCCAAACCAATGATACGCAATCAGAACCGGATCGTTCCCAATGTTCCTATCGTTCCCACATTCACCAGCGGGTAGATCACGGAAACAATAATGTTCAGGAATTTCTGCAATTCCGCAACCGGCGCGTTAGATACGTACATGACATCCTTGTCGTCCATGGGAAAGTTTTGCGCCACAAAAAAGCTGGCCGGATCCTTGAGGTTCAACTGATATACTACCGGCACTTTTCCGTCCGGCGTAGTCACAGGCGGTATGGCCCACGGCAGGGCTTTGCGATCTTCCAGGCGGAAAATGAACACCGCGCGCGCATCGGCCAGACTATCCTGAAGGCCGCCCGCACGTGCCAGCGCCTGAGTCAGCGAAATGCCTTTGGCTTCGAAATTGATTTCCGCATTTTTGCCTGTCGCTCCCAGTACGGTAAAGCTTAAGGGCTGGTACATCGCGGTAATCACATCGCCTGGCTGCAGTACGATGTTTTGCCTGGGGTCGGCAATAATGGTCGCCAACGGCAAAGACTGTACGCTGTCGCCGCGCGTCACCTGCAGAGTCATCTTGTCGACGGGCTGACGAACGCCGCCGGCAGCGGCCAGCGCATCGAGCAGACGCTCGCCACGTGCCGTAAGCGGCATACGCGTACTGGCGGCCACTTCGCCCACCACCGTCACGTTATCGGTATTGTTGCGTATCATACGCACCAGCACCTGCGGATCGTGCGCCTTGTCCTTCAGTCTGTCGGTGATCGCGGTTTCGATTTGCTGCAGAGATAGTCCGGCACAAAGTATTTGCCCGGCGAAAGGAATATTGATGGTGCCTGCATCGCCCACCATTTCTTCGGGAAATGTTGTCACCTGCGAAGACGTCACCGCCATTCCGGGTACTGCCGGAGCGCTGCCGAACAACAATGCCGGCGGCGCTTCCCACACCGAAACCTGGATTACGTCGCCGTCGCCCACGACGTACGCATGATGCGTGGAGCGATCGAACGCTTCCGAGAACAGGGCTTTTTTGCGCTCTGCCAGCAAGGCGCGCGCAACGATATCATTCACCTGTACGACATGTATACCCTGCACCACCTTATTGTTCTGGCTATCCATCACTTGTTGCCGGCTGGGGCCATCCGACGGCAGCCACCCAGGATAAGTCGAACATCCTCCCAACGCTGATATCAAAACAAGCGCAAACAAAATGCGCAGCCCGAAATTCGATATAAAACGAGTCGTGAATTTCACACACCAATCCAAATAAATATTCAATGAACGTAAAACATATCAAGCAAGACACTGGCTATTGCATGACAGCAATCCGCTGTCACAGCTTTATATTTTAACCGCATTACTCCCCTCCAACTTATCAAATCCATAATTATTCTCTATATCGTCCCGATACGGCATAAATTAAGCCTGCATCGAACGCATCCCGCTTTGATGGAGATTTTACAAGTGCCGACAATTTAAAATGGTTAGTCGTAAATTCTTATGGTAAGTTACATTACTATACAGGGATAATATTTCAACATTTAGTCGTCATGGCGAAAAGCGACCGTTATTCGGGTCAAATCGGCTTGCCATTCCATAATTCATAATTCCATGGGTAATCGTTGTCGTGATAATTCTGATTGATGTAACGCGCCTGGTCGTACGCTTCAGGGAAGGCCGTTTGCCTACAGGAGTCGACCGGGTAGGATTAGCCTATATCCGGCATTATCGTTCGCGCTCGCAGGCAGTCATCCGCTGGGCCTATCGCTCGTGGATATTGCCCAAGGCCCAATCGAAAGCGCTGTTTGACTGGCTGCTGCACCCGATGCCCATGCAGCAGGCAGTGCGCATCATCGCGCTGGGCATATTGCTGGGATGGCGTACGCGGCGGATGGAGGGGGCTTTTCTGTTCAACACCGGCCACAGCGGCCTGGAGCAGCCGGCATATCCGGCCATGCTGCAAAAAATGGGCGTCAGGCCAGTCATGTTGGTGCATGATCTGATTCCCATTACCCATCCCGAGTATTGCCGGCCGAACGAAGATATCAAGCATACGACGCGAATGCGGCACATGCTGACGATATCTTCGGCGATAATTGCCATTTCGCAGAACACGCTCGACAGGCTCACCGAATTCGCGCGGATCGCCGGTCTTGCCTTGCCGCCGACCATTGCCGCCCTGCTGGCGCCGGGCATGGCGGAGACGTTACCGCGCGAGCGACCGCTAAAAGAACCGTATTTTGTCATGCTGAGCACCATCGAACCGCGCAAAAATCATCTGCTGATCCTGCAGGTCTGGCGACGGCTGGCCGAGCGCATGGGCCATGCCGCCCCACGTCTGGTAGTGATCGGACAGCGCGGCTGGGAATGCGAAAATGTCGTGGATCTGCTCGAACGCTGCCGTGCGCTCAAAGGCATCGTATTCGAGCTTTCCGACTGTACCGATACCGAACTGGCGACGTATCTGCACTACACCCAGGCATTGCTGTTTCCCTCTTTCGTTGAAGGTTACGGCATCCCGCTGGTCGAATCGCTCGCCATGGGCGTCCCGGTAATTGCCAGCGATTTGCCGGTATTCCAGGAAATCGCAGCCGACATTCCCGACTACGCCGATCCGCTGGACGGCAAGCGCTGGGAAGAATTGATCCTGGATTACCTGCAGCCCGACAGCGTTTTCAGGACAGCGCAATTGGCTCGGCTGAAAACGTTTGTATCACCCACCTGGGAAGCGCATTTTGCCAGGGTCGACGCCCTGTTGGCGCAACTATGAGGCATTGTATCGAGTCCTTGCACTGCGAGCTCTCATCATTTAAACTAAGTCCATTAAACTTGATCCATATGAGGCAGCCATGCAAACCTATAACATACATGAGGCTAAAACACAGCTTTCCAAACTGGTCGAAATGGCGGCCAAAGGAGAGTCGTTCCTGATCGCCAAGGCAGGCAAACCCATGGTAAAAGTGATCGCATTGGATACACCGGAATCGTCGCAAATGAAACGATTCGGATTTATGTCCGGTCAGACCAAGGTGCCGGACGATTTTAATACGATGGGCGTGGCCGAGATTCAAGAACTGTTCGAGAGCAAGATTTGAAGCTACTGCTGGATACCCATCTGCTGATTTGGGCTGCGGACAATATCGAGCGTGTGCCCGCAGACGCTCGAACTATGATGTCAGAACCCGCGAATGCACTCTATTTCAGCGTAGCGAGCCTATGGGAAATCGCCATCAAATCCGGACTGAATCGGCCCGATTTTCTGGTCGATGCGCGCATGTTGCGTCGCGGCTTGATCGACAACGGATACCGCGAGCTGCCGATACTCAGTGAACATGCGGTTGCACTCGATGTCCTGCCTCCGGTTCACAAAGACCCATTCGACAGACTGCTTATTGCGCAAGCAATGGTAGAGGGAATTATATTACTGACCAATGATGCGGTCGTGGCACAGTATCAAGGTCCGGTGAGGTTGGCTTGACAAGGCAGGACGCAATACCCCACCTGCTCTGCATTTATCAGTTCCCCTACTGGAAACGGCCGGTAGTGCGGCAATGCTTTCCCCACAGCAAAATCCGCTTCATCGAACACGCAGCGAACCTGCTGCCCGACGCCAGTCTGGTGCTGTGGGGAATGCGGGCTATACCCGACGAAGCCATTGACGGCATACCGATACTGCGCATGGAAGACGGCTTTCTGCGTTCGGTCGGTCTGGGCGCGGATCTGATTCGCCCCATGTCGTGGATCGTCGATAAACAGGGTATTTATTATGATGCGACACGCCCTTCCGATCTGGAAGAACATCTCGCAACGCATGTTTTCGATTCTGCCCTGCTGGCGCGTGCGGCCGCCTTGCGCCAGCGTGTCGTCACCTCCGGCCTGACCAAATACAATATCGGGGCCGAAACCTGGAAGCGCCCGAAACACGCCACTCGGGTGATTTTGGTACCGGGCCAGGTCGAGAGCGATGCTTCATTGGCGTTTGGCGCGCCGGGAATACGCACCAATATCGGATTATTGCAATCGGTGCGCAATGCCAACCCCGATGCCTATCTCGTCTATAAGCCCCATCCTGACGTGCAGGCCAGGTTGCGGGCGGAGGGAAAGAGCGAAGGCGAAGCCCGTCGCTGGTGCGACGAAGTCGTCACACAAGCCGGCATGGGCGATTTATTGTTGCAGGTGGACGAAGTGCATGTTATTACCTCACTGGCCGGATTCGAAGCGCTATTGCGCGGGAAAAAGGTAATATGTTACGGGCAGCCGTTTTATGCCGGATGGGGTCTGACACGCGATATCCTGCCGATAGCCCGGCGCCAGCGGCGTTTGGATATGGATGAACTGGTGGCCGGGGTACTGATCGACTACCCCCTGTATCTGAGCCGCGACCGCAAACGATTGATCTCGCCCGAACACGCGCTGGACGAACTGACCGCCTGGCGCATCCGTACCGGCGGCAAGGTTCCCTGGTGGCGCCGATTCATCCGCATATTTCTTCGCCGCATCATCGGCGTACGCTAGATGCAGGCCGAACCGGATCGCCCGCGCCCGGCTTTTACAGCCGGCGCTAAGAATCGGGATAGGTGGCTTTTAATCGCGATTCGAATTCTCTGGCCGCAACCGGTGCCGAGAACAGATAACCCTGACCGTAATCGCAGCCTACTTCCGCCAGCAAACGCCGCTGCTGTTCCGTTTCTATGCCTTCCGCGATCACTTTCAAACCGAGTTTATGAGCCATGACGATAATCGCCTCGCATAAAGCCATGTCATTGGCATCGTGCTCCAGATCGCGCACAAAAGTCTGATCGATCTTCAGATAATCGATATCGAATTTTTTGAGATAGGACAAAGCTGAATATCCGGTACCGAAATCGTCGAGAGATACCCGGATTCCGGCATCACGAAACGCCAGTAGCTGGCTGGTAACCGAGGCATGGACATCGAGCAGCAATCCTTCTGTAATTTCGACAACCAGACTCTGTCCCGGCAATTTCAGTTCGTTGAGATATTGGAACCAGGCTTCGAAATTGGCGCCATAGTGGCGAAACTGAACGGGAGAAACATTGATGCTGATCTGAAACTTTGCATAATACGCTGCTCGCCAGCCGGCGACTTGTCTGGCCACTTCATGAAACACCCAGTCCCCTATGGCGGTTACGACACCTACTTCTTCAGCTATCGGAATGAATTCGGCAGGGTTGATCAAACCACGGACAGGATGTTGCCAGCGTATCAACGCTTCCGCTTTATGCAGAGCGCCGTTATTGAGCGTTACGATAGGCTGATAAAATACTCGGAACTGCTCCTCGATCAGCGCTACACGTAATTCGTTAACCATTTTTCTTTTCATTGTTGCCGTATTTTGCATGGCCGCGGTAAAATAACAATGACTGTTGCGTCCTTGCGATTTCGCGGCATGCATGGCCTGCCCGGCATTTTTGAGCAATGTTTCGGCAGTCGTCGCATCCTCGGGATAGATACTTACTCCCACGCTGACGGATATAAACGACTTCTCTTCGCCCAATATAAACGGCTCGCTGATTCGATCCATGACAGCATGAATAACGCGGTCGATTTTAGCGACATCTTCAAACGCCGGAATGATCACGGCAAATTCGTCGCTGCTGATGCGCGCGACCGCATCCGGTTCGGTGACGCAATTCTGGATGCGCTTGGCGGCTTCGACCAGCAGCAGATCACCGAAATTATGCCCCAACGAATCGTTCACTTCCTTGAAATTATCGATATCCAGAAACAGCAAGGCTATCGAGGACCCGTCTTGCCTGGACTTTTTTATTTCGAGCTCCAGCCTCGACTGGAACATGTGGCGATTAGGCAATCCCGTCAACATATCGAAATTGGCTTGTTGCCATACCAATTCTTCCGACGTTTTTTTCCTGGTGATATCGGAGAACAGGCCGACATGTCGCCGTTCCGACTTGTCCGTCGTGTAGAAGGTATTGATAGTGATCCATTCGAGATAAAGCTCGCCGCTCTTGCGCCGATTCCAGATTTCGCCCTGCCAATGACCGGAAGCGTTGATGCCTTCCCACATCGCGCGATAGAAACTGTGATTATGCCGGCCGGAGCGCAAGATACTGGAATTCTTGCCGACGACTTCGGCCGCGGTATAACCGGTTACCATTGTAAAAGCCTGGTTTACGCCGAGAATATTTCCGAGACTATCGGTAATCAACATCGATTCGCCGCTATGCATGACCAGAAGATTGATCAGTTGCTGTGCTTCCTTCGCGTCTAATTGTGCGAATACATCCTGCTCACCGGCTTCCGCACCATCCACGGCAACCGGGCCCAGGCCGTTCTGCGGTGACGCTAACGTCTTCTGCGACCGATATGATTTGCCGTGTACGATTCCAAGGCAGATATCGGTGTTCTCGATAGGTTTAACGAGGTAGATCAATAATTCGACGGGAAAATCGGTACCGTCCTTACGCCGTTTTACGGTTTCAAAAAGCAGAGGGCTGTTTTTCCCTTTATCCAGCGAACCGATACGACGCCGAAACTCCTCTTCAGGGAGTTCAGGACACAACTGGCGTAACGTCAATTGCACAACTTCTTCCCTGCCATATCCCAAGCCACGGATCGCTGCACGATTGAAATAAATGTATCGCAAGGTATCCGGTTCGAACATGACGATCATATCCTGCATGTCTTCAAAGATATTTTTAAAATACGAAATACCTTCTTCAAATTTCACAGATACCGGCTTCTCTAGCATTTCCTCCTATCCTTCCGTCTATCGCCAAGCTGTTTCTATTCCTTTGCCGTTTGGTACCAGCCACAACCATTCCAAATCAACAAGATAGATTGGTTATTGCGGATTGATACGGCGCGCCTGGAAGTTAACGGCCCGGCAGGCGAAATCTTTAATATGAAAGACATGCCTATCGACCATGTTCACAAACCGATCTTCATGAAAACGGATTTGCTGTATGCGAAATAAGTTGCGTCATAAAAAAGCAAATCGATGCAGGTATACTACGAACCTTATGAACGAATTCGTTGACATGTCGATGCCGCCTGATTGTCCAGAAGCCGTCCGCCGCATAAATCAAATAGCCGTAACAAGGCGGGACCGATAACATCGGAATTGCAGTAAGGGCACGGATCATGTCCGTATTTTGATGTCGGATAACGTTTAAGGTATCATGCGCTACCTGCAGACGGATATTCCGTCTCGCTCAACCGATGCGGTGCCGTAAGAACGGCGACCTTCCGAACAAGAAAATTATAACTGCCTGTTTAATTGAATACAAACCGACGACAACGCAGATTTGCGCATAACATGATGGTGCCGGGAGGGGGACTCGAACCCCCACACTGTTACCAGCGGCGGATTTTGAATCCGCTGCGTCTACCAATTCCGCCATCCCGGCACATGGGTTGGGTTAAACCAAGTCCGGCATTATCCACAATATCCCTTTTTTCCGCAATACCTATGCAACGCCATGCGTACTGACGATTTTGATTTTGAATTACCGCCTGAGCTGATCGCCCAGTTCCCATCGGCCAACCGCACTGCGAGTCGCTTATTGCATGTCGCCGGACATTCGGACAGGATAACGGATCGGCAATTCACCGACTTGCCTGAATATTTACACCCGGGCGACGTACTGATATTCAATGATACGCGAGTCATCAAGGCACGCCTTTTCGGCCGCAAACTGAGCGGCGGTCACGTAGAGCTGTTGATCGAACGCATACTCGACGAGCGTGAAGCCTTAAGCTTCATCCGTTCCAGCCATTCTCCGAAACTCGGCACGCGCATTCGGATCAGCGATACCGTCGAGCTGACGATACTGGCGCGCGAGCTCAACCTCTATCGGATTCGCTTCGACACCGGACAGCCGGTATTGGACATCCTCGAGCAATACGGCATGATGCCTCTGCCGCCTTATATCGAACGGACCGCGGAAAGTGACGACGATGCCCGCTATCAGACCGTCTATGCGCGCCACCCAGGCGCAGTCGCTGCGCCGACCGCCGGCTTGCATTTCGATGAACCGATGCTGAACCTGCTCGATGCTGCCGGAATAATTCGCGCCCATGTTACGCTGCATGTCGGTGCAGGTACCTTTCAGCCGGTTCGCGTCGAGCATATCGCCGATCATGTCATGCACAGCGAGCGCTATACCATTCCGCAGGCTACCATCGACGCGATCGAACGCGCGCGCGCCAGCGGCAACCGCGTCGTTGCGGTCGGCACCACCAGTCTGCGCGCGCTGGAAGCCGCGGTGCAGGACGGGCCGTTAACAGCCGGAGAAAATGAAACCCGGATTTTTATTACGCCGGGCTATCGATTCCGTGTCGTCGATGTGCTGCTGACCAATTTTCATCTGCCCAAATCCACTCTGCTGATGCTGGTATCGGCATTTGCAGGAAAAGAAAAAATAGAACGCGCCTACCGTCACGCCATCGATCAGGGCTATCGCTTTTTCAGTTATGGAGACGCCATGCTGCTGGAGCGTATAGTCGAAACCGAATAATTCCGGACCTTCTCATGCATTTCAAATTACATCGAACAGAGGCACTTTCCCGTCGCGGCAGCCTGACACTGGCCCACGGCACAATCGAGACGCCGGCGTTCATGCCGGTCGGCACCTACGGCACCGTCAAGGCCATGTCGCCGGAAGAACTGAAAACCATCGATGCGCAAATCGTTCTCGGCAATACTTTCCATTTATGGTTGCGCCCCGGGCTCGAAGCCATCGAAGCGCACGGCGGCCTGCATCGCTTCATGGGCTGGGATCGCCCTATCCTGACCGATTCCGGCGGATTCCAGGTATTCAGTCTCGGCTCCCTGCGCAAAATCTCTGAACAGGGCGTCCATTTTTCTTCTCCCCTGAACGGCGACAGACTTTTCCTCACCCCCGAAGAGTCGATGCGTATCCAGAAAACCTTGAATTCGGATATCGTCATGATTTTCGACGAATGTACGCCGTATCCCGCCAGTCACGATATCGCCGCTTATTCCATGCGTTTGTCGCTGCGCTGGGCGGAGCGTTCCAAAATGGCACACAGCGGTAATGCCAACGCGCTGTTCGGCATCGTGCAAGGCGGCATGTACGAAGATCTGCGCGACGAATCCCTGCGCGAACTGGGGGCAATGGAATTCGACGGTTACGCTATCGGTGGCCTGAGCGTCGGCGAACCCAAAGCCGACATGCGCCGCATACTTGCACACACCGCGCCGCAATTGCCGCACGACAAACCGCGTTACCTGATGGGCGTCGGCACTCCCGAAGATCTCGTCTCTGGCGTGCAGAACGGCATCGACATGTTCGATTGCGTCCTGCCGACACGCAATGCGCGGCACGGCATCCTGTTCACGAAATTCGGCGATCTGCGTATTAAAAATGCCCGGTTTCGCCTCGATCCGTCTCCGATAGACGAGGAATGCGAATGCTATTGCTGCCGCCATTTCAGCCGCGCTTATCTGCATCACTTGATACGCTGCGGTGAAATTCTGGGCGCCCGTTTGGCGACGATCCATAATCTGCACTATTACCAGCAGCTGATGGCCGGTCTACGCAACGCCATCGATCGCGGTGAACTCGACGCTTTTGTTTCCGGGTTTCATGAGCAACGGGCGCTATCGTGCTAAAATCTTTCCATTTTTAAGCTACCCCCTACGGAGTCCGACATGTTTATTACCAATGCTTTTGCTGCTGCGGCCCCTGCCACGCCCGTCGACACCCTGATGGGTTCCTTGCCGCTGATCGTCATTTTCGTTTTATTCTGGTTCATGATCATCCGTCCGCAAATGAAACGCGGCAAGGAACAGGCCAAGATGATCGCCGCCTTGCAAAAAGGCGATGAAATCATTACCAGCGGCGGTCAGGTAGGCCGTGTCGTCAAGATAGACGAACAATTCATCGGCCTGGAAATCGCCGACGGCATCGTTACGCTCATACAAAAAAGTACCGTACAGACGATGCTGCCCAAAGGTACGATTAAAAGCATCTGATCGCAGCCAGCCTATGCTCGCTCAAATTTCCGTCCGGGCGCAGCCGGCTTTACATTCGGCGGGGGGTTAATTCCGCAGTTATAAAGGCAACAATATGAATCGATTCCCACTTTGGAAATATCTACTTATCGCCATCGTGCTGCTCGTCAGCATTATTTATACGCTGCCGAACTTTTACGGCGAAGTGCCGGCAGTACAGATTTCGCCTACCCGTGCGGCTTACAAGGCGGACAACTTGCTGCTGAAGGAAGTGGAAGACGAACTTAACGCGGCGCATATCACTTATTCCAGCGCTGCGCTGACCGGCGACAGCATCAAGGTACGTTTTGCCGATACCGACCTGCAACTGAAGGCCGAAAGCGTACTGCAAACCCGTTTTCGCGACGGCTACAGCGTCGCCTTGAACCTGCTTTCGGCATCTCCTGCGTGGCTGACCGCGATCGGGGCGAAGCCGATGTACCTCGGTCTGGATTTGCGCGGCGGCGTACATTTTCTGTTGCAGGTGGACATGCAGGCGGCGCTGGATAAAGCGGTGGAACGCAATACCGGCGATCTGCGCAGCCAATTGCGCGAACAGAATCTGCATTATTCCGGCATCAACCGCGATCATCAGACGATTACCATCCATTTCAGCGATCCGGCGACGCGTGCGCAGGCCAGCCAGTATATGAGCAAAAATTTTTCCGATCTGTTGCTGAGCGAACAGGACGCTCCCGGCGATTATATATTGCAGGCGAATCTGAAACTGGCGACGCAAAAACATCTCGAAGAAAGCGCCATACAGCAAAATATCACGACCTTGCGCAATCGCGTCAACGAACTGGGCGTTGCCGAACCCATCATTCAGCAGCAAGGACCGGACCGCGTCGTCGTTGAGTTGCCGGGCGTGCAGGACACCGCCAAGGCCAAGGAAATTCTGGGCCGTACCGCAACGCTGGAAGTTCGGCTGGTCGACGAGAATCACGACATCGCAGCCGCGCTGCAAGGACAGGTACCGTATGACGACGAACTCTACACCGAACGCAACGGCAGACCGCTGCTGGTCAAAAAATCGGTGGCGCTGACCGGCGACTACATCACCGATGCGTCGCCCGGCTTCGACCAGCAAACCGGGCAAGCTGCGGTACACATCAATCTCGACGCCCGCGGCGCGCGCATTTTCAGCGATGTCACGCGCGACAACGTCGGCAAGCGCATGGCGATCCTGCTGATCGAAAAAGGCAAGGGCGAAGTCATTACCGCCCCGGTGATCCGCGAGGAAATCGATGGCGGACGAGTGCAGATCACCGGCATGGAATCGGCGCAGGAAGCTTCCGATGTTGCTTTGCTGCTGCGCGCCGGGGCATTGGCCGCACCGATGGATATCATCGAAGAGCGCACTGTAGGACCCAGCCTGGGCGTGGACAATATCGAAAAAGGCTTCCATTCCAATCTGTGGGGGTTTGTCGCGGTCGCCGTATTCATGATATTTTACTATCGCGTTTTCGGTATTTTTTCGACCGTCGCCTTATCGGTCAACGGCCTGTTTCTGGTGGCCCTGCTGTCGATGATGCAGGCGACGCTGACGCTGCCCGGCCTCGCCGGTATTGCGCTAACGCTGGGCATGGCGATCGACGCCAACGTGCTGATCAACGAACGGATACGCGAAGAACTGCGTAACGGCAATTCGCCGCAAGCGGCGATCCATGCCGGTTACGACCGCGCCTGGGGCACGATCCTCGATTCCAACATCACCACCTTCATCGCCGGTATCGCGCTGTTCTGGCTGGGCTCCGGCCCGGTTCGCGGGTTTGCCGTGGTGTTGTGTCTCGGCATCCTGACTTCGATGTTCAGCTCCGTCACCGTTTCGCGCGCACTGGTCAATCTGACCTACGGCCGCCGTGTCCGGCTGGCTCATGTATCCATCTAGCCGATTACCGAGGACTCAGTCATGGAATTTTTCAGGATCAAACACGATATCCCGTTCATGCGTTACGGGAAAATCACTACCACCATTTCGCTGCTCACCTTTCTGTTTGCTATCTGGGCGCTGGCGTACAAGGGTCTGAATCTCGGCGTCGATTTTACCGGCGGAACGGTAATCGAAGTCGCCTACCGGCAACCCGCGCAAATCGATCAGATCCGCGACACGCTGGCGAAAGCCGGCCTGACGCAGGTCACGGTGCAAACGTTCGGCACCGCGCAGGACATCCTGATACGCTTGCCGCTGCATGCCGGTTCGACCAACGCCAGGACCAGCGATACGGTGATGGCCGCGCTCAAAGCGCAAAATCCGGACGTCAGCCTGAAACGCGTCGATTTCGTCGGCCCGCAGGTCGGCAAGGAGCTCTACGACAACGGCGCGCTGGCTTTGCTGGTCGTCGCCGGCGGCATATTGCTGTACCTGGCGTTGCGCTTCGAATGGCGGTTTGCCGTATCGGCCATTATCGCCAATATCCACGACGTGGTGATCATTCTCGGCTGCTTCGCCTTCTTCCAATGGGAGTTCAGCCTGACCGTCCTCGCCGGCATATTGGCCGTGCTCGGCTACTCGGTCAACGAATCGGTCGTGGTATTCGACCGTATCCGCGAAAACCTGCGCAAAATGCGTAAGGCCGGCATACCGGAAATCATCGACAACGCCATCACCACTACCATGAGCCGTACCGTTATCACTCACGGCATGACGCAAACCATGGTGTTGTCCATGCTGTTCTTCGGCGGCGAAGCGCTACATAATTTCGCTCTGGCGCTCACCATCGGTATTATGTTCGGTATTTATTCGTCCGTACTGGTCGCCTCTCCCCTGTTGCTTATGCTCGGCGTCAAACGCGAACACTTCATTAAGAACACCGCCCCCAGGTCCGGCGTTACCGCCGACGGCGCGCAAGTTTAACTGAAAGCCCATCATGACCAATATCGATCAGGCCGAACTCGACAAATTCAGCGATCTCGCGCATAAATGGTGGGACCCAAACAGCGAATTCAAACCGCTGCACGACATCAACCCCCTGCGCCTCGATTACATCGACCGGCACGCGCATATTTGCGGCAAAACCGTCCTTGATGTAGGTTGCGGCGGCGGTATACTCGCCGAAGCGATGGCAGTACGCGGCGCCACCGTGACCGGAGTCGATCTTGCGGAAAAATCGCTGAAAATCGCCCAATTGCATTTGCTCGAAACCGGAGCTGAAGTGGATTATCGGTGCATCGCCATAGAAACATTGGCCGAGCAGCAGCCTGCAAGCTTCGATACCGTGATCTGCATGGAAATGCTGGAGCATGTACCCGACCCATGTTCAGTAGTACGCGCCTGCGCAACTCTGGCCAAACCCGGCGGCTGGGTATTCTTTTCCACCCTGAACCGCAACCTCAAATCGTATCTGTACGCTATCGTCGGTGCGGAATACATGCTCAATCTATTACCGCGCGGTACCCACGCTTACGCCAAATTCATCAAACCTTCGGAACTGGCGCGGTTTGCCCGTAGCGCCGGCCTGGAAATCGTCGAACTGGTCGGCCTGACGTATAACCCCTTCAATAAAAGCTACAAAATCGAGGCCGACACCGACATCAATTACATCATGGCTGCCCGCCGTCATGGTTGATGCGGTGCTGTTCGATCTCGACGGTACGCTGGTCGATACCGCACCCGATCTGGCCCATGCACTCAATCAATTACGGCAAATGCACGGCCTCATCGAGATGCCTTTCGAACTGATACGCCCTTACGCCTCGCACGGCACGCAAGGATTGCTGCAAATCGGTTTCAGCATCGCCCCCGGACATCCCGCCTTTGCCGAACTGCGCAGCGAATACCTGAGCCTGTTTCAGGATAACGGCAACCCCTACAGCCAGCTTTTTCCCGGCATGATGGAATTGCTCGACGAACTCGAAACCCGCGGCATACCATGGGGCATCGTAACCAACAAACCAGGCTATCTCACCCAACCCCTGCTCGAATCCCTGGGACTGGACGAACGCGCCTCCAGCGTCGTCAGCGGTGACAGCTGCCTGCACACCAAACCCCATCCCGAACCGCTCTTGACCGCCTGCCGCGAAATCGGCGTATTGCCCAGCACCTGCGTCTACATCGGCGACGCGGAACGCGACATAACCGCCGCTCACGCCTGCGGCATGCCCGCACTGGTCGCCGAATACGGATACATCGGGCCCAACGACCAACCCCTGAGCTGGCTCGCCGACGGGTTTATTCAAACTCCTGCCGCATTACTTGAATACCTGGGTTATTGATTGCTGTATAATTAGCGTTCCGGCTGAAACTTAAGTGGTATCAGCCAGTCTATGTTTTACCACAGGGGGCGACCTGGCTTCGACGTGGGTTACAAAGCAGCGCAGGGCATACCGAGGACGGATTACCTCGTAAATACAACCCGAAATCGTTTAACTGCAAACGACGAAACTTACGCTCTGGCCGCTTAAGCCGGCTAGACCCTGCACCAGTTTGCATACGAATTGGGCCGAGCAATCGGCAGCAGGGTAATCTCAGTATGATCGCCTTGTCCAGGGTTACTTTGGACAGGGTTAAAACCAAGGTAACTCGCTGGTTGCCAGCCTGTTCGGCGGGCGTGTAACCGGTTAAAACCAAATCACCGGACTAAGTATGTAGAACTGTCTGTAGAGGGCTTGCGGACGCGGGTTCGATTCCCGCCGCCTCCACCAATTACCCATTTTAAGCCACTGATTTCAGTGGCTTTTTTCTTGTCTTGTGAAATTAAACATCAATAAAATCATACAAATAGCTTTTTCATCTGGTTTCATCTGGTTTCAGCTAATTTCACCAAAGCTCAACGATTTGTGGGTAATCTATTGCATTTTTTGTGGGTAATTTGTATGCTGTGGGTAACGCATGGGTAATTCTGTTCCTAAACGTTACGGAAACTTATAATGAAACTAACCGACACAGCAATCAAGAAAGCGCAGCCACGCGAGAAGCAATACCGTCTTCCTGACGGAAATGGATTATTCATGGTGATCCGTCCGGCAGGCGGGAAACTTTGGCAGCTTCGATACCGATTTGAAGACAAAGAAAAAACATTCTCGCTTGGGCAATATCCTGTTATCACTTTACTTGATGCACGACAGCGGGCTCTAGATGCTCGCCGGTTGATTGCGAACGGCACTGACCCTTCCGCCCAAAAGCAGGAGCAGAAGCAGCAACGCAAGGATGACTTTCATCAACAAGAAAAGGACGAAACGGAGACAGTCGAGGCAATTGCGCGAGAATGGTTCGAGCGATTTTCCGATCAGTGGTCAGAATCGCACGCGGTCAGGATAATTCGTCGGCTCGAACGTGATTTATTCCCGTGGATAGGCAAATCCCCTATTGCCAGCATTAAACCCGCTGATCTATTAAAAGTCTTACGTCGTGTCGAGTTGCGAGGAGCAATCGAGACAGCGCACCGCCTGGCACAAAACTGTTCGCAGGTTTGGCGGTATGCAGTTGCCACAGATCGAGCTGAAAGCGATATCACGGTTAGCTTACGTGGAGCGCTCCCACCGGCGAAGGAAAGACATCTTGGTGCGATTACCGATCCATTAGCAATTGCCACTCTATTGGCCAATATAGACGAATACAAAGGTAGCCCAGTCGTGCGATTAGCGCTAAAACTGGCTCCATTAGTTTTTGTTCGACCAGGCGAGCTTCGACAGGCAGAATGGGCTGAGATCAACCTTGACTCAAGCACTTGGACGATCCCTGCCGGCAGGATGAAATCTCGCCGACCGCATGTCGTTCCTCTTTCTGTGCAATCCATCGCCATACTGAATGATCTTAAATCACTGACGGGTGACAGCAAGTACCTCTTCCCTTCCCCGCGATCAAAGACGCGATGTATTTCTGATATGGCCCTGCTGGCTGGACTCAGGCGAATCGGATACACGAAGGAAGAAATGACAGCCCACGGCTTCCGTGCTATGGCATCTACCAATCTTGAGCACCTTGGATACGATATTAGGACCATCGAGATACAACTCGCCCATGCAGACAAAGATGCTGTCCGAGCGGCATATAAAAGGGAAACGCACCTTTTGCGATTACCGGAACGACGGGAGATGATGCAAAAATGGGCCGACTGGCTAGATTCCCTTGCGAATCAGCCGCCAGATACCCAAATCTTGCAAACACGCCGCGCTTTATTAATAAGTCACTCCATAGCTTGACACTTCTTCTTATCTCATTTACTGTCACAACTGACAATACATACTAAATGGGTACATAACGCGACACCCGCCCGAAACCGACTGCCGAGCGCCCAACATGGGAAGTGCCGGGCGACTGGGAACAGGGAATCAGCGTATATACTTTTCACCCCCGCTGGTCTCGGATCAAAGACGATAGCGTAAGCATATAGAAATAGGGATGCGCCACGAAACCGTTCATAGAACGGATAGGAGCATCATTATGCAAGCGCTATCTATCAACGACCTTGTCGTAAAACTTTGCGTATCAAAAGCAACAATTTATCGCCTAATTAGACGCGGAAAGTTCCCCGTCGGCGTATCTTTGTCTGGTTATCCGGGAAAAGGATCTACTCGTTGGCTTTCGAGTGATGTTGACGCTTGGCTGAAAAAGCAGTTCGGGGGTGCGAAATGAGCATCCAACACAAAATGAATTCACTTTTGTCCCTGCTTGTGCACAAGAAAATCGGTAAGAATAATTGGTTGGCTCAATGCCCCTGCCCTATTCATAAGAACAAAGACAGAAATCCGTCCTTATCGCTTGCGATAAAAAATGATTCTGTCATCGTATTGCACTGTCACGCTGGCGGTGATCCTGCAGACATATTGTCTGCTGTCGGTCTAGATTTTGACGCACTTTTTCCTGATCGCCCAGCGAAGGTCGCGGATCGTGGGCCGGGCCGCTGTTTTTATCCGACCGACGTCTACGAGCGGATGACCGAGTTATTTATTCTTGGAACTTTTATATTGAAATCCGGCGACCGTGAAGCGCTACTTCGCGTTGTCGAAAATCTGAACGAACTTAATTTTGCGTATCATTTTACTTCTAGTGTGCATCCTGGCGCAGCGCAGGAAGTAGAAGAGAGCATGGGTGACGATCATGAATGACGTCATTCATCCTTTTCATCCGTTTTTTGATGAATCTGAACAGGTGCTGGGCTATGAGCAACACGCTGCAGTGAATGAATTCAGCGGCGCTGGCATACGCGACATCTACGATCTTGCTACTTGTGCAACTGAGCCGGACCATTGGATCTTCGACGGGCTGATCGAGCGCGGCGATCAAGTGCTCCTTGCTGGTGCCCCCAAGACCGGCAAGTCATTGCTAGCTTCTCAGCTATCACTCGCCGCTGCCGCTGGCTCAGGCTT
This sequence comes from Pseudomonadota bacterium, assembly GCA_021795395.1. GTDB lineage: Bacteria > Pseudomonadota > Gammaproteobacteria > Burkholderiales > Sulfuriferulaceae > Sulfuriferula. The sequence goes on along the minus strand of JAJYPN010000026.1, from coordinate 5,830 downwards.
CATGTCATGGCGTGCAGTTGCTCAGAAAAAGGTTCTCTATGTCAACCTAGAAGTGCGTGAGAAATGGTTCGCTCGTCGTGTCGAAAGACAGATCGATGTGGCTTGCGACAATGAGAAGCGTTTATCGTTTTCAAACTTTTTTTCATTTTCATTACAGAGATCAATTGATGTGCTGTCGAAAAAAGATTGTGCGATGCTCGAAAGCAAAATCGGCTGGCTTGGCCCGGACCTAATCGTTTTTGATGTCTTCTCTCGCTTGCATGAATCCGACGAAGTTGATCCCAGGGCAATGCGAAAAGTGATGATGCAATTCAGAAATCTTTCTAGCGGTGCAGCACACGTCATCGTAATTCATACACGTAAAGCTGACAAATCTTCACCGACAGCACAGACGGCAGCGGACATTAAGGGGAGCGCGGCAATCTTCGGTGAATGCGACACCGCAATCGTTCTGTCGAAAACTGAAGTTGCTGGCGAAAAAAAGATAACGCTTGTCGTCGAATCACGAAACGCGCCAGGCGCATACAAACCAGTCTGCTTTGATGCCCGCACACTTACTTTTTCAGACACAAATGCGGCTGTCTCTAGCGGTAGTTCAGCGCCAGTGCCGGCGTCGAGTGCAGCGGTTTTGGAATACTCTCGGGCATCACAAAGCGGCGCATCTCAAAAATCCGAAAAGGAGCTTCGCTATGAATTTCGTTGATTTTCTGCCTACATCCACGGCACATATGTACAGGTTCCCGGTTTTTCAAGCTACTAGAAAGCCGGTTTACATTGATGTGAGCCCTAGGATTGAAACGCCATGGGGTTGGCTAATCTTAGAACGGTCGCGAATGGGGCAGCCGCACGCTGATGTGCTCGAATCAACGATGTACAACAAAGAGCAGCATCAATTCTTACGCGACAAAAAAGGCGACAGGTTACAAATTCTGATCGATCCTGCAAGGTTACGACGCTCGATAAAAAAAGCAACACATGAGTCGTTGTGGTCGTGCCTTAAAGACATGAAGTCTGCGCTCATTGATATGTATGTCAATGCGCACAAAAAAGGATATCTGTGCTCAATAATTGATGAAGTTGAAAGGTCTGATCATTCACGAGCTGAAAATGATCCACGAACTGCAGCGATGCGAACTGCGAATGATGACGGGCTTGGTCGTCGGTTTTGGATTGTCACATTCAGTCGTCAGTGGACTTCATTTCTAAGAGGTGATATCGCAACGTTCGGCGACCCGTCGGACGTTATTGCTTTGAAATCTGGCATAACGCAGGCGATCGTGCGCCATGTGATGACGCACAAGGACGAGCCCAACGGCGGCTGGATAGTCGATAATCTTATTGCCGCGGTCTCAGGTGTCGATGCTGCTGGCAACACTGCTGGCAACATCAACATCAGAAAGCAGCGACATAAGCTTATCTGTGATCGCGTTGGCTTGCTTAAATGCGGTTTTGTTGTTGACGGGAGGCGGCTAAAAAAAGCGGATTGATGAAGCGGAAACAAAAAAACGTTCCGCTAATTCCCGATGGCGTTCCGCTAATTCCCGATTTATGATCAAAACGTTCCGCTAATTCCCGATTTTTTGCTGTTTCTTTAGTATTCTTTAGGTTTCTACAGAGAAACCTAAAGAACAAAACCAAAACCTGTCCCGCCTGTGGCGGCGGGACAAACCTTGGACGTAAGAGCGAAAGGTGTAAGCAGTTTAAAGCCGATTTGAGGCAGTTTTGGTAATCGACAGCGGTAGGCCCGCTCTTCTGTCTAAAGTGGATCAAATGTGGCTGAGGTGCTTCAGCTTCCGTTACTACGAACCAGCACATGACCCGAATCAGAGCGAAGATGAGGAGAGAGAGCGACGACTGCAAGAATTCGAAGATGAAATAATGGAAATTGCTGCGGTAATCAGACCTTGGGCTCTGCCCAAACCCGCCCTCGCCGGTAGCAGGGGTGCGGGGGAGAAACCGCCCCGAACCCTGCCCGCAGGGTGTTGTTATGTTGTGGGGAGTAAACCTGCTTTCGCGGCATAAACGCGCCTATAAAGCCAGGCGCTATTTATTCCACGGTCAGGTTGACACCCCAAGTGCCTACGGTTAGTTAGTCCAAGTCCACCAGGCAATCGGTCTTGCGGTCTTGCTCGCCGAATCCGGCGAGCAAAGAGAAGAGCACAGCAAAACTGTTAATTATTAAAGACATCTTCCTCTATTGATTTAAAAATAAAACAAAGTGCTGTAAAATTTTCATTCTGCATTTCGTCAAATAGATTAGAATATGCCCATTGTGGCAAGTAGACCAAGATAGCATTTATTGTCAATATCGCATCTTAAAAAAGGGGTCTCATGGAAATTCAAAAAATTAAAGATTTGGCGAACACCCTCGCCGAAAAAGAAGATGCAGATGTTCTGTTGTACAACGGTGAAATTGAGCGCCCCTTTGACGACGAATTGCTAGACTTATGCTTAAATGCTGAGCGCAGGAAAAACGTGTTTCTTTTCTTGTGTACGCACGGAGGAAATCCGGATGCAGCTTATCGGATGGCTCGTTGTCTTCAAGATAATTACGAGAAATTCACAATATTTATTAGCGGAAAATGCAAGAGTTCTGGCACACTGATCGCACTAGGCGCACATGAAGTGGTAATGACTGCACATGCAGAACTTGGGCCGTTGGATATTCAGCTTGGTAAAAAAGATGAACTTTTTGAAACCGATTCTGGGCTTACGGTATTGAACGCGCTAAGTGAGCTGGAAAATAAAGCTTTCGAGCTGTTTGAAAATAGTTTCATTAAGTTAAAATACAAAAGTGAGGGAAGAATTACGCTGAAGACAGCAACGAGTATTGCCAATGAATTGGCAATTGGACTAATGGCTCCAATAATGTCCCAAATTGATCCTATTCATGTTGGTCAGGTTTCTCGGGCCATGAAAATCGGCAAAGAATATGGCCGCAGATTAAGCGCGATTTCAAAAAATCTTCAAGAGGGCGCTTTGGCGACTTTAGTTGATACATACCCATCTCATGGGTTCGTGATTGATCGTAAGGAAGCGGATGAGCTTTTTAGTAATGTTCGGGGCGCGAACGAAGACGAATTCTATTTGATCAAAGAGTTAGGTGTTGCAGCACGCAATCAAAATCCTTATGACCCAATTTTGACGAGTTTATCGACCTGGAAAAAAAAGGAGATTCAGAATGAAGGTAATAGACCGGAAAACGGTGAGCAAGAACAAAGCTCTGGAGAGCAGGCAGTTGGAGAACTTCAGGGCAATGGTGAAGCGGGAGAACAGAGAGAGGGCGTCGTCGCCCAACTGCACCCGAGGCAGGGCGGATAATGCGAACTCAAGCCATTTGGAAGATTTTACGAGGCTCTTAAAGCTGGCGAATAGCCAACATAAGGGTCAGGAGCATTAAAACAGGATTCTTCCGATTATTATATCTGAACTGAAATTCACAGACGTACTTTTGCAAATATTGCGGAGAGACGTAGGTATGGGTGCTACGAATTTTACGTTTCAAGTGTGACCAAATCCCTTAACACCATTAACGTTATGAACACCGCTCATATATTGCTTGGCACCTTGCTGTACGGTGCCATGTTTGTATCGGGGCACGGAAATTGTTTGTAGCTTGGCCACTGGATAAAAGCGAAACCCATTTTTTGCTTGCCATCTTGCTACCCATGTAGATGTTTGAACGGTAACACATGCCGTGTGGTGGTTTTTGCTTGCCAAATTTGGCAAGCAAGCGCTGTCAATTCTCAAAAAAACAGCAAGCCGTCCCGCACTCATCACGCCAGCATAAACCGCGCTGGCATGCTGTCCGCCAACAAGGCCGGCACCAAACCAACCCCCCGTTAAATCGCTCCGTTCCAACCAGTATCCCCGTCATGCATACCCGCTGGATCAGCGCCCCTCAACAATAGTGAAGGGGGACTGATCGTGGGCATCACAAGCAAGCCGGGGGGGGTGCCAAGGCACACTCCCGGTTTTGTCATTACTGCGCAAAACGGCTTCCCCACCCCCGCCGCCCCAGGCGGAGCGAAGAAGGCTTCCAGGTCGAGAGCATCACTTTTCGACCACAGGAGCCAGATCATGAATACCGTACAAACCGAAACCGCAGCCGTCTACAACGCCACCACGCAAACTGACGACGCCATTATCGCGAAAGCCCTATCAATTCTCGATGCACGCATGCGCCAGCATGGCGAGGCGATGATCTCACCCAATTCTGTGAAGAGTTACCTACGGTTGAAGCTGTCTAATTTGGAACATGAGATTTTCTGTGTTTTGTTTCTCGATAGCCAGAACCGGGTAATTGAGTTTGTAGAATTGTTCCGTGGGACGTTATCGCAAGCAAGCGTTTACCCCCGCGAAGTCGTCAAAGCTGCCCTGGCACATAACGCAGCCGCCGTGATGTTTGCCCATAACCACCCATCGGGCGAGGCCGAGCCAAGCAAAGCCGATACCGTGCTAACCGATCAACTGAAAAATTCGCTGTCGCTGGTTGACGTGAAGGTACTGGATCATTTTATCGTCGGCGATACCGTGTTGTCATTTGCTGAGCGCGGGTTAATTTAGCCAAATTTTATTTTTTTACGAAATTGTTACCAAAACGTAAAAAGTATTTAATCTGCCGCTCAATATTTTTTACGAAACCGTGCATATTTCATAAAAAATTATTTGTATTCAAATTGTTAATTAAAATAAAAGTTGACAGTAAGGCCATCTAATTCTATTCTGCACATAAGATTTTTTGAATCTGTTTTTGAATCCATCACACCCGACTCACCTGCGGTGACTCGGGCGTTGAATCCGCCCGGATCGGAAAACCAAACGGGCAAAGGCTTTAGGGCGATTTCACTGTTGAAAACAGTTTGTAAGTAATACGTGCCGGTGAAAACGACTTTGTAAGCAGAATTGAACACGCCGTAAAGTCAGTATCGGCAGGGCATGGCGGGTGGCAAGAATACGGAATTCGTTACTGAAAACGCAGTTTTAATCAAAGAGGTACAAGAATGAATACAAAAACCGTGGCGATTACCGTTCGCTTTCCTTTGTCGTTAATTTCTCAAATTGATGAAGAGCGAGGAAGCGAGCCGACGGCAAATTTTATCCGCCGTGCAGTGGTTGAAAAACTGAACGGCTCTCAAAAAGACGAGGCACTAATGCTGGCTGTACGAGAGTCCAGAGAGTTGATCTTGAAAGCCGTCAAATCTTTAGTTGCGACGTAAAGGAGATGTTATGAACCCAGTCCGCACCCCGCCGGCACATATAAAGGGTGACTATTTGGCGCCCCGCATCGGTGAAGGTCTGCTGATATTTTCTTTCGCATCAGCTATCGTTACGCTGTTTTGCTTGGTCGTGCTGCGGTACTTTGTCACGCATTATTATCCAGTCTGGGCCGGAGTTTCTTTGATTAAGTTTCCTGCTGATTTTTTCCGGGCGTATGTTTCGTCATCTTCGTTGCCTTTATCTTTTTACGCTGGCGTCTCTTTTATTGTAACTTTGTGGCTGTCATTAGCAGTTATCGCTGGCTGGCTCGGCACCCGTACATCCCGTCCAGCCGGAGGCGATACGGGCGTTTACTGGCTAAGCGGCCCAGTTCTGCAAAAGTCTTTACAGAAGAAAAAGAAGAAAGATGAATCCGGAATTATTGTTGCGCATGGTGTCTCTTTATCAGACCGGGACCAGTGCCGGCACATGTTGCTGTCAGGTGTGCGTATTCCGGTGAACGTGACCGCTGATTCCGGCTATCGTGACCGCTTGCGCATGGTCTGATGTTACGCGGTTAAATTGTAATGCCTGCGGTCACGATGGGATAGTTTTTTCCTCCTTTTTGGTG
>JAJYPN010000025.1 GCA_021795395.1 Pseudomonadota bacterium | reverse complement strand
CTCTGGTCGACGTCAACAATTTTTACGTCAGCGCCGAACGCGTATTCAACCCCCGCCTCGAACATGTTCCCGTGGTCGTGCTCTCCAACAACGACGGCTGCGTGGTGGCGCGCAGCGCCGAAGCACGAGCGTTGGGCGTACCGATGGGCGAACCATGGTTCAAGCTTAAGACCCTGGCCCGAAAACACGGCATAGTCGCCCTGTCTTCCAATTATGCGTTATACGCGGATATGTCCAATCGGGTGATGTCGATTTTGAGCGAATTCAGCCCGCGGCAGGAAATATACAGCATCGACGAATGTTTTCTGGATCTGGCCGGCATGCCCGGCGATCTTGCAGATTTCGGGCAACGCATCCGCCAGCGCATCCGGCAATGGACTGGCGTACCGGTGAGCGTCGGTATCGCCGCGACTAAAACGCTGGCCAAACTGGCCAACCAGATCGCCAAAAAACATGCCGGATACGATGGGATATGCAATTTCGAGACCATGCCGACGGAGAAACTGGAAGCGCTCTTCGCCGATCTGGAAATCCGCGAAATATGGGGCATAGGCCGAAAGCTGGCCGCGCAATTGCAGGCCGGAGGCATACGAACGGTACGGCAATTGCGCGATTTCGATATCACGCGTCTGCGCAATCGCTTCGGCGTCGTCGTCGAACGCACGGTACGCGAATTGCGCGGCGAATCCTGCCTCGATCTGAGCGACATCGATCCGCCCAGACAGCAGATCGTCAGTTCCCGCAGTTTCGGCCGCTACGTCACCGAACTGGCGGAACTGGAAGAAGCCGTCAGCACTTACATGACGCGTGCCGCCGAAAAACTGCGACGTCAGGCCTCGGTCGCAGCAACCGTTCATGTCAGTCTGCGCACCAATCCGCACAGGGAAGATCTGCCTCAATATCATCCCGGCACCAGCCTGGCGCTCGCTCGGGCCAGCAGTAATACCAGCCAGCTTGTCGCCGCGGCTCTGGCGGGTTTGCGCAGTATCTACCGCCCCGGTTACGAATATCAGAAAGCATTCGTCGCACTCGCGGAAATCACGCCAGCAGCGATACGGCAAGGCGATTTGTTTGCCGACGTCCACAAGGCGGCCCTATCATCCGATCTCATGTCCGTGCTGGATAAAATCAATCTCAAAATGGGTACGGACACGATCCGGCCGGCGAGCAACGGCATCAATCAGACATGGCTGGCGAAAACCGAAAACCGTAGCCCGGCGTATACCACCAACTGGCTGGAACTGCCTGTTGTGCGTTAGGCCGGCAACGGAATCGCCAAACCGGGTCGCCGATCCCGGCCGCGGCTATCCCGCACTTAAAAAAATTCGTATTCCAGCCTGACTATAAGTGTCTGGTCGGGCGCACCCTGATTTACCCCGAATACCATGCCCACGCTGTATTCGAATTCTTTTCCCGCTGCGCCGGCCAGCTCTCCGCTCAAATCAGGGCCGATCTGATACGCATGATCATCCGGACGATAATAGGCTTCGAAACCCGGGGCGAATTGGGTATTGATCTGATAATTCATGGTATAAGCGGCGCGAAATGCATAATTTGCCGTAGCGCCGACGCCGACCTGCTTTTCCCAGATCAAATTCAGCCGTTGATCGATCCGGCCGCTGCGTTTTTCTATCAGTGGGCCGAATTCGAGCGCATCGGGTATGCCCGGCTGCTGATTATATTCGTACGACGCCAGCATGCCGATATCGGCCCAATATTCCCCCGGTTGCGTCAGCTGGAACGTATTTTCGAATTCATATCCCGCAAAATGAGCAGGCTCGCCGGGATTCATTTCAAAACGGCCGATATACAATTCGGGTTTCCACCAACTCGTCACAGTGTGAGCGATGGCCACCTCATACCCGCCGCCACCATTAATATTGACATTAGGATCATTATAGCTGAATCCGCGCAACTCGATTTCATTCTGCCCTTGTGTGACATATGGCGAATACACGATAAAATCGTCTCCGTACGCGGCCGAACCAAACATCGTTAACGCTGCGCCGGCCGTTACGCAAGCGCTCCCCAATAACAAACGTCGCCAAATCCTACCGACGGGTTCAGAAATATTTTTTTTCATTTTGCTTCCAATAAAATAATAAAATCAAAAAATTGTTCGCTGTTGATCACACGCCGACAAGCGCAGAGAAAATTCATGCCGACGCTTCGGTCGAGGCCCTCACCTTTCCGCCTCGTGCCCGCGATCGTTTCTGCATACGCAGCAAAATCAGAATAATCCCCAGGGTAGCGCCGTAAAACACCAATTCGATGCCGGAGGGTCTGGCTACGTAACCGACGAGAATATGCAATAACTGTCCGACTATGCTGGACTGGCTCAGAATATCCGAGGTATTCCATATCGTATTGCCCAGCGCCGGCAGCAACCCTGCCTGATTGAGGAATCCGGCCGCCTGGGCCGCAAGCCCGGATGCCAGCAGGATAATCAGCCAGCCGGTAACCGAAAAGAAATAGCGGGCGGGGATGCGCAACAAACCGCGATACAATAAAAGCCCGACGAGTACGCCGGCGACGAGTCCGCCCGCTCCTCCAAGCGTCATGGCGATACGTTGTTCGCCGCCCGCCGCAATCGCCCACAGAAACAGCACCGCTTCGGAGCCTTCGCGCATCACAGCCGCCATCGTGACGATCAATAATGCCGCCAGCGGCCGCTTTCCGGTCTGCACGTCGGCACTGACAGCAGACAGCTCGGCCGCCAGTTCGCGGCCGTGGGCGCTCATCCAGACGGTATGCCAGGTCAGCATCAACACAGCGCTCAATAAAATGACCGCATTCATGATGGCCTGGCCGTTGCCGGAATAGGACGAAGCAATGTTGGCGGCCAATACGGCGACCAGCGACGCCCCGGCCAGACCGAAACCGATACCGGCAGCCACCCAGCGGCCGCGAGCGGCTATCCCCTTGCTCGCGCTCAGCACGATAGCGATAATCAGCGCCGCTTCCAGCACTTCCCTGAACATTACGATCGCAGTCGCCAGCATGGTCAATTTCCCTTGGCTGCGGTGACTGTTACCGTTCCCTGCATGGCACGGTTGAAATCATTGAAATAATGATAGCTGCCGGTTTTAAGCGGCCCGATGTAGATCGTTACTTCGCTGTGAGCCGGTACGACGATTTCGCGCGACAGATCGTAGCTTTCGAATTCGGCAGGAATCGTACCGGTATTGCGGATGATCAGTTTCTGTTTGACGCCCGCCGCTATCGGCAGATTCTGCGGCACGAATTGCTTGCCGTCGATCGTCAATACCGGCACGGTATCGGCCGCAGACGCAACCGCGGCTTGAAGCATCACTGCTGCCAGTACACACGCCGATAAAATACGAGATAAAATACGAACAGACATAACGGCTCCTTCATAAACTTAATGAGAATCAGATTTATTTGTAAATATAAATGATAATGAGTCTCATGTAAAGTTTATATTACTATCTTCGTTTAAGTAATTTCCTAAATGCCAGAAATATCGTTAGTGATCGGCGTCTCTTTTATTTCCTTTTCCGGAATCGCCGTTGCCTCAGATAACGAGCCGTTACAGAAATGGCTTATTCTGCGACGACTCCCGTACTCTCTAACGAAATAATGAACGGCAGGACTCTTGATCTTCAGCATCAAATTCTATACAGACGCTGAATCTGATGATGCGCGTATTCTCCGGTATAAATTGCCAGTTCATCAGGACCACAAGTAGCAGCACAATTACCATGCTGCAATCTCTGCACATAATTTCACCAATATGCCGATCAAGGCAATGGGCTTGGTCATTACATTAAGTTCGATCTCGACAACGTTGAACCAATGCCCAATCCTGTGGTCAGCTGACCTTGAACCTTAGGCTTTAAAAGCGGGCTCCAGGTACCCCTTGATAATGACTTTGCTTGTAACTACCAGTATCATACATACGTTGCTATGCCATCGAATAGAGCGCTAACATGACTACTAAAACTGCCAGCCGCACCACAAAACATGATGTGGTTCAAGTTCTGAACCCACGTTCCGGCCACTATGTAAAAATCGATCGCACTGCTGGAAAAATTATTGCCCACAAGCAAAGTTCGGGGCCATATCAAAACATTCCGGTTGCGCGCAAGCATAAATGATTATCTACAGTCCTCTTGATGGCGATGCCATCACGAATTCTGTTCCAAGCAATCCCAGACACTGTTCCCTGATGACACGTCTAGGTAAATCCATACCATCGGCAGTCAAGGAAATTGGCGATGCGGTCACCGCAGTTGCAAAAAAATTTGATTATTCCGTAATCGATGCGAGCAACCGTGTGACGGGGCGAGATTTCTTGCTCAAAATTTGGCGTCAGATCGCTTCCGTTCCGTTGGCTGTTGGTGTAGTATACGAAGCTATCCCACCAAAGAGCCAAGCAAATATTTACTACGAACTTGGCGTGGCTCAAGCGCTTGGTAAAGAAACCATTATCGTCAAAAGCGTGAATGCCGATGTGCCATCCGATTTTATAAGAAGCGAATACATTGTGTTCGATGAGAACTTTGATGCAAATTTTGTGAACTACTTTAACTCGACCATAGAGCAAGCCGAACACTATGAAACCGTAGCCGATCAATTGGATCGCAATCCGATATTAGCAATTGATTACCTAAAACGTGCTTTTCTAATAACCGGAGATGCGAATCTCAAGACAAAGGCCAGGGCCATTGTAGCCAAAGCGGGGCTTGAGCAACGCGCCGCGAATAGTGTGGAATTGCTGGCCGCCATTTTTTGATATTTACATGCGCCAGAAATACGAGGTTATAAATTAAGTTATGTAACTGCTATTTAACCGCCCTCAATGGATAAATAACGATAGGTTCAGTGTTTACAGCGACTTGAACACGGAAGGGTCGAGCTGATGTTTTTGCAGTAATTTATAGAATTCCGTCCGGTTCCGTTTCGCCAGGCGAGCGGCCTGCATCACATTGCCTTCCGCCATTTTGAGGACGCGAACCAGATAATCCCGTTCAAAGCGTTTTTTGGCTTCTTCCAGCGAAAACAGATGTTCTTCTTCCTTATGTATCGCGTCTTCGACCAGCGCCAACGAAATGAGCGAAGTCGTGCACAGGGCGACGCTCTGTTCGACGACATTCAGCAATTGGCGCACATTTCCCGGCCATGCCGCGCTAACCAGCGTTTCCATCGTTTCAGGAGAAAACCCGTTGATCTTCTTGCCGTATTTTTTCGCCACAACGCCAAGAAAGTGGTTCGCCAGCAAGGGAATATCCTCGCGCCGCTGCGATAAGGGCGGGATCGTCAGTTTCACGACATTAAGACGATAGTACATATCTTCGCGGAAATTTCCGGCAAGTATCTCGTTTTTCAGGTCGCGATGCGTGGCGGAAATAATCCGGACATTGAACGGTACCGCCTGCGCGGAACCGACCGGACGCACTTGCCTTTCCTGCAAAACGCGCAGCAATTTGGCTTGCAGCGGCAAAGGCATGTCGCCGATCTCATCGAGGAACACGGTCCCCCCTTCGGCCGCCTGGAACAGACCGATATGCTCGCGGACCGCACCGGTGAACGCCCCGCGAGCGTGCCCGAACAATTCGGATTCGAGCAGTTGTTCCGGAATGGCGGCGCAATTGACCGCCATAAATGGCCGGGATCTACGCTGACTGACGTTATGGATGGCTTGCGCGAACAATTCCTTGCCGGTACCGCTCTCGCCGTGGATCAGCACGCTTGCATCGCTCTCGGCGACGAGCCGAGCTTTCGCCAGCAAATCCGTCATGATCGTACTTTGTGTAATAATCGCTGCCTGCAATGCGTCCTTTGGAACGATGGGCTGAGGCACGGCCCCCGCCACCAGTCTGAGCGCGCGATTGACCAGATCGAGCAAGGTCTTGCTGTCGAATGGCTTGCTGAGATAACCGAACACGCCGCGCTGGGTCGCTGCCACCGCATCCGGAATGGTGCCGTGAGCGGTCAGGATAATCACCGGTAATGCCGGTGCGATGCCATGAATATGCTCGAACAAGGTCATTCCATCCATCCCGTTCATTTGCATGTCGGTGATCACCAGATCGGGACGGGCGACATCCAGCCGATTCAATACCGCTTCGCCGCTTTCCACCGTTTCGACGTCGAAGCCTGCCGCCGTGAGGCGGATGGCGAGCAATTGCAGCAGATCGGTATCGTCGTCGGCAATCAGAATCTGGGAACGCGGATCGCTCATTGCTTGGCCCGGTTTATCAGGTTTTTTTCCATATTCTTTACGGCATCGATCTGACCTTGCAAGGTATCGGCGTGTTTTTTTTCTTCCTTGAGCTTTTGCGTCAGATCGTTAACGGTATTGGCCGATTGCTGTTCCTGCGTCAATAATACACTCAACAATCGCGCGAAGCCGTCCAGCGGGGGCGGCGCAACATTGGGATCTTCCGGCCAATTGCCGAGCAGATTCAATGCGCCATTGACATCGTGAAACGATGTGCCGGGCAGCGCAAGCAGTATCGCTACCCTTACACGGCTTAAATCGCTGCCGTTTTGCGAGAAATCCTGCGCCGCTTTTTTATATTCGTCGTCCAGCATAGCAGGCGGCTGCTTGCGCAGGTATTCGTAATATTGCATCAGTTCGATCAAACGACTGGTTTCGGTAGGCAAGGAAACAGGAGCCAACACCAGGGGCTGAGAAGTTTTAACGCAGGCGGCCGCAGGCGGTTTCTCGGGAAAAGCCGTACAAGCTCCCAGTCCAAGACTCAGAATGATTATCGTTACATTACGGCGCATGATGATTTCGTTCATTAGGTTATCGCCAATTGGTAGCGGGCAGGAAGACGCGAAAATGCGCCCCGGGCTCATTCCGCTCGATCAGTTCGATGGTTCCGCCATGTTCCAGCACATATTCGCGCGCTATGGACAAGCCCAGTCCGGTTCCTTTCATATGGCTCGACGGCGCCCGGCGGCCGCAATAGAACGCATCGAATATCTTGTCCTTGTCTACCGCATCGATACCGGGTCCGGCATCGATCACATCGAGTTGAACGCGGCTGCCGACCTGTTGCGCGTTAATATTGATGCGAGTTCCACGCGGAGAAAACTTGACCGCATTGGATAACAAATTGTCCACTATGGTTCGGATCTTCTGCTCATCGCACTCTATGGTCAAATCGGGGCAAACGATACCGATTTGCAGTTCTTTGTTCATAATGGCGAGATCCTGATCCCGCACTACCGTATCCAGTATTTGACCGAGGGCGACGCGGTGACCGACGAGTATGGATTTTTCGGTTTGCAGCGCGCTGTAGTTCAGCAGGTCTTCGATACGTTTTTGTAATTGTACACTGTTACTGAAAAGGATTTTCGCCACATGCCGCTGCTTTTCGCTCAATTCGCCGACCACGCCTTCAACCAGCAGATCGGCGCCTTCGCGTATCGAAGTAAGCGGCGTCTTGAGTTCGTGCGAGATATGCCGCAAAAACCGGGTCTTCTGCTCTTCGAGCTCAAGCAGCCGCTGGCGCATCCAGTCCAGGCGGTCGCCCAGCCGTCGCAGATCCAGCGGCCCTTCCACTACGACCGGTTTGGTCAGTTCGCCTTGTCCCATATGCCGGATCGCCTCGTCGATCTGCCGGATGGGGCGGGCGATAACCACCGAAAATCCCAATGCCAGCACAATCGCGAAAGGAATCAGCGCCAGCAGTTGCCATACCACGATTTCCCGCGCCCGCCCTGCCATTTCCTGCATGGCGTTGACTTCGCGCTCGATCGGCGCCAGACCATGGTCCAGAAAATTTCGCGCCGAATCGCGCAAGGCAGTAAAATCACCCACTCCATTCCGCAATACTTCGGGCGATTGACGCGCGCTTGCTATTTGCTGAAAAATCGCCAGTTCCGAGGCTCGCAGCGAATTCAGTCTGCGCTCCTGATTGGCGCTCAAAGAGAGCGCGGCAAGACTGGTTGCCGTATTATCGAAATTCGCATGCTCGCGGAAATAGCCTGCAAGCAGGGAAGCGTCGCCGAGAATCAGCGACAGCCTGACGCTGCGCTCCATCGCGGCGACTTCGTCCACCAGATCCCGGCTGCCGTGAGCGATCAGCTCGGCCTGATACACGGTTTTCCTGCTTTGCTCCGCCATATGGTCGATGGACATCGCGCTGTAAATCAACGCCAGGATAAGCGGCAAGGCAACCAGCAAAAAGCCGATCAATATCAATTTCAGGAAGGATTTTGGATAATGCCGCAGTAAACGCTGCAGAGCATTATCCGGCCCGTCGGACGGCCCGACCGGTTCCGTGTCGATGCTCATTTTAATTCCTTTTTTCGAAATTACCGGTGTAGGCCCGTTCAAATTTACTCTATTCTGCACAAATCTCCAACATGCCGACAAGCTTAATTTCCGTGCGCAATTCATATAAGCCGCGCATAGCGTTTCCGTCTGTCATGTTCGCCCGCGATAACGCCTTATTACGATCACGCGATAATCGCCGATACCGTATTTATCCCCCCAGCTCCAAAATCGCTGTTAAATATGGTTACATGTTTAGCTAACAACACAAATAGACAAACAGGTCTATAATTCTTTTAATTTCAGCGCGGCTATGATAATCTTTCCACGCAGCCTGGATACCGATTGCAGGATCGTCACATATCCGTAAATTCCATGCAAAGGATACTATTTATGCCGAACAGCGCTTTTCTCCGCGATAACGATGCCCCTTTCCAGCTGCTGGACGAGACCCGCATCATGTCGGCGGAATTACATCGTGATCCCTACGATTACGCTTTTGTCGATCAGGCGATCAGCCCTGCTTTCAAGGAAGACGTATTGGCCGATGCGCCGCGCATTCCTGATCGCGGCAGCTACGGGTTGCCGAGCCTGCGTTACGGCTCGCATTTCGGCGCAGCGATAGACGATTTGCTGAGCGTGCGCTTCCGGCGTCTGGTCGAGCAAAAATTCGACACTGATCTGAGCTCGTATCCGCCGGTTATCGTCATGATGGGAAATACGACGGGCCATTACAACGAAGGCTATGCGCATACCGATTCCAGGCACAAGATCATTACCGTGCTGCTCGGCTTTACCCGCGCGTGGCCTCATGAACGCGGCCGTCTCCGGGTTCTGCGCAGTTCCGACCGCGAAGATGTCGCCTTCGAATTCGCCCCCGAATTCGGCCGCATGCTCATGTTCCGCGTCTGCGACCATTCCTGGCACGGCTTTTTGCCGCAGAAAGGCCAACGCATGAGCCTGCAATTGTGCTACGTCGATTCCGAAGCTTACGTAAAGCGCGAATACATGCGCCACAGTATCAGCGCCTTCGCCAAGTCCGTGCCGGTATTGCGAAAAATGATCGAATGGGCGCCGCGCAAGTTTTAAATCACTAAATATTGAAAAAATAAACATGACCTTTCCCAAGATTCCCCAGGCAGAAGAAGTAGCCGCCCATTTCGGTCGCTCCTTGAACGCAGCGCGGCGCGACGATTATCCCTACCGCCACTGGCAGTTATCCGACGTACTGCCGGAAAGTCTCGCCGCTGCCGTACTGATCCTGCCTATAGCCCCGCCTTTTATCGCCGATTGTGGCGGAGTGCGCGATCTCGACAATGGCAAGCGTACTTTTTTTACCCCCGAACTGCAGGCGCAATTTCCGACCTGCGCCGTTTTGGCCGAGGCAATGCAACGTCCCGAAATCGCCCGCCTGTTTGCGCAAACGTGCTCGATCGATGTGAACGGCAGCTATCTGCGCATGGAATACATCCAGGATACCGATGGCGCGTGGCTGGAACCGCATCGCGATATCCCGGAAAAGCTGTTCTCCATGGTGCTGTATCTGTGCACCGGGCCGGAAGCCAAGGACTGGGGTACCGATATCTACGATATGGAATGCCGCTGGGTCGGCCGCAGTTCGGCAGAATTCAATTCGGCAGTCATCTTTGTCGCCGGACCCGATACCTGGCACGGTTTCGACCCGCGACCGATCAAGGGCGTTCGCCGCCTGATGGAGATCAATTACGTCCACCCGGGCTGGCGCGACCGCGATCAGCTTTCGTTTCCGGACCGACCCATTACCGTATAAGCCCATGCCATGAATAATCTCGACATACCAACCGTCATTCATCCCGATCTCACGCAGACAGCCGGTATCGCCAGCAAAAGTTTCTCCGGCGCCAGCGCAGGAAACGAACACTACATTTCGGTGGAAGCGCCGGCAGGGCTGACTTTCAGCGAGCAACTCGATATCGTCGAACAACGTTACGCCCAGGCAATGGAATCGCTGGCGCTGAGTTCCCAATCCGCCGTGTTCCGGCGGATTTTCCTCAGCGATGTGCTCAATCAGGCCGATCTCGTGCATGTCAGCGTGCTCGTCACCGAAACGAAGGATAATCCCGTGGCTGTCTCCATCGTGCAGCAGCCGCCGCTGTCCGGCGCAAAAATCGCCTTGCTGGCTTACCATATCGAAAGCCCCGCGCCTTTTGTGAAACAGCGCATCAGCCCGCAGCATGTAATCATCGGGAAAAGCGGCCTGCGCCATCTCTGGAGTACGCGGCTTTGCACCGGCGCCAGCGATGCTTCGCCTCCGCCGGTCACAGAGCAGACCAGGCAGGCGTTCACCGGCCTGATCGATACTTTGTCCGATCTGGGCGGTACATTGCGCGATCATTGCATCCGCACCTGGATTTATCTCAGAAATGTCGATGTCTTTTATCAAGGCATGGTCGACAGTCGCACCGAGCTGTTCGAAGAACAGGGCTTGACCGCCGATACGCATTACATTGCCAGTACAGGCATCGAGGGCGCGTGCGCGCATCGGTCCGACCTGGTCATGATGGATGCGTATTCCGTCCTCGGCATGGCGCCGCAACAGATGTCCTTTCTCAACGACTTCGACCATCTGTGCGCGACCAAAGACTACAATGTGACATTCGAGCGGGGCACGCGTATCGCCTACGCCGACCGCGCGCACCATTTCATTTCGGGCACCGCCAGCATCGATACCGCCGGACGCGTCGTGCATCCCGGCGACGTGCTCAAACAACTGGGGCTTGCGCTGACCAACGTCGATGCGCTGTTGCGCGCCGGAGCAGCCGGCCTGAACGACATGATGCATCTGCTCGTCTACCTGCGCGACCCGACCGATTATGCAAGCGTCAGGCGGTATTTATCCGCCCGCTTCCCGGGACTGCCCATCCTGATCGTTCAAGGCGCGGTATGCCGGCCGGACTGGCTGATCGAAGTGGAATGCATCGCCATGGTCGCCCGTGACGCGCCTGAACTTCCGGCTTTTTAAAGCAAATCAGGATTGCAGGTGTAGGGGACGGTGTCGAACGCAAACGCCCCGGTTAAATATGACCGCCGATCACTCCTGCCCGGCATTTTCTCGCTCGGCAAACACCTCTTTAGCGGCAAAGACGCCGTTCAATGCGGCGGGAAACCCGGCGTAAACAGCCATCTGCATCATGATTTCCACGACTTCCTGCCGGGTACAGCCGACGTTCAGCGCGCCGTGAATATGAACCTTGAGCTGCGGCTGGGCATTGCCCAGTGCAGCTAACGCCGCGACAGTCGCTATCTCGCGTTCCTTGAGCGTCAGAATGCCGCGAGAATAAATATCCCCGAAACCGAACTCGAATATGTAACGGCCCAGATCGGGAGCGATACCTTTGAGCGCCTCGATAACGAGTTCGCCTGCATGGCCATCGATCTCGCGCAGCTTTTCCCTGCCGCGTATGTAACGTTCCGATTCCATTTCACAAGCTCCTTTAATAATTACAACAGGTTAGCCATAAGCGGCAATCTTGGCGTCGAGGATTTGAAGGCCGATCTGCAATTCGGCGATACGCATCCGGACGCCATCGCGATGCGCCGCGAGCAACTCGCGACGCTCGGTTCCCGTACTTTCGCCGCGCGCCCGCAGCTCGGCATAGCGCAGCATATTACGAATCGGCATATCAGTCGCTTTCAGGCGGCCGAGAAATTCTATCCAGCGCAGAATCGATTCGTCATAATCGCGATTGCCCGACACATCGCGGGCAGCAGGAGGAAGCAAACCGATTCTTTCATAATAACGGAGCGTATGCGCCGTCAGTCCGCTGCGCTTCGCCAATTCCCCGATCTTCATAACCATCCTTTTTCGTCACGACCGATACACTATAAAACTTCGAGCGTACTCCAAGTCAAGTTGATATTGCTTTAATCTGAAAAAAACGACTAAGCGAATGAAACTGGGCATTCATCATGACCATTGATAATCGTAAAATACCTGTTAAATATTTATTGGATACCCATTTAATACCTGCTAATATCAAAATTTCTTATTCGATCAAGCGAGGCCAATATGACTAAAGAAGTTCAAATGTCGATCAAAATGGAACCGGAACTGCGCGATCGGTTCATGGCTGCTGCTGCCAACCATCACCGTCCTGCTGCCCAGATCATCCGCGATCTGATGCGCCGCTACATTGCGGACAGCGAAACGCCCAACGCTTTGACCACCGAAACACTGCGCAAAAGTGACAGAGGAGAAGACGTTTTTGATGCTTCCAATGCAGCGGATTTGTTCAGGCAGTTGGGTATTTGATGCGGATTCCAAGCTATTCCGGTCAATTCAAACGCGACGTAAAGCTGGCGGAAAAACGCGGTAAGGATATAAGTAAACTACGCGACATTATGGGCCTGCTACTGGCTGGACAGCCCTTGCCGCGCCGGTTGGGTGACCATCCGTTGAAAGGCGACTGGAAGGCCAGACGCGATCTTCATATCGAACCAGATTGGCTTTTGATTTATCGCGCGGACGATGAGAGGGTTCATTTCGACCGTACCGGCACACACTCCGATCTTTTCGGCAAATAAGTCGAATCGTAAAAAATTGCCAACATTCTTTCTTGCGGTTATTTACCGAAACCACAGATGGGAAAGCATATTTGGCCGGTCAATTCTTTCGCCAACGTTTTCTCGCTCAATAAACCCTTCCCTGGCGGCAAAGACACCGTTCAGAACCGCAGGAAATCGACGTCGATGTCAATTCTTCTGTTTGCCTATCCTAGCCAGTATGGCTATACTGTACATAATGACTGTTTAGAAAGCACTGCATGATCACCGTTACTTCTGTGGAAGCACAAAACCGGTTTGGCCAATTATTGGATACCGTTCAGCGCGAGCCGATCACCATTACGCGCCACGGACGTACGGCAGCGTTTATCGTTTCGCCGCAAGACATGAAAGAACTTACTTCCGCACGCAATAAACGCAGTAAAGCAGTCGCCGAGCTCGAAGCCTGGAGCCAGCGAGCGGTATTGAGCGCATTACCGGCAGCGGCCGAATTGACCGATGATGACATAGCCGCAATGGTAAAAAACTCTCGTTGATTCTTTTTGCTTACGTCGTATTTGACACCAGCACCTTGGTAAGTGCTGCGTTGCGCGTGGGTTCTGTGCCGCATCATGCCCTTATGCAAGCCTTTACAAATGGAACCGTATGCACTTCCGCTTCCACACTCGACGAACTGGAACAGGTTTTGCTGCGCCCCAAATTCGACCGATATCAGCCAACCGAAGTGCGCAAGGAGTTTATAACCATCATGCGTAGGCATGCCTCATTGTTTGCGGTATCGGAAGCGAATGAACGTGAGGTGAGCCCGCCATGCCGAGATCCAAAAGACAATAAATTTTTGGCGCTAATTCAGGCATGCAATGGTGATGTGCTGATTAGTAGCGATGCCGATTTACTTACGATGCATCCATGGCAACAAATTCCCATTTTGACGCCAGCACAATTTTTACAATAAATTTCTAATCCGGTCCAAAGCGATACCTCGGCTTATGACCGAACCCTTTTCGGCCAGATATCCATTTTGCCTAAGCCCTACGCACCAAAAATTCAGAAAATTGCCGGCCCAGCCGTTCAACCTCATCGCAATCCAAATAGTTCGGCTGTGTTGGCGGCAATCGTTCCCTGCATCCCAGTTGGCGAAACTCCTGCAGCACATAACGCTGCACGCCCAGTGCTGCCAGTTCGTGCGCCATGGCCGCCAGCGCATCGAGGCTCAGCAGCGCGGAATGTACCGTCGTGCGCAATTCGTACTCCGCGCCGCTGTCCAGAATCATACGTGCACTGGTCAGCGCTTTTGCTCCGCTGCCGGGTACGCCGGTGACCTGCGGGTAATCGGCAAACGGCGCCTTGACGTCCATCCCTACCCAATCGAATAGCGGGAGCAATTCGCGCAGGCGATCCGGGTACATGGCCGCGGTATGCAAGCCCACTTTGAATCCCAGTGCCCGTACCGCGCGCGCCGCATCGCCCAGTCCGGCCTGCAGGGTCGGCTCGCCGCCGCTGAATACGACGGCATCCAGCAAACCCTGCCGCCGCCCGAGAAACTGCGTTACCTCCTCCCAGGCTATGGAAGGCGGCGCGCTCGCCGACAGCAGATGCGGATTGTGACAATAAGCGCAACGCCACGGGCAGCCTTGACAAAAAATCACCGCCGCGAAACAGCCGGGATAATCGGTCGCGGAATACGGCGTGATGCCACCGATACGGAGCATGAACTCAGCCCCTGGATTTCAGGCAGTCTTCCCGAAAAAACCTGCGTTCAGCGTGTTCGCCTTTCTTGCCGATATTGAAAGAAGCTACCGGACGATGGTATCCCATTACCCGGGTCCAGACTTCGCAAGGCTGGCGCTCCTTGTCGGTTAGCATAAAACTGGCGGCGGCCGCTTCAAACTGCCTGGACAGATCGTTCATGATATTCTCCTTTCGGGTTCAGGAAAGCGACGACCGCATGGGCCGAGCGCTTATTCAATCAACTTCACGCGGCGGCGTGCAGACGTTTTTGCGCGATTTTCTCCTGATCGCACTTGGGGCAGAACGGGTGTTCGCCTGCCAGATAACCATGCTTCGGACAAATCGAAAATGTCGGCGTAACCGTAATATACGGCAGGCCAAAGCGCTCCAGCGACCGCTTCACCAGCGTTTTGCAGGCTTCGGCGCTGGACAGCCGTTCCGTCATGTAAAGATGCAGCACCGTGCCGCCGGTGTATTTTTTCTGCAACGTTTCCTGCCGTTCCAGCGCCTCGAACGGATCGTCGGTAAATCCGGCCGGCAACTGCGAAGAATTGGTGTAATACGGCATATCCGCAGTGCCGGCCTGCAGGATACCGGGGAACCGCTTGAGATCTTCCCTGGCGAAGCGGTAAGTAGTGCCTTCCGCCGGCGTGGCTTCGAGATTGTACATATGCCCCGTTTCGTCCTGAAAACCCAGCATCCGGGCGCGCACATGATCGAGCAGGCGCAGCGCAAGCCGGTAGCCCCAGTCGCTGGTGATGTCGTGAGCATCGTCGCTGAAATTGCGGATCATCTCATTGATGCCATTCACACCCAAGGTGGAAAAATGGTTGCGCAAGGTACCGAGGTAGCGTTTGGTATAAGGGAACAGTCCCGCGTCCATATGGCGCTGTATTACTTTGCGCTTGATCTCCAGACTGTTCTTGCCCAGTTCCAGCAGTTCGTCGAGCCGGGCCAACAGCCCCGCTTCGTCGCCTTTGTGCAGATAGCCGAGGCGAGCGCAATTAATGGTGACCACCCCCACCGAACCGGTTTGCTCGGCGCTGCCGAACAGGCCGTTGCCGCGCTTGAGCAGTTCGCGCAGATCGAGCTGCAGGCGGCAGCACATGGAGCGCACCATGTTCGGCTTCAGCTCCGAATTGATGAAATTCTGGAAATACGGCAAGCCGTATTTTGCCGTCATCTCAAACAGCAATTGGGCATTTTCGCTGTCCCATGGGAAATCGGACGTCATGTTGTAAGTGGGGATGGGGAAGGTGAACACCCGCCCTTTGGCGTCGCCGGCAGTCATCACTTCGATGTAGGCGCGATTGATCATGTCCATCTCGACCTGCAGATCGCCGTAAGTAAACGGCATCTCGCGACCGCCGATGACGGGCACCTGCTGCGTGAGGTCGTCCGGACAGGTCCAGTCGAAAGTAAGATTGGTAAACGGCGTTTGCGTGCCCCAGCGCGACGGCACGTTGAGATTGTAGATCAGCTCCTGTATGCACTGCCTGACTTCCTCGTAGGGCAGATTATCGTTGCGGATGAAAGGCGCCATGTACGTGTCGAAGGAACTGAACGCCTGCGCGCCGGCCCATTCGTTCTGCAGCGTACCGAGAAAATTGACGATCTGCCCGACAGCGCTCGACAGATGTTTTGGAGGCTCGGCTTCCACTTTGCCGGGCACGCCGTTGAGGCCTTCGCTGAGCAGCATGCGCAGCGACCAGCCGGCGCAGTATCCAGCCAGCATGTCCAGATCGTGCACATGAATATCGCCGTCGCGATGCGCCTGCCCTGCTTCGGGGGGATAAACATGACTCAGCCAGTAATTGGCCACCATTTTACCCGATACGTTGAGGATCAGGCCGCCCAGACTGTACCCCTGATTGGCGTTGGCATTGACGCGCCAATCCTGCTGATCGAGGTATTCGTTGACGGAAGCAGCCACATCGATCAGGGTGCGTTGATCCTGACGCAATGTCTGATGCTGCTCGCGATAGACGATATAAGCGCGCGCGGTTTTAAAGTGATTGGCGGAAATCAGCACTTGCTCGACCACATCCTGAATATTTTCGATTGTCGGCGGCTCGCCGTGAAACTTGTGGATCAATACTTTAGTCACCTGAGCGGCGAGCAATCCCGCTTCGCTGCCGTCGAATTCGCCGCTGGCCTGACCGGCACGCTGAATAGCAAAATGAATTTTATCGGCATCGAAATCCGCCCTGCTGCCATCGCGCTTGATGACCGCGACAGGCAAGGAAACAAGCATGCCGCCAGTGTAGTGCGTTACGTGACTCACCATAATTTCTTCTTCCATAATCCCGAATATCGGTTATTTGGACTGGCATCCGCTGCTATCTCAAAACCACTCAATGTAGTGGAGATATACGGTAAAGATACATCATCTAGCGGTTAAGTCAATACTATTTAAAGGTATTTTTATCTTTTAAACGGGCCGCTGTTATAATTTTCTCCTTACGACAGCAACAATTCAGCTCTTTTCAATCCAAGGTTGGGGCGGATTATTCTGACGATTGAGTGAAGCTGATTCAGGGATAGTCATACAGACCGAAATCGGGGTAGCTTCAAAAATATATAGCCTAGTGACTGAACATATCGCAAACATATCACAAATTTCTAATGAGCAAATGCTTGAATGTGAGATCTGATTACTCTGAACCATGATTACTTTTCACTTTCATTATCAGGGGTGGCAACTGCAATGGACCTTATATCTGAGCCTGATTACTTTATAGCCAACGCAAACCCCGCGTTGCCAGATGCAACCACCGAAACAAATATGAATGGCATTGAACCTGTGTTCATGGCGCCATGCACCTGCCCAGGTTTTGCGATGGCGATATCTCCTGCCGCAAGATGCGTGACCAGGCCATTTCCTTGGTAATACTCAGCCTCACCAGAGATGACGGTCCAAGTATCTTGGCCATGTGGATGGACATGAGCGGCTATTTCTTGTCCAGGATGGGCATGCCACACAACAACCGCCGAATCTTCGGTTTCCAGAACCACGGATCGAATCGGCTCGCTATCGGAAGGGCGAACATATTCCGCAACTGAAAATATTCTTTTTTCCATTTCCATATGCATCTCCAACATTGATTTGATTGAACGGGTTGTTGGACAGAATCATATACAGGCTCTTGATCACAGATTCGGCGGTATTCCGGAATCCTGCCATGGAACAGGCAGACCCGCTAATTCCTGCTGAACCTGAACCATCAAAACCTGTTTATCCTCCGGCGATGCATGGCGCAAAGCCAGGTCCCATTGCGGGAACAGGTTCTGTTCTTCCCGGTTTTCATGCTTGGCCATGGTACCGGACAATATCGCCAGAAAAGGAGATAGCTCCCATGCCGGTACCGATGCTCCGTCGTTGCAATACGATTCGATGATCGTCATTTGTTCCAGGATATCATCGTGCTCGCGCAGCATGGTGGCGACCGGGCCGGTATCCGGCCCCCGAAAAACAGGCACCAGAATATCGTTCTCGACATGAACGTGCCGTTTCAGACCGTCCGAAAATTCCATGATCAGAGGAATGCCTTCGCTGACCTTACCCGCATTGACGAGTTGCAGCGACAAGCCGAACAATTCATCCAGCCGCTGATGGTCGCGGCTGAGTATATCCATCAGATCTACGGGTGTGACATCCTCGCGATGGCGTATCGATACTCTCCACTGGCATGGTGTTTCCTCAATGACCTGCCAGTTCAGACGGTGACGCAATTGCAGGTTAAGGCTGTGCATCATGAGCGTCGGTTCCAATCGCGTCAGCAGATAAATACGCTCTCCCCGCTGCAGTTGCATGACGGCCTGGAATGCGGCCATTTGCAACCGGTTTGCCGCTATATGGCGCAAATCCACCGTATTATCGCGTGCATTCACGACAGCAATCTCGCTCTGATCCTGTCGCGCAGGGTTTTCGGCAGCCAGTGCAACAGCGACAATCGGGACGGATCCACCGAATCCAGCAAATTTTTTATCAGCAAACCGGACTCCGTATCGCCTTCCATCGACAAGCGCCGTCCAAAAAACAAGGTGTCGGGGTCTTCCTCGCGCAATGCCAGTTTCAAAAAATCGCGGACAGAGGCAGCAATTGTCAAATCCGGCGATAGACTGGTGCATCGGGCTACCAGGCCGTGCCGGTCGGCGCCGATATAAAACTTCAATTTCACATCGGTTACGCAAATACAAACCGTTTTATCCACCAGCGGCAAGAATTGATCGGGTTCGATAGCATGAGCCAATATCCGGTTTGCGGCGACAGCCAGCAGGATCGAATGCGGCGCGGGCGGCCATGGCGAATTTCCGAGGACGAAGATTTTCGGTAATAATGCTGATTCTCTGTCCATAGGCTATAACCTCGTTTTTTCCACCGCACGCGGCATGAATTTAATTACCTGTTGCAATAAATCCCCGTCGAGCTGTGCCTGAGCCTGAAATTGTCCGGCATACGCCAGTTCTTCCTGTTTCAGTTCATAGCAGTTTGCGCCACTGATATCCATCAGCAGGGCGGGCATGCCGGCTTCATGAAAGGCCCGATGCCGCTTGATAAAAAAACTGCTGCAGCACATGCCGATGTAGGCTGGAACATTCCGCGCCTTCATATCGGTCAAGGTCGCAACCAGATGTTCGTAATGGGTGATCGTGGTCACCTGCATGTTGCGTTCCCTGGCGATCCGGTAGGCTTCTCCCACTTCGCACAAACCGCATTCAGGACAATCGTCGCGCAAGCGCCATTCGCACCAGACCGGCTTGGCGCAATACGGTACCAGCATCACGCTGGCTGCATTTAAAATAGCTTCCGTGCCGGTTTCGTCCGGACTGTATATCATCAACGCGTTCAATTGCCTGCTGCTGAGATGGCCACTACGATGCAGCGACAATTTTTCCTGCAGCATCTGCAACAGACGAAGCAGGTCCTTTATATCGAACCCCAGCATATCCGCCGGATGGGCGTGAAAAAAATCCGTGGCGCGGCGCTGCATTCCGGCTACGTCCGTACCTTGCAACGCGGTTTGCAAGCGTTCGATCCAGTCACCGGGAGCGATATGCACATCGCCTCCGAATTCCGCCCACTCAAGCCGACCGGCATCGCTATTGATGCCTGCGCGAGCGCGTAACGTGCCACCTTTCGTTTTCCAGAGCGCTTCCAGAGCGAAATCGCGCTCGTCGTTCCAGGCGAGCCTGTGCGCCGCGGCGGATTCATCGACCAACGCATTGCATAATACCCGACTGATGCTGAATTCGTTGGCTTCACGATTGAACCGTCGCCGCAATGCGCCGGCCAGACTATTCGCCAACGTCAACTGAATTCCGCTCACATCCCGTACCACCCCCAGGCATTCCCTGACCGTGATCAGCCGTTGGCGCGCGGAGGACAAGCCGTCGCCGGACAATTTTTCCGTCGGTACCCGCAACGCTTCGAGCATGGTCTGTATATCGGCGTCCAACAACACGATCCCGTGCAGCAATAGCGATTCCCCTTCATGAGCCAGAAATAACGTGCCCAGTTTGCGACCATCCGTTTCCAGATCGTTCGGGTACTTGTAATGCACATCGATACCAAGCGACTTCAGCCCTTGCGCCAGCGCCGAGGCAAACAATTCCAGCATCTGTTCGATAGTCGATGACCCGGGTCTGCGCACTATCAGCGACCATGCCAATTGTTGCGGGTCCTGATAAACGGCTCCTCCGCCGCTGACGCGCCGCAATACATCGATATGCTTGTCCCGGCAATAATCAATGCGAACTTCACGGTCGATAATCTGATGACAGCCTATGCTGACGCATGGCTTGCTGCGGTAGAAACGCAATCGGTCGCTGCATTCGCCGCGCGCATGCAAACCCAGATAGTATCGATCGATCGCATTATTAACGAGACCGCTTTGCAAACCGCTGTCCAATATTCGGATCATGATGATTCAAACCGTATCTTGCTAAAAGTTGGCGAAATGATGGAATACGGCATTCATGGCTTGATTGCCGTAACGCTTTGCTCCAGCCCTGCACAGCCTTGCCAATAACCGTCGCAGATGCCATCGGGAGCAAATTTGTTCATTGTCTGCAACGCGCTGTGTACACTGCAAGCCTGATCCAGGCAGTCGCGGAAAAGACCGATAATTTCCATGGTATGTTCGATCTGGGGACTGATACGCAATACATCGAGCCCCATATTGCGCAATGCGGCCAGTTCGCCGATCAAGTTATAAATACGCGCAGACTGAGTCTGTATCCCGTTCAACACCAGAAAAGGCTCGTCCTCCCGGGTACGCAAAGCCAGACCGTCCGGATAATCCAGACAGCGGAACCGGCAATCGTCCTTGGGTAGATTGTACGCGCGAGCAGTAAAGCACCGCGCTGAAAAAGCCAGCGGCAAGCGTCCATAGACCAAGGCCTCGGTTTCCACGTCAGGTGGACGCTCCTTTTGAATCGGCACGAGCATCTCGGCAGACATTTCCGGCGTCACCACCCAACGCACCGCACCCAAAGCAGCCAGAAAACGCAAGCTGTGGCTATTGTAGATATTAAGATGCGGACCGCCGACAAACGGTATTTTTCCAGCCAGCAAATGCACTGCGCCCATGTCGTTGGCTTCCACCATGAAATAATCGTTATCGACGATAGCACGCAGGTTTTTCAGGTCCGATTCGGATTCGATCAGCACTTGCGTGGACAATATGACCTGTTTGCCGGCGGCTGCAAGCCGGGCGGCCACATCCAGCCAATCCTGCAAACGCAACTGGTGGCGGCGGGAGCATACGGTTTCCCCCAGATACACGATATCCACGGTACTCTCGGCAATATCGGCGTAAAAATCCAGCAGCGCATCGCGCGTCCAATAATATAAAACCGGTCCCAGTGCGAGTTTCATCGTCTTTATTTCCATGGCCTGTGATATGCACCCAAAGTATGCTGCTGTCCCTCGGCCACGTTATTCAATTCCGCCGTCCATGCGTCCCGCACCGCATAATTCTGCGGAGATCGCCGGCAAGCGTCGATCGCGTCGCGCCATACCCGCGTTACTTGCGCGACATACGCCGGACTGCGTTGCCGGCCTTCGATTTTTATCGCCGATATGCCGATCCGCATCAATTCCGGCAGCAAAGACAAGGTATTCAGACTGGCCGGTTCCTCGATCGCATAGTATGTGTGTGGCCCCACCTTGAAACGACCCTTGCACAGCGTCGGATAGGCAGCATTTTCATTATCGGCGTAACGGTCTATCAATATGCCATTGAGCCGGGATTCCAGACCCTGGGGAGTTTTCTGCCAGCGCACCGCATGGGCCGGGGAACATACGCCGCAGGTATTGGGCGACTCTCCGGTAACATAGGACGACAACGCGCAGCGGCCTTCCACCATCACGCATAAGCTGCCGAAGCCGAAAACCTCGATTTCTACCGAAGTATGCTGGCGCAGATGTTCGACCTGCGCCATGGAAAGCACCCGCGGTAATACGGCGCGGCTGATGCCGAACTGCTGCTGGTAAAAATTGATCGCTTCGTAATTGGTAGCCGAGCCTTGCACCGACAAGTGACGGCGTAATTGCGGATGACGTTCGGAGGCATACTGCAACAGAGCCAAATCCGCCAGGATAATCGCATCGACATCCAGTCCCGCGGCTTCGTCCAGCGCCTGTTGCCAGCGATGCCAATTGCCGGTCTGAGGGTACGTATTCAGCGCCACCAATATTTTCACCCCGGCAGCATGAGCGTAGCGCACCGCTTCGCGGGCAGCTCGGACATCAAAATTCAAACCGGCGAAATTGCGCGCATTGGTACCGTCGCGAAAACCCAGGTAAACGCCATCCGCGCCGTTATCCACGGCGGCCTTCAAGGCGGTAAGACTGCCCGCCGGGCAGACCAGATCGAAATCAGATGTCATCGACATACGCTGATACCTTTATCGAGTGTCGATCCGCTGCAAACTGCCCTTGCCTATGCTTGCGTTGCCGCAGCTCGGCTTCGATTCCGTTCAATACGTTCCATTTTTGCGAACACCATGCCGGAGCAAGCAGAATCTCTTTCGATGCCGTACCGGTGACCCGGTGAAACACGATATGCTCCGGCGTACGTTCGATCAGATCAGCGGCGCTACGCAAATATTCGCTCATGTTCAGCGGAAAATACTCGCCTCGACGCCACTGATTTGCCAATTGTGTACCTTTTACCACATGCAACGGATGCAGTTTCAAGCCATCCACCCCCATATCCAGCACCGTATCGAGCGTAGCGTGATAATGTGCCGCGTTTTCGCCGGGCAGCCCCAGTATCAGATGGGTACACACCTTGATACCACGCTGGCGCGCGGCGGTCACCGCGCTTCGATATTCCGCCAGACCGTGGCCGCGGTTGACGCGTGTCAGCGTATCGTCGAACGCTGATTGCAGCCCGAGTTCCAGCCACACATCCAGACCTTCTTCGATATAACCTGCCAGCAGGTCAAGAACGACATCGGGTACGCAATCCGGCCGGGTCCCGATCGCCAGGCCTATCACATCCGGTTCCGACAAGGCTGCACGGTAAAGGCGATCGAGTTCCGACACACTGGCGTAAGTATTGGTGTATGCCTGAAAGTAAGCAATGTAGCGTTGCGCCCGCGTGCGCCTGGCGATGGCGCGGCGTCCCGCAGCCAACTGCAGGGCGATGGAAGGGGCATCGCGCCCATTGGGACTGAACGAGGCGTTATTGCAGAACGTACAGCCGCCACGGCCTTTGCTACCGTCCCGGTTCGGGCAGGTAAATCCGGTATCAAGCGCGATCTTGTGTACGCGACGATGATGGCTTTTCAGCATGTATAGCCCAAAAGTTGTGATGTAATCCGATAGCACCATAATATTCGGCCGGGAACGGCCCTTCTTCATCCCGGCACCCAATCAGTTGATATGAGGATATTTTAATCTCATATCTGTCGCCGTACAATCATTATCGTTGCAGTTAATGCCGACCGCATTGACCTTGATCAAGGACAAGCCCATGCACATTCGCTAACATGTCCGTCATGCTTGCTTTATAGCACGCTCGACTCACGGAGAAAATAATGAATGAATTCCGATCGGCATGGCAGCATCTTATCGCAGCATCTCACCGCAGCCTGTTTTTGGCCGGCGTATTGCAGAGCGTTGCAACCCTGCTCTGGTGGATATTCCATCTGGACGGTCGTCACCCGGCCGCCGGTGCCGCGCCGGTGTGGGCCCATGTTTTTTTGATGATCTATACGTTTTTTCCGTTTTTTATTTTCGGCTTTCTGTTTACCACGTATCCCAACTGGATGAACACGGAAAAAATAGCGCCGTCTCGCGCGTTGCTTGTCGCATCGCTGATGACCCTCGGCGTAATCCTGTTTTATCTCGGCCTGGCGATCGGAAAACCGGTTGCAGCGACCGGCGTAGCGGCGATACTGGCGGGCTGGGCGGTGGCGCTGCACACCTTGCTGAAAGTTTTGTTCGGCGTCCGGCATCCGGATAAACGCCATCCGGTGGTAACGAGCATCGCACTTACCTTCGGTGGGCTGGGAGCCGTATCCTATCTGTTCTGGCAGATAACCGGTCAGCCGCTATGGCTCTCGGTCGCCCGTACAGCGGGAATCTGGTTTTTCCTTTTACCCGTATTCCTTACGGTCAGTCATCGCATGATTCCATTCTTCAGCAGCCGCGTATTAAACAATTATGTGGTGGTTCGGCCATACTGGGCATTATGGATGATGCTGGCTTGTTCGGCAGGACACGGTGTCTTGCAGTTATCGGGCGAGACCGCCTATTCCTGGCTTACCGATCTGCCGCTGGCGCTTTGCGCGCTGTATTTGTCCTGGGCTTGGGGATTATTGCGCAGCTTTCACACCCGATTGCTCGCCGTGCTGCATATCGCCTTTGCCTGGCTCGCGCTGGCCATGCTGCTGTTTACTGCGCAAAGTCTGATCTCTTTCCTCGGCAACGGCCAGTGGATCTTCCGTCTGGCGCCCATGCACGCGCTCACCATCGGTTTTTTTTCCAGCATGGTATTGGGGATGGCGACTCGCGTCACCTTGGGTCATTCGGGGCGACCGCTGGTGCTGGACCGGTTAAGCTGGGCACTGTTTCTGGTCATCCAGGCCGCGGCGACGATACGGGTGGCGGCCGATCTCATGCCATATTCCGGCTGGACCATGGATTTGTATCTGCTGTCGGGCCTGATCTGGCTAGCCGGGTTCACGCCATGGGCGGTCCGTTATGCGCCGGTTTACTGGCGGGCGCGCGCCGACGGGCAACCGGGTTGAGGTTTCAAACGGGCAGCAGTCCGGCAATCAAACCAGCACAGCCGGCAGGTTATCGCCCCACGCTAAAATGACCCCGCAACCCGGAGTTTCGTACAGATCGATACGTTCCAGTTGCGGAAGGAGCGCATGGCTTTGCTGGCGGATGTAACGAACTAGACTGGCGACATCGGTATCATCGACACCGGGAATTTCATACAAAGGATGATGGTCGAGCCGTTTGAACACGGGAGCGAAATTTTCCTTCACTGTGCCGAAATCGACGACCCAGCCTAACAGTGGATCGAGTTCGCCATGCAGATGCAAACGCAGCGTATAGGTGTGACCGTGTATCCGCCGCCGCGGATCGCCAGGCGACACGTATTTCAGCCGCGCGGCGCTGTCGAAGGTGAAGTCCTTCCATATCCGGTAATGAGTACCGTCGAAATGCGCGCCGCTGCTTGCCGTTTCAAATACGGTCACCCTCGCCAGTTCCGCCAGTTGCGGTTTGACGCGTTGCCATATCCAGCTCGACAGCACTTCGCTGGTAGGGTTACTCAAACCGTTAAAATCGTTAAGGCAGGCAAAATTCAACTGCTCGTGTATCGGAGCCCAGATCCTGTCCAGTGTTTCATACCCGATACCGGCATCGCCTACCCATGCAGGCCGGTCGACATGCAATACCACGCCGAAGCTGTGCCCATGCATGCGTCCGCATTTATGTCCCGGCGGCACATGAGGCAACTGATGCGCCGTTTCCAGCCGATAGCTGCGCCAGAGCCGAATACGTCCGTCCGGCAACAGTTCGGCTCCTGCGTCGCGCGTACCTTGCAAGCCTATGCTGTCGATATCCGGCATTGCAAGCCGGTCGCGCAACCAGCAAGCGATCTCGTCATCGGCAGCATTCTCCAAGACCTGATTGAGAAACGCATAATCGAGCGGTTCGATTGCCTGGACGAGACGATCGCGCAAACTGCCGATCTCGCCTCCGCGATATTCTGCCGCCGACGTCGGCACCACGGTACGGACATTAGCAATAAAGCTATGCCCATGCAATTGGTTCAATCTGTGTTCTGCGGGCAGGGATAACTGTCGGGCCGCTTCGAAACCGGCCGCCGCAGTAAAAAATAATTGCTCTGCCATGCTGTTGAAACCTTTTAATATTAATCAGAGATTCTTGCCCGATTACTGCGCTGACTCATGGTACGTTAATAAAGCGCTCAAATCCTCAATTACCGCTCGGGTTCCTTTTTGCATCTGCGCGGCGCTCCCTATTTCGCGCCAGATTTTTTACAGCAGAACCAACGAATCTGCCATGCGCGACGGCATTCAAGATGCAGGGCGCTCTCATGCTGGCTCATTTTCATATACTGCGTAAAAATTCCTCATATACTCGTCCGTCCTCCGACAACTCGGGATGAAATGTGGTCGCCATCAACATGCCCTGACGCACCCAAACCGGATCGTTGTCAAAACGTGCCAGCACTTCGACTTCGGGTCCGGTGCGGATGATACGCGGAGCTCGGATAAATACCAATTCCAGCGGAGCGCCGCCGACACCGCTGTCTGCGTTATGAATAGCGCTTTGCAATTGCCGGCCGTAGGCGTTGCGGCGTATACCGATGTCGAGCGTGCCGAGGCACGGCTGTACCGGATTCTCTACTTCGGCAGCCAGCAGAATGGCACCCGCGCACGTACCGAAACAGGGTTTATTGCCGGCAAAGATACGCAGTTTTTCCCAGAAATTATCGCGTTGAAGAAAACCCAGCATGGTGCCCGATTCACCGCCGGGCAGCACCAGCGCCGCAATCTCTTCCATATCCTCGGCTTTGCGCACCAGCCGGACTGCCGCGCCCAGTTCTTTCAGGCAACGGCTGTGCGCATCGTAATCGCCTTGCAGCGCAAGCACGCCTATCGCCTTCACACCGCTTACCAGCCGCGCGTTTGCAATAGTTCCGTCTCGGCGATCCCGGCTGCGGCAAGCCCTTTCATCGCTCCGACCAGATCTTCGGAAATCTCCAGCAGTATCGCCGGATTTTCGTAGTGCGTGGTTGCACGTACGATGGCGCGCGCCCGGCGTTCGGCTTCATCCGGATGGGCAAAGTTCATCGCGTCGTTCATGAAAATTGCCGAACCGACAAATACCGATTCCGCCCCCAACTGTCGAAGCAGCGCGGCATCCGCCGGCGTAGCGATGCCGCCGGCGGAAAAGTTCGGCACCGGCAGTTTACCGCTTTGCGCGACGCTGCGCACCAACTCGTACGGCGCTTGCAATTCCTTGGCGCGGGCATAAAGTTCGGCTTCGTCTAGCACCGTAAGCATGCGCATGTCGCCGACGATGGAGCGCAAATGTTTGACCGCATGGATGACATCGCCGGTACCCGCTTCGCCCTTGGTGCGTATCATCGCCGCTCCTTCGGCGATACGCCGCAGCGCCTCGCCCAGATTGCGCGCGCCGCACACGAAAGGTACCTGAAAGGCATGCTTGTCGACATGGTGCATCCCGTCGGCCGGCGTCAACACTTCGGATTCGTCGATATAATCGACGCCGAGTTCCTGCAGGATTTGCGCCTCGGCAAAATGACCGATACGGCACTTGGCCATCACCGGAATGGAAACGGCCGCCATGATCTCGCGTATCCTTTTCGGCGAGGCCATGCGCGCTACTCCGCCTTCCGCCCGGATTTGCGCCGGCACGCGTTCCAGTGCCATGACGGCGATCGCACCGGCACGTTCCGCGATCTCTGCCTGCCGCACATCGGTCACGTCCATGATGACTCCACCCTTGAGCATCTCGGCCAATCCGGTTTTAAGCCGCAGCGAAGCCGACTGATTTTGTGTCATACCATCATCTCCTGACAATTTCATAAAAGAATACCCGAATCATTCAAATTTAAATATTTATTTAATTGTGTTGTAATTTAGATAATCACCTAATTCAAATATTCGGGTTTTGTTATAGTTTAAATACCCGGCTGATGAAGATCGTGCATTACTGTTCAAGACGAATTTGCATGGCAGAGCGATTTTACTATTGCCTTAAGAAAAATAAACGAGTATCTTCTTATTAAAGATATTGATATCTTGTTATATTAGAATACCATCAAAGGAGCTGGCATGAATACAAGTAGACTCGAACGAGCATGGTCTTCCAGACAATACATTCAAGACCAAAGCGCTAACCCTGGCAAAAGGGAATGGTCAATCAACCGCTTTATCCGGAAATTCCTCCTCGGCCATTTATTTGTCGGACTAGCGGCACTCATGGCGGCATTGCTATCCGGCAATGCCCAGGCAGTGCCCGCTTTTGCCCGGCAGACCGGGCAAAACTGTCTGGCCTGCCATGCCGGCGGCAATTTCCCCGAGCTGACGCCTTACGGACGCTTATTCAAGTTAACCGGATATACCATCGGCAAACGCACGATTCCCCTTGCCGTGATGGGCGTTTTCGGTTCCACCAACGTCAAGGGACCCTCGCCGACCGGGCCGGGGCATACCGCTACGGACGGCTCGTTGACGTTTGATACCGGCAGCCTGTTTGTGGCCGGCAAGATCACCGACAAATCCGGCGTATTTGCGCAATTCACCTACAACAATTATTCGGGTGACACAGGCGCTTCAGGGCACGTGGGATCCGATAACACCGATTTTCGGTATGCCGACCAGTTGATCAACGGCGATCAGAATTTTATTTACGGTTTCGACATGAACAATAACCCCGGCGTGGAAGACGTCTGGAACAGCACGCCGGCCTGGGGCTACAACGTAGTGCCCATCAGTACCGGATTCGGTTCTGCCGTCGCCCTTCCTATCATCGATCAGGGTCTTGCCCAGCAGGCTATCGGTACAGGCGCATATCTTTACTGGAACAAGACAGTCTACGCGGAACTTAGCGGCTACCGTACCGGCGACGGAGTGTTTTCCTTCATGACCCAGGGTAATGGCCAGCAAATCAACATCAAGGGCGAGAATCCTTACCTGCGATTGGCATTGACCCATGATTGGGGAGCCCAGAATGTCATGCTCGGTTATTCCTATTTCGACGTCGACGAATATGTACCCGGCATGCAGAATCTGACGAACCATTATCGCGATAACACGATCGACTTTCAGTATCAGTATCTGCTCGATCCGCATACGTTCACGGTCGATGTGACCCGCACCAATGAGTCGATCGATTACGGCGACGCGGGTTCGTCGCCCGACAGCATCAATTCCCTGATGGCCAAGGCTACTTACACCTACGAAGCCAAATACGGTGCCGCGCTCGAATATTTCAATATCAGCAACAGTTCGAACAATATCGGCAATACGAATCCGAACTTCAATCCCAACGCCATAGCCGGAGAATTCGGCGCCCAGCAAGGTACCGAAGGCTGGACGCCGGAAATATTCTGGCTGCCGGTCCAGAATGTACGGATCGGCGTGCAGTACACGATGTTCAACCGCGTCGACGGCGTCGCTAGCGGCGTCCCTCTTGCTGACTCGATCTCCGGTAGCGGTAAGGCCAGCGGCAATAACCAGGTCGTGTTTTATGTATGGGGAGCGTATTAATAAATACGACTGGACGGAACTTTCTTGTATCGAATGGGGTGCGTCTGATGTGTGATGATCGTGACGCCCCCGCACTTGAAAATGAAGCGGGAGAAACAGCATGAAAAGAATCGTTACAGGTTTGATATTGGCCTCGACTATCGTAACCGCCGGCTGCAATACGACAGCGAACTCACGCAATCTGGCCGACGCCAAGGTATCGGGGCAGGATCTGGCGCAACAGGTATGCTCGATATGTCACGGCGCTGACGGCAATTCCACCAACCCGACCTTCCCCAAACTGGCAGGGCAGCAAAGTGTCTACCTTGTCGGACAATTAAAGGAGTTCAGGAGCCATGACCGCTCCGATCCGGCCGGATATCAATATATGTGGGGCATAGCCCGGCATTTGACCGATAAGCAGATTACGGAATTGGCGGCTTATTTCAGCGCCCGGAAAAACATACCCGGACCATCGCGCAATCCCGAACTCGAAGCCGAAGGCAAACAGATATTTACACACGGCATAGCCGCGCAGGGGACGCCTGCATGTGCCACCTGTCATGGCCCTGAAGGAGCCGGCAACGGGATTTTTCCCCGCATAGCCGGTCAACATGCGGATTATATCGAACGGCAGCTGGGGGTATTCAAAAATACCGGCGATCGGCCTGACGGGGCAATGATGAAGGCGGTTGCCCACAAGATCACTCCGGCTGAAGCCAAGGCTGTGGCCGCTTATCTCGCCACGCTTTAACGTCTGGCCATGCCGGGCTACAGGTATGGGTTGTTGAAGTCGTTGTAATTTTTATATCATTATCGATCTGGAGTATGAAATGATGAATGTATTAAATAAAAACGTTACGCGTCGCAATTTTTTAAAAACTGCCTCCTTGTTGGCGACTATCGCAGCCATACCGGTCAGCGTGATAAGCAAGGAAGCATTTGCCGCCAAAATGGCGAAAGCAAGCATGCAATATCAGGATCATCCCAAAGGCAATCTGAAATGTTCGCAATGCATGCAATTCGTCCCCGGCAAATCGGCCAAGGCGGCAGGAAGCTGCAATCTGATCGAAGGTTCTATCAGCCCTGACGGCTGGTGCCTGGCTTATGCGCCCAAGGCGTGATTGCAGCCAACGTTCACTGTCCCATTTCCGGTAATCTCATGCGCTCCTACCGGAGCGCATTTCCTTATTGCGAGCATTATGCTATCGTACTTGGATTACGCGATAAGCCACATGACTTCCTGTCACTAATACTACGACTGCCAGACTGAGAGCGGTACCAAGGCCTCGATAAAATGGCATGGCGAAAGTAATTAGCGCATCCATGTAACGGATAAAGAGATCGCGAATGCGTATTAATAAAAATTATTGTTCGCCGTCAGGAGAGCGTAAAGTGCTGGAAACTCATTTACCCCATTTCAACATCAAAAATAAAAAACTGCTGCCAGTCGTCCAGGGCGGCATGGGTGTGGGAATCTCCGCGCACAGACTGGCAGGAAGCGTTGCCGCACTCGGAGCGGCAGGGACTATTGCCAGCATCGATCTGCGCCATCATCATCCTGACCTGATAGAACAGAATCGCCATTGCCGGGACAAACCGGCACTCGACCGACTCAATCTGATCGCGCTGGATCGCGAAGTCCGTGCCGCCCTCGAAACCGCAGCAGGCGCAGGACTGGTAGCGGTCAATGTAATGAAAGCGGTAGCGGAACATGCGGCGCTAGTGCGCCAGGCGTGCGCAAGCGGTGCGCAAGCGATCGTCATGGGCGCGGGATTACCCCTCGATCTTCCCGATTTGACCGAAGATTCCCCGGAAGTGGCCTTGATTCCGATTCTTTCTGACGTTCGCGGCATCCAGATCCTGCTGAAAAAATGGCTGCGAAAAAACCGCTTGCCCGATGCGATCGTAATCGAACATCCGCGTTATGCCGGGGGCCATCTCGGCGCGCCGAAACCGGAAGAAATCAACGATCCGCGCTTCGATTTTCCCGGAATCCTGGAAAGCGTATTCCAGATGTTCAAGGAACTCGATATCGAACGCGAACGCATTCCATTGATTACAGCCGGCGGCATCAATACCCATGAAAAAATTCGCTCCCTGCTGGCGTTGGGTGCCAGCGCCGTCCAGTTAGGCACGCCATTCGCCGTGACCGAGGAAGGCGATGCTCATCCCAATTTCAAAAAAGTGCTGGCTGAGGCGCGACCTGAGGATATCGTCACCTTCATGAGCGTTGCCGGTTTGCCCGCGCGCGCAGTATTGACGCCCTGGCTAAGCAATTATCTGCGTCGCGAAGCCAAACTGCAGGACTGTACGAAAAGTCATCCCGACCGTTGCGCTTCGGGATTACATTGCCTGACGCAATGCGGTTTACGCGACGGCAATCCCAAAGCCGGACAATTTTGCATAGATGCTCAATTGGCGGCCGCATTGCGAGGGGACATCTCGAAAGGATTGTTTTTCAGGGGTGCGGAAAGTCTGCCTTTCGGCGCGGCTATCCGTCCGGTACGCGAACTGATGCAATACCTGCTCACCGGCGCGAGGCCCGCCTCTACGTAACTACGCGTATTATCCAGCGTCCTTTCCGGACACCCGCTGTTTGCATCGCTACGATCAGAGGGTGCGGGAATACCGCGGACCGGACTCTTCCGTCTCTTGCAGATAAGCGTCGAACGTCATGGCGATATTGCGCAGAAAGATGCGTCCCGCATCCGTCACCCGGATGCGCTCGGCGCTCAACTGCACCAATCCGTCCTTTTCCATTTCCTGGAGTTCCTTGATAGCGTTTTCGAAATAGCGATCGAAGTCGATATTCCATTCCCGCCCGAAGGCGATCGTGTCGAGCTCCAGATCGCACATCAGCGAAACGATCGCTGCACGCCGCAGCTTGTCGTCGCCGGAAAGGCGCACGCCGCGCTCGGTAGCCAGTGTGCCGGAACCGATGCTGTTCTGATAATCGACGAGTTTCTTGGCGTTTTGCACATAGACATCGTCGGTCTGGCTGATCGCCGAGACCCCGAATGCATAAATATCGCAATTTTTGTGCGTGGTATAACCCTGAAAATTACGCCACAGGGTTTTGTTCTCCCGGGCTTTGACCAATTCGTCATCGGGCCGGGCAAAATGATCCATGCCGATATAAACGTAACCGGCAGCGCCGAGACGTTCCATGATCAGCTTCTGCAACGCCACGCGGGT
The DNA here is from genome assembly GCA_021795395.1 of Pseudomonadota bacterium. Classification (GTDB taxonomy): domain Bacteria; phylum Pseudomonadota; class Gammaproteobacteria; order Burkholderiales; family Sulfuriferulaceae; genus Sulfuriferula. The sequence goes on along the minus strand of JAJYPN010000025.1, from coordinate 8,100 downwards.
GTCAAAGTCCGGCAACGCGGCGTCCTGTATCAATTTCTGGTGCCTTTTGATCCAAGGCACATGGGCATAACCGAATACCGCCATACGATCGGGTTGCATATCGAGCACGCGATCCAGCGTCGCCGTGAACGTTTGCACCGTCTGATGCGGCAAGCCCACCATCAAATCCATATTGACGCTATCGAAACCCGCATCCCGCATCCAGCCGTAAACCTCTCGAACCAGCGCTTCCGGCTGCACGCGATTCACCGCGATTTGCACGACCGCATCCAGATCCTGCACACCCAGACTCAGCCGATTGAAACCCGCTTCCTTAAGCGCCAGCACATGATCGCGGGACAATTCGCGCGGATCGACTTCACAACCGATTTCAGCATTTTCGCCTATCGAAAACCGGTCGGACAGATGGCTGTATAATGCGCGAATATCGCCGGGATGCAGATAGGTGGGCGTTCCGCCGCCCCAATGAATCTGTCGAACCACCCTGCCCGGCGCAACGGATTCGGCGACCCGGTCGATCTCCCGATACAATACATCGAGATAGGCGCGGGCTTTGCTGTAATCCCGGGTGGCTATCATATTGCAGCCGCAGTAATAGCAAAGCGTATCGCAGAAAGGGATATGCACATAGAGCGACAGATCACGGCCCATAGCTTGCGTTGCCGATAATTCCTCGCGCCATGCCTTGTCGGCAAGCGTAGTCGAAAAATAGGGCGCGGTAGGATAAGACGTATATCGTGGACCGGGCTTGCTGTATTTTTTCAGTAATTCAGTATTAAATTCCATGGCCGATATTCATGTATGGATGTCTGATTATTATAAACCTTCCTGATTAAAATTCCTGAATTCCTGAGTCGAACTTTTTTTATTATGACAGTAACCCCGCGCCAGGAACTCATTTATGTACGGTAATGCACCGAACTCTGTTATCGAAATTGAGAACATCGATTCAAATTCCTCTCCATTACAGAACAATGACACGAAAATTGCTAAAAATTTTGGCTTATACTCTGGGAACGCTGGTATTGCTCATTGTTCTCGTTGTCATTTTTTTCGACTGGAATTGGCTGCGCCATCCCATCGAACGCATAGCCAAGGATAAAACCGGCCGTACCCTGCTTATCAAAGGCAACCTCAATGTGCAACTGGGCTGGCCGATCATCCATTTTCAAGCGGGCGATGTGACCTTTGCCAATCCTCGCTGGGCCGCGCAACCGCTGATGTTATCGGTGAAACGCATCGACAGCGGTATTAATATGGCGCGCATATTCGATCACGAAGTGCTGATTCCCGACGTCCGCCTCGAGCAGCCGCTCATTTTTCTTGAAATCTCTCCGGACGGCCGCAAAAACTGGCTGCTCGATCGCAAGCAGAAAAAATCCAGTGCAGCCCCCACCATCGGCAATATCCTGCTCGATAGCGGACAGCTTACCTTTCTTCAACCGGCGCAACATACCGATATCGTTGCCTTATTGTCGACGCAACAAATCGCCCCGGACCGGTCAACGGGCGATATCGTGTTCAGCGCAAATGGCACATTCAAGGGTATGCCGCTCAAGGCAAAAGGCAATGGCGGTCGAATTTTATCCTTGAACAATTCTCAGCTACCCTATCGTTTGAATATTAGCGCTCAATTGGGGCAAACGAATGTAAAGGCAGTCGGAACGATTACCAATCTCGCCAGATTCAGCGCGGTCGATCTCGATGTTGCACTCAGCGGAGCAAGCCTCGACCAGCTTTACCCACTCACCGGCGTTACCTTGCCCAGTACGCCAAAATACTCTACCCACGGACATTTACTGCATAGCGGTAAAAAATGGCAATACGATAATTTCGTCGGACGTATAGGCGACAGCGATATCGAAGGCAGCATGGCGGTCGATCAGAGCGGCCAGCGCCCGTTCCTGAGCGGAAATCTGACTTCCAGGCTGCTGGATCTGGCCGACCTCGGCCCGCTCATCGGTAAAAAACCGGAACCGAAATCCGCCCAGAAAACCGCTGCGGAGCACACTTCGACTACCAATGAAACGGCCGATACCGCTGCCGGAAGCCACGCCAAGAAACCCGATGTGCTGCCTGATACGCCTTTTAGAACGCAGCGATGGGCCAAAATGAATGCCGACGTGAAGCTGCATGCGACGCGCATACAACGAGCAAAAGCCTTACCCATCGAAAATCTGGCGACGCGCATTCAACTTCATGATTCCGTACTCACGTTAAATCCGCTCGACTTCGGTGTCGCCGGCGGCAATCTGACCGGTGCCATCAGGCTGGATGGGCAAAGCACCCCCATTCATGCCGCCATTCTGATTCATGCGCGCAAACTGCTGCTAAAAAAACTATTTCCGACTGTCAAATTATCCAAAACCAGTATCGGTCAGATCAACGGCGATTTCGATCTGACCGGCAACGGAGATGCCGTCAAGCAAATGCTGGGCAGCGCCAACGGCAAATTCGTGCTGCTGATAGACAGCGGAGAAATCAGTAAAATGATGCTGGAAACAGCCCAGTTGCATTTATGGGAAATGCTGGAAACCAAATTGTTCGGCGACAAAAACATCAAGATCAATTGCGCCATCGCCAATTTCAAGGTCGATAACGGCGTTTTCCAGACCCAGACCTTGCTCCTGGATACGGGAATAACGACAGTCATCGGTAGCGGCGATATCAATATGAAGCAGGAAAGCCTGCATATCGATCTAAAACCGCATACCAAGGTCATGAGCCCGGTCGCATTGCGTACGCCTATTTATATCCGCGGCACATTTGCCAAACCCGATATTACCGTCAATAAAACCGATCTGGCATTGCAAGGCGCTGGCGCAGTGGCTTTGGGGGCTATCAACCCGCTGCTTGCCATACTTCCTTTGATCGAAACAGGACCGGGGAAACACAGCGAATGCGGCAAGCTGATCGAACAGGCGCAAAATACGCGCAGCAAAATCAACACCTCTAGGACAGGAAAGGCTATAGCGCCGAATTCGACCAATACGCCCTCACAGCCGTCACACCCATAGAAAAGTGCATCCAGACATTAAATTCCGGCCGCCATGCAATGCGACCGGAAATCTTCGCGTATCCAGGAATTATCTTTTGCCCGGCTTCATGACTACCTTGGTCCAGCCATCGTTGCGTTCGTCGAAGTTTTTATAACCTTCGGGTGCCTGTTCCAGTGATAATTCATGCGATATGATAAAGGACGGGTTGGCTTTATCAGCTTCGATCAAATCGCGCAATTGCCGGTTATAAGCCTTGACGTTGGCCTGTCCGGTCGCCATGCGCTGACCTTTCATCCAGAATCTGCCGAAATCGAACGCCAATTCACCTTTTTTTGCCAATTTGTCGTGTGCGCCGGGATCCTCGGCAAGAAATACGCCGATTACGCCGAGCGAACCGGTGGCGCGCACGCTTTTGACCAGATTGTTCATGGTCAGGTTCGGCACTTCATGTCCGTGATGATCGCAGCACTGGTAGCCCACACATTCGCAACCGCAATCGGCCCCCTCACCTTTGGTCAATTCGAGTATCTGTTCGACGCAATCACCGTTGCTATCGTCGATCGCGATAGCGCCGGCCTGTTCTGCCAGCGCCAGCCTATCCTGATGTGTATCGACCACCATGATTTTACCGGCCCCCTTGATGGCCGCCGAATGCGCCGCCATCAGGCCAACCGGGCCGGCGCCGTAAATCACTACCGATAATCCGGGACGAACTTGCGCCAGTTCGGTCGCATGATAGCCGGTAGGAAAAATATCGGCCAGCATCACATAATCGTTTTCCTTTTCCTCGACATCCTCCGGCAGTTTCAAACAGTTGAAATCGGCGTAAGGCACGCGCAGATATTCGGCCTGACCGCCACTATAAGGCCCCATTCCGGCGAATCCGTAAGCGGCCCCCGCCGCTCCCGGATTGGCGGTCAAGCAGAAGCCGGTCAGACCGCGCTCGCAATTCTTGCAAAACCCGCAGGCGACGTTGAATGGAAGACAAACCCTGTCTCCCACTTTGATACTCATGACCGCATTGCCGGCTTCAATCACCGTACCCAGATTTTCGTGCCCAAGTATACGACCCGTTTCCATGTCGGTACGACCTTCATACATATGCAAATCCGAACCGCAGATATTGGTGGTGGTAATTCTTACCAGTACGTCGGTAGGATGTTCGATTTTCGGATCGGGCATATCCATCACCCTGATATCACGCGGCCCCTGATACACTACTGCTCTCATGCTGTCTCTCCTTTGTTCGCTGCTGGAATATGATGCCCGGTCCACCATAAAGCGAACATCCCGATCGTTCCGTTCGTTAACGTACTCCATCAACGTACATTTCTTGATTGCATATACCCTCGGAAACGTTGTCGAATCGCTTTTATGTCGGGAATCAACGAATTTACTCCCCGTCATCCGCATTATTGCCAAAACCGGATTGGTATGTATTGCACCGGCTTGACATATCCAGACATCCTGCCCTAACCTGAAACGAGGCAGTGAAGAGCATATCCGCGATTTCAACAGGCAAAACGTCATGAATGCAAAAGTAATAAATCTGTTCAATCATTTTGCGCAACGCAGCTCGCAAATCATGGGTTCGGCCCCTGTTTTTCTGGCATCCGTATTTTCGGTAGTATTATGGGCAATCACGGGACCTTATTTTCATTATTCCGAGTCGTGGCAGCTTGTCGTCAATACCGTCACGGATATCATCACGTTCTGGATGGTATTCGTCATTCAGAATTCTCAAAACCGGGATACCAGAATTATCCATCTGAAACTCGATGAGATCATTCTTTCGCTGGAAAGAGCAAACAATCATATGATCAATATCGATGAATTGACTGACGAGCAATTGGCTCGGCTCGAAAAAAAATTCAAGCAACTTACGCCCGCCGCCGACCCAAAAGCTGAGATACCGGCAACCAAAATCGAACCCGAAGATACCGGCAACACAGGAGAATAATCATGGCGGCGCATCTCATCTGGAAAGGCAGCATCAGCTTCGGTCTGGTACATATACCGATAGGCCTGTATTCCGCCGAACAAAATAATCAGTTATCGTTTACGCTGCTCGATCAACGGGATCTGGCACCGGTAGGCTACCGCCATATCAACAAAAACACCGGAAAGGAAGTGTCGTGGAATGACATGGTAAAAGGATACGAATACGACAAGGATAAATTTGTGGTACTCGGCGCCGAAGACTTTCGACGTGCCAACGTCACTGCTACGCAAACGATCGATATCGTCGATTTTATCGATCCTGCAGAAATCTCTCCCATGTATTTCGAGAAACCGTATTTTCTCGAACCCTTGAAAAAAAGCGAAAAAAGCTATGCTCTGCTATACAAGACCCTGCAACAAACACAGCGTATCGGCATCGCCAATATCGTCATCCATACCCGGCAGCATCTGGCGGCGGTTCTGCCGTGGGGTAATACGCTGATACTGAATCTGTTGCGATTTCATGACGAACTTCGCGATCCGGGCACCATTTCCACCCCGATCGAGAATTGGCAGCATCTGGGGATCACCCAGAAAGAGCTCGATCTCGCAACCCAACTGGTGGAAGGCATGACCGGGAAATGGGAGCCGGAAAAATATCACGACACCTACCGCGACGATTTGTTGGCGCTGATCGATGAAAAGATTGCCGCGGGACGTACCGAAGATATTGCAGAACCCGTTACCGAAAAAGCACCGCGTACCGGCGAGGTGATCGACCTTATGGCGCTACTGAAACGCAGCGTCGAGGAAAACCAGCAACCGGAAACCGACCAGAAACGAAACGGCAAGGATACCGCCACAACTAAACCGCAGAAACGCAAGAAAACGGGCTAAGCCATGTTACTCGACGATTACTGGAAAAAACGGCATTTCGATCGCACACCCGAACCGCGAGGCAAGAAATCGAGTCGCAAGGGCAACCGTTTTGTCATCCAGAAACATGCCGCCAGCCGCCTGCATTACGATTTCAGACTGGAATTGAATGGCGTTCTGAAAAGCTGGGCGGTACCCAAAGGACCGAGTCTCGACCCGGCGGAAAAACGCCTGGCGGTTCATGTCGAAGACCATCCCCTGGAGTACGCGGGTTTTGAAGGCATTATTCCTCAAGGCGAATACGGCGGAGGAACGGTCATGTTGTGGGATACGGGGACGTGGGAAAGCGTGGGCGACCCGCAAGCAGGCTATGATAGCGGGTCGATGAAATTCACGCTGAACGGCGCCAAACTGCAAGGGCTTTGGGCGCTGGTGCGGATGCGCAAGCCGAGCGCCGACGACAAAAACGACAACTGGCTGCTCATCAAGGAAAAAGACGATTATGCCAGACCGGGTAGCCTCGCGGCGGTGGTCGAAGAACTGCCGCTGAGCGTGACGACGCAGCGTAATCTGGATCAGATCGCAACGGAAGTCGGCGAAAAACCGGCCAAAAAATCAGCCGCTCGAAAAAAACCTTCGGTTTCGCTGCCCAAAGGATACGATACGCCCGCCATCGCCATACCGGGATTTATTGCCCCTCAACTGGCGACATTGGTCGATGCCGTACCCTCCGGCGAAGACTGGCTGTATGAAATCAAATACGACGGCTACAGAATATTAGCCTGCATCGATGCGAGCCAAGTCGAATTATTCACCCGCAACGCCAACGATTGGACGGGGCAATTATCGGCGTTCTGTTCCGCTCTGAAAAATCTGCCGATAAAACAGGCATGGCTGGATGGCGAACTCATCTGTCTGGACAAGGATGGCAAAAGCGATTTCGCCGCCCTGCAGGATGCATTGAGCCGCGGCGCCGTACAGGACATGAAATACATGATATTCGATATCATGTATTTCGACGGGAACGATTTGCGCGCTTTGCCCCTCAACAAGCGCAAGGCCATCCTGAAACGGCTGCTGTCGGACACGTCCTTCGGCAACATTGCCTACAGCGATCATGTCACCGGGAATGGCGCCGCCTTTCATCGCCAGGCCTGCAAGATGTCGCTGGAAGGCGTGATCGCCAAACAACCGCATGCATTCTATCATTCTCAACGAACGCGCGATTGGCTCAAGATCAAGTGCATGCAGCGGCAGGAGTTCGTCATCGGCGGTTATACCGAAGGTTCGGGATCGCGACAGGGGTTCGGCGCGCTGCTGCTCGGAACCTACGATGCCGGGAAACTGCATTACCACGGCCGCGTCGGCACCGGATTCGATAACCGAACGCTCGTGGAATTGAGCAGCCGCCTCGCCGGGCTGGAACAGACGAAACCCGCATTCATCGATCCGCCCAAAGGTAGCATGGCCAAACATGTACATTGGGTCAAACCGGAACTGGTTGCCGAAATCGAATTTCACCACTGGACGCAGGAAGGTGCGTTGCGTCATCCATCGTTTCATGGTCTGCGCGCCGACAAAGCTGCCAGCGAAGTCATCCGCGAAGTCGCGATTTCTACCGAGTCAATAACTCCGGATTCCGTATCTGATCAGAACGACAGCAAAACCTCATCCCGCACCCAGTCTGCCAGTTCTCAAGCAGGTTCTACCGACGCAATCCTGAGCCATCCCGAAAAACTGCTGTTTACCTATGGCGGCACCAAAAAGGATCTTGCCGATTATTATCGGCACATCGAAAAATGGGTGTTACCGCATGTGAGCGACCGGCCGCTTACACTCGTCCGATGCCCAGGCGGCACAGGAAAAAGCTGTTTTTTTCAGAAACACATCCACGACGCCTTACCTGACAGCATACACACGATAGACGTCTCGATTGCCGGCGACGAAGAGCCGCCCTATTTGTGGATAGATTCCATCGAAGGGCTTATCGCTCTGGTGCAAATCGACGTGCTGGAAATTCATACCTGGGGTTCGAGTGTAAACAATGTCAATCTTCCCGACCGCATTATTTTCGACCTCGACCCCGATTCCGGCGTATCGTGGGATCGCATAGCCGAAGCAGCGTTATTGATACGAAACCGGCTGGACGATCTGGGATTGATCAGTTTCGTCAAGATTACCGGCGGCAAGGGCTTGCATATCGTCGTTCCGATCAAGCCTGAACTGGCCTGGGATGAGGTGAAGGATTTCAGCCGCCAACTGGCGCAGGAATTTGCAGCCAGTG
>JAJYPN010000024.1 GCA_021795395.1 Pseudomonadota bacterium | reverse complement strand
CTGACGACCATAGCGTCCTGGAACCACCCCTTCCCATCCCGAACAGGGCCGTGAAACGGGACAGCGCCAATGATAGTGTGGATTACCCATGTGAAAGTAGGTCATCGTCAGACTCCTATCCCGCCAACCGCCCAACCTTGTGTTGGGCGTTTCGCTTTGGGTGCCAGCCTCCGTTCTCGGGATTGGTTTGAACTTTGCCGTCACGAATGCGCAGACCGCATTGAGCGTTTGCGAGCGCCTGCAATGCTCATCTATTCTTTCTAAATGCAAAATATCATACAATAGCCATTTTGCACTCTTCGAAAGAAATTAGATATGGATTTGGCTAGCCCATCAAAAACAGGAAATCGATGCGTCCAAATGCGTCGAAACGGCCGATTAGCTTTGATTTGCCTACTGCCATTTTTGCTTGCAGCCTGTAACCCAAAAGAGGAGCCGGGGAAATATCAGGTGATGGCAAAGGTAAATGGTAAAGAAATTACTGTTCCCGAAGTAAATCAATATATAGATCAGATGAAATCCTATCGCGGATCCAAAACACAAATCCGGCGAAATGCAGTGAATGCAGTGATTGATCAGCATTTATTGATTGCTGCGGCCAAAAATGAAGGGCTGGATAAAAATCCTGTCGTTATGCAAATGCTATTGTTAAGTCAAAAGCAAGCTTTGATCAAGGCGTATCTGGACGAGCAGTTCAAGACGCTGCCACCGCCCAGCTCTGCTGAAATTAGCGGCTATTATCAAAATCATCCCTTATTGTTCGCTGATCGCACTTTGTATGTAGTAAATTATTACGATATAGAGGCCGATATTGAGCAGCAACAGAAATTGCTGTCGCAATTGGAAGCCAGCAATAACTCGACGGAATTTTTTAACGCATTAAGTCACGCAAATATAACCTACGATCAACGGCAGACGGTTAAAATTCCGGAAGACATGAGCGATATTGAATTAAAGGCTTTGGCGAAGATGCCGATAGATGGAGCTCTGGTTGTGAGCCAAACACGTAAGGATATGGAATTGTTGCTGCTCATAAGCAAAATTCCGGCTCCCATACCCTTAAACCGGGCGCAATTGAAAATTACCGCTTTATTAAATGCCGAAGAACAAGCACGAGCCAAAGAAGCAATAATACAAAAATTACGCGCTCATGCAAAAATTCAGTATCTGGATCAATAGCAGGTCAATCTTAATGGGTTTGATAAAACTTCAAAAAACTTCGAGATCGCTCGAGTTTCTCCAGTTGGCTCGTGTATAAGGAGAACTGTGACCGGAAAGGTACAGTGCGGTCACGGTGATCCAGCGTTGCGTAGGAGCGGGTGGAATAGAAGGGGAAGCCAACAGGACAGCTATGCTCATTACAATTACCCAGCGATTGAGCTCGAGTTTGCATTGATCGATTATGCCGATAAAGACAAGCGCGATAGCGCCGCCCAGCAGGCAGCCTGTCACGGCTTCCGATACCGAATGGGCATGTACAACCAGCCTTGAGTAGCTGATCAGTACGCCAAATGCAAGGCCCGTTATAATTCCTGCGATTTTGTAAGGACGCGAATTTTTTTCGAGCAGCATATAGAAAAATACGGGCGCAACCGCGGTTGCGCGCATGGCATGACCGCTGAATCCGGTAAAATTCAGCGAGCGTATTCCTATACCCCAGCCGACAAAAGCGATTTTGGTAGCAACTACCAGACCCATGCCGCCAATAAACAGCAATATCCACCACATAACCAATTTCCAGGCACGATTAAGTGCCAACCATGCCGTTATTGCCATGCCGGCAGGTGCCATAACGGTAAAGCTTCCGGTTGTAGTAATGGTGAACCATGAAATCATGCGGCTATGTGGTTATGGAAATATAGCGCTTAGACAAAATAACCAAGGTATTGCTAAAGAATAACCTCAGACTCTGACGGTGTCCAGAAATAAATCTGTCTGCATAAGGGAATGAAGGCCCGGGCTGATGCAATAAGGTGAAAGTATAAAGATACGGCCGAAATAAGTGCGGCGAAACCGCGACTTTATATCGGCCGATTAGCTAAAGTCCCAGCTCACGGGCACGGGACTTAATCGCTATTACTTGTTTTTACGACGTAAACGTAAGCCGATAAGTCCCAGGCCAACTGCCATCAAGGACAGCGTGTCGGCTTCTGGCAGCACTGGATCAGGCATATAAACATGCATGCCGGTAGAGTTGGTATACACATCGTCAGCATCCAGTGGCATGGTCTGACCGTTCCAGACCACATCACCAACGATCGGTTCCGCAGTCATTTCATGTACTTCGGCTGCATTTGCTACGCCAGCAGATCCGGCGGCAATCAGTACAAGAGCAAGCGTAGCAGGTTTTAATAGATTACGCATTTTTAGATCTCCTTCAAAGGTTAAGTAAAGACTTATCGCTTAAGAGGTTGCGGTAAATGCGGTATAGCCGGAACGGCCATTTGGCTTTCATCGCCACCCTCTACGATTGTTACTGCTCATATTGACGCATACGAATACGCAATCAATCGTAAGAGTAACACTGACATTATATACAGAATATATGCAGATTTTATGACAGACTAAAAAAAATATACGTTTCGTTGTTTGCATGCAAATGCTAACTATAAAAAGACAGGCAGGTTTGTTGGTCTGACGTATCGGATACACGAGTAAATTGGCTAGTTTCTTCGACGCAGCCGTAACCCGACCAAGCCTATGCCTGCTGCTATCAAAGACCAGATATTGATCCCGGAAAATTTGGAGGTGGAAGGATGGGTTATAAAGCCGCCGCCAGTATGGGTGAAAATTGGCTTGTTAGAGATTAAGCTGGAAATATTTATTGCTGCGATGTCATAGGATTGGATAGATCGATTCTGGATAGAAGAAATGCTGACGATGGTGAACAAAATAATCGCCAGAATCGCTATTTTAATAAATCGGAGCATTTTTTCCTCCTGTAAGTGTTAGGGTTGAGCGCACCTTATGTATCCGTTAGCCGATTCAGTGCTACTGAATGGGCATCCAGATAAAAGTCACACGACAAAACGTAGGATTAACACTTATAGTTTAAGCAGAAAATATGCCTATTTTATGACGAGCCGAAGAAGAATTGATTAATAAGCCTGACTATCCTTGAATACGAGACGTACGGTTTTTAATATGATGACGATATCCAGTCCTATCGACCAATTTTTGAGATAGGCGATATCGTGTTGCACGCGCCCTTCCATTTTCTCAAGCGTATCGGTTTCCCCGCGAAAGCCGTTGACTTGCGCCAATCCGGTAATGCCCGGTTTTACTTTATGCCGCCACATGTAACCATGTATCAATTTTCTATAATGCTCGTTGTGAGAAACGGCATGAGGTCGGGGTCCGACTATGCTCATCGTGCCCAGTAGCACATTGATCAATTGCGGTAATTCGTCCAGGGAGGTTTTGCGAAGAATCGCACCCAAAGGGGTCACGCGCGCATCATTTCTGGTCGCTTGGGTAACGCGATCCCCATCTTCGCAAACGGTCATGGAGCGGAATTTGAACACCATGATTTCTTCGCCATCAAGACCATACCGGCGTTGTTTAAAAAAAACCGGGCCTGGGGATGTGAGTTTTACCAATGCTGCGATGATTAAAAGAGCGGGCGCGATCATTAACAGAATCATGCCGGATACCAATACATCGAAGATCCGTTTGTGAACGGCATTAATGCCTATTAATGGAGATTCGAAAACCGCCAGTACTGGAACGCCGTTGATTTCATCAAAACGGGTTTGTACAAAATCGAAAAGAAAAATATCGGGAACGAAATATACCGAAGCCGTCGTATCGCGTAGCGTATTCACAAGTTCGAGTACACGTGGCTGTTTCATGATGGGTAGCGTAATATAAACCAGGTCAATCCCGGACTTTGCGACATAATCCGCTACTTCACTCAGGCCGCCGGTAATGATGGGAAGCAGTCTTTTATCGCTGCGCTCGTCAAGACGGTCATCGAAAAAGGCATCTACCCGTATCATCAGGTTGCGTTCGCGATGGATATGATTGGCCAGTTTGCAGCCCAGATCATCCGCTCCGACCACGATCGCGCGCCTGATTTGCCCGCGATGGCGTAACGATTCCAGATGATTGCGTACGATGGCCTGGCTCAGCGCAAGAAGAACGGGAGTAAATAACACCCAAACCAATATCGTACTGATCTTGAATTGTTTATAGATATCGGTCGCAAAGCCCAGCGCCAATAAAAGGCCCAATACGATAAGCCAGGCCGTTAAAAGTCTGACCAGGCTTAACAGAAGGTTCCAATTATTGTCTGCGCTCACATCAAAAAACTTGAACCCGTCAAACACCTCGGCTCCAATTAAAAATGCCAGGATGCCGAACAATAAATCCGTGCCGGAAAAGGGAGGGTCAGTAATCAGAACTGCCAAAAACAAGGATGCCAGGATGACAGACGGATTCACTAGCCTTTTTGCCAAGCTTAAAGCCGGATGTTCATAATTGTCGTTCATGATAAATGCCTATATGTTCTTTTATTTTCCTGACGCCAAGGTCCGATGTTATTTTTTTGCTCGTAAATCCATAAAATAGGCCTATTTTATACTTTCATATTCCGCATGCCCAGCAAGCAAGTGTAAGTAACAAGTATGACAATTAAACGAAATCGTGTAGGATTAACTCTGCATAAGGTTTTATAAAAATTATTACTATTTGTAAGACATTTCGGTGTAATATTGCACTGTTATCATAATACAAAGATGTAATATATAGTACATAATGTTGGAAAGTTGCGAGTTGGACTTCAATGGGCACGCTCAGCTTAGCATGGATGGATATTATTAAGCAGAGCGAACCAGTAAAGAAAAGCATTTTGACCGGCATTGGTGACGATGTGCTCCTGGTGGCATTGAAAGTGCTTGCGAAAGGTGTTTTGTAATATCTGTTTTAATTGATCGACGTGATAATTGACTCCGGGACAGGACGGATGAATCACGGTTACAGTAACTTTGAGTAAGAATAACCACAATGAAAAAACGCTATCTTTTAATATTGTGCGGTTCTGTGGCGAGCACCTTATCGTACGCCGATTCCAATACCGCAGCTGCCTATGCTGCTCCGGTCGATACGTTCGTTCCGTTCGTATCCACCGATTTCAATTACAACAGCAATTTGTTCGCGTTGCAGAATACCGGGGTGGCCCAGGCCATATTAGGCAGTACGGACACGGCCGATTTTATTACCATGCTGACCGCAGGCGTCAATATGAACTGGAAGGTAAGCCAGCAGGTATTTACCGGGCATATCATTGTGAATAAGTCGTGGTATAACACCTATAAAAATCTCGATAACAATGGTAGCGATCTCGGGCTGGAATGGGATTGGGCGGTCGACGATCTATTGCATGGCACCGCAGGCGCCAGCCAGACCAAGCAACTCGCAAACTTGACGTTTATCCAGCTGCCGATCAATGATATTTTTACGACACAAACCGAGTATGTTACCGCTGGTTTGAAACTCAATGATCGTTGGCAGATTCTCGCCGGGGCCAATTCCTCCGATTTCACAAACAGTGCAGTAAGCCAGCAGGCATTTAGTCTGAATATGACGAATGTAACTGCAGGGCTTCAGTACACGACGCCAGCGGGAACTAAAATAGAACTCGACGGCCGTCAGACCCAAGGGTCTTTTCCCTCTGCTGTCGTGAGCGGATTTCTGCCTTTTAATGCCAATTTTACCGAATCCGATTACGGGGTGAAATTCGACTGGCTGCCAACTGAACAAATTCATTTGACAGGAACTGTGGATTATACCCAGCACCTTGTTCCTACCTATCCCGCAGAAGATTTTTCCGGAATAACCGGGCGCGCGGAAGCAAATTGGCTCATGACCGGCAAGACCTCGCTGGATTTTGCGATTTACCGGAATATCCAGGCATTCAATACCGCCACTACCAGTTTCCAGCTCGTGCAGGGCGGCACCTTGATGCTTACCTGGCAACCCACGGCCAAGATATCCACCAACTTGCGCATATTGGACGACACGGTTGATTACCCAAACATTGCGGGATTATTTCCGCAAGCGTTTGCCGCCAGGCATGATCAGTTGCATATCGCCACCTTGGGAGTCAATTATCAGATTCTGAGAAACACCGCATTCTTTTTTAATCTCGAACGAGGCGATGAAGCTTCGAATATTTATGGCTATAGTTATACTTACAACAGTGTTTCAGCAGGTGTGAAACAAAGTTTTTAATCGCCTGCAAGGGCATTTTCAAAAATCAAGGAAAGACGAGAGGGAAATTATGCGCTTAATAACTTATTTATTGATTCTGATCGCGTCGCTGGTGACAGCGCCGGCTTTTGCAGGGGATTATCATCTCGGCGTCGGCGACATAGTAAGCATCAATGTCTACGGACATCCGGACATGCAGGTGGATGAAGCTCGGGTAGACGGCAACGGCAATATAGCCGTTCCTCTCGTAGGCGAAATTTCGGTGGTCGGCCTTACGCCCAACGAAGCGCGCAAGCGCGTCAGCCTGGCGCTGGAAAAGGGCGGTTATATCATCAAACCTAACGTTAATCTGCTTGTACAAAAATACAGGAGCAAACAGGCTTCTGTCCTGGGAAATGTTAATCAGCCGGGGAAATATGCGCTGGAATCAGCCACTACGGTAAGCGATTTGCTGGCGTTGGCCGGCGGCATCGGCCCTCACGGATCCGACACGGTTATATTGCTGCATAAAGCCGACAATCAGGTTAAACGTATACCCATCGACACGATTGCCTTGTTCAAGGAAGGTAAAACCAGCCTGGACTATGCGGTGGGTAGCGGTGACATTCTTTATGTACCGCAGGCTGAAGTGTTCTATATCTACGGCGAAGTTCAGCATCCTGGCGCATACCGGCTGGAGAAAAACATGAATATCATGGAAGCGATTTCATTGGGTGGCGGCATCACGCCGCGCGGCACCGAAAGAGGCGTGGAAATTCGCCGGCAGGATGGCGCGGATGGAAAGATTTCCACGACCAAGGCAACTCAATCCGAATTATTGCAGCCTAACGACGTGGTTTACGTCAAGGAAAGTTTATTTTAAGGTGGGGTTATCATGAACTTATCTCAGCTATTGTTGGTCTTGAAAGCGCGAAAAAAAATTATTTTAAGCACGTTGGCGCTAACAGTAATCGGAACTATTATTTCCAGCCTGCTATTATCAAAAGCGTATACAGCAACGGCTGAGGTGGTAATCGATACTCCAAGCATGGACCTGGTTACCGGTACCCGGCTGGCCACGCAAACCTTGCCTGCGTATATCGCCACGCAAGTCGATATTATCAAAAGTCATAGTGTGGCGACACGGGTTGTGGATAATTTAGGTTTGACGAATGACCCGAAAGTAAAACAGGCTTTTCTGCATCAGACGCACGGCCACGAGAATATCCGCGACTGGATAGCGGATACGCTACTTTCCAGACAGCTTTATGTCAAACCTTCGCATGAAAGCAATGTGATTGAAATCAGTTATACCAGCGCAAGTCCAAGATCGGCCGCGGTTATCGCCAACGCATTTGTCACCGCTTATATCCAGACCAATCTGGATTTAAAAACCCAGCCAGCAAAAGGAGTAGCCGCCTGGTACGATCAGCAGCTCAAGGAACTGAGGGATAATCTGGAAAATAGCCAGAATAAACTGGCGCAGTACGAAAAGACCCATGGGATTGTAATTAGCGGCGAATCCAGTGCCAGCGGAGCTTCCAGCGGTCATGGCAGTGCTGACACCGCGCGCTTCAATGCGTTGTCGTCTCTGCTGGTGGAAGCGCAAGCCAAAAGTTATAACAGCCAGTCCAAAAGCCAAAGCGCCGGTAAAAACTTACCCGATGTCATCAATAACCCCACGGTGCAAAGCATTAACATAGCGCTTTCCCAAGAGGAGGCCAAGCTCAGCCAGCTGGCCAGTACGGACGGCCCGAACAATCCTGAATATAAAAGCACGCTGGCAGAAGTAAATAAATTGCGGCAGGAATTGGCAGCCCAGACCGAACAGGCTCGCCAAAGCATTGCCACCAACGCAAATGTCGCGCAGCAAAGCGAAGCTTCGTTACGCAATGCGCTGGCTGCACAAAAATCGCGGCTTATTTCTCTTGAGAACCAGCAGGATGAAGGTGCCGTATTGCTGCGCGACGTCAATAATGCGCAGCGTATGTACGATACCGGTATGCGTACTTATGGGCAGTTCAAGTTGCAGTCGAAGGCGAATCAAAGCGATATATCGGTACTGAATCCAGCGGTACCGCCAGTGAAACCGAATGGCACCAGCAAAATCCTGATCGTAATCGCCTCATTGCTCCTGGGTGGCCTGCTCGGCATGGGCTTCGGCCTGTTGCTGGAGATGATGGATCGTCGTGTTCGCGGTGTGGATGACCTTGCGCAAGTGTTATCCGCGCCAGTACTCGGAGTCGTTGTGGGTTCAGTGGGATATACGCCGCGCCAGATCGGTTCAGCGCGGCTTATCGGGCGTTAATTCCTTAATGGCTTGTAATTATTTGAAGATCGGGCAAGGATATGAAAGAATTGAATAGTGAGATCGGCAGAGAAAACAAGCTGCAGATTCCTTACGTCGAGCAAAAACTGGGCAAGCTTTTACTCGATGCGGGCAAACTGGCGCCTGCCGATGCGGAAAAAATTCTGCGTTTGCAAAAAAGCGATAACCTGCGCTTTGGCGACGCTGCCGTAAAGCTTGGTCTGGTTACCGAGAGCGATATTCGATACGCGTTGGCGCAACAATTCGATTATCCGTATCTTTCGTCCGGCGAAGGCGGTTTCAGCCCTGAACTCACAGCAGCGTATTCGCCCTTTTCACCACAAGTGGATCAATTGCGCGCCTTGCGTAGCCAACTGATGCTGCGCTGGTTTGCTTTCGGCCATAAATCGCTGAGCGTGGTCGGCGCACAGAGAAATGATGGCGTCAGCAGCCTGGCGGCGAATCTGGCGGTGGTGTTTTCCCAACTGGGCGAACGCACGCTGCTTATTGATGCCGATTTGCGCGAACCTCGCCAGCACGCCATTTTCAATCTCGGCAGTCGTCAGGGATTGTCCGATATATTGATAGGCCGGGCTGAACTTACGGCGGCAATCAGGATACCTTCCTTTGTCGGATTATCAGTACTGACCGCGGGCACGATCCCGCCCAATCCGGCGGAACTGCTGTCGAGGCTGGGTGTGGTCAGCCTGCTCAATTCCTATAAGGAATATTTCGATGTGATTTTGGTCGATACTTCGCCCGGTACTTTTTCCGAAACGGCAACCATATGCTTGCGCACGGAAGGCGCATTGATTGCAGCCCGACAGGACTACACCAAGGTAGGCGATATTTCCGCTCTGGCGAATAACCTCAACGAAACCGGCGTGAGTGTGGTGGGCACGGTTCTTAACCAATTCTGATTTCGATCATGCAAGCAAATGACCAAATAATTGGCCGCTACGGTTATTGGGGCGGCAATAACGGCATAAATCTCAAATGGTTGCCTGTCATTATAGGGTTGGCGGCCTTATTTCTCCCAACCTATTACGACCTCAGCCAGACTATCTGGAACACGGAAGAGAACGGGCATGGCCCGATCATCCTGCTGGTCGTGATCTGGCAGGCATGGATGCAGCGTTCCGCCTTGCTGTTGCCGCCGACGCGGACCAAACCGGTACTTGGCTCGATTTTGCTGATATTCGGTTTACTGCTGTATATAGTCGGCCGGTCGCAGCAAATACTCATATTCGAAATCGGTGCGGAGATACCGATATTGGTGGGAACGCTTTTGATCACATTGGGCGTCCCTACCGTGTTGCGATTATGGTTCCCATTGTTTTTTCTCGTTTTTATGGTACCCGTTCCCGGGTTCATAGTCGATGCGCTAACCGGTCCGCTGAAATATTATATATCCGTCATTGTCGTCAAGCTTCTTTATGCAGCCGGCTATCCGATTGCGCGCACCGGCGTCACCATATCGATAGGCTATTATGAACTGCTGGTGGCGGATGCGTGTTCGGGATTGAATTCGATGTTTTCGCTCAGCGCGCTGGGGATACTTTATATGCAGGTCATGCAGCGTACCAGTTTCATGCGCAATGCGATATTGCTGGCGACCATACTGCCCGTCGCGTTTATTTCCAACGTCATACGCGTCCTGTTTCTGGTGCTGCTTACCTATTATTTCGGCGATGAAGTAGGGCAAAGTTATCTGCACCAATTCGCCGGAATCGTCATGTTTACCGCCAGTATATTGAACCATTTCCTGCTCGACAATCTTCTGGGAATCCCATTCCCCGATCGTAAGGCGGAGGTCAGTCATGTTACTTCGTAATGGCGGTTACTATATGATAGGCTTGCTGATGATCGCCGCAGTCGGCTTGACCAAGGTCGCAACGCCCCATGTGCAAAGGGTGCGCACCGGCGCGATGATCGATTTGAAAACGATGATTCCGGCGCAGTTCGGCGAGTGGAAAGAGCAGCCCGAACTTAATCTCATGGTAATCGACCCTGCCACGCAGCAGCGTATCAATACCGTTTATAACCAGACCTTATCGCGAACATACATCAATCCGGCAGGTGAACGCGTCATGCTGGCAATTGCGTACGGCAGCAATCAGAGCGACGACATGCAGGTACACAAGCCTGAAAATTGCTATCCGACGCAAGGCTTTCAAGTTACCGGACTGGTCAAAACAGTCATGGCGTTGCCCAATCATCGCATGATTCCCGTAAAGCGTATGGTGGCGAGCCACGATCACCGCATTGAACCGATCACTTACTGGACCACGGTAGGAAATGAAGTCGAAGTTGACGGCTTGCGCTGGAAGATCGCTCAATTACGTTACGGTCTTACCGGAGTAATTCCCGACGGCTTATTGTTTCGGGTCTCTTCTATCGATAACAACGTACAGCACGCATACGCCTTGCAAAATAATTTCGTCGATGAGCTGGTGGAATCGTTAAATGCAAAAGACAGAAACAGAATCATAGGAGTCAAAAATGCGTCCTGATAATTTCCTGCGATTCAAATTGATGCCGTTGAGCGTGAGCGGCAAGTGAAAAAAAATACCACCCATCGCGTCAAACAAAGCATGGGCTCCATGCTGATCGCGCGACCCTTGTCGGCGGTTGGCGGTTTGCTGGTATTGGTGCTATTGTCGCGTAAATTAAGCGCGCCGGAATACGGAATTTATTTTGCTTTATGGGCGAGCGCCGAGATTTTGATACTTGCCAGTAACTTCGGCCTGCTCTATTCCGTCTACCGCTACGTAAGTGCCGATGAGGCGATCGACGGTAAAATTCATCCGCGCGGGCCGGTATGGGGTTTAGTAGGCTGGCGCACCGTGAGTTTATTGCTGGTGGCGGGCAGTCTTACGTTATTCCCTACGCTGCTGCATTCTCTTTCCGGCCGGTCAGCGCAGACTATCGGTCTCATTCCCCTGTTGGCGATCATCGTGTTTTGCGAAGGCATGGCCCGATTTATAGAAGCCATATTCGATTCCATGTTATGTCAAAGCCGCAGTCAGTCCACGCTCATCACTCGCACCTGGTTAAGAGTGCTGGGCATCGGTTTCTTTGTTTTACAGGGCGGCATAACGATTCGGCAGGTTGTGCAAGTCGAAGTGGTTGCTACATTTATTGGCGCCTCGATTGCGCTAGCGCTGTTGCTCGGTATATATCGCCGGGCCAGCAACTACGCCGATGATGAAAAGGCGGAATATGTCACTATCCGAAGAATGATGAAATTTGCTTTACCCGCTTTTGCCTCGGATCTGTTAGCGCTGGTTTATGGACCTGACGCATTGAAATTGGCTTTGGCCGGCGTCTCGGGCTCAAGTATGCTGGCGGTATTCGGTTTTGCCTACGCTCTGACCGCTGTCATTCAACGTTATATGCCCGCTATTCTGCTAACGGGAATTTTCAGGCCGATTTTTGTTGCGACAGCTAAAAAACCGGATGGTACCGCATTGCTGTCGGATCTGGTAGGAACCATTATCAAGATAAACTGGCTGATGGTATTGCCGATTATCGCCTTCATGTATTTTGCGGGTTCGCCGGTACTGTCGATACTGTCGCACGGTAATTATGCGCACGCCGGCCCAGTCGTGGTCATCCTGATCGGGGGGTTATTACCTTTGGCTACGAATTTAACATTATCGATGTATTGTATGGCCAGAGAAATATCCTGGCCGGTATTGATCGCAACCGGGGTTAGTACGATCGGTTTGCCCATGGGCACGTTTTTGGCGAAATTATACGGTGCGAGCGGTATGGCCGTTGCATTTGGGGGGACTGAATTAGTGTGGTCAGGCACCTGCCTCGTTGTTCTGCATTTTTTTACCAAAGAAGCCTTGCGGCCTGACTGGGCAGGATTCGTGAAAATGTTGGGCGCGGGTCTGGTTGCGATTGTTTTCTGTACTCCATTAGTGCTATTACATACGTCATGGTTTGTGTTGGCACCCTTATCGGCATTGCTGTTTCTGTTGGGGGTTTTTATTGTATCGCCGTTTTCCAGCCGGGAAAAAGGCTGGCTGCTTTCGGTATTGCCTGTCGGCCGTTTTCTAAAAGGCACACCGCAATGAGATCCCATGTCATTTTTCATGTACCTCAATACGATCCTCTGATTATCCGGTCGAATTGGCGGCATGACCGGTATGCTGCGCTGTCGGGTAGCGTTACCGCGTTTGCCGCTCTATCCATTTGCAGAAGAATTGAGGATTTCAAGTGCTGACGATTCCGATAACGTTAAATACGGCTGGCAAACGGATTATTTTGCTGTTTTTTGTGCTGGGAACGATATTTTTTGGCCTGGTGGTGGGCGTTGCCGCAGCCATAGGCTTCATTATTCCGCTCTTCATCCTGGCGGGAGCAGGGGTGCTGGGTATCCTGATGTTTGTTACGGCGTCGGCGTTTCGATGGTCGATTCCCCAGATGGTATTCATGCTGCTTTTTGTTCTCTATTACCTGTACTTTTTCATACAAAGCAAATTCAGGTTACCTGTATTTACTTTCTGGGAATTTGCCGTTTTGATTACCGGGTTCTGGGGAATCAGCCGCTTATCAGCGGTTATTTCTCAATCGAAACTATTCATAATGTCGATTCTGGCCTTTTGCGGATTTCTGCTGATCACCATTATTTCTGCATTTGTAGAAGGAAATTCAAAGCCTGTAGCAGCAATTTTTCAGTTCTTTTCGGATTTGAAATTACTGCTGACATTGGGTTTTGGGCTGTATATGGCATCCAGAATCAATATTGCCGCCATCATTGATCGTGCGCTGTTACCCATAATAATAATCTTGCTATTTTTTCTGTTGGTGCAGTGGGGGGCGCCTGGCGTCTACATGAGCATTTTTAATGTTGCTCAGCTTGCCGCGGAGTCTACCGATATCTTACCCTCTCCCGGCGTATCGGTTTTCTTGCATCCGTCGATACTCGCGGCCGCTTCGGCGGCACTGGCTATTTACACATTTACCCAATGGCGCATATTGGGAAAAGCATCGGGTTCTGCGTGGTTGAAATTTCTGGCGTTCGTATTTTTACTGATTGCGTCAAACCAGCGCCAGGAAATATTCGCTTTTTTATTGGTTATTATCGCAGTGTATGTTCTTGCAACAAAACAGGGAATGGGCATGCGATTAATGTCATCCCTGGTGATTTTTGCGACCCTTATTATGATATTTCTTGTTGTGTATGAGCAGACTTTTGTGCGCGAGGCTTCATTATGGGGTATAGGGTCGATCGAGGCTGCAACGCATCCGCGCGCATTGCTTTATGATGGCGCTGAAAGTATAGCACGTACATATTTCCCTTTGGGTTCAGGACTCGGGACATTCGGCGGCGTTGGATCTACCAAGTATGATCTGTCGATGTATTATAAATTAGGCATGGGCCAGCAATGGTGGTGGCCGGAACACGAAGACTATTTACTGGATACGTATTGGCCGAATTCGATAGCTGAAGGAGGCGTAATAGGATTTGGGTTGCTTTTACTTCATTATGTACTATTTTCGATATATCTTTTTTTAAAAGCGGCAAAGTCGCCATCGATGGAACTCAGAATGGCATGGCTTTGGGCTGCTGGTTCGTTTACCTGGGTATTGTTTAATTCACCTACTTCACCGGCATTTCAGGAATTATTGCTTTTATTTTTTCCCGGCCTCTTTTTTGGTATTGCGGTAGCCCGTGAAAATAAAGAAAAAATGAAATTGGGCAGAACTTGATTGCAATTTTAATCTGGACATAATTTGCGTAATGGTTAGTTCCAGTCATGAACAAAAGGTAACAAAGATGAAACCAGAGTCGTATATAGATCAGCCGGGTATCTATATCGGAGTCCAGTCACTCCGTTTTTTTGCCGCTCTTGCCGTTCTCTGGGCT
Organism: Pseudomonadota bacterium; assembly: GCA_021795395.1. Classification (GTDB taxonomy): domain Bacteria; phylum Pseudomonadota; class Gammaproteobacteria; order Burkholderiales; family Sulfuriferulaceae; genus Sulfuriferula. The sequence goes on along the minus strand of JAJYPN010000024.1, from coordinate 26,770 downwards.
CATATTACACTCATAATCCATGAGCGGTTTGGGAAACCCGCTTTCCCAATTTCCGATATTGGTTTTACCGGCGTGGCGATTTTTTTTGTTATCAGCGGTTTTGTAATGTATGTGTCTACGCCGTATTTGATAGGGGTAAACGGGTCCGGGAAAGATTTTGCCCTGCGCCGGATAATTCGGCTTGTGCCTCTTTACTGGATTGCCACCACTCTGAAATTATTAATTGTATTATTCATTCCATCCGAGACGTTCCATTCTTCGTTTATGCCTTTCCATACGATAGCCTCTTATTTATTTATCGCGGCACGCAACGAGGCCGGTGATATTTCTCCCCTTCATGCTGTAGGCTGGACCTTGAATTATGAAATGTTTTTTTATTTTTTATTTGCCATCGCCTTGCATTTCAAGAAAAGCCCTTTGTTTTTTGTGGGCGGCATACTTATTGCTTTGGTTATCGCCGGTTTATTTTTCGATCCTTTTACGACTCCGGCATTTGTAGCATATCTTCAACCTATCGTGCTGCAATTTCTTCTCGGGATGTTCATTGGTTATGTTTGTGTAAAAGGATGGAAAGTCAATACCTACATTCTGGTATTAATGCTGATGATTGGGTTATATATTGATTTGACCGTGAAAGTTCCAGCGTACGATTTGGGATGGGAATCGTTTTTGGTGGTCGGTATCCCATCGGCATTGATAGTCGGAGGAGTGGCGCTGTTGGAACCTAAACTGCAACATTGGATTCCTGTGACTTTACGGCAATTAGGTGATAGCACTTATTCGCTTTATCTATTTCATCCTTTTATTTTTGGAGTGATGGCTTTTGTTTTAGTGAGCATTCACATTTATAAACCTACATTGATATTTCCGGTAATGATTGTCTGTGCCGTCATTGGCGGCTGGCTTATTTATCGGTATCTGGAGCTGCCGTTAACGAAATTTTTCAGGAAGTTGGCCAAGCCTTATCTGTTATCGCATAAATCGTTGCCGGTTACAGGACTGGAAAGCAATTCACGTAAAATAACAGCTTGATGCGAAGGCAAAAATTCCAATAAGGGTTCTAATAAAATTATAGCCAGGATCGATCTGAATGAAAGTATTACTTTCCGCTTTTGCCTGTGATCCCATTCTTGGTTCCGACGAAGAGGTAGGCTGGCAATGGGCCAGGGAACTGTCCATGCGCAACGTGGGTATAACCGTTATTACCCGGAAATCGCATCGACCGGCCATCGAAAAGCATGTCGAAGCTACCGGGCAATGCAAGAATGTCCATTTCATCTATGTCGATATTGACTGGCTTCATCCCGTTCTGCATCGCATTAACCGCCGCAATCACATTTATTATTATTTTTGGCAGTGGGCAGCGTATCGGACAGCAGCCCGTCTGCATGCAATGGCCCCATTCGATCTGGTGCATCATGTGACATGGGTGAGTTTTCGGCAGCCGAGTTTTATGGGGCTGTTGGGAACTCCCATGTATTTCGGCCCGGTCGCCGGCGGCGACGAAATTCCGAAAGGATATGCCCGGGCTTTTTCTTTTAATCAACGCATGGCAGAGCATTTACGCGGCTGGGCCAATATTTTGACGCGTTTCGATCCTTTAATGCGCATGACGTATAGGAACGCCTCGAAAATATTTTTTACCTCGCAAGAGCATTTGCAACGAGTGCCGCAATTCGCCAGATCGAAAGCCGCCGTGGAGCTGGCAATCGGTTGCGACAGGCGCAAAGTCGATACGTTAGCCAATCACGCCGAGCCGGCGCGACAAGGCAATCGCTTATTGTTTGTCGGCCGCTGTATCGGCTGGAAAGGGATGGATATCGGTTTGCTGGTGTTTGCCAAAATCCGCCAGATCAGGCCGGACATCACCCTGACAGTCATAGGCGATGGCGTCGACCGCGCACGCTGGATGGAAAAAGCCAGGGAACTTGGCGTTGCGCACGCTATCGACTGGCGGGGCTGGCTGTCGAAATTGGCCGTACTCGATTTGTATGCGAAATTCGATGTGCTGTTTTATCCCAGCCTGCGCGATTCGGGCGGCTTTGTCGTGCTCGAGGCTTTGCAATGCGGATTGCCGGTGGTGGCGTTCCGATTGGGTGGACCCGGAGTCGTCGTGGTCGATAGCTGCGGCGCCGCTGTCGAGGCGAGCCCCGATATGGCTGAAACCGTGGAACGATATGCCCAAGCGGTATTGGCGACATTGGCGCGCGCCCGTAACGAACCCGGGCTCCCCTCGGCCTGTTATGCACGGGCAGCCGAGTTTACCTGGGATGCCTTGATTGATCGTATTTACGGATCTGTTTTAATAGGCCATCGTGGCTAAGGATGCATGCATTGAATCTGACTCATTAAAGTTGCTTTTATGAAACTGTTCGATAATATAGTCACAACTATATGACGAAAGCGGAATGTGGCCAAACTATTAAGTATCAATAACTATCATTACCGGCGCGGCGGTTCGGACGTGGTGTATCTGGAACATGCCGCGCTGATGGAAGAAATGAATTGGGAAAACGCTTTCTTTTCGATGCATCATCCCAAGAATATCGAATCGGAATGGTCTCCATATTTCGTCGATGAAATCGAATTCGGGCATACCTATTCGCTAGCCGAAAAAATATCGATGGTATCGAAAGTCATCTATTCGTTCGAAGCGCAAAAAAAATTACGCCTGCTCATGCAGCGCTACCAGCCCGACATTGCCCATCTGCATTGCATTTATCATCATCTTTCACCATCGATTATTCCTGAACTCGCGAAGGCCGGTGTGCCGGTAGTGATGACCGCGCACGATCTCAAAATCGCCTGTCCTGCTTACAAGATGCTGAATGAAGGCGGAATCTGCGAACGATGCAAGGACGGCAGTTTTCTGAATGTGATCAAACATCGTTGCGTGCGCGGATCGATGGGCGCGAGCGCAGTGGTCGCGGTTGAAAGCATGCTGCATTACCGGCTGAAGACTTACAGGAAACATGTGAGTAAAGTCGTCGTCCCCAGCCGGTTTTTCATGGAAAAATTCATTGAATGGGGATGGCCGCGAGAGAAATTTACCCATATCCCAAATTACGTGGACGCTACCCGTTTTACACCTGCGTACCAACCCGGCGATTACTTTCTGTTTTTCGGACGTCTGGCGCCGGAAAAGGGAGTGAATACCTTGATACGGGCGGCGCACGCGGCGGGCGTCACGTTGAAACTGGCGGGCACGGGACCGGAGCAGGCCATGCTGCACGCGCTCGTGCTGGAATTGAAGTCCGATGTGGAATTTCTCGGTTATCAATCGGGGGAAGCCCTGCATGCGCTGATACGCGGTGCGCGCGCTATCGTCCTGCCTTCCGAATGGTATGAAAATGCGCCCATGAGCATTCTGGAAAGCTACGCCTTCGGCAAACCGGTAATCGGGGCGAATATCGGCGGCATCCCCGAAATGATCGTGGAGGGTGAAACCGGCTGGCAATTCGAGAGCAGAAATGTCGCTGAATTAAGTGCCGTATTGTCTCAGGTCCAGGCGATGACCGATGACGCCCTTGCCGCGTTAGGCAAAGCGGCGAGAGCGATGGTGGAGTCGAGATTCAACCGCGCGGCTTACGTCCAGGCTACTTTGACTATGTATGCGGAATTGGGAGTGAAAACATAATGATAAAAAAACAGATAATGATTCTGGGTACTCGGGGCGTCCCGGCGGCGCACGGCGGTTTTGAAACCTTCGCCGAGCATCTTGCGCTGTATCTCGTTAAGCAAAACTGGGACGTAACGGTATATTGCCAGGAAGACGGGACGGGCCCGATATTCGAAGATCACTGGCAGGGCGTACGCCGGATACGAATCTCGGTAGCGGCTACGGGGGCAAAGAGCACCATAATCTTCGACTGGAAATCGACGGTGCATGCCTCGAAGCGGGAAGGGCTGGTGTTGACGCTGGGTTACAATACCGCTGTATTTTGCGCATTATATCGTCTGAGCGGGCATAAAAACCTCATCAACATGGATGGCATCGAGTGGCACCGGCAAAAATGGGGCGCCATCGCCAAAACCTGGTTCTGGATGAACGATTGGGCCGGCTGCTGGCTGGGGAACCATTTGATCGCCGATCATCCCGCTATCAAGGAGCATCTTGCTACGCGGGTCAATCGCAACAAGATCACTACGATTCCTTACGGTGCGGATTCGGTCGATAGCGCAGAGCGCTCCCTGGTAACGCAATACGGACTGGAGCCCGGGCGTTACGCCATCCTGATTGCGCGCGCCGAGCCCGAGAATTCCATCCTGGAAGTGGTGCGCGCCTGGTCGAGGCGATCGCGCGGCATGGCATTAGTGATATTGGGCAAATACGATCCGGAACATGCGTATCAGCGCGCGGTAAAAACCGCTGCTTCGAACGAAATCCGCTTTATCGGCGCCGTATACGATAAACCCACCGTAGCCGCGCTCAGATTCTACGCCCAATTGTATATCCACGGCCATCAGGTCGGCGGCACCAATCCGTCTCTGGTCGAATCGCTGGGTGCAGGCAATGCGGTGCTGGCACACGACAATATTTTCAACCGCTGGGTCGCGGGCGATGGAGCAAAGTATTTCGGTAGCGAGGAGGAGGCTGCGACCGTACTGGATTTGCTGCTCGACAATCAACATGAGCTCCACTTGTTAAAGCAGGCCAGTAAAGACCGTTTTCGACAGGAATTTACCTGGGGAAAGGTGCTGAAGGAATACGAGGATCTTTTATTGAATTATACCGGCGTAACTGCCATACGGTAATGCGTTACGGCGCACTGGTTTAAGAGCAAAGAATCTTTTCGGCAAAAAACCTAATCTTTACTATACTAAGATTTATTGGAGATATGCCCTAGCGCGTAGGGCAATATCGGTTACGTCGTAGCCAGCTATGAGTATGGTGGTGTAGCTACCGCTTCTGCTCGGGAAGACGGTCGCGTTGAACGGTCAGGATGGACTGACGAAGGGGTTGAGAAGCGGTGATCCATCTGCTGTTGAAAACCCGGCTATTGAAGACCGAAAAAGGATTTTTCAACAAATTTTGACTTGATCGCTTACATTATTTCCAACATCCCCACGTAAGTAACTTTATTTCTCGTAAGAGAATGATCACATACAGAAAGGATCGATAATGTCCAATTGTCCCAGCTTCGTTCAAGTTGCCATCAATCAGCCCCAGCAACTGATCATTTTCCCGGGCACAACCGCCGCCCAATTGAATACGATGATCATGTCGACATTCGGCATAAGCGCCACTACGCCAGCACAATTGTTGGCTTGGGGTGGATCGAAGGGCGGAAGCGTGGTATTTACGACAGGACAATATTGTATGGAGACATCCGTATACGTCCCGGCAAACGTGTCGCTTATTTTTGAAACGGGAGCCATTCTGAATTCTTCGCTGCCGGGTTACCCATTAAATATGGCATCTTATATTCAGGGTTATATTTTTCTGGTTAACTCTACAACGGGAACGGGCTGGACATGGACGTTTCCGAATTTGCACGCAGCAACGATACAAGGTATGTATTGGAACTGCGCAAACGACCAGGCGGCGACTCAACTTCCAACCCCGATTTATTTGGCCGCACCTCACAGAGTGACTGATATTCGCGCCGATTATCCGGCCGGCCTTATAACAGCAACCAGTGAATATATGGATTCGTTTGTCGTGGAAAATGTGATGGTTTATAAAAATCGTAGTGTGTCGACCATTACGGGGCCATTTCTAGGCGACAATCTACACCTGAAAAACATCAACGGCTGCAATATAAATGTATCCGGATGCCGGGGCGGGGTTGTAAACGGTCTTATTAATTCATCGATTACTGTCACAGATTGCTCCGCGTTTAAAATAATGGGGGTGCATTATGAGGGGAATTCGGTGATTACAATACAGGATTCCGATGTTGAGATCGACGGAATATTCGCTTACAGAAACACCATCACGAGTTCCATTGTAATTACCGCGAGCGATGATGAAAGTCAACGAACTGTATCAATTAAAAATGCCCAGTTCGCCGATATTATGACCGAGACAACTCTGGGCAGTGGCATCTTCAATTTCAATCCCGCAAGCGCATTGAATAAGCCCGATATACAGACCATGTATTCCTTGAACCTTTCTTTAGAAAATTGTTCGAGCACATACTATTCCAACTATTTAGGTCATTCAAACAGTGACGGTATAGTACTGTGTGACAGCAATGGAAGCACCACAGCGAACTTAACGGGATTTAACAATTATTCGCATCTATTATCTGCTTCCTGCAAACTGATAGGCTGGAACGTGGTTTCAGGTAATAACAGTATCGACGCTGGTAATAATGGTTTTGCCCCTAATGAGTTTATCGTCAATACTTCATTGTCGTGGACGATAGCAGCAGGGACGTACCACTACTCGCTTTTTGCCATACAGGATAAGGAACGTTTTTTAGGGCTTGGTGGGGGTGGTGATTATGCGGTGACTGTCGGAACCAATGGACTGAGCGCGTTTATGTGGCTGCCTGGTGGTTTTCCTGCTATTGTGCGCGTCTATCGGGGCTTGGCAGCGAATAGTTACGATCACTATGTAGACGTCCCTAGCTGTGGAACATCCACACTACTATTCGAAGATGGGAATTTTGTAAACGGAAGGCAGTGGTTAACCCGAACCGCCGGTCCAGCAGATCCATTCATGCCGATAAACGGACTTGAGTTAAGTTTCATTAACGCTAACGGTACCAATTCCCCCAACAAAAACCTGGCGACGATCCTGGCCCCATCACTGCCGCCAGCTACGCTTCCCTCCGGTGGAAACTATACGGTTGGAGACACAGTACGTTTACCCATAACCCATCCGAATACTCAGTACGAATACGTTTGGGATGGCACAATCTGGGCTGTCAAAGGAATCGCAACTACTGCTGCCAGTTCAGTGACAGTTCCTGCAAGTGGCGTTGCATTGCCTGCCGCAATCGTAAAAGGCATGTACTTGGTCAGCGGTGGCGTATTAACCGTGATCGGAATTACCCGGGGCGGCGTCGCAACCAATACGACCGTTTCGTTAACTGGCGCAATTATTCCTGTCAATCCCGGCGATACGGTTGCACTCTCTTATACCTCCGCACCGGCTGCCATCGAATTCATGCCGCTTTGACGGGCTGGAAGGTCTTCCGTCGGCTGCTGTCAGCGAGGAGAATAAAGTGATCGATCATGCGGACGACTATCAACACTCTTCATCAAGCGACCGGCAACGTGACAGCAAATCATGAATCTGATCGTAATAACCGATACCCAATTGAGTAAGCTTTTTTAACAGTAAATGAGACGTAATTTGGTTAGCCTATCCGTAGCAGCCATGCATTACATAATGAGGATGATATGAAAAATTTTGTACTTAAATTAACTGTCGGTGCAACCTTAGCCGCGCTGGCCGGCTCGGCGACAGCCGGAGGATTCGTCGGCGGAATCTTCAAGGAAAATGTGGCCTATAAAAATGTAAAAGGTCCCGTTTATTCGACCTATGCCGTTAATTCTGCCTGCAATGCCTCTTCTCCCGCCGTCGCAGTGACCGTCAATACCAAGAATGTGCTTCGTCCAGCTACACCGCCAGGCATATTCGGTTTTACGGTTGACTGGTATTTATTTCAAATGGGCTACTGGCGGAATAACGCGGTCCGGCCGCAAGTGGTCAGTTGGCTTGCTCCTTTTAGTGGCGCAACATACCGATATTCTGGCGGTAACAATTTTATTTGGAGTAATACCGTGGGACCAATTTCGGTGCGGAAACCCGTTCCCGCGATCGATTCTGGCAATCAATTGCCGTTGTTCGGCCCGGCAGAGTTTTTTAATTTTTTGAAAACGGTTAATGGGCAAGCAGTCATTCTTCTGAATGTCTTAGATTCCCCGCTGGATGAAAATGCCATGATCAAAGACAATATGGGCTATATAAACTGGTTGGCCAAAAATGGTCCGCATTGTGTTGGTGGCCCGAATTGTCCGATAACCTATTTCGAATTGGGAAACGAATTAGACATGGGTCCTACCAATTATTCTGCGGCGCAATATGTCGCGCGAGTCAAGCCATTAATCCTGGCTGCAAAGGCAGCTTATCCCCAGATCAAATTTGCGGTCCTTGGTAAAACCGGACCATGGGGCGGTGAGACGGATAGCGCAGGCCAGAACTTTGATCAAGGGGTTTCGAGCCAATTGGCTTCCATAGCCGATGCCGTGACTATCCACCCATACTACGATGGCATAGATATTCCTGGAATGCAAAGCTATATTGACAGACTTGCCAATCTTTACCATGCGATAAATCCTGCTGTCAAAGTTCTTATCACCGAACATGGTCGTTGGCCTTCCATGCCCGCTACTGGGCCCTGGCAAAATAACTGGTATCAAGCTTCTGGGACCGGCGGGGGACTATCCACTGCAGACTTTCTTTTGATGTCGCTGACCGATCCCAACGTTATCGGAGCGCAGTGGCAATCCTTGGCATCGGTTAGCCCATGGGAACTGATTCATGTGGATCCAGCTAACGACTCCGTATATCCAAGCGGGGTTTACTGGGCAACCAGGACGCTACGGGAGGGCTTTCTTGATGATGTAGTGCAAGTAAGTCCATCGATGATAGCTGGTACATCCTATTATGGGTATGACATCAGAATGGTGGCAATGAAGAATAGTACCGGTAATACTTCCTTGATGGGCGTAAATCGTAGCGGTATCGCCCGGGTGCTGACGTTAAAGGCCCAGGGCATTCCTCCGGGCACGGTCAAAATGGAGGTGGCTGTTACGCAGGGCGATCAGGTTGGTACCGATAATACCGACAGCGCCCAGAATAAATTCTTCATGAAAACGTCGACTTATAATTATTCCCCGGTTACGGCGTCACCCGGGGTTTGTATCCCGCCTTATTCTACTTTTTCTATCATCTTGGGAGATCGGTACCAAAAATAATAAAAAGGGTTCCGGACAGGGCATGGATGTGTTCAGTATTTTTTGCAATTCGATTGCCGGGTTGCAGAATATGCTGACGCATGCAGGCCATCCCGTTAACCAGATTGATGCTTGTCACCGTGGGCGAGCTCGGCATCGGTACAGCCAAAATCGTCGGATGCCAGCTCCTCCAGGCCCTGCGCGGCAACATGGATTCGATATCGGCTCCCTTCGCCGCATGCAAGTCAAACTTAAAATCTAAAAAAGCGCCTGTCGCCATACGTATTCGAACACGCCTGCGTTTCATTGCCTTCTGATTTGCTAACAAAAAACTGCATTATGACTAGTCAGGGTTGTGATTACTCTGTTATCCTTAATGTAAGATATATTCTTACATTCTTAACAGATAATATCGTAGTATTGCTATCAAAATGCGGCTTGGTATAACGGTAAGAATGGAAATTTGTGAAATAGGGTATGAATATTGAGGACCTTTTCAATTGGATCGAATAGAAAGCGTTGATGTATTCAGATTTGTGGCAATTGCTGCCGTAGTTGTAATTCATACGGAGCCGTTCAAGCAGCAAAATGCGGATGATCTGTACGTTTTTATTAACGCACTTGCTAGATTCGCCGTGCCATTCTTCTTTGTCATCTCAGGCTATTTTTGGGGGGTGAAAATAAGGAACAGCGATTCACCTGTTTCCATTTCTTTCGATATGGCTAAAAAGATATCCATTATTCTTGTCGCCTGGTCCGCGTTTTATCTTCTGCCGGATAAAATCGATCATATTCTGCATGTTACATGGGTCGAATACCTTCAGGAGATTTACCAGAGGTTAAGAATAATAATCCACCATCCCAAAACCGTATACATGAGAGGAACCAAAGTACATTTATGGTTTTTGATTGCATTGCTGTATTCCCTTGGAATCAGCACCATTTTGATACGAAATAAACACGTTAAAACCTTGATTGCACTCTCCATCGCATTGTATGTATTTGGATTGCTGGCAAAAGCCTATTCGTTTACACCATTCGGGATCAATATTGATTTTAATACCAGAAACGGGCCGTTTTTCGGCACCCTGTTTTTCGTTTCCGGCTATCTGCTTTCAGGCCGTAAACCAAATCAGGGCTGGTTTGCAATGGGAGGGATGCTTTTCGTGGCTGGAACCGTCATGCATTTAACCGAGATATATATTCTTTGGAAATGGTATGGCGTTACTCCTATACAGGACTATGTGGTGGGCACGTATTTGATGGGGGTCGGAACTGCAATGGCAGCGCTCTCCAATGTCAATATATTTAAAAACCGTATTCTAAGTAAAATAGGTCAATTGACGCTGGGAATCTATGCGATCCATTACCTGTTTGTAGATAATTTCAGTTCGGTTGCGCAATCTTCCGGCCTCTTGTTCCGAAACCTTGGTTATCCCGTGCTGGTGTTATTATGTTCCATGGTTATAGTGTATATCTTGTCCATGGGGAAAATAACAAGGAGATTTGTTCTGTAAATGGCCAACAAGTTATGGAATTGCGTTTTTGTTTGACCGGTAGCTAATGATATAAGGTTAAATTATGGAAGATCCACACCAAATGAAGCCCGTCAGCGAAGACGCCTATTCCAGGACGGCATGTTCGACGCAAACATTCAGCGCTATTTCCGCTCGGAATAATTTATGCGCATCGACTGAAGAAGATAGCCTGATCACCTTGTTATCTTTAGTGGTTCCATTTTATAACGAAGAAGAAGCCATATCGCATTTTTTTGACCAAGTCATTCCAGAACTCGAAACCATCCCCGGCGTACGGTTTGAAATCGTCTGCGTGAACGATGGAAGCCGCGATCAGACCCTGCGCCTGCTGGTGCAATATTCCCTGAACGACGAGCGCATCCGGGTTATCGATTTGACCCGAAATTTCGGAAAGGAAGCCGCACTGTCGGCTGCAATCGATGAAGCGCGGGGCGACATTATCGTGCCGTTCGATGCTGATTTGCAGGATCCGCCGTACATGATTGCCAAGCTCGTTGAAAAATGGCGGGAAGGGTACGATGTGGTCGTCGCCAAAAGAGCCAGCAGGCTGTCCGATTCGCCATCAAAAGCTTGGACCGCGTTATTGTTTTACCGTATTCATAATGCCGTGTCTGATGTAAAAATCCCCGAAAATGTCGGGGATTTTCGTCTCATTACGCGAGAAGTCGCTGATGCATTAAAAAGCCTGCCTGAAACTCGGCGTTTTATGAAGGGTCTTTTTGCCTGGGTAGGCTATGAAACCGCCGAGGTAGAATACTCACGTGAATCGCGCGTCGCCGGAGCCACCAAATTTTCGGCCTGGAAACTGTGGAATTTTGCCTTGGAGGGCTTTACCAGTTTCGGCACCTTGCCCTTGCGTATCTGGAGCTATGTCGGTACGTTCGTTGCTTTATTTGCGATAGCCCGAGCCGTTTTCCTGGTTCTGAGAACCTGGATACAAGGCGTCGATGTGCCCGGCTATGCATCGCTCGCCACGGCAGTGCTCTTGCTTGGCGGGATACAGCTGATCGGTATCGGTATATTGGGCGAGTACGTGGGGCGCATTTATTTCGAATCAAAAAGGCGCCCGGTTTATTTGATCAAACGTCGGCATGAATCGAAGAAATCGTGACTAAACGGCGCAATTTGGTGCAATTTGCGACGTACGCCATGGTGGGCGCGGTGGGAACGCTCGCGCAATATGCGATTCTGGTGGTGTCGGTATCGATGCACTGGCTGACGCCGGTTATGGCATCGGTCATGGGAGCGACTGTGGGGGCGATTATCAATTATCTATTGAATGCGCGGATAACCTTCCGCAGCAATGCGCATTCGTCCGCTGTGCCCAAATTTGCGATTACAGCATTGTTAGGTGTATTGGTGAATGGCGTATTGATGAAGCTTTTGATCGATTTTTTTGCGATGTATTATCTGCTGGCCCAGATCATATCGACAGCAGTCGTACTGGTACTTACCTACATCATTAATTTGGCCTGGACGTTCAGGCGCACTGGTACCGGCCGAATATGAGAAAACACCGGCAGAAATCAAAAAGATTACAGGCGTCCATCATTTAATTTTGGCAGGGAGTATCTGTTGAACACGTTTTTTTCAAGTCGCGAACCACTGGACCCACGCTATTTCTGGATAGCTTGCCTGATCGTCTGCCTGATCGGGTTTGCGTTGAGACTCCCTACTCTGGACCGTTCATTATGGTTGGATGAAACGTACAGCGCCTGGTTTTCAGCCTTGCCTGTGCATGAACTTTGGACCAAAGTGCCGCTGTACGAGACCCACCCACCGATGTATTACACGCTGCTCAAGGGATGGAGCACATTATTTGGAACCACTGAGATCGCAATGCGATCCCTGTCGGTGCTGGCCAGCGTCATGACGATTCTGCTGCTTGCCGTGTCGGGCAAACTATTGCGAGCCGGAGGAGTCGGAGATCGGGTCGCTCTGCTGGCCGCCTTATTGTTGGCAGTGAACGCCGGTCATATAGAGTATGCGCAACAGGCACGACCTTATGCGCTGGAAACTCTGGCTGCATCGGTTTCGATCCTGTTGTCGGTAATCCTGCTGCGGGCCATGCAGACGCAGAGCGGCAATTTGAATCTGCATAAACTATTACCCGTTATGCTTGGGCTTGGCCTGGCTGTCGGCATGACGCTTTGGTTACACGATACCGCTATAATCATTGCATTCGGCATATGGGCAGGATTGATCTTATCGGTATTGATTTTCGTGCCGGGGAATCGTTTGGTTCAGGCCGTTGCGATCGGCGTTCCCGGGATCGTTGCTCTTCTTGTCTGGTCGCCGTTTCTGCCGCTCTTTCTTGCTCAAGCCAACCATGTACAGACTATGCCGTTTTGGATTAGATCCCATTGGAGCGATTTGATCGGAGCTTGGAATCTTGCTGTCGGTATAGGCAAGCCTTTATTGTTGCTTGACGGGCTGATCGGCTTGGCTGGATTCGTCGCACTTTGGCATAGTGCGCGGATACTGTCAGTCCATTTGATTACGATATTATTACTGCCGTTAGCATTTATCCTGTTTGTGAACTATCTGGTAAAACCCATTTTTATCGATCGTTTGTTTGAATGGATGGCCCCCTCTGTTATGGTGTTGGTAGCGATTGGAGTGATGGTCGGTCTGCAGCGCGTCGCCTTGCGCAAGTGGATGACACTCGCAATCCTGTTGCTCTCACTGGTGTCAGTTTACCGATATTATATTTATCCTACGGAAAACTGGCGGCATTGGTTAAACTTCATTGCTTCCAATGCCCGGCCTGGCGATCTCGTGATAACCTTTTCGAACGAGATTGAATTGCCCATTAGCTATTATGCTAGCAGGCGTACTTCCTTTCCTGATGTACTGTATATCCCGGGGCCTTACCCGGCGCTCGGATTAAACCGGCGCTATATAGGCAATCTGGGAGCACCGCAAATCGTTCCGGCCGACAGGCAATTGATTGATAACGCGCTTCATGATCACCATCGGGTATGGTTTATTGAACGGAAGGATAAGGGAGAAATCAACCAGTATGATCCGCAAGATTTGATTCGATCCCGGATATTCTCATCCCGCAAGTTTGTGGGTGAATATGGAAGTGGTATAATATGGGTAGAACTATTTGATTAGAAAGAACATTATATCGTTATGGCAAAATCGGAAAGTAGTATTGCCAGTTGAAAAGGAAAATGGCTCATGATGTTATCAAAGCCGAATAATCAGGCTCCGCAAACACCCAATACTATAAGAATGCTCAGCTTTTTGCCAAGCTGGGAGATGGGCGAACGGGTAGATGTAAGTGATCTGTTTGCGCTACGGCTGGCGCGCAGGGGATTCGATATCGATTGGATCATGCTGAGTTCTCCGTTCGCCGGAGGGTGGAAAAAAACAATATGGCGAAATCAGACCGCCTATATAGTGGGTAAGGAGAACGTCAAAGGCACATTAGGTAAGATTTTCGGCAAGCTGCATGAGTTTCTTGGAATGTTGAAGTCGGTACCGGTAGGCTTGACGGGTAATTACGATGTGGTTCAGGCGCGCGATATCTTTTATGCGGCCGTCATAGGATTAATCATTGCCCGGATAAAACGCATACCGTTCGTATTCTGGCTGTCCTATCCTTTCCCCGAATCCCGTTTGCTGGATGCGAAAGAAAAAAGAAGCCGTTATCCTGTTTATACGCGGTGGATGGGACACAGCACATCCTGGCTATTGTACCGCGTCATTCTGCCTAATGCCGATCATGCATTTGTTCAAAGCGAGCAAATGAAACTGGACATCATGGATCATGGTATCCCTGCCGAAAAAATGACAGCAGTGCCGATGGGCGTTGCCGATGAGGTATTTCTCAGGCAAAGTACCGAATCGATTGAGGGCCCCATCGTGTATCTTGGCACGCTGGCGCGGGTGCGGCGATTGGACGTATTGCTGCATGCGATGCTTGAGGTCGTCAAAACCGTGCCTCATGCGAGACTGCTGTTTGTTGGCGATGGCGATGCCCCCGAAGACCGGCAATTTCTGGAAGCGGAAGTAAAGCGTCTCGGCCTGGAAGAAGTAGTCAGGTTCACGGGATTTCTGCCGATGGAGGATGCGTGGAGGATCGTCGACAGCGCTGCTATTTGCGTATCGCCTTTTTATCCGACCCCGGTACTGCGTTCCACATCGCCAACCAAAATCATCGAATACATGGCGCTAGGCAAACCCGTCGTGGTTAACGATCATCCCGAGCAGTCACGCATCATTGCCGAAAGCGGTGCGGGGATATGCGTACCGTGGTCGGCCGAAGCATTTTCGGAGGCGATCGTCAAATTGATGTCGAATCCCGCTCAGGCCGCCAGGATGGGGCAGCTCGGACCTGCTTGGGTAAAGCAGAACCGGAGCTATGAACGAATCGCCGATCTGGTGTTTGAGCGCTATCAGACAATACTATCGAGAACGGTAGCTTAGCATGTCAACATTCGTATGAATTTTCGGAAAGATCAGACTGAATTGCTACGTAAGGGGCAAAATTGAATCATAACCGATACGCATTTCTTGATGGCATCAGAGGCATGGCAGCCCTATTTGTGATGACACGTCATACCGTGGATTACTGGCGTTTTAGTTTTTACCGAAGCTATCTCGCGGTGGATTTGTTTTTCATTTTAAGCGGATTCGTTATTGCCTATGCCTATGACGAAAAGATTAGAACCGGTATTATCACTTTTCCAAAATTTATTTTGATTCGCCTAATCAGGCTATACCCTGTATTTATCTTGTCCTTGCTGATTTCATCAGCGCTTTTTATTGGCAGGCTGGTCCTGAAACACGAAATAGACAGTACCAACTTATCAGGTATATTAAGCGTGGTGGCGATTACAGCCTTGTTTCTTCCTTCGCATCTTGCCGGTGATAATGGTCTTTTTCCAATTAATGGTGTTTATTGGAGTCTCTTCTTTGAACTGGTAGTGAATTTTTTATACGCGGCAATCCGGCCAATTCTGAATAATTATGTTTTAATAAGTATTGTTCTGGTTGCCGGGTTCCTGCTGGCACAATCCTCGTATTTGAATGGAAATCTGAATACCGGCTTTTATTGGGAAAAAGCGTCACTTATTGCGGGTTTTGCGCGTTCGATATTTGGTATTTTTTTAGGACTATTATTATTTAGGCATCATTCCAGGTTTAAACGTTTCCTGGACAGGCCCTATGTAGCATGGATAGCTGTTTTTGTTATCGCGCTGGTTCTGGCTTCGCCCAGCGTACACGGGTTGAATTGGTTGATCGATCTGATTTCGGTTGTCATTATATTTCCCATGGCGGTGTTGGCCGCTTCCCATGGCAAGAGTATGAAATTACAAGGTTTGCTGGTTATGCTGGGTTCTGCCAGTTACCCCATTTATGTGCTGCATATACCTATCGGTGGAATTTTGGCCTATCCAATCAAGGGAGCAGTGCAAACATTTGCTCCCATTAGTGGGGTCATTCTCGTTTTAATTCTTTTTGCACTATCGCTCTGGCTGGAAAAATATTACGATATTCCATTGCGCAAACGAATTTCGAACTATTTTTTCAGGAAAGATAGAGTTCTTCCTGTAAAGGCAGGCTAAGCAGCCGGTAATCGTGTCGAGCATAGCGAAAATACACCTCCTTGCTATCAGGATAGTGCCTGCAACCACGGGATACCTTACTCGGTCAGCAATCGCCTCACCACTTCCCCCGCCAGCATCAAGCCGAATAACGGCGGCATATAGCTGATCGTGCCGTTTACCGCGCGGGCGCGACCGGGACCTTCTACCGCTACCGGCGGCAAAGGCGCATAGGGGAGTTCGTCGGAAAAAACCGTCAAGATGCCGGTTTTGATCCCGACTCTATGCAAACGTTTGCGCATGATGCGGGCGAGCGGGCACATTTCGGTTTTGCTGATGTCGGCCAGTCTGATGCGAGCGGGGTCGAGCCGGTTGCCCGCGCCCATGCTCGAAGCGACGCGCAGGCCGCGTTTCAGGCTGCTTGCTACCAGGGCGACCTTGCAATTGAGCGAATCGATGCAGTCTATGACGTAATCGGCATCGCCGGGCACGTACAGTTCCATGTTTTCCGTATTCAGAAAAACCCGGTGCGTCGTCAGTACGCATGCGGGATTGATGTCCAGAATGCGCGATCGCATCAGGTCGATTTTGTTGCTGCCGACGGTCGATAGTAGCGCCGGGAGCTGGCGATTGATATTGCTGATGGCGACGGTATCATGGTCTATCAGCGTGAGTTTGCCGATGCCGGCGCGCGCCAGCGCTTCCGCGCAGTACGAACCCACGCCGCCGAGACCGGCGACAAAGACATGTTTGCCGGCAAGTCGCGCGATGCCGGCCGGTCCGATCAATATTCCGGTGCGTTCGAATTGCGGCGGCGTAGTCATCATGCGGGCAGAAACAATTCGAGCAAATCGTTTAAAAAGCGACGGCCGAGCGGAGTCGGCACCATGCGAAGATGGTCTCGCTGCAACAGTCCGCGCTCTTCGGCTAATTGAAGCTGATTTTGCAGGACAGTGACGGGTAGGCCGGTACGATCCGTAAATAGCGCGGTCGGAAAGCCCTGGTTCAGTCGCAATGCATTCATCATGAATTCGAAGCCGAGCGCGGCGGGCGCGACCCTGTTTTCGGTCTGCACCGGATGCCCGGCCAACGCCTGTTCCATGTACGCGCGCGGGTGTTTATGTCGCATTTGACGGAGGATGCGATCGTGGAAGGATAACTTGCTGTGCGCGCCGGCGCCAATTCCCAGATAATCGCCGAATTGCCAGTAATTCAGGTTATGCCTGGCCTCGCGCCGCGGTTGCGCAAAGGCGGAGGTTTCGTAATGGAGATATCCGGCGTCATCAAGCCGGTCTTCTATCATGACTTGCATATCGGCCGACAGATCGTCGTCGGGTAAGTCGGGCGGCCGTGAATAAAAAGGCGTATTGGGTTCCAGAGTCAGATGGTAACACGACAGATGCGGCGGGCGATATCCGAGCGCCGTCGTCAAGTCCGCTTGCGCCCCGGCAAGCGTCTGGCCGGGCAACGCGTACATTAAATCAAGATTGTAATTGTCGAAATTGCCAGCGGCGATTGCTATGGCAGCGTGCGCTTCCCGGTCGTCATGTATCCGGCCCAGCGCCTGCAAATGCCGTGCATCGAAACTCTGTATGCCCAGCGACAGCCGGTTGATGCCGGCAGATTTGAATTCCGCGAATCTGACGGCTTCAACCGTACCGGGGTTGGCTTCCAGCGTGACTTCGGCAAAAAATTCCAGTCTGACGAGACTGCGTACCACGGCAAGAATCCGGTCAATGGCGGCAGCAGAAAACAGGCTCGGCGTCCCGCCGCCAAAAAAAATACTCTGTATGCTGCGTCCCCAGATCATGGGCAGCGCGCTTTCCAGGTCGCGTTCCAGCGCATCGACATAGCGTTGCTCGGGCAATTCGTCTGCTGCGTTATGCGAGTTGAAATCGCAGTACGGACATTTTTTAACGCACCACGGTATATGGATATACAGCGACAAGGGCGGCAAGGCAGTCAGGGCAGGTTCCATAGGCATGGCAGATCTCGGCGTTCAGAGATGTTTGAGTTGCGCTGCCAGACTCGACAGAGCTTTTCCGCGATGGCTGATGGCGTTCTTTTCGGCCATGCCGAGTTCGGCGGCGGTTTTATCGAGTTGCGGGATATAAAAATGCGGGTCGTAGCCGAAACCTCCGCTGCCGCGCGCTTCGTCGATAATCATGCCATGCCACCGCCCTTCGGCGATCAAGGGTTGCGGGTCGTCGGCATGACGCAGGTAGACCATCACGCAATAATAATACGCATCGCGTTGTGCTATGCCGGCTAATGACGCAAGCAGTTTGGCGTTATTGGCGCCATCCGTAGCTGTTTGCCCGGCATAGCGCGCCGAATGCACGCCGGGATCGCCGCCGAGGGCGCGTACGCACAAGCCGGAATCGTCCGCCAGCGCTGGTAGGCCGGTAGATTTAGCGGCATGGCGGGCTTTACCTAGACAATTTTCTATAAACGTCGGATACGGTTCGCAAGCTTGCGTTACCGCAAAATCCGCTTGCGGCCTCAATGTATATCCCAGCGGTGACAACAGATTGTCTATCTCGCGCAATTTACCCGCATTATTGCTGGCGATTACGATCACGCTGTTCATGAGCTCGATAATACCGAGTGCTGCAACGCAATTAACTGCTTGATGCCTTGTTCGGCGAGATCGAGCAAGCTGTTCAGTTCCTGCCGGCTGTAGGTCACGCCTTCGGCCGTACCTTGCACCTCGACCAGACCGCCGCTACCGGTCATGACGATATTCATGTCGGTATCGCAGGCCGCGTCTTCTTCGTAATCCAGATCGAGTATGGGCAAGCCTTGGTAGATGCCGGCGGACACTGCCGCGACGAAATCGCGGATCGGCGTGACGGTCAGCAAACCCTGCCGCAATAACAGGCTGATGGCATCGTGAGTGGCGACGAATGCGCCGGTGATCGACGCCGTGCGCGTACCTCCGTCGGCCTGGATTACGTCGCAATCGATATGCAACGTCCGTTCGCCGAGCAGATCGAGATCGATGGCGGCGCGCAGCGAGCGCCCGATCAGACGCTGA
Source organism: Pseudomonadota bacterium (assembly GCA_021795395.1). GTDB lineage: Bacteria > Pseudomonadota > Gammaproteobacteria > Burkholderiales > Sulfuriferulaceae > Sulfuriferula. The sequence goes on along the minus strand of JAJYPN010000024.1, from coordinate 7,724 downwards.
ATTTCCTGGGTGCGTCCGGACTGTTTGCCCCGCGCCGCTTCCCTGTCCATACGGCTGTGCGTGGATCGCGGCAACATGCCGTATTCGGCGGTGAGCCAGCCTTGATTCTTGCCCTTGAGAAAAGCGGGAACCTTTTCTTCGATGCTGGCGGTACAGATGACTTTGGTATCGCCGCAGCAGATCAGCACGGAGCCTTCGGCATGACGGGTGTAATGTCGGCTAATGGTGAAATGGCGCAGTTCTTCGGCTGCACGCTGGCTTGGACGCATGGCTTTCCTTATTTGTTGTTTTCGGAGAATTTTTTGATCGTGTTCTGAATTTCTGCTATGACTCGCTCGACTTCGTCTTCGGCCAGATCCGCCGAGCTGGGAATAAATGTATCCATCTTGGTGGTAAACGTATCGATGGGCATTGCGACCGTGGAAATGGTTTGTCCGTCATTGGTATCGTGCGATTCCCAAGTCATGGCGATGACCGACAGATTGTCGCCGTGCCGCCCGGCCCGCAATTCCGCATGATCCATGAGAAATTCGATCGCGCGCGCCAGCGGAAACCGGCGTAGCGTCATCGCGATCTGCTCGGTTGTGAGCTGGCTCCACAGGCCGTCGGTACAGATCATGATATTATCCTGCTCGGTCAGCGGTATGGGACGCGAAATCTCGATTTCCGGCACCAGAAAACCGCCCAGGCAATTATAGACCTTGTTGCGGTCGGGGTGATCTTTCATGTCTTCTTCCGTGATCAGGCCGTCATCGCATAATTGCTGTACCGTCGAATGGTCGCGGGTGCGCGCAACGAGCCCGTTATCGCTGAATAGGTATAAACGCGAATCGCCGACATGCGCCCACCAGACGGTATCGTCCTGGACGACGCAGGCGACGCAGGTGGTATGCGGGGCTTCGGGGAGATTTTCCTTGCGCGCGTATTCGTTGATGGTATCGTGCGCGCGCTGGATAGCCCCGTACAGGAAATTGACCGGATCGCGCAATTTTGGCCGGGTGTGCCGCTGAAACGATTCCGCCAGCGTCTTGACGGTTAGCTGAGCCGCGATTTCGCCATGCAAATGGCCGCCCATGCCGTCGGCGATAACCATCAACAAGGCGTCGCGGCTGTATGAATAAGCGATACGATCCTGGTTGTAGCGGCGGCCGCCTTGACGGCTGGCCTGATAAATGGAAAAACGCATGGGATAGTCCCCGGAAATTTAGAAAATATCCTTGTACAAGGTATTGCGGATGCTTTCCAGTATGGTTGGCGGTTTGATAACCAGGTCAGTTGTTTCCATAATCGCCTTTTGCAGCGTAAAAACACTTTGCGGACGGGCCAAATGGTCAAGCTGTAAACAGGAGTCGATGATTGCCAGCATTTCCTGGGCGTATTTTCCGCGCCACTGTCTGACAGCCGGTATCAGTTTGTCGTTCGTCAAGCGAGTGTCTGCGGCATTGGGAGCGCCACCTGCCAGACAGGCGTACATCGTAGCGCCTATGCTGTAAATATCGGTCCACGGCCCCAATAATGCCGGATCGGTATATTGTTCCGGCGCAGCGAACCCAGGCGTATACATGGACATCAATTTAGGCTGCTCGATAGCGATGGTTTGCCGCGCCGCGCCGAAATCGATCAGCACCGGCGAGCCGTCCATACGGATATAGATATTGGAAGGTTTAATGTCCAGATGCAGCAGTTTTTGCGCATGAACTTGGCGCAGGCCGTTGAGCAGTTCGGCAAATATACGGCGCAAGAAACTTTCGCGGATATCGGTGCGATGGGAACGTATGTATTCCTGCAAAGTTTTACCGCGTTCGTAGCGCATTACCATATAAACCGTATCGTTGGCGCGAAAAAAATTCTCCACGCGGACGACATTCGGATGCAGGATACGTGCGAGCGATCGGCCTTCTTCAAAAAAAAACCGCATACCGTAGCGGAAAGATTGTACATTGCTCTCCGTTATCGGCACTACCGCATCGTTTTCGCCCCGTTTGACCAGATTCGCTGGCAGATACTCCTTGATCGCCACCGCCTGATCCTTGGCATCGTAAGCCAGGTAAACCAGGCTGAAACCACCACCCCCAATTTTACGCACAATGCGATAATCGTTGAGCTGATAGCCGTTCGGTAAGGCGTATATGGAATGGGAAGCCATGCAGCGTGTTATATCGTATCGACAAGCCGATAATAAAATGATCGGATTACTTTAACATAAAATATGAGGTATTTAGTGATGAATAGTATGACAGGCTATGCTGCCGCATCGGGAGAATTTGCCGGAATGAATCTGAGCCTCGAATTGCGAGCAGTGAATTCCCGCTATCTGGAAATCAATTTTCGCATTGCCGACGAATTCCGTGCTCTGGAACCGGTTTTGCGCGAACGTTTGCAGCAATCGACACAGCGCGGCAAGATCGAATGCAGAATCACGAGCTCAGCAGCGGGATCGGCCGACATCGGTAGCGATTTGAACCGCAATATGCTGGAGCAATTGGCGCGGTGGTCAGAGCAAATTCAGGGCGATATTTCCGATGCCGCTCCGCTTTCCGTTGCCGATATCCTCCGTTGGCCCGGTATGTTGGTTCAGCAGCAGAAAGAACGCGATATGACGGAGCCGTGCCTTGCGCTGCTCGATCAGGCATTGCCGGCATTTATCGCCAGCCGTCAACGCGAAGGCGCGAAACTTGCCGAGTATATCATTGCGCGGCTCGACGCCATGCAATCGAAAATAGCCGGTCTGGAACCGATGTTGCCGGAACTGATTGCAACGTACAGACAGAAACTCAAGCTTCGTTTCGACGAATTGACGTTTGAAGCCGATAACGACCGGATCATGCAGGAACTCGCTCTTTTTTCCCAGAAAATCGATGTAGGCGAGGAAATTTCGCGATTGAAGGCACATATGCAGGCTGTACGCGATATCCTGCAACGTCGTGGCGCGATAGGCAAGGAGCTGGATTTTCTGATGCAGGAACTGAATCGCGAGGCCAATACCCTGGGCTCCAAATCGGTCAGTGTGGAAACGACCCGGATTGCGATGGCGCTGAAAGTATTGATAGAGCAGATGCGCGAACAGGTGCAGAATCTGGAATAAGGACGCATTGCTTATTGCCATAATGCCGCATCTACATCAGCAAAAGGCGCTGTGTTGCGTTCGAAATCTTGAGCTTCACCTGCGTTCCAGGTCCCTGCCAGGGCATTGAGATCGTCAAATTTTTTTAATGTGTTTAATTGAGACGGTATGTTCCTGCAGTTTATCGAGCAGGGTCAGGCTTTCAGCCTGCCGTCCCTGCCGCAGGCGTATGAAGGCCAGCCCTTTCATTACCAGCTCTCAGCCGCTACCCGCAAGCGTTCGACCGGTACGCCGTCAATCAGGTGTGAGTCGAAAATTTCCACTACATCCTCTTTGGTAACGGCGCCGTAGAGCACTCCTTCCGGATAGACCAGGACGTTTGCGCCCTGGTCGCAGGGCCCCAGACAGCCCGAATACGTGATTGCAATCCGATCGTAAGCATTGCGTTTTTGCAATTCCTGCCAGAAAGCCTGCAATACGTCATTTGCGCCTTTTTGGGCACAGGAGCCGCGCGGATGTCCGTCAGGTCGCGTTTGCGAACAGACGAATACGTGTTTGACGGGCTGGGTCATTTGTTTTCCTCAGGGCAAGTAAGTGAGTGTGTATGAGAATCAGGCGCCGGGTTTAACGGTAACGTCCCCCAGCACCAGGGTCTGGCAAGCAAGGCGCATGTTGGGGCCGGCCTTTTTTTCGGCCAGGGTGGCGAGTTCGAAATTCGACGGTTCCGACAGGTTGTCCATTCCGTCAACTACAACGGTCAGGCAGGTGCCGCAATCGCTTTCGCGGCAGCCGTAGACGATGCCCGCACCGACTTTTTCCGAGACCTCGATGATGCGGGTGCCGGCCGGCACCGTTACCGATACGCCGATATCGGCGAAGGTCAGTTTTGCTTTGGCCACGATATTTCTCCTTCATTAGGACGGGCGCTGTCAAACTTGCCCCACCCCGGGTTTGGCGGATTCATAGAGGCGACACCGTGGCGTCGCCGAATACTTGCGTCTGGCAGGCAAGACGACATTCCTTGCCGGCGAAATTTTCGCGTCGCATCATCGCCTGTAACGATTCGATATCACCCGCGCCGCGCCAGCCATCGAGAATCGACTGGAAATGGGCGAACAAAGTATTTTTTTCCAGCGCCGAAGGCCTGGAAAGATGATCCGCGCCGTCGAGCACGGTGAAGAAGCAACTGCCGCAATCGCCTTCGCGGCAGTTATAGGCGATATACGAGCCGACCTTTTCCGAAATTTCGATGATGCGCGTACCTACCGGCACCGTGACGGTGACATTGACGTCTGCAAACTTGATTTTCGCTTTAGCCATGATTTTTCCAAAAAATTAAAAAAGATAATGCGGACACGCTCTTTGCTCCCGGGATTGCACTATGAAATAGCTTTATCCTGCCGGCAATTGCGACATATCTATTTCTCTTGCCCGCGGTTTGCCGATGAGAAAGCTGCCTACATCGCGCCCGTAATCGCGACAGTTTTCCAGTTCGCCTGGGCTGGGTATCAGCTTGACGCGCAAGCCGCCAGCCGGTACGCGCATTTTCAGACCGCGCAGCCGGTCTTCGATCATGCGCACCGCCTCGCCGGACCAGCCGTAGGAACCGAAGGCTCCGGCAACCTTGCCTTTGACGTTGATTTTGGCGAATGAAGACAGCAGGTCCCAGACCGGCTTTACCGCGTCGCCGTTGATCGTGGGCGAGCCGACCAGTATCGCGTCGGCTTCTTCGACCAGATCGACAAAAGGCTCGACTTCGCCCCCTTCCAGGTCGTACAGCGAAATACGGAAGCCGCCTATTTCAGCCGCGCCGTCGCGTATCGCTTCGGCCATGTGCATGGTGTTGCCATAGGAACTGATATAAAAAATGATCATGGTTTTTATGCCATGGTCGATTTCCAGATGCAAGTGCGGCGTCGACATCTCGCGGTAACGTTCGACGTAATAACGCGGGTGGTCGCGCAGGATGGGGCCGTGAGTGGGCGCAATGAGCCTGATCTCCAGCGGTTCGATGAGCGCCAGCGCATTGAGTACGTATTGCTTGAACGGCCGCATGATATGCGCATAATAATATTCGAAGGAAAAGCGGAAATCGCCGACGCAGTCGTTGAATACCTGCTCGTCGCAATAATGGCAACCGAATACGTCGCCGGAAAACAGCACGCCTTCTTCTTCCAGATAGGTGCATTGCGTGTCGGGCCAATGCAGGTAGGGGGTGTTCAGAAAACGCAGGGTGCGGTCGCCCAGATTCACCCGGTCATTGGTGGTTACCGGCGTGTAGGCGATGTCGCTGTTATTGAGCAAGGCTTTGAGCATCAGTTGCGCCGCTTCGGAAATATACAGCGCTGCCTGCGGCGCACGCCGCATCAGTTCGGGCAATGCGCCGGAGTGATCGGGCTCCAGATGGTTGAGCACTATCACCCTGATTTCGTCGTAACGGGCGACCGCCTCGAGCCGGGTGAAGAATTGATCGGCGGTCTCGGCCTTGACGGTATCGATCACCGCTACCCCTTCCGAGCCGCGTACCAGGTAGGCGTTATAGGTCGTGCCGTTCGGTGTCTTGAGGATTACGTCGAAGGTACGCATTTTAGGATCGAACGCACCGATCCAGTGTACCCGATCGGTCACGGTTATGGGCTCGAGCACCTCATTGCGCGTGGACATGATCTCAGCCGAATTTGAACAGCACGCCGTAACCGCCACGCGGATATTCCCAGGCTACGTTACGGAAATCGTTACAGATGATCCGGCAGGTGCCGCATTCCAGACAGCCGTCGGTGATCAGCACCACGCGCCCGTTACCTTCCAGCGTGTAGCAGCCGGCCGGACAGCATATGGTGCATTGCTGGGTACCGCACTGCGTCGCGCACAGTTCTTCGTCCTTGATGCGGATATGCGGACGGCCGGAATCGACGCGGTAGCGATTCTGGAATAGTTTCTCTTCGACTTTTGCGTTGGCGTTCATTCGAAAGCCCTCCAAAGTTTGTAGGCGTCGCCCATCAGACCGAACAGCGAACGCCGATGTTTGAAATCGGCCATGATCTGTTTCTCCTTGGTTTTCTTGTCGATACCGTCGACCCGCAGCATTTTGTGTGCGGCCTGATTAAGCATTTCCGGATACGTGGTAAAAAATTGCGGATTGGCATGGAATACATCCGGCATGTTTTTGTATTTTTTCAGATCCTTGATAACGAAGGAGGCATCGAGTTTTTCGCGATAGCGCGCCAGATTTTTTGCGGAATAAGGCTTTTGTTCGGCGGCAAGCTCAATGACCGTTTCCGCGGCAAAGCAACCGGTAGTCATCGCCAGATTGGAACCTTCGCGGTGCATGGCGTTGACGAACATGCCGGAATCGCCGACGATCATCCAGCCGTCTCCGCATAATTGCGGAATCGCCTTGTATCCGCCTTCCGGAATCAGGTGCGCGGTATATTCCTTCATCTCGCCGCCTTCCAGTATCGGTGCGATGGAAGGGTGCGCCTTCATCTCTTCGAGCAACCGGTAAGGCGATATCTTTTGGTATTTGAGGTCGGACAGCATGCAGCCCACGCCGATAGTCAGCGATTCCTTGTTGGTGTAGAGAAACCCCGTGCCCATCATGCCTTTGGTGATCTTGCCCGCCATCTCGATGACCACGCCGGCGTCGCCGCTGACGTTGAAGCGGGCTTCCACGGTTTCCTGCGGCATGAAATGAATTTCCTTGACCGCCAGCGCCACGTTTTTCGGTTCGATTTCGGGGTGAAACCCGGCTTTGGTGGCCAGTAGCGAATTAACTCCGTCGGCAAGGATGACTATATCCGCGTAGATCGAGCCGCCCAGGCGGTCGGTCTGCACGCCGATGACGCGCTTGCCGTCCATCAGCAGGTCGGACACGGTAGTCTCGCAGATCAGCATCACGCCCGCTTCCTGCACTTTTTCGGAAAACCACTTGTCGAACTGAGCGCGGATAATAGTGTAGCGGTTGTACGGCGGTTTATTGAAATCGTCCGAGCGATAGTGCGTACCGATATAGGATTCATCATCCAGCACCCACATGCGCTGCTCGATAATGTGGCGTTCGAGCGGCGCATCGTCGCGGAAATCGGGAATGATTTTTTCCAGCGCATCCGAATACAGGATGGCGCCCTGTACATTTTTGGAACCGGGGTATTCGCCGCGCTCCAGTTGCAACACTTTCAGTCCGGCTTTTGCCATGGTATAAGCGGCGGCATTGCCGGAAGGCCCGGCGCCGACGACGATAGCATCAAATTTTTCGGCCATGATGTTCTCCTTAACCCGCCATGCGGGTGACAGCTAATTGTTGCTTGAAGGTTTCCGTCAGCGCCGGCAGTATGCTCATGGCATTGCCGACGATACCGTAAGTGGCGAAATCGAAAATAGGCGCAGCCGGGTCGTTGTTGATGGCAATGATGACATCCGAGCCTTCCATCCCGACGCGGTGCTGAATTGCACCGGAAATACCGGCCGCGATATAGAGTTTGGGCCGCACGGTCTTGCCCGATTGACCGACCTGGCGTGCGGCTTCTACCCATCCGGCCTGCACCACCGGCCGCGTCGCGCCGACTTCGGCGCCCAGCACGTGCGCCAGATCGCGGATCAGCTGGAAATTTTCCGGTTTTTTCATGCCGCGACCGCCGGCGATAATAATGTCAGATCGGAA
>JAJYPN010000023.1 GCA_021795395.1 Pseudomonadota bacterium | reverse complement strand
TCCTGTGCGCTACTCACAACCAAATGGCCGCTTTCGCCGTCGCACTCCGCTTAGCACAGAGCGCTATACTACTTATGCTGCTATTTACTTTTAGCCTGCTCCCTCACCTACAGAGTCGCCTCCATAGACAAGTTCGCTTGCTACCGTAAATACCCACATCTATCGATTGTCGTGTTGTTAAAGAGCGTAATTCGTATTCTTGGTTGCGGGGACAGGATTTGAACCTGTGACCTTCGGGTTATGAGCCCGACGAGCTGCCAGACTGCTCCACCCCGCGTCCGATTGTCACCTCTGCGCTTACATGACATACATGTATCGTCGAGAGGCGAAACTATAGCAAATGACAGGAGTCGTCGTCAAGAATTATTTGATTGGCGGTATGAATGCGAAGAGATATCGACAGCAGTTGAAGTTGACAATCAAGCAGTAACGGCAGACAGGTTGCGAGTGATTTCTTTGCGGTAGCGATTGAGTTCTCGGGTATTGGTCAGACTTTGGCCGAACAGATTGGACAGTTTCGTCAATATCGTTCCCACTACCTTGTTTTCCCATACCGCATCGAAATGTATTTGTTCGTCCAGCCATCGCTCCAGCCATGCGGGGTCTGGCAAATGGCTCTGTATCGTATCTTTGGGAAAGAGTGCGGCGCTCACATGAAGATTGGTCGGGTGTAATGCCTGAGCGCTACGCGCAGAACTCGTCATCAACACTCCGACTTTGGCAAAGGCCGCTCGGGCTTCGTCACCCATACGCTCTATCGCCTGTTGCATATAACGAAAATAGATGCCGCCATGCCGGGCTTCGTCCCCGGAGATCAAATTGTATATATGCTTGATAACGGGTTCGGTATGCCATAATCCTGCGCAGCGATACCATTGCGTCAAGCGAATTTCGCCGCAAAAATGCAGCATTAGCGTTTCCATCGGTGGCGCGCTATCAAACTCAAAACGCACAGCATGCAATTCCGCCTCGGCGGGCATCATTTCCGGACGGAATCGCCGCAAATATTCCATCATGACCAAAGCATGTTTCTGCTCTTCGTAGAACCAAACCGACATAAAGGCGGAAAAATCGCTGTCGTGCCGATAATCGCGCAAGAACATTTCCGTAGCAGGCAATGCGGCCCATTCGGTAATTGCGTTCATTTTGATGGTGGCAGCCTGCTCGTCCGTCAATAAATCCGACCGGTAGTTGCTCCACGGTATATCCTTGGATAACTCCCATCGTACTTTTTCCAAACTCGCAAACGCTTCTGGATAAATCATACAACCACCCCACGATAGTCAACAAATGTAAACATATTATCCGAGATTTAACCCTGCAATATGACAAAACGGTGAATATATGCAGCAAGCGTGTTAGCAAAGGGATTTTAACTTCGCCTTACCCGCAAATCTCTACTTGATATGCTTGATAAAGTTTAGCATTTTATTTGATGGCATAACGGCAAATCAGGCAAATATCTTGTTTCAGCGTATTTGCAGCAGAGGCCCTTGACTTGATCGTAGCTACATTTCCGGATAGCACGAGCAACGAGAATTTCAAAAACAAAAAAAAGCCCGGGCATTAACCCGAGCTTCAAATCCTCTTGTTTAAAGGAGGATGGAGGAGACAACACTGCAGCCCATAGGACTGAACCAGCGTTAGTTAGAATTTTCTAATATTAGAACATTTCTGTCAACTGTTTTTTTATTATGTTCGCAATTTTTTAAATATTTTTCTTGTCAATCAAAAAATAGCCGTCAAGATAGCCCTGATAAAATTGGGAAATAGAGGCTACGTCAAATTGCTCCGGCGCTATTTTTCGTGTATCCGCCATGATCTGCAAACGCTCACGCATAGGCACATCAAATGGCATGCCGTTTAAATAGTACCGCTCTCCATGAAATAGCAATTGCGATTGGGGCGCCAGCCGCAAGCCGCAAGACGCTACCTGCTTGCAGAAGGCGGCCATGCTTAATGGGCGCACGGGCGGTCGAAAAAAGACATGCGCTTTGGGTTCAGTAAGATAACGCCCGATAAAATCGGCTATATCGGCACGATCCCATTGAATTTGCCCTATCATTCCGGCAATTTTTGTAATCATCCCTTCGGCTATTTCCCCGGAATGCGTTTGCCAAGCCAAATCAGGATCCTGATATTGCCCAGGCAAATCCAGCTTATCCTGCATGTAAACCAGGAATTGTGTTGCCATTTCCTGGGTAGAAGGCGCTCTGAACCCAACCGAATAGGTCATGCACTCATCCATGGCAATGCCGTTATGCGCATAATGCGGGGGCAGATAAAGCAGGTCGCCTGGCGTTAAAATCCATTCCATTTCGGGAATGAAATTTCGCAGGATTTTGAGCGGCAGCCCATCCATCAATTCAAGGTCCTTTTGCGCGCTGATTTGCCAGCGCCTGCTCCCCATTCCCTGAATCAAAAATACGTCGTAGGAATCGAAATGAGGCCCTACCCCGCCGCCCGCCGGTGCATAACTGACCATCAGATCGTCGAGTCGAGCGTGCGGTATAAAATCGAACCTCTGCAAAAATTGCTCGGCACCATGCAAATGGTGGTTCAACTCCTGCACGAGGAGCGTCCAGGCATTGTCGAGGTCGGCCAATTGAAATCGCTTGCGTTTGAATGGACCATGTTCCAATCGCCATATCCGATCTTGCTGAAATACCAGCCGCGATAACGCTTCTTCGCTGGTCGATAGCTTGAATAAGGCTTCGGGGTCGATCAAACCGCTGAAACCGGGCAAGGCATTACGCACGAGCAAAGGCCGTTTTTGCCAATAGTCGCGAAAAAAAGTCTCATAATCCAGACCGCCGAGCAAATCATCATTCATAATTTACCAATATTTTTTATTTGATATCAACCAGATAAACATATAACATGACTTCCTCTGCCGATTCTAGGATTTAGTTGCAAAATACGCTAAAATAATCGTTACCGAGTATTATTTTCGCCCGACGAGGTCATTATGCAAATAGCCAAGAATACCATTGTTACCATTGCCTACCAACTTTGCAATCAGGCTGGCGAAACACTAGAGAACGCCGGTGAAAACAATGATGCAATCAGCTATCTGCATGGCGGTTACGACGGCATATTTCCTACCGTTGAAGAAGCATTGGAAGGCAAGAGTATTGGCGACAGGGTCGAGGTGACCATGGAACCGGAGTACGCTTTCGGAGAATACGAAGCCGATCTGCTGCGGGTAGAACCCCGTCATTTATTTCCTGCCGAAATCGAGGTCGGCATGCAATTCGAAGGCGCGGCGGAAGGTACCGAGGAATTTATGCTGTATACCGTAACCGAACTGACCGACGACACCGTCGTAGTCGACGGCAATCATCCGCTGGCCGGGCAAACGCTGGAATTCAACTGCACGGTATTGGATGTACGTTCTGCTACTGCAGATGAAATTGCTCACGGGCATGCTCATGGCGATCACGATCATCATCATTGATAAAGAAAATCTTCCTCCTTATGCCACTGCATTTACGCCGGATTTCATCCAGCAAGGCACCTGCGTTGTCGCCCATCTCCGTTTAAGTTGCCCATGAAAACCCCCTTTTTGGACTTTGAACAGCCCATAGCCGAACTGGAAGTAAAAATCGAAGAATTACGTAACGTGCAAGACGATTCTTCCGTGGACATTTCCAAGGAACTCTTCTTATTGCAAAAAAAGAGCGAAAAGCTGACCCACGATATCTATGCAAAGCTGAACGCCTGGCAGATCTCGCAGGTAGCGCGGCATCCTCAACGTCCCTACAGTCTGGATTATATCGGGGCATTATTTTCCGATTTTGAAGAATTGCACGGCGATCGCACCTATGGCGACGATCCTGCTATCGTCGGCGGCATCGCTCGCTTCAATGAACAAAGCGTCATGATCATCGGCCACCAGAAAGGCCGGGATACCAAGGAAAAAATCTATCGCAACTTCGGTATGCCGAGACCCGAAGGCTACCGTAAAGCCTTGCGTCTGATGCGCCTGGCCGAAAAATTCGGCATACCGATAATGACATTCATCGATACGCCTGGGGCTTATCCGGGGATCGGCGCCGAAGAACGCGGCCAGTCGGAAGCAATCGCCCGCAATCTGTTCGTCATGGCAGAATTGCGCACGCCGATAATCTGCACCATCATAGGCGAAGGCGGCTCGGGCGGTGCGCTTGCCATCGGTATCGGAGACCAGACCCTGATGCTGCAATATTCCACTTATTCCGTCATTTCTCCGGAAGGGTGCGCTTCCATCCTCTGGAAAAACGCTGAAATGGCGCCTACCGCTGCCGAAACGCTGAATATTACCGCGCCGCGCCTGAAATCGCTGGATCTTATCGACAAAATCGTTGCGGAACCGCTAGGCGGGGCGCATCGAGATCCGGCGGCTTTGATGCATATCCTGAAAACCGCGCTCGAAGAAACATTGACCAGTCTTCAAAAGGAATCCGTCGATACGCTGCTGAAAACCCGCTATCAGCGTCTCATGAGTTATGGACGCTACAAAAACCTCCCCGTCAAATAATCTGGTCGATGTTCTGAAAAAGTGCGCCATTCACTATCTGGCGCCAGGCAATGCAGTCAGCGTAGGTTTGAGCGGCGGTGTCGATTCGGTCGTTTTGCTGCATTTGCTTGCCCGGATCAGTCAGGAATTCCGTTTGCATCTATCGGCCGTGCATATTCATCACGGCATCAGCACAAATGCGGATGCCTGGGCCGACGCCTGTTGCCGGATCTGTCGCCAGCTCGATATTCCCTTGCAGATTCACACGGTAAATCTCGACCCTGCGAGCAAATCGGGGCTGGAGGCGACCGCGAGGAATGCACGCTACGCAATCTTCAGAAAGCTCGATGCGGATTTTATTGCGTTGGCGCATCATCGCGACGATCAGGCTGAAACCGTATTTTTACAGTTATTGCGGGGCGCCGGCGTGAAAGGGCTGTCGGCCATGCCGACGCTACGGCGCGATGCCGGCGGCCCAGCTTATCTGCGACCGCTACTCGACATCGACCGAAGCGCGATTCTCGATTGGGCGGTGCAAAACAAGTTAAGTTGGGTAGAAGACGAAAGCAATCAGGACACGCGATTCACCCGAAATTTTTTACGCCTATCGGTTTTGCCCTTACTTCAGCGCCATTACTCCGGATGGCGCACTGCCATTGCGCGAACCGCCGGGCATATGGCCGAGGCCGCCGGGCTCCTGGACCAACTCGCTGAATTGGACGCGCAGACCGGTATCGATGAAAACCGTCTCGACTGTAGATATCTGGCAAGCCTCAATTCCGCCCGGGCGCGCAATCTACTGCGTTATTATTTTGCACAACGACAATTGCCCATGCCCGGCCAATTGCGGCTATCCGATATGCTCGATCAGCTTATCGGAGCTGCTGACGACGCTTGCATCGCCATCGATCACGGCGATGCCTGTCTGCGACGTTATCGGGGATACGCATATCTGCTCCGGCAAATGGCCGAACCGCCGCATGGCCGGCGCTGGCTGTGGCAGGGCGAAGACGAACTGAAACTGCCCGAATTGCATGGCACGCTGTATTTCAGACAAAGCAGCGATGGCGGTCTGGACCCGGCCAGGTTGCAGCACATCAACATCCGGCTGCGTCAGGGCGGCGAGCGCTTACGTCCCGATTGCAAACGACCTGTGCGGCGAGTAAAGGATCTGCTTCAATTAGCGCAACTGCCGCCGTGGGAACGCGAGCGATTGCCGCTGATTTACAGCGGCGACGAACTCATTCACATCCCCGGCATCGGAACCGCCTGCAACTGGCAGACAGGGGCTGCAAAAGCCGCCATTCGAATCGAGTGGCAGCCCGACGCTGCGGTCATCGAACCGGGTTGAGACCCAAGGCGAGACGCGAACCAGAACGGATATCGTTAGATTTCAATGCTCCGCGTGATAAGACAGTACCACCTCGACTTCATTTTTCGAGCCCAGTATCACTGGCACGCGCTGGTGCAAACCTTCAGGCTGAACATCCAGAATACGCTGCCGTCCCGTGCTGGATAAGCCGCCCGCTTGTTCGACGATGAAACTCATCGGATTGGCTTCGTACATCAAGCGCAATTTCCCCGCTTTGGTCGGGTCCTTGTTATCCTTGGGATACATGAAGATGCCGCCGCGAATCAGAATGCGATGCACTTCCGCCACCATTGACGCAACCCAGCGCATATTGAAATCGCGTCCGCGCGGACCGGTTTTACCGGCCACGCATTCGGTGACGTAACGCTGCACGGGCGCTTCCCAAAAACGCTGATTGGACGCATTGATCGCGAATTCCTTCGTATCGGCAGGAATCGTCATACCGGGATGCGTCAGAACAAACTCGCCGATATTGGTGTCCAGGGTAAAACCGTTAACCCCGTTGCCGGTGGTGATGACAAGCATGGTCGAAGAACCGTACAAAGCATAACCAGCGGCGACCTGTTTGGTGCCGGGCTGCAGGAACTCGCCAGCAGCCGGTTGCGCCGAATTGCCTTGGTAACGCAATACGGAAAAAATAGTACCAACGGATATGTTCACGTCGACATTCGACGAACCGTCCAGCGGATCGAATACCAGCAAATACTTGCCACGCGGATATTGAGCCGGTATTTGATATACATCGTCCATTTCCTCGGACGCCATGCCTGCGAGCTGGCCGCCGCGTTCTATCGTCTGGGTGAAAATTTCATTGGTGATCACATCGAGTTTTTTTTGCGTTTCGCCCTGTATGTTTTCAGATTCCAGACTTCCCATCACTCCTGATAAGGCCCCTTTATTCACCGCGTTGGAAATGATCTTGCAGGCGGTGATTACCTGACCGAGCAAAACCGGCAAATCACGATCTTGTCTCTGGGAGGCCGATTGTTCATCGGCCAGAAATTGAGTTATGGTAGTAGCAATCTGCATGGTTTGGCTTTCAGTTGAATTAATAATTGAACAGGAAAATTATAACAGACCTGATCTGCCACGGGGACAGCCGAATTCACTCTTTGGTGCTCAATTGGTCGCCGGGAGCAAACGTCCAGGTCCGGGTAATACTGATCACATCGGCTTTTTTTCGCATGTCGGGTGGAAATGGCGAATACGGCGCGGCTTCGCGCACAATATTGACGGCGGCATTGTCGAGTATCGCCGAACCTGAATGTTGCGTCACTTCGACATCGTCAAGACTGCCGTCCGCCTTGATGGAAACCGTCAGTTGTAAGGTACCGTAAATTTTTTGCTGTTTGGCGGCGTCGGGGTAATTCTGGTTGCCGATACGTTCAACCTTGATGCGCCAGTCTTCGATATACCGGGCAAATACATATTCGCGAGTGCGAGCGCCGATAAAGACCTTGTGCGGACGCTTCTGATACGCTTCGTAATCCTGCGAAATCTGCGCTTCCAGTTTTGCCATTTCCAGGCTTCTGGCAACCGGATTATCGGCATTCTTACCTTGAGGACGCGAGACATCCGCAGGCTTGGGCTGCGGCGGCGTCTCAGATAAGGCGTAAGTGGATTTCAGCTGCGCCATGATTTTGCGGTTTTCCGCTTCCAGCGCCTTCACTTGCTGCTGAGCGGCTTCCATCTGAATTTGGCGTTGCTCGCGCAACGCCGCCGGCAAAGGACTTTTCGCCCGCCTGTCGGCGTCGGTATTGCCGCCGCCGTCCAGATTGCTTTGCGCCAGCGCATCCGCGTGACGAGGCGGCCGGACGGACTTGCTGTTAACCAGCACCAGTTCCAAAGGCGGCGAAAAGAAATTTTTAGCCGTGACCGGAGGAATTTCAAATGCCAGTCCCAAAAGTACGACATGCAACATGAACGACAACAACAATGCGGCCAAAAATGCGTCCGGGATTCTTAGCGCTTTGGCAAAATCGTCTATGGGTCTGAGTATGTACATGGGGCACCAGTCTGCATGTATTATATTCGCTCTGCATTACTCCGTCAGCGCATTATCGATCGACTCGATCCTGCTCTGAAAACTGCAACTCAGTTCTACGCCGAGCAGATCGATTTCCTCTATCGTCAACCGGACTTCAGTCCCGATTGCCAATTCAGGCAGAGAAGGAACATGCACGACCATCGGCAAACCCTGCAGGCGCACCAGATTTTCCTTGATAACGCCACCGGACACGCTGCTCATTCGTTCTTGCTGCAACCAGCGCAAACACCAGTATCGCTCCATCTTGCGCTGAAAATCGCTGTAGGCGTCGTAAGCCAGCTCAAAATCCCTCAACACGGTATAAAGCACGTCGGATCGGGGAAGATACGGCGGCGGCACGTTCTGAACCAGAGCGAGCAGTTGACGCTGGTTGACCAGATCCACATAGCGCCGCAAGGGCGAACTGGACCAGGCGTATTGGGCGACACCCAAGCCGACGTGCGGTGCGGGTTTGGTGCTCATTTTGACCTTGCCGTTCTGCTGGGTACGGTAAAAAGCCATGGTATCGCTTTCCGCCAGCCATTTCCCCCATTCGGTATTGACGAATATCATCAATTCCGACACCAGGCGGTCGATGGGATTGCCGCGCAATCGATCGATAATCTCGACCCGATCGTTTTCGATCCGGAAATTGTAATCGACCTTGGGCGGCAATTTCGGGTCCGGGGTTTTACCGCGCGCTGCTTCCAGCACACCTGAAAAATGCCACAACAGATTCAATTCATTCTGAAATGCATAGGGTTGGCCGCCTTGCAACAGCTTGTTGCGGTTAAAATCGATTTCCAGGGTTTCATGACGCAGATTCGCCGCAATCGCCACCTTATCCAAACGGGTAACGTGCCCGATCGTCTGGAAAGTTTCATCGGCGATTTCAATGTACATCGAGAGCGCAGGGCATACGCTGCCTTCGATAAGCGTAAAGTCCGCAATCGCGCTATGGGGCAGCATCGTAATCTTGCCGCCGGGATAATATACCGTCGATAAACGTTGGGCGGCGATCCGGTCCAACTCGCAACCCGGGGTAATGCCCAGAGCAGGCGCAGCAATATGCACGCCCACCTGCCAATTGCCGTTGGCCAATCGCCGCACCGAAAAGGCGTCGTCGATTTCGGTGGTCGAGGCGTCATCTATGCTGAAAGCGCTGACTTCGGCAAGCGGCAGATCCGGCAACAAAGCGGGGGCCTCAACCTCATCGAAGCCCGTGCCGCGAGCAAAATGTTCGCGCAAGAACAACTGCAAATGATAGTCGTGGCTGGAAGCAATCGCCCCGCAGCGGTCCAGCAAACGGATTGCTGACAACCCGGTTTGCTTGCATGCCGTGTCCAGCGCTTTCCACACTACGGTATTTTTATCCGGTGCATACAATAATTGATCGAGCGATTCGCGTAGCGCAACCGGTAAATGAAATGCGGTCAACTCGGCGACATAGGCCGCCAGTAGCTCGGCTTCGCGCTGTTTGCGAATGACGCTTGCCTTGGCCGCCGTCAGGGCTTCGACCGGGGCGGGCTTATAGCGCCCGCGTCCTTTCTTGTAAAAATGCATGGGCGAATCATGCAATCCCATCAGGATAGCTGCCGATTCGATGGGAGTTGGCGCATGCCCGAAATACTCGTTTGCAAGATCGGCGAAACCGAATTCTTCCTGCCCGGCGACTTCCCACAGAAAATCTATCTCGATTTCCTCCCGCAATGCCTGCGCCGCCGCCATGAACTCGGCTGGAGCAGGTGCCGCAAATCGCATCATCACGCTGACAGCCTTGATTTTGACGCGCTTGCCGTGCTGGGTATCGACCTGCAAAGAGCTATCGTTGTCGCTGATGATGCTGCCGGCCTTGAACTGGCCGTCTTCTTCATAAAATAGATACATGATGAGTAACCGGGTCGATACCCTGAAACGCGTTGTTAAAACGCCAAAATTGTTGGTATATGCTGCATAAAGGAACTGAATCCGTGATTGCCTCCCGGAACGATAATTTGGCGACTCCCGGCATAGTAGTCAACTGCCTGTCTGTAGTCCAGAACTTCATCGCCCGTTTCGACCATCAGCAATATATTTTCCGGCTTCGTTATCTGCGGCATGTCGAATTCGGCCAATTCGTCCAGATGTTGCCGGGTAAATTCATATACTTCGCCGCTGCTGAAATTTTTATGCTCACCCACAGCGCCGATCAGCAAATGCTGGGCGTGTACGGCGGGATTAACCACTACCGCCTTGACATCGAATTGATGAGCGAGCCACGTGGCATAAAAACCGCCCAGCGAACTTCCCACCAGCTTAACCTCGCCGCCCTTCCGCAACCGCGCCTGAACAAGCCCCGTCAACCATTCCATCGCCAGTCGCGGCCGATGATGCAATGTGGGGCATGCAACCTCTTCTGGCCCTGTTTCGGCAAAATAATGCCGTAACTGGTTCGCTTTCGCAGATGCACTACTACTGTTAAAACCGTGCAGATAAATCAGCACTTAATTGCTCGCCATGGGTTGCATATGCGCCGCGAGCCTGTTGTTATCGGTCTGATGTTCCAGCCAGCTGCGAATGCGGCGGGCATCATTTATACGACCGTATTTTCCGCTGGAATCGAGCAATACGATGATAACCGGGTTTTTCGCTATCTTTGCCTGCATGACCAGGCAATGCCCGGCTTCGTTGATAAATCCCGTTTTGGACAGGCCGATTTGCCAGGATTCGTCGCGCAGCAACTGATTGGTATTGTGAAATTCCACGGTCTGCGTGATGGTATGCCAGCTGTGATGCCTGCCGCGAACCCGTGCCATGACAGTACGCGTGACTTCGTAGTCGGCAGTCGTCGTAATCTGATGAATTACCGGATAACGTATGGCCGCCTGTACCATTTTCGCCAGATCGGCAGCAGTAGACTGATTATGGCTGGACAGGCCGGTAGGATCCTCGAACGAGGTATGCTCCATTCCCAATTGGCGGGCTTTGGCATTCATGGCAACGATAAATTTCGGCAAGCCGCCGGGATAATTTCGCGCCAGCGCATATGCCGCCCGATTTTCCGATGCGATCAACGCCAAATGCAGCAATTCCCCTCGCGTCAATTCGGTACCCACCGCCAGACGTGAACTCGAATGGCGCAGCATATCAACATCGGCTTGCGTCACCTTGAGCGTTTCTCCCATATCCTGATGCGCGTCCAATACCACCATCGCCGTCATCAGCTTGCTGATCGAAGCGATAGGCGTTTCCATATTAGCGTTTTTCTGATATAAAGGGAGACCATCTTTCTGGTTTAAAACCAGCACTGACATGGCGCTGACTCCAGGAGAGATCACGGCATCATATCTGATACGATGCGCTAGCCTGTGATGATTGCTTGCACTGGCATCGGTGGCAGTAACGACAGTCAGAACAGCAAACATCGTCAGGTATCGCAATAAAGTTTTCATGGAAGTTTTATCGTCTTGGGGTTTAAGTACAAATATAGCAAAAATATAACAAGTTGGCGCGATTAGTTAATAATCTTCGATAAATTTTTAATTCAGTCCTGACATTGCAGGACAATTCCGCGGAACGATAGCAATAAATGACGACTTTGAGTGCACTATTAATCCTGGCAGGAACCTTGTTTTTGCTGCGCTCGCTCATTTACCTCCGTATATTGCTGCAGGATCAACATACCCGAAATCTCGCCGGATGGCGATTATTGATGGGCTTTGTCATCATTTTCCTCTGCAGTTATCTGGTTTACGGCTGGCAATCGCTCAATCAAACGGCGAACCTGACCGATATTATCGTTGCCGTAGTATTTTGCGTCGGCGGATTATTCGTCCTCATCATCACGCATGTCAGCGTACTGACGTTAAGGCATATGCGCGAAATCATGCAGCGCGAACGGCATGGCTGGCTTTACGACAACCTGACCGATTTGCCGAATCGCCGTCTGGCGATGGACCGGATAGAAGAAGCGATCTTTCTCTGGCAGCCCGAAAAAAAATCGCTGGCTATCATGATGCTGGATCTTGACCGTTTCAAGGAAATCAATGATACGCTCGGGCATCAATTCGGCGACGAGCTGCTGACCCAACTTGCCCAACGCTTGCAAAATAGGATCACCGACACGTGCATGGCTGCGAGAATGGGTGGCGATGAATTCTGTTTCCTGCTGGAATCGGCGGATAAGCAAACAGCCATACTTATGTGTAAACGGATCATTGCCGTACTTGACGAACCGTTTGTCATCGATGGTCACCAAATCAGTGTCAACGGCAGTATCGGTATAGCCATGTATCCGGAGCACGGCAGCCAGTCCCAACAATTGTTGCAGCATGCCGATGTCGCAATGTATTCCGCGAAACGTACCGGCGACAGTTATGCCATGTATGTCGAAGAAATGAATCAGTCGTGTCTGACCAAACTGACGTTGGTCGGCTTGCTCAAGCATCCCGAATTCCCCGCCCAGATAAATATCCATTACCAACCCAAAATCAATTTGCGCACCGGAACGGTGTGCGGCCTGGAAGCGCTGGTACGCTGGAAGCATCCCGTACTGGGCGATATTCCGCCGGAAGAGTTCATTGCCGTCGCCGAATGCTCGGACAATATGAAGCAGATCACCTTCACGGTTCTGCACAAGGTTTTGGCGCAATTGGAAATCTGGAATTCAGCCGGTCACGATCTTAAAATAGCCATCAATCTTTCCATGCGCAATCTCAGCGACAAGAATTTGCCCAACGATATCGCGCAGGCGCTGGCTTCGTATCATATCCAGCCGTCGAGCCTGATTCTGGAAATCACCGAAAGCAGCATCATGCTCAATCCCTCTCTTGCCAACGCTACGCTGACGACCTTGAGTTCACTGGGCATACAATGCTCCATTGACGATTTCGGTACCGGCTATTCTTCCCTGGCCTATTTAAAAAATCTGCCGGCCAGGGAAATCAAAATCGACAAATCATTTGTGACCGACATGACCACCAACGAAAATGACGCCATTATCGTTCATGCCACCATCGTCATGGCGCACAATATGGGTTACAGAGTGGTAGCGGAAGGCGTCGAGAACGCAGAAACGCTGGAATTGTTGCATATTCTGGGCTGCGATGTCGCGCAGGGCTATTATTTCAGCAAGCCGATGCCGGTACAGGCAGTGCCCGAATGGGTAGCCTGGCATAACAAGCAATGCCTGCGCTATGCGAGCGTGTTATTTCCGTCTCCTGAAATCGTACCGCAGAAAATTTTATCGAAAGCGCCGATTACATCGGTGGGCCAGCCAGGCTTGCAACACGGCTGATAATGAAACCGCGTGACACGGTAAACGTCTCAATTTCCTCGAGTGCATACGTCCGTTCCGAGCGCACATGGGTTCCGTGCGCCCGCGCTGGCAATGGCGCAAACTCACAACAAGATATCGTCTATCGCAAACAGCCTTCTGTGCTCGCGCATGGCGTAACGGTCGGTCATGCCCGCGATATAATCGGCAATGACTCGAGGGGCCACGGAATCGACTTTAAGTCTGTATTCATCGGGCAAAAGCGCCGGCATTTGCAGGAAAGCGGAAAATAAATCGGTGACTACCCGCGCCGCCTTGGTACTCATACGCACGACACGATAATGCCGATAAAGATTCCTGCGCAAAAATTGTTTGAGCGCCTGATTTTGCCGGGTGATTTCCGCGCTGAATCCCGCCAGCGGCAATGTCGCTCGAACCTCGTCGGGGTGTGCGATCTGCGCCGCCGCGATCGCCGCCTGAGTATACGCGGTCAGATCCAGCACCAGTGTATTGATCATGCGCCGCACGGTTTCATGTATCGTGCGACGTTCATTGAGAGCGGGATATTGCTCCCGGACTTGCGCAAGATGATTTGCAAACAATTCTACGTCTTCCAGCTGCGCCAGCGTGATCAGACCGGAACGCAAACCATCGTCGATATCGTGATTATTGTACGCAATTTCATCCGCCAGATTGGCAATCTGCGCTTCGAGACTCGGTTGCAGTTTTTGCGTGAAGCGCACGCCGACATCCCCCAGTTGACGCGCATTGTCCAATGAACAGTGCTTGAGTATGCCTTCGCGCGTTTCGAAGCATAAATTCAAACCGTCGAATTCGGCATAGCGCTGTTCGAGCTTGTCCACCACCCGCAAGCTTTGCAGATTATGCTCGAAGCCACCCCAGTCTTTCATACAGGCATTGAGCGCATCCTGGCCGGCATGGCCGAACGGAGTATGTCCCAGATCGTGCGCGAGACAGATCGCTTCAACCAGATCCTCGTTCAAACCCAACACGCGGGCGATGGAACGGCCGATTTGCGCGACTTCCAGACTATGCGTGAGGCGCGTTCGAAACAAATCGCCTTCGTGATTAACGAAAACCTGCGTTTTATATTCAAGCCGACGAAACGCTCCGGAATGGATAATGCGGTCGCGATCGCGCTGAAACTGGCCACGGGAAGGATCGATGGCTTCGACATGGCGGCGACCACGCGAGATCGCGTCGGCGGAAGCATAGGGCGCGAGTTTAGATGGCGTGAACATAGTGCTCCAAGGTAGCATTCAAATCGGTATCGAGCACATCCGAACCAAGCAATGCCGACCCTATGCCGCGCATCAATACAAAACGGATGCGGCCGCCTTCCACTTTTTTATCCAGCCCCATATATCGTTTATAGCTTTCCGCTCCCAGGTCGGGCGCCGTATCGGGCAAACCCGCCCAGCGGTACAGGGTGCGGATGCGTTCGACTTCGGATGCAGTCAGCAAGCCCAAGCGCCGCGACAGGTCTGCCGCCAGTACCGTCCCCGCCGCCACCGCCTCGCCGTGCAACCAGTTGCCGTAACCCATACCGGACTCTATCGCGTGTCCAAACGTGTGCCCGAGATTGAGCAAGGCGCGCAAGCCGGTTTCGCGTTCGTCCTGCGCTACCACTTCAGCCTTGATTTCGCATGCGCGATATATTGCATGAGCGATGCAGGTTTCATCCAATGCGCGCAAGTTATCCATATTCGCTTCCAGCCACGAAAAAAACGCCGCATCGTAAATCAGGCCGTACTTGATCACTTCGGCGAGACCAGCGGATAATTCTCGCGCCGGCAAGGTGCGTAAAGTACTGGTATCGGCCAATACGAGTTGCGGCTGATAAAAAGCGCCTATCATGTTTTTACCCAGCGGATGGTTGATGCCGGTTTTACCGCCGACCGACGAGTCGACCTGCGCCAGCAAAGTGGTGGGCACCTGGATAAACGGCACGCCGCGCAGATAACTCGCCGCGGCAAATCCGGTCAAATCGCCGATTACGCCACCGCCCAGCGCAATCAGCGTGGTCTTGCGTTCGCAGCGATGCGTCAGCAGAGCATCGAACAAGGTATTGAGCGTTTCCCAGTTTTTGTACTGTTCGCCATCGGGCAAGACGACAGGCAACGCAGACACGCCGACTTTCGCCAGGCCGTTGACCAATCCGTCCAGATACAAGGGCGCAACCGTGGTATTGGTAATCACTGCCACTCTGGGTTGCGGCAAATGTTCTGCGATAAGATGAGGCTGCGCAAGCAAATCCGGACCGATATGAATCGGATAGCTGCGCTTACCGAGGTCTACAGTTAATGTTTGCATCTGCTGTAAGTTTAAATAAAAGTAAAGTCATCTAATTATACCCAGCAGTAGAACGATTTGGGTGTCCGATGCTAAACTGCGTATTCGCTTTCAGTAGAGACCCGCTTATGAGCTATTATAAATACCATGTATTCTTCTGCACCAACCAGCGCGAAGACGGCGCCAAATGCTGCGGCGCTTCCGGCGGTCAGGCAATGCGCGACTACGCCAAACGGAAAATCAAAAACCTCGACCTGAACGGTGAAGGCCGGTGCCGCATCAATACTGCCGGCTGCATGGACCGATGCGATGAAGGCCCGCTGTTGGCGATCTATCCCGACGCGGTCTGGTATACCTATGTCGACGAACACGATATCGACGAGATTATCGAGGAACACTTGCAGCACGGACGCATCGTCGAGCGCCTGCAACTCAAATAAGCGGCGCCATGAAACGCTCCAAATTACGCATACCTTGTGCAGTCGGGCACATCGAAACCTTGCTCAACGATCCCGGCGACAACCGGCGCGGCCTGGCTTTTATCGCGCATCCGCATCCGCTGCACGGCGGCACGCTTGATAACAAGGTCGTCCAGAGCATCGCTCAGCTTTGCCACGATCAGGCATATGTCGCCGTCCGGCCCAATTTTCGGGGCGTCGGCCGCAGCGATGGCGTCTATACCGGCGGCAGCGGCGAAACCGAAGACATGCTGGCGGTGATCGCTTTTGTCCGCAGCCATTATGAATCGACCTTGCCCGTAGTGCTGGTGGGGTTTTCTTTCGGCAGTTATGTCCAGCACTGCGTCGCCCGACAGATACCGGCCAGCAAGTTGCTATTGATCGCGCCGGCGGTGAACCTCTACGAATTCGGCAGCATATCGGTCAACACGGCTATCATCCATGGCGAAAGCGACGAAGTCGTGCCGTATCGTGCGGCTCAGGCCTGGGCACAGGCGAATGACATCGCATTTTACGGCATAGCCGGCGCCGGTCATTTTTTTCATGGCAAACTGACCGAACTGAAAGAAGCGGCTTTGTCCATATGCCTATCGTAACGGTAAGCCGGCTGGCAAAACATTACGGCGCGGCACACGTCGTACGCGGCCTCGATCTCGCCATCGAACGCGGCGTATGCTTCGGTTTGCTGGGCCCCAACGGCGCCGGGAAAACCACAACACTGAAAATGCTGCTGGGATTGATCGAGCCCGATGCAGGAGAGATACGCATCTTCGATACGGCTATCCCGCAGCTGGCCAGAAATGCGCGGCAGAATATCGGCGTCGTCCCGCAAATGGATAATCTCGATCCCGATTTTACCGTCACCGAGAATCTGCTGATCTATGGTCGCTATTTCGGCTTGTCCGACGCACTCATCAATAGCCGTATACCCGGGCTACTCGAATTCGCAGCCTTGACCAGCAAGGCCGACAGCAAGATCACCACGCTTTCCGGCGGCATGAAACGCCGGCTTACGCTGGCCCGTGCGCTGATCAACGACCCTGAACTCCTATTCCTCGACGAACCGACTACCGGCCTCGATCCGCAAGCGCGCCACGTCATCTGGCAGGGATTGCGGCGTCTTACCCATCAGGGCAAAACCATCCTGCTGACCACGCATTTCATGGAAGAAGCGGAACGGCTGTGCGACCGGCTGATCATCATGGATCACGGCCGGGCCATCGCCTCCGGCAACCCGCGCGATTTGATCGCAGCCGAGATCGAACCTGCCGTCGTCGAAATCTACGGCGAGACGGTCGGCCGCTGGGCGCAAAAGCATGCATCCTACTACTGCAAGCGACATGAAATCACCGGCGAAACCTTATTTTGCTATACGCATGACGGTGCCGCATTGATCGCGCATTTACGCGAACAGGATGTTCTACGCTACGTGCAACGTCCGTCCAATCTGGAAGACGTTTTTCTCAAATTTACCGGACGGGAACTGCGCGACGCATGAAGGATTTCAGCCTGCCCCAATTTTCCTTGCGTTTCGCACCGGTATGGCGCCGGCATTTTCTGGTCTGGAAAAAGCTGGCCGCCTCCAGCATACTCGGCAATCTGGCCGACCCGATGTTTTACATGCTCGGTTTCGGTTACGGACTGGGCAGCCTGATGCCGCAGGTTGGCGGCGCGGCGTACCTGACTTTCCTGTCGGCAGGCACGATCTGTTATTCGACCATGAACAGCTCGACGTTTGAAGTGCTCTATTCCGGATTTTCGCGCATGCACGTGCAAAAAACCTGGGAAGCCATTCTCAACACGCCCTTGACCCTGGACGATATCATGCTTGCCGAACTCACTTGGGGAGCGTCGAAAAGTCTGCTTTCGGGGCTCGCTATCCTAGCCGTCATCTGGGGGCTGGGATTGGAACACAGCTGGCTGTTGAGCCTCTGGACGCTTCCAGTTATCCTGTTGATAGGACTGACTTTTTCAGGAATGGGATTGGTGATGACCGCGCTGTCCCCGAGCTACGATTTTTTTATTTACTACTTCACGCTGGTCATCACGCCCATGGTGCTGCTCTGCGGCGTATTTTATCCGGTCGACCGCATGCCGCAGTTCCTGCAGATTGCGGCGGCATTGCTGCCGCTGTCGCACGCCATCGATCTGGTGCGCCCATTGATATTGGGTTACCGGCCCGCCCATATCCCGTTACATATCGCCGCAATGCTGGCCTGGGGGGGCATCAGCTACTGGCTGGCCGTCAGCCTGACACGACGTCGCATCCTGCACTGATACGAAATTGACGCAGGGTAAATCCATGAAAAGGATATCGCCGGTTACGTGAACTATGGTAGCTTGCTGTCATCAAAGTCTGTTTTCAGGAGCGTATTATGCCTATCCGTTATCCGCCGATCCCTTCTTCCGAAATCACCGAGCAGAACCTCTATCTGCAACGCCGCAAATTCATACGGAACTCCGCGTTAGGGATATCGTCAGCCATGTTGCCGGAAATCGGTACAGCCGCTCGGCTGCATGCGGCCTATAGCCGCTATAGCACCACGGAGGTGGCAACCGGTTATAAGGAGGTGACGAGCTATAATAATTATTATGAATTCGGCACAGATAAATCGGATCCGGCGGATTATGCCCCCAGCCTGAAAACGCGACCTTGGACAATCAGTATAAGCGGTGAAGTAAACCGTCCCAGGGTATGGGATATCGACGCCTTGATCAACACTTTTCCCCTGGAAGAGCGCATTTATCGCATGCGTTGCGTGGAAGGCTGGTCGATGGTCATTCCGTGGCTGGGTTTTCCGCTCGCCAGTCTGATTCACCAGGCTGAACCGACCGGCAAAGCAAAATACGTGGAATTCACCACACTGTACGATCCCGCGCAAATGCCGGGTCAGCGTCGCGCCGTACTCGATTGGCCTTACGTCGAAGGCTTGCGCATGGATGAAGCGATGCATTCGCTGACCCTGCTGGCGGTAGGTTTGTACGGCGAAACGCTGCCGAACCAGAACGGCGCGCCGGTTCGCCTGGTGGTGCCCTGGAAATACGGTTTCAAAAGCGCAAAAGCCATAGTCCGCATCCGCTTTACGGACCAGCAGCCGCTGACCGCGTGGGCGCGCAGCGTCCCCAGCGAATACGGCTTTTATTCCAACGTCAATCCGGCGGTCGATCATCCGCGCTGGAGTCAGGCCAAGGAACGTCGCATCGGTGAATTTTTCAAACGCAATACCTTACCCTTCAACGGCTACGCAGAGCAAGTCGCCGGCCTGTATCGCGGCATGGATCTGCGGAAATACTTTTAATGGCGTTAAACGATCCGGTTACACGCCTGAAAATTCTGGTTTTCCTGCTAGCCGGTTTCCCTCTGGCATGGTTAGTGGTTCTGGCTATAAACAGCCAGCTTGGAGCCAACCCAGTCGAATTTATTACCCATTTTACCGGCACGTGGACTTTAGTCGGTTTAATGCTTACCTTGACAGTAACGCCGCTACGGCAATTGACAGGTTATGCCCATCTGCTCCGCATACGACGAATGCTAGGCCTGTTCACGTTTTTTTATGCAAGCCTGCACTTCATCACTTATATCTGGCTGGATCAATTTTTCGATCTGCACGCGATCATTAAAGACGTATACAAACGCCCCTTTATTACTGTCGGCTTCATCGCTTACCTATTGCTGATTCCGCTCGCCGTCACTTCCAGCAATGCCATGATACGGCGGTTAAGCGCGAAACGGTGGCAAAGCTTGCATCGGTTGGTGTATGTCATCGCGATATTGGGAGTCATACATTATTGGTGGCTGGTAAAAAAAGATATCCGGCAACCGCTGATTTATGCCGGAATTCTGACCATTTTATTGGGCTGGCGCGTGATTCGCCGGCAGCGTGCATTCTATAAAAGTCGCTAATGCTGACCGATGCGACGAACCATGATTTTGCACTGATTCTTGCAGACTGCAAAAAGACGGCTATTATCATCCCTCCTGGTAATGATAGACTAAGCACCGGAAATAACGATTATAAGAAAGCAAAACATGACCCCTGCTACCGGCGGCAAATCAGGCAGCGTATACCGCAATCCACTCTATCTCGTTGATCGGCATTCTGCCTCCTGATACTCGCCTGCGCATGCGTGCTTCGCTGATCAATTTCGTTCGAACCCGGCGTTGGCTCATTTTGATGACCGTGTTGATGCTCGTCGGGCCGCCATGTCAAGCTCAGACCATAGCATTGGTGGGCCAATGGTATTCCGTGCCGAAAAATATCAGCTGCGCGACCGCGCCGGCCCAACGGTGCGCGGGCATGCTACCTGTCCAAAACCTGAACCGGACTGGCGGACGCTTCATCTGGCAAGGTGCATTCACACTGGACCGTTCCGCACAACTGGTATTGGATTTCAAGAATTCCAGCGTCATCGGCCGCTTTGAACACCAGATTTTCGATAGCCACGGACATCGCGTCGGCCTGGCCAGTGGTGGCATCGAAAGCGATATGCCCGATCCGTTTTTCCTGCGCCATGGCCGCGAATTCACTTTGCCCGCCGGTCAATATCGCCTGCTGACCGAACTCTCCTCGCCATTTTTACTCGCGCAACCCATACCTTATCTGGATACGCTGGCGCATTACGAACACGCAACCAAAACAGGGGATGCCATCACCCTATTGTCCATGGGTATTCTATTCGGGCTGATGTTCTATTATGCCATGCTGGCCGGCATCCGGCGCAATGCAACCGACGGATTTTACGCATTATTCCTCCTGGGCAACCTGTTATATAACGGAACGGCCCTGCTCGTATTTCGGGAGCTGTTCGATTGGCACTGGTTCTATCTGATCAGCTTCCCCATTTTATTTTCCAATGAAATTTATATTCTATTCGTCCTGAATCTGCTCAATATCAGCCGCGAAAGCAATCCATCGCTTTACCGCATCGGCATAGCGCTAATCGGATTATTTACCGCTTTTCTGCTTTTGGCTCTCGCCAGACCGGAGTGGTCGCTCGAACTCGATCGAACCGGGGTGGCGCTGTTTCTGTTGTTCGGTCTGATAGCAGGTATCGTGCGGACCCGGCAAAAGCAATTTTCCGCACCATGGTATCTCGCTGCCGTCCTGTTCTTTTTCGCCTTGGGCATACTGTCGATCTCGCTGGGAAAGTTAACCGGCGTGCATACCATTTATATCGAACATCTGGGATTGCTCGCGGTCACTATGGAAGCCCTGCTGCTCGCTCTGGTACTCGCCCAGCAATTCTCCCAGTTGCGTATACAGTTCGAACATGCCCATGCCCATGCCACCGAGGATGCGCTCACCGGCCTGCTGAACCGCCGCGGTTACTTCGAGTCCGGCATAGCCGAACTCGAGCGCTCCAAACGCTACGGCCACTCCTTATCGATCATCTTTCTCGATCTGGACAATTTCAAGCAACTGAACGATGCGCGCGGCCACGATATCGGCGATGGCGCATTGCGGGCAACCGCCAGGAAGTTGCGCTCCGTGTTGCGTTCCAACGATTTGCTGGCGCGACTGGGCGGGGACGAATTCGCCATTCTGTTACCGGAAATCGGCAATCTGGCGGCTGCCGACGCCTGCCGCAAGATTTTCCTGGCGGCAAGCAGCGCATTAGAGGATTATCCGCCTGTAACCGTAAGCATAGGTGCCATTCACTTTGCCAAGGTGACCAAAACCTTCTCCGCCATCATGAAAATAGCGGACGAACTCATGTATGACGTCAAAAAAAGCGGCAAAAACAATATGAATATTCGCTACTTTGACTGACAGTGACTTGCTCCGGCGGGAGCGGCGGTTTTGCTCGCCCCGTTAATTGGCTTGACTCGGTGAATGTATCGCCGGATGCATCTTCGCCAGTCCGGCATCGATCGCATTATCCAGATAGCCGCCGTAATAATCCTCCGAGTCGACGCCAACTATGGGATCGGATGCCTGCTTGCCGTCAGGGGTAAAGACGATGATGGTGGGCGTCAGTTTGATATTGAGACTGGCTGCATAAGCTTTGCCGGTTGTCGGTTTGCCGTCCCAACCTGTCAGTCGTGTTTCGTCGGTAATTTGTATACGGCGTATCAAAATCTTATGCGCATATTGCGGGTTCTGTTGCATGGGAATAAGATAATCCTGCATGGACCGTTCGCAATAGACGCAATCCGAGCTGGTGAATATGACTAACAAGGGTACACCCTTGCTTTGCGCCAGACTTGCATCGTGCGGTAGATCATGGGTAAACATTATCTGGTTGGGAGCAGACCAGACCCACGTTGAAACGAGCAACAAAAACAAACTGAAACCCCACACATGCAGATTTTTAATCACCATGAACCACCCTTGAATGAATGCCGCCGGTTAAACTTGTTTTTAGGTTAAAATACGCAAACAATCTTTAATTATACTCGCAGGTTATCCTTTGCCAACTCCTATCGATTCATTGCTACCAGCGCATTTGGTTATCGCCTCGCGCGAAAGCGCGCTGGCACTATGGCAATCCGAGCACATAGCGGCGCGTCTGAAGGAACTGTACCCGTCGATAGATATACGCATACTCGGTATGACCACGCAAGGCGACCGTATCCTCGATACCGCATTAAGCAAAATCGGCGGCAAGGGCCTGTTTGTGAAAGAACTTGAGACCGCCCTGCTGGAGCGGCGCGCCGATATCGCGGTACATTCCATCAAGGATGTGCCGATGAATCCGGCCGATGAATTCACTTTGGCAGCGATCGGAGAGCGCGAAGATCCGCACGATGCGCTCGTATCCAATCACTATTCCAGCCTTGGCGATCTGCCGCAAGGCGCCCGGGTCGGGACATCGAGCCTGCGCCGCGAGTGCCAGTTGCGCGCACGTTTTCCGCATCTTGTGATCGAAGCGTTACGCGGCAATGTTCAAACCCGTTTACGCAAGCTGGACGAAGGCCGTTACGACGCCATTATTCTGGCGGCGGCAGGATTGAAGCGACTGGGGCTGGAGAAACGTATCCGCCAGCAATTGCCACCGGAACTTAGCTTGCCCGCCGTAGGCCAGGGCGCACTGGGAATAGAATGCCTGGCCGAACGTTCGGATTTGATCCAATTACTCGCACCCTTGAACCACGCCGACAGCGCGGCATGCATCCGCGCCGAACGCAGCATGAGCCGCCATTTGGGCGGTAGTTGCCAGGTGCCGCTGGGCGGGTACGCCCAGATTAGCGGCGAAACGATCACGCTGCGCGGTTTCGTTGCCGAGATCGACGGCAGCCGCATCCTCAGCGATCAGGTCAGCGGTACGCGAGACGATGCCGAAGCCCTGGGCGCCGAACTGGCGCAACGATTGATCGCGCAGGGCGCAGACAAGATTCTGGCGGCACTCGCGTTATGAGCAAACAGTTATACGGACAAGGCATACTGGTGACACGTCCCGCCCATCAAGCCACCGAACTGGCGGCGCTCATCACCGCCGCCAACGGCAAACCCGTCCTGTTTCCGGTACTGGAAATCCTCGATGCCGAAGATCTGGAGCCGCTGTATGCGCTGATCGATACGCTGGACGAATTCGATATGGCGATCTTCATCAGCCCCAATGCGGTCAATAAAGCGATGAACCTCATCAAGTCCAGGAGAGCGCTGCCGGCGTCTTTGCAGATCGCGGCGATAGGGCGCGGCAGCAGCCGCGAGCTCAAACATTTCGGCATCGACAGGATTATTGCGCCCAAGGAGCGTTTTGACAGCGAAAACCTGCTGGCGCTGCCTGAATTGCAAAATGTTGCTGGTCGCCGCATCGTCGTTTTCCGGGGCGATGGCGGTCGCGAAATTCTCGGCGACAAGCTGACCGAACGCGGTGCGAAAATCGTTTACGCCGAATGTTACCGACGTAGCCGCCCCGATGTAAATGCGGGCAATCTGCTGCGGCGCTGGTCGCGCAACGAAATCAATGCGGTCACCATCACCAGTTCCGAGGGCTTGCGTAATCTTTACGACATACTCGGCAAACTCGGTCGGCAGTGGCTCAAATCGACGCCGATTTTTGTCCCACACGAACGGATTTTACTGGTGGCGCAGGAACTTGGGCTATCGCACGGCATACTTACCTCATCCGGCGATGAAGGTCTGATCGCGGGCATGATCGAATGGTTCGAGCGGCATCATGGCTGATATCCAGGAAAAACCCGACCTGCTCGATAAATTGGGTGCCTATCTCAACCCGGCTTTGATTTTTGCTCTGCTGGCACTGGTTCTGGCAGGGTGGGGCTGGTGGCAGACACGGCTGGAGCTGACCGCAATCCGGCATGAATTGAGCGAACATCTGACCGCTGCCAATGAAGCCGCACAGGAAAGCCGGATATTAAGCCAGCAAACCGCCTACAATAATCGGGACCTGACGCTGCGCGTCGCCGAAATCCAGGCGAAGCTGGCCGATTCGCAGAACCAGCAGCTTGCGCTCGAAGCCCTGTATCGCGATATGGCCAAAAGCCGCGACGACTGGACGCTGGCCGATATCGAACAAATCGTCCTGATCGCCAACCAGCAGTTGCAACTGGATGGCAACGTCAAGGGCGCGATCATCGCCCTGCAGACCGCCGATGCACGCCTGCAATCGATAGACAAGCCTCAGTTCACCAATCTGCGGCGCACCCTGAATGCCGATATACATCGTCTGCAATTATTGCCGCAAGTCGATACCGTCGGCATCACGCTGCGCCTGGACGATCTTATCGCCGAGGTCGATCATCTGCCCCTGGCCAGCGATCAGGAAATCCCCATCAAGATGACGAAGCGCTCCACGCCCGTACGCACCGACGAGGCGACCCGTTTTTCCGCTGAAATGTGGCAGGAACTCAAAAGCCTGGTGCAAATCCGCAGACTCGATACACCGGACAATGCTCTGCTCGCTCCGGAACAAAGCTATTTTTTGCGCCAAAACCTGAAACTGCGTTTGCTGACGGCGCGTATCGCTCTGTTCGCACACGACGAAGTCAGCTATAAAGCCGATTTGATCGCTGCCAAAACCTGGCTGAGTCAGTATTTCAATGTGAACGATGCGCGCACCCAAAACAGCATTGCGCAGATAGACAAGCTGATAAGCAGTCCGGTCAGTATCCGCTTGCCCGGGCTGGAGCAAAGCTTGAACGCCCTGCGCGCCAGCCGTTTGGCGCGCGACCAGTAACCATGCGCGTACTGATCTGGATTTTGCTGATTTTCGCTCTCGCAGTCGGCTTTACTCTGGCAGGCAAATTCGATCCGGGGTACGCGATACTGGTCTATCCGCCGTATCGGATCGAACTCTCGCTGGTGCTACTGATCATTTTACTGCTGCTGATTATCGTGCTCGGAAACTGGCTGGTGCGCGTCGCCGCCGCCACTCTCAGCCTGCCGAAACGCGCTCGCGCATTCCGCCAGCGGCAGCGACAGCTTCAGGGCAACGGCGCTTTGATGTCGGCGTTGACAGATTATCTGGAACATCGCTATAAACCGGCGGAAGCGGCAGCGTTACGCGCACACGCACTGAATAATTCACCTTATCTGGCTATATTGATCGCCGCAGCGGCCGCCGAGGCGCAAAACGCTCATGACCGGCGCGATGAATATCTGGTTTTGGCGGCGCGCCAAACCGCAGCGCCAGAACAAAAGTAAGACACACTTAAGGTCGCCGGTCTGCCGTTTTCTCGCAATTGACGTATACGCTATCGAGCAATTCTATCCAGTGGCGCACCGGCGTAGCCGAGCCCGATTGCAAATGCAGCAAACAGCCGATATTGGCCGTCGCAATCATTTCCGGGGCGTCCGTTTGCAAATGCATCAATTTGCGGTCGCGCAGTTGCGTCGCCAATTCCGCTTGCAAAATCGAATAGGTGCCCGCGGAACCACAACATAGATGCGATTCGCTCACCGGCAATACGGTAAACCCCGCCCGGCGCAGCAAGGTTTCCGCCACCCCGACAATCTTTTGCCCATGCTGCAAGGTACATGGCGCATGAAAAGCCACTCTGACCGAAGCCGTATCCGACCGAACGAATTCTGGCAGATGCGCCTCGGCTTCCGCCAGCACGATTTCGACGAGATCGCGCGTCAAAGCCGAAATCCGTGCCGCCTTTTCGGCATACGCTGGATCATGCCGCAAATAATGACCGTATTCTTTTACCGTAACGCCGCATCCGGAAGCCGTCATCACCACCGCTTCGGCACCCGCTTCGACGTGCGGCCACCAGGCGTCGATATTGCGGCGCATGTAATCGAGTCCTTCGTCCTGCGCGTTGAGATGATAGCTTACTGCTCCGCAACAGCCTGCCCGGTCGGCAACGACCAGCGAAATGCCGATCCGGTCCAGCACGCGAGCCGCCGCCGCATTAATATTCGGCGCCAGCGCAGGCTGTACGCAGCCTTCGAGCAGCAGCATGCGGCGGTTATGACGCGGTGGGGGAAGTGCGGAAGTCGTTGGCGTGGCAGGTAATTTAGCCTGCAGTTTTGCATTCAATAACGGTCTCGCGGCACGGCCCAGTGCGGTCAGCCCGGTAAACAAGGGTTTGTTCGGCAACACCCGGCGCAGCAAATAGCGTTGCAGGTTAGCCTGTGCGCTGCGTGGAACCTGGCGTTCTATCAAGTCCCGGCCGATATCGAGCAAACGCGCATACTGCACCCCCGACGGACAGGTGGTTTCGCAGTTGCGGCAGGTCAGGCAGCGGTCGAGATGCAACTGGGTTTTGGCTGTCGCGACACCGCTTTCCAGATATTGCTTGATCAGAAAAATCCGCCCGCGCGGCGAATCGAGCTCGTCGCCTAAAAGTTGATAGGTCGGGCACGTCGCCAGACAGAAACCGCAATGCACGCAACTGCGGAGGATTTTTTCCGCTTCAGCTCCGGTGTCGCTATCGCGTATAAAGTCGGCAAGATGCGTTTGCATGTTTAGAAGTCCGAATAGAGCCGGCCGCGGTTTAAAATGCCGTGCGGATCGAATTGCGTTTTCAGCCGCCGGTGCAAAGCCATGACGGCGGCGGGCAACGCGTGGAATACGCCGGTTTGCGGGCGAGCGCCGCGATACAGAGCGGCATGGCCGCCGATTCGGGCGGCAGCGGCGTATATCGATGCCGCCGGCGTTGCCGATTTGAGCCAGCGTTGCGCGCCGCCCCAGGTCACGGCCTGTTTGCCGGGCAAGTCCAGCGGCGGTACTGTCGGCGGCACCGATAAGCGCCACAGCGGCGTCTCACCGGCAAAAAAAGGCGCGGTGTGCTCGCGCGCCGCCAGCCAGAAATCCGCAGCATGATCCAAAATGTCACCGCCCAGTTTGGCTTGCGCGGCAAGAACCGCAGCCGCATTGCCTTCCAGCCGCAGGCTCAGCACCCCGTTTATCCACGCCGCCGCAGTGAGCGGCAGCGGCTGGCCGGCCAATTCGTTCATGCGCACGATGCTCGCCGCCTGGTCGAGTTCGTATTGCAAAGTCACGGTCGCCGCCGGTCGCGGCACCACTTTGACCGACGCCTGTAAAATGATACCCAGCGTACCCAGCGCGCCGACCGTCAGACGCGAGATATCGTAGCCCGCCACATTTTTGATGACCTTGCCGCCGAAATTGAGCAGGTCGCCGCGGCCGTCGAGAATTTGCACGCCCAGCACGGCGTCGCGGGCGCTGCCGCTGTAAGGCCGGCGCGCTCCGGAGAAGCCGCACGCCAGCGTACCCCCCAAGGTGGCGCTGTCGCCGTAATGCGGCGGCTCGAAGCTCAGCATCTGGTTATTGGCGGCGAGCACCGTTTCGATTTCCGCCAGCCTCGTCCCCGCTTTGGCGGTCAATACCAGTTCGGCGGGTGCGTATTCGACGATACCGCTGTGACCTGACACGTCGATGACCGATCCTTGCGCGGCATTGCCGTACCAGTCCTTGCTGCCGCCGCCGCGAATTTGCAACATTCTTCGCGCGAGATAAGCGTCCTTCACCTGATCGACCAGCGTTTGCATCAGAACCTCGGCAAATGCGGATGGCTGAGTTGCCCGGCGTGCACGTGCATCGCTCCCAGTTCAGCGCAACGCTGCAAGGTCGGCACCGCTTTGCCGGGGTTGAGCAAACCGGCCGGATCGAACGCGGCCTTTATGCCGTGAAACGCGGCCAATTCCAGCGCACGGAATTGCACGCACATCTGGTCGATTTTTTCCATTCCCACACCGTGTTCGCCGGTAATGGTGCCGCCGTACTGCACGCACAGTTCGAGGATGCGTGCGCCCAGTTGCTCGGTTTTATGCAACTCGCCGGGAATATTGGCGTCGTAAAGAATCAATGGGTGCAGATTGCCGTCGCCGGCATGAAACACATTGGCGACGCGCAGACCGTATTCCTCGGACAGCACTTCGATTCCGTACAATACCGCGGGCAAAGCGCGACGCGGAATCGTGCCGTCCATACAATAATAATCCGGCGACAAACGGCCTACCGCCGGGAACGCGTTCTTGCGTCCCGCCCAGAAACGCAGGCGTTCGGTGTCGTCAACGGCGGTACGCGCAGAAGTCGCGCCGTTAGCGGCCAATATATCGTGCACGCAGCGCAGATC
Organism: Pseudomonadota bacterium; assembly: GCA_021795395.1. Lineage (GTDB taxonomy): Bacteria > Pseudomonadota > Gammaproteobacteria > Burkholderiales > Sulfuriferulaceae > Sulfuriferula. Next base: position 13,774 of record JAJYPN010000023.1, on the reverse strand, counting down.
TTCCGCCATCTCTTCCGTCGTGCCGTCGACTTCGACCAGTAGTATCGCCGCCGCATCGAGCGGATAATTGGCGTGAATGAACGCTTCGGCCGCGTGTATCGCCGGACGGTCCATCATTTCCAGTCCCGCCGGTAAAATACCGCCGGCAATGATTGCGCCCACCGCCGCGCCCGCCGTTTCGACCGAATCGAACGCGGCCAGGATCACCTGCGCATGTTCCGGCTTGGGTAGCAGCTTGACGGTGATTTCGGTAATGACCGCCAGCATGCCTTCCGAACCGTGCAGCAACGCCAGCAAATCGTAACCGGGGCTGTCGAGGCAATCGCCGCCGAGTTGCAGTATTTCGCCGTCTATCGTCACCGCCCGCACACCGAGCACATTGTGTACCGTCAAACCGTATTTAAGGCAATGCACGCCGCCGGAATTTTCAGCCACATTGCCGCCTATCGAACACGCAATCTGCGACGACGGATCGGGGGCATAATACAGTCCGTAAGCCGCAGCCTCACCAGAGATCGCCAGATTGCGCACGCCCGGCTGGACGCGTGCGCTGCGCGCCAGAGGATCGAGGTGCAGTATTTTATTCAGCTTCGCCAGCCCGAGCAGGACGCTGTCCTCGCGCGGCAATGCGCCGCCCGACAAGCCGGTGCCCGATCCGCGGGCGATAACCGGCACACCGGCGGCATGGCAGAGCCGCAGAATCGCAATCACCTGCGTCTCGGTTTCCGGCAAAACGACGGCGCCCGGCCGACACCGGTACGCCGACAATCCGTCCGATTCGTACACCGCAGTATCTTCGTCGGCGGTTAATACCGCAGCTGACGGCAATAACGCCCGTAAATCGCGGATAACCGAATCCGCAATCATGAATCGCCGCGAACCTGCTGCCCGGCCGATACGCCGGTCAGACGTTGCCAGACTTCGGTCAGCGCGCTCGCATCGCCAACGTTACCGGGGAAAATGACCACCGGTATCCGCGGAAAAACATGATCGTCAGGCGTCAGCACGACGCTGCAACCGGCGAGGATCTGTCCCGCCAGTCGCGCTGCCGGTAACGCCAGTCCGGTGCTTAGCATGTCGTTGGAAGTAATGCCGCCTTTGCTGACGATAAAGCCGATCGTTGCGGGCAAGCGGCGCACAACGTCCATTAGGAAGCCAGAGACATGCTCGCCGAACGCCAGACGCTCCGCCTGATCGGCAAATTGCCGTTCGGTCCTGCTGGTATAGATTACCGGCGTCAGACCGCTCCGATGCGCCTGCAATACCTTGGTCGAAACTTCCTGCAATAACTCCGCACTATGCCCGGGCATCCGGCCGACATCCACTTCCACCGCCTCGATACCCGGCTGCCGCAGCAAAAACTGCAACTGCTCGGTGGTTTTTTTAACATGCGAGCCGACCACAAAGATTCCGGGGCGATGATCGGTTACATAACGGTGCATGTCTTCGGCCGGAACCGGCTGCGGCGGAAGTTTGGCCAGCGCCGTGAGCAAGCTCGCCGCGCTGCGGAACAGAAAGCGCTTGCCCTGAGCTGCGGCGCGCTCGAGATCGTCGGCAAAACGGCCGAGATCCGCTTGCCGCTCGGCATCGACCACGCAACAGGCATTGCCGTGCAGCGCTATCAGCCGCTCAAGCGTACCGCTGCGGATATCGGCCAGCGTAAACCGTTGCACGCTATCGGCTTTAATCCTGCCGCGGGTCTTCTCTTCGACATAATCGGGTAAATAGCTGTGGCGGTAACCGAATACGGAGTCGCGTGCAAATTCGGTTTCGTGCACCGGTACCGGTTTGCCGTCCACCCGCAGATAATGCACGCTATCTATCGTCGTGCGACCGCCCTCGAAAAACGCCGGCACCAGGAAATGCGCATCGAAAGGACCGAGCTCTTCCGCCATCACATCGGTTTCCACCGGATAATGGCCGCGCAGCGTCGAATCGGAACGGCTGACGAACAGTGCCGGGCGATCGAAACCCTGCATCGCCGTTTTCAGATTGCGGCAGGCCTCTCGCGTGATTCGTTCCGCATCCTTAGCACTCATGCCGCGCGTATTGGTCAACACGAACATCAGCTGCGAGGCGTCGCTCAAGCCGATTTTCAAAGTGTCAACGTCCCAACGGCTCAGCAGCAAGCAACCGTGCACAGTCTGCGAGCCCGTGGGATCGTCATCGAATACGATAATTTTTGGCGACATCGTTTACACCTTATCCATCAAGATTCACCTGCAGCCGCCAAAGCCGCCGGTCTTACTCTTGCTTTCAGCCCAGCAACGCCAATGCACGTTGTTGCATGGTCTTCGCATTCATGCCGTTGAGATCGAACAATTGCCCCGCGCTGGCGGTAGTTTCGCCGCGCTGCCAGCAAAATGTTTCGCGTCGAGCGGCACGCGAGCGCAACAGTACAGGTTCGAGCATCGCCGACGGGCCGCCCGATACCGCCAGCACGACGTCGCCATGAAACAGCGCGTCGAAACCGGCATCGCTCATGAATCTGCCGTCCGGTTGCGATACCGTATTCCAGGCAATGTCGCCGGGACGATACAGGCGACGCGGGTTGACAACGGAGACGATGCGTACGCCGATACCTTGCTTGGCCAGTTGTTCTGCCGCTTCGAATACCGGCAGCAACACCAAGTCGCCGGTTACGGCAAATACGACTTTACCTTTGCCTTCGCTATCGAGCAGGCTGATCGCGCCGTCCTCGACGGCCTGACGGCTTTGAGCGAGCGTGGTGCGTACCGGCAGCGGGGATTTGGAAGCGGTAATGACTATGCCCTTGTTATACGTCTGCAACGCCCAGTCGTACGCGACCTGTATCGAGTTGGCATCGGTCGGGAATAGCGGAAAGACGTTGCCGTTACGCATCATGGCGGCGAAATAGGCCTCGACCTCCGGGCGCTGGTGCGTCCAGCCGTTGCGTCCCTGTTCCAGTGCGCCGGCGGTAAACAGTGTGATCGTGCTCGGCGTTTTGCGGCGCAGCTCGGCCATCGCCTGAATTACCGTCTGCCAGATCGGCAATCCGTTGATGACAAAGGATTCGTACGAGCACCACAACGACCGTCCGCCGAACAGGGAAACCGCCGCAGCCAGACCCGCACAGGCGTCTTCGTTGAGCGGTTCATACACTTGCCCGTTCGGGCCCTGGAAGTACAGTTCGTCGGCGGTGGGATGACGTATCGTCAGCGCCTTGTTGATGTTCGCCATCGCCGACGCTTCGTTGCCGTCGGCATTGGTGACAATGAAACGCGGGTCGCGCTTGCCGACCACACCGACCACTTCGCCGAATGCGGTGGTCGGGATTTTATTTTCCTTGCCGATTTCGAATTCGGTCAGCGGCAATGGTCCCAACTCGGGGATCGCCAGCTCGAATTCCGTCACCACGGTTTTGGCTGCAGGGCCGCCACCGGCGTGGCGGAAATTCTCGCGCACCAGTTGCCAGGCTGCGGTCGACAGAGCGCGCCGCTGCAAGCCGGCTTTGACGTCGTCGCTCTCCAGCGTGTGATGAGCGTACAAATTATGCGACTTGGAGCCGGTCGCATGGACGCCGGTACCCTTCAGCTGCTTTAGAATCAATACGGACAACTCGCCGTTTAGCGCATGTTGCGCCGCCGCCGCTGACGCTTTGAGCACCGCGCCGGCGAACGTCACACGCTGTTTCCAGTCAAACAGGGAACTATCGACATACGCGCCGGGCTGGTTCCGGTCGTCGAATTCCTTGGCGTCAACCAGATAGACATGTTTGAAGCCATGCGCCTTCCAATAGGCGACCATACGGTCGTTATCCCAGGTCGACACCATGCTGTGATGTTCCTGCGAATAACCGTTCCACACCAGTATCGGCAGGAAATTCGTCGCCTGCGGATAAGCGGTATTGAAATGCCCCATCGCGCTCATGATGTAGGGTTCGCCCAGGCCCCCGTCACCTATCGTCACCGGAAACAGCTTGCCCGGATGCAGCAATGCACCGGCCATCGCGAAATGCTGGCCTTGCCCCAGCGGGCCGGCAGGTGCGAGCAGCCCCGGTATGGCGCCTGATAGATGGCCGAGCAGGCCGTGCGTTTCACGGAACCGTTCGCGCATGGTTTGTACGGTATCGATGCCCATGCTTTCCAGCGAGGTATCGAGGAACATCGCGCTGTAGAATCCGGGCGCGTGATGTCCGACCTCGGTCACGATATTGGTATGCCCGAGCATTACCATCGCGGCGTATGCTTCAGCGCTGCTGGCGAAACCGCCGGGATGCCCCGACGATTTCGCCCCGGTGACCTGCAAGGTCAAATAACGCAGCGCGTCCGCCATCAATAAGGTCTGGTAAGCCGCAGTTTCATCGTCGGCCGCCGTTACCCCCGGAACCTTTGCCGACAAACACGGCTGCGCCGCGTAACGCTCGAAATCCGGCATGGATTCGGCAAAATACTGGATGCCCCGGCAAAATTCGGGAAGATCATGACTGGGTTCAATTACCTTATGACTGGTACTCACTATAATCCTTTAACTGTTTCCGTTGACGGGTATTTTGACATGAAATGCCGTGAGGCATCGAAATCCGAGGCAACCCGGTTGACGTAGCATAGTAACAAAGCACCTTTTGAATAGCAATTGCATGCCTTACGTCTTGTCATTGCAATCGCTTTACCTGGCCTCCGTAATATTTTTTACATGGCCGACCTGTAATCCCTTGCCACACATCGCCTATGAACTTAACATAGAGTGCGGACGGCATCGGTCGTCCTTCCCAAGGACCAGAAGGAAGATAGCATGAGCGTTCGAATGATGCCCGGCGCCAGTTTGACGTGGCTTGTTTTACTGGTTTCAGTTGTGTCAGCGCACGCCGAAATGCCGCCGATCGCCGGCAAACCTGTGGTCGATACGCCGCAATTGCTGGCCTGGCCCGTGGATACGTCCCCTGCCGGACCCGATTTGCATGACCCCGATTCGAACGTGCTCTACGATTTGCACGGCCAGGTCACGAGCTGCGATCTCGTGCTGTCGACCGAAGGCAATTATCACATGGTGTTGCGCGATATATGGCCGCTGCTGCTGCGCAGCCTGTCAGCCCATCATATCGCCTGGCATAATGTGCTTTATACCACCAGCCCTCCCATTTTTATCCCGCAACTGAAAAGCGGAACCGTCCGATTTGACAACCTGAACATGAATTGCCGGCCCAGTGTTGCGGTCGGATCGAAGGCGGCAATCGACAAACTGGTAGCCCAGGGTTACGCCGACGGCCGACCGATACCGCTATACGAGGATCGCGGCGATGTCATCCTGGTCAAAAAAGGCAATCCCAAACACATCGTATCGGTCTGGGATCTGGGCAGAACGGGCGTACACCTGGTCACCCCCAATCCAGAAGGCGAACCGGGAGCCTATATCAGTTATCGAAATGCCATCTATAACATCGCCAAAGCCGATAAACACCCGCCGCCCGGCTGGACAGCCAAAAAACTGATTAATACGATTTTTAACGGCGCCAGCGGCGATCCCGACAAATGGTTGACGGGCTATCGTATCCATCATCGGGACGAGCCGTGGTCGGTCGCTTACGGCAAAGCCGATGCAGCGATCATTTTGTACCACCTCGGTCGCTACACTGTTGAAACGTTTCCCGATCTCTTCGAGATCGTGCCGCTAGGCGGTACGACCGAAGATCCGCAGCCATTGCCCGGCAACAGAACCGACGTGCGTTACGTCGCGGCGATCAAGGGACATTGGTCGTCCACGCAAGCTCAGGCGCGCGACATCCTGTTGCAACTTCTGCTCTCGGATGATTTCACACTATCCCTGGAACGCCATGGCTTGTTACGCCCTCCGGGCTACACCGGCGAGCGGCAGCAATAAGCGCTTGCTGCGCGGAGGCTCTGTGCGCTGTCTGATTGCATCCGCTGTTCGGTAATCTTTCGTTTCACGGATTTATCCTTACGCAAGAACATGTGATTTTGATAGGAAGACAAACTGTAATAGTTTATCCTACAAAAATACGCTGTTTTTTTGCTTTAATCTATAAGGAGAAAACCGATGAATGTCGCCGATGCCATCAAATTACGCCGTTCCATCAAAAGCTACGATCCCGAACATCGCTTGAGCGAAACAGAAATCGATACTCTGATGTCGCTCGCCGTGCTGTCGCCTACTGCATTCAATATCCAGAACTGGCGCTTCGTCCAGGTACGCGATAAGGCGTTACGCCAGGAAATCCGCAAGGCAGCATGGGATCAGGCGCAGGTAACGGATGCGTCACTGTTGCTGGTACTGTGCGCGGACCTGAAGGCATGGGAAAAGGAACCGGCACGATACTGGCGCAACGCCGCTCAGCCTGTCCGGGATTTCATGGTGCCCGCAATCCACGATTATTATAACGGTCGCGATCGCGCCCAACAGGACGAAGCCATGCGTTCGTGCGGTATCGCCGCCATGACGTTGATGCTGCAAGCCAAGGAAATGGGCTACGATTCCAGCCCGATGGACGGATTCGATTTTGACGCCGTAGGCAAGCTCATCAATCTGCCCGCCGATCACGTAATCGCGATGATGCTCGCTATCGGCAAGGGTATCAAGGAACCTTGGCCACGCGGAGGCCAATTGCCGCTGAACGAAGTGCTGATCACTGATAAATTTGTTCGCTGACGGCTCCGGATAGTTTCATCCCGGTTCAAACCTATCAAAACCGCTCGCGGTATCACGCCGTTTGCCCGGATACTGTGCATTCCGCACCATCCCGATCTTTCGCTGTCGTTGAATTGCTTACCTGGGATTTTGGGAGGGAAATGTCAATTACGAAAAATATCCAATAGATTCAATGAATCCAGACCGGGAAAAAACAGCGGATTATTTTTTAAAAAATAGTTGCACATATGGCATGTTATCTGCTTATAATGTAGGTGTTGCACTTACAGCATGACGTCGTTAAAGAGCACGTTAACAGGCATGCCAACGCATGATTTGTAACGCTTTAATCGCTACCGTTTTTTAGAACATCAGAGGTCATGTGCGGGTCGGCAACAAAAAAGCAGTTTAATTCAATCAATTAAAAGGAGTATAAAATGAGCAAATTTTTGAAACCCGCTACCCTGGCTTTCGTATTGCTGGTTGCCGCCACCGGCGCTCAAGCCAGCATGCACGTCGATAACGAAACCGGCGCGTCGGCCAGTGACGAAACCGTTATCGGCGGCGTCATCAAGCATAACACGATAGAAGCCATCGACTCCGATGATGGCCCAAACTGCTACACTCCTGATCCAGTTCTGCCAGAAACCGGCACGTTATCCATGATGGCGGTTGGTCTGGGCTTGATCGGTCTGCGCTTACGTCGTAAAAGCAAGTAATCGCTAAACTTGTCCCGGCTGAGCCGGCCGGGACTAAAAGCCTGCGCACAGTCTGATCGCGCGTGATATTGCCGGTTTCGGTTATACTTGTTCCCCTCTCGCCCTTACTCCCCGCTCACTGAAATAGCCAGTTTTTCGATATCTGTACTGTAGATTATCTTTCTGCTTGTTGCGGATTCGGGATAGTCATTTTGCCGCTATCGGCATTGCCCGCTTTCGATTGATTGAGATTACGGTATGTAGTCGCACAGATCGAGGAAAATAATCTGGCTATCGTGAAACAACCGTATCGCTCGCTTCTGCACGATACCGGTCCTCTTGCATGCTCGACACTCAAATTTGTTTTTGATCTACAGGAGAATTCCAGTGACTCATTCGACGAAATATGATGCTCAGCCAATTACTTTTACCGCCTTAATCAGGGAGATCAGCCATGTTTGTTCATAACAAGCGTTTGCAATATACCGTCCGGGTCAGCGAGTGCAATCCCGGCCTTGCCAATCTTATGCTCGAACAGTTCGGCGGCCCGCAGGGAGAATTGGCTGCAGCGTGCCGGTACTTCACCCAGTATCTTGCCGAAGACGATCCAGGCCGCAAGGATATGCTGATCGATATCGCTACCGAAGAATTAAGCCACCTGGAAGTCATAGGAAATATCGTGGCCATGCTCAATAAATCGGCGAAAGGCCATATTGCCGAAGGCACCGATAGCGAAGCGGAGTTATATCGGCAGATATCCGGCGGCGGCAATTCCTCGCATGTCACCCAACTGTTATACGGCGGCGGTGCCGCTTTCACCAATTCCGGCGGCGTGCCTTTTTCTTCGTCTTATGTCGACACCATCGGCGACCCGACATGCGATCTGCGTTCCAACATTGCTGCCGAAGCACGCGCCAAGATCATCTACGAACGCCTGATCAATATGACCGACGATCCCGGCGTAAAGGAGGCCCTCGGGTTTTTGATGACGCGAGAAATTTCGCATCAAAAATCGTTCGAAAAAGCGCTGTATTCCATCGAACCGAATTTCCCTCCCGGTAAATTACCCGGCATGGCCGAATTCGACAGCGTCTATTTTAATATGTCTGGCAAAGAGGGGCACGAGGTCCGCGGCCCGTGGAACAAGGAACCCGATTTCGAATACCGCGAAGCGGAACCGGCAGTCGACGGCGGCAGCGGATTGGCCGAAGTGAAGGTAAGCTCTGCCGATGCGACGCTACTGCAGAATTCTGCCGCCCGCCTGCAATCCGATCCTGATAGCGACCCCTTGACCGGCGCCATGTTGGGGATGAAGAACGGAAAATCGCCCAGCCACGGTTAATCCCCACCCGACCCCATTGCGAGTATGCTGAAAAATTCGTTCGGCCTTGAAAATCCGGCGGTTGCAAATGCGAATTTGCCTGCCATTCCCTTGCAGGTGGCGGTGCCGAAAAAGGCTGCGTTTTTACGAAAACTGCTGGCATTCAGCGGCCCCGGATATCTGGTCTCGGTGGGGTATATCGATCCAGGTAACTGGGCTACCGACTTGGCCGGGGGGTCACATTTTGGCTATCTTTTATTATCCATGGTATTGCTGTCGAATTTGATGGCGATATTGTTGCAAGCCTTGGCGGCAAAACTCGGTATCGCCACCGGCAGGGATTTGGCACAAAACTGTCGCGATCATTATTCGCCATCTATTGCGCTGCTATTCTGGGTGTCATGCGAATTCGCCATCGTCGCCTGCGATCTGGCGGAAGTGATCGGCTCGGCCATCGCCTTGCAATTGCTGTTCGCCATCCCGCTCATTGTTGGCGTATGCCTGACTGCTGGCGATGTCATGCTGGTGCTGTTATTGCAGCAGAAAGGATTCCGTCTACTGGAAGCGGTGGTCATTTCCCTCATAGTCCTGATAGGGATATGTTTTACCTTACAATTGGCGCTCGCGCAACCCAATCTGGGCGCGAGCATCCACGCCTTGCTTCCCAATCGACGTATCATGACCAATCCCGACGCGCTCTATCTGGCGGTAGGCATTATTGGCGCAACCGTCATGCCGCATAATCTATATCTGCATTCTTCCATAGTGCGCAGCCGTCATATCGCAGGTTCCCTTGAGGTACGCCAGGATGCGGTACGCTTTGCAACTATTGACTCCACGCTCGCATTGACGTTTGCCTTTTTTATAAATGCCGCAATCCTGATGCTGGCTGCGGCTACCTTTCACTACAGCGGTCATCAGAATGTAGCTGATTTATCTCAGGCCTACCAGTTGCTCACCCCCTTATTGGGTAGCGCCATAGCGGGCTTGCTCTTCGCGCTGGCTCTGCTCGCAGCGGGTCAAAGCTCAACCATCACCGGCACTCTCGCCGGACAGATCGCCATGGAGGGTTTTTTAAACCTGAAAATGCAACCTTGGCTACGCCGCTTAATCACGCGACTGATCGCTATCGTTCCGGCAATTATCGCGATAGCCTACTATGGCGAAAAAAGCATTGCCAGCTTATTGATATTCAGCCAGGTTGTCCTTAGTCTGCAGCTTCCTTTTGCCGCCATCCCCCTGGTTCTGTTCACCTCAAATAGCAAAAAAATGGGATGTTTTGTCAATCGAAAAGTAATTACCTGGCTGGCCTGGCTGGTGGTCGGCATTATTATTGGCCTGAATTTATATATGCTTTGGTCGACACTTGCGGGTTTACATTAGGTCATCATTACATCGTATGAAAATAATTCATTTTTGTTGGAGATTCATAAATTCTCCTCTTATAATAACTTAAGCCTCTGAATTACATTCGATTATGTAATCGTAGTCGTTGGGCCTCACCATTAATCAGAAGGGTACGCTTGGGTGGCGCGTTACTTGCTTGAATATCTATAGGTAAAATTTTTAAATTATCTTTGGTGTCGATAGATTTATGATGAACAATAAAGTATTGCTTCCTATCGCCCTGTTCTTGTTTTTTTTGGTAGTTTCTTCCACGTTCGGGCCAATGATCAATAACGGCGATTATTGGAGAGTGACTGCTTCAGAAGGTTTTGAAATTCCAGCTCGGACAACCCAACTCAAAGACTTTTATCCTTTCAGCCATTCCTATCATTACAACTACACTACGCTAGGCGTTATCGCGCTAGCTTGGGCAGTTATATTAGTCGACTTGGGCTCTAGCGGATTTTACACGCCCTTGATATTTATCACCTTGAATTTAATCTTTTTTGTTGGTGTTTTCAACTTAGTCAAACGATCAAGTTTTAGTCTCAAAAACGCAATAGCAGTCTTTATATTTCTTGCATTTTATGCGGTTTTTGGCTTTTATTTCAAATCATTTTATGAAGAAGCAGCGATCCTGGCTATTACACCCTGGCTTTACGGCGGCATGCAAAATGTCTCGAAAAGACATTATCTGCTTTTTAACGTGGCATCGGTTGCGGTGCTACTGGCTAAAGTCCAAATGATCATTATGGCTCCGTTTTTATTGGGATTTATATTATTTTATGGCGATATGAACAAAGACCGGAAAAAGGTATTGTTTACCTGTATGCTAATAATATTAGCTTCTTTTTTGTCCATGAAGAGGGAAGCCTGGGTGTCAGTTTATGACAATGTCTATAACAGATATTATAATGGCATAGGCTGGTCGAAATCAGACGTCTATCAATGGCCTGTGCACGACTTTAATGCTAGGCGCAGCTATTTTGAAAAAAATCAGGCTTTCTTCCAGCAAAAAACCGCGCCTTTTGAAAACAATCCGAATCGCCCCCTGCTGGGGACATCCTATTGGCCTACTGGCCACAAACTCGCTACTATTTCTCAAGGTTTAACGAATACAAGCGAACAAAAAAAGGAATTTCAAGACATCGTCGATCAAGGAAAATTAACCAATTTCATCGGTTTCTTTATTGCCCATCCGTTATTCCTCGGCCAATACCTCAAAAATATCTACCTGACCACAATGGTATCGGACTATAGATTGAATTATTTGCGCACTCAAAGCAGCCTGAGTGTTTTACCCAAAGAAATCGTAAGGCTGGATGATTTTGCCTTGACAAGGATAGGCTATATTTACTTTATTTTTGCTTTCGTTGTGATAGCGATTCGGCCAAATTTTAAAAAAGGGATGCTTGCGGCATATATTTTTCTGGGCGCACCGATAGTTTGTGTGATGGGCGACGGTTTTTTCGAATTTGAAAAACATATGGAGGCATACTTCATGTTGCTTCCCGCTCTCAGTTACTTGTTACTGCACGAATTTGCAATAAAAAACAAGCAAATTGGATGACAATGAAAAAATACTGGAAACTTTTAAGACCACATCAGTATCTCAAAAACGGCTTTGTCTGGCTGGGTTTGATTTTTACTCAACACTTCAATTGGTACACCTTTACGCAAGTCAGTCTTTTGTTTATTGCTTTCTGCGCTGCGGCCAGTTGCGTATACATTTTTAACGACATTTTTGATGTCGAGGCAGACCGTCTGCACCCGACGAAACGTAACCGTCCGATCGCTAGCGGTACCATTCCTGTTCGCAGCGCCTGGCAATGGGCAGCAGGTCTGGCGCTACTCGCCTTGAGCCTGGCGATCTCCATCGGCTGGCAGGCCATATCCCTGATTGGTCTATACTTACTGCTTAACCTGGCTTATTCGCTCGGGCTCAAGCATGTAGTCATACTGGACGTTTTTATCATAGCGGCGGGCTTTATGCTACGTATACTCGCGGGAACGCTAGGCGTGGGCATCCCCCCTTCGCAGTGGTTGCTGCTTACCGGCCTGATGTTGACTCTGTTCCTGGGTTTTGCCAAACGTCGCGCGGAACTGCTGATGCTGGAAAACTCTCACCTGACAGATCGAACGAACGTTCGCCGGGTTTTGAACGATTACAGCCCCGTTGTGCTGGACCAGCTGACCAGCATCACAGCAGCCTGCACGGTACTGAGCTACGGTCTCTATACCGTCAGTCAGGAGACGGTCAGAATACACGGTACGAACGCTTTGTTTTATACCCTTCCGTTTGTTATTTACGGCGTGTTTCGATATCTGTTTTTGTTACACCATCATTCCCGCGGCAATGATACCGCAAAAGATTTAATCGCAGATCCGCATCTCATCGCTACCGGTCTAGGCTGGCTGATCGTCACCCTGGCGGTACTGGCATGAATGATCCCCTGATCTCGGACTGGCGCTTCAAGGCTCTGCTTATTTCAGTGTTGTTCGCAGCGGGCGGCTATTTGCTGGTATCCGTGTACAGTGGGTGGCAAGCGGTAACGCACGGAATCGTTCGTGTGGGCCTGGGCGGTTTAAGCATTGCGCTAGGCTTATCCCTGGTCAATTACACTCTCCGCTTTTTGCGTTGGCAAATGTATTTATTCGTTTTGGGACATCGCTTACCCATCTGGATACACTTACGCATCTATCTCGCCGGTTTCGCGCTCACTACCACGCCTGGCAAAACTGGAGAAGCAGTGAGATCCGTTCTGCTGAAGCGGTTTGATGTGCCCTATGCGGGCAGCTTAGCCGCCTTGTTTAGCGAACGATTGTCGGATCTGATCGGCGTCTTGCTACTGGCTGGTTTCGGACTCCATTTCTATCCGCAAGCCCGTAGCGCAGTCCTGATCGCTGCATTGGTTATCCTGCTTGGACTTGTGTTATTGGCTAACGAAAGCTGGATGCAAGCTCTGTTGCATCGCACTGCACACCCTACTGGGCGACTTGGCCGCTTGATCCGTCACTCCTTGCAGCTATTGTACCAGGCACGTCTGTGCCTGAGTTTCCGCCTCATCGTGCTCGCCACGCTACTCAGTTTGGCGGCCTGGAGCGCCGAAGCCTTCGCATTCCACTGGATACTCGTCTGGATGGGGGTTGATCTGCCACTGCGTTACGCTGTATTTGTATATGCCTTATCCATGTTGGCCGGAGCAATCAGCGTGATGCCCGGTGGATTAGGGGGTGCCGAAGCCGCAATGGTCGCACTGCTATTGATTAAGGGCGTCTCCATGCCCGATGCGGTAGCGGCAACCGTCATTATTCGTCTTAGCACTTTATGGTTTGCTGTAGGCTTGGGAATCGCGGCGTTAGGATTAGTCCGCCATGAGGCGTCCGCATGAGCGTGCTGAAAGCTTGGGGGGGAGTGGGACATAGCCGTGCTGCCCATGTGCTGAGATTAAGTGACCGTTTTTCAAATTTACCTGCAGACGTCACGCAGGTTGGGCTGCTCGCCCACGGCCGCGGGCGCAGTTATGGCGACGTGTGCTTAAATCACGGCGGCACGCTCCTGCATACCGCCGGTTTGCACCGTTTCATCAGCTTCGACCGCGCCAAGGGAGTGTTGCGTTGCGAAGCCGGCGTAAGCCTGCGCGAAATTTTGGCACTGACTGTTCCGCAAGGCTGGTTTCTTGCAGTAACCCCAGGTACGCGCGACGTTACCCTGGGTGGTGGTATCGCCAATGATGTCCACGGCAAGAATCATCACGTCGCA
>JAJYPN010000057.1 GCA_021795395.1 Pseudomonadota bacterium | reverse complement strand
TCAACCCCGGCACGCTTAACGGCGCTCCTGCCAATACACCCTATATCCTGGTCTCTGGGTTTGCTATCGAGTCGCTTTTCGTACAGCAGACACGGACCAATATGTACCGCATTGCCGATTTGCTGGTAAATTATTTCGACGATCAGAATGCCAACGACGCCGATGCCGGCGTCGATACCAACTGGTTTCGCGATGCGAATTGCGCCAGCAATTCAGTGGCCCTACCCTGTTACGGCACCAGTCTTCCGCCCTGTTATGACGGCACAGCCTCTTCGGCCTGTTACGGCACGGTTGTGACGTCGGGTAACGCTGTGCCGATCAACCAAACCATATTATTGCCCATGATCGGTCTGTCTGCCACGGACACGATCACAGCCTGGGACCCTAATAACATTATTACCGTTAATAACTATACCACCGCCACTTTGCCGCCTTATACCGTGACCTTAAATACCGTGCTGCCCTGGGGCGACAATTTAACCGTCGATGCAGTCTCCAATTAGATGCAGTCTCCAATTAAAGGGAAAATAATGATAGATATCAAGCAACGTCTGACTGCGATCCTGCAAATATCCTTCGTTTCCGACGTGCATTTGACGGTGGGCGAGACGATCTGGTACCGGGCGATGGGGGTGATGCAACGCGACGGCGACTCCTTGATATCCGATTCGGAAATAGCCGTATTGTTGCGCGAATTCAGCATCAACACACCGGCCGATAAATTGGCCGTGCCGCGACCATCCGGGAAGGACGGCGAAGGGTTCGCAGTGACGTTCGACGCATACCGCCTGCGCGTCGATCTGGTGTACGCCAATAACAAGCGGCTCGCCATGGTCATGCGCAAACTGAATGGCAGAACGCCGCTAGTCGAAGAAATCGGCCTGCCGCCAGCCTTGATCGAGCAGATCGACCGCCCTACGGGGCTGATACTGGTCACCGGATCGACCGGCTCGGGCAAATCCACTACTTTGGCGGCGCTGCTGGAAAATCTGAACCTGAAGCGGGAAGGCCACATCATCACGATAGAAGATCCGGTGGAATATCCCATCGTTTCCAAAAAATGCAAGGTCACAACCCGCGAAATCGGCCTGGAGCGCGATGCCAGTTCTTTCGACGCGGCGCTGCGGAACGCCATGCGCGAAGATCCCGACGTCATCATGATAGGCGAGATCCGCGATTACGAAACCATGCGCTCCGCATTTTCCGCCGCGGAAACCGGACATCTGGTGCTCTCCACGCTGCATACCAATTCAGCGATCAAAACCGTCGATCGCGTGCTGTCTTTTTTTCCGGCGGATGAAAAGGACTGGGCCAGGAACGTCTTTTCCTCGGTTCTGAACTGCGTCATGTCGCAGACGCTGGTGCGGCGTTCGAACGGCAACGGTCGCACCCTGGCGTATGAACTGATGATCAACAGCGCGAACATCGCCTCGATCATCCGCGACGACAAGCTGCAGACGCTGAGCAATGCCATCGGTCAATCCGGCGATTCGGGACAGACATTGATGAACGCCAAGCTGGCCGAGCTGGTGAAAACAAACGTGGTAAGCGCCGAAGAAGCCCTGGCGGCAGCCTACGATCCGAACGATCTGCGGCAAAAACTGAATTATCACTTCGGATAAGCGTGCGATGAAACCCTACTGTGCTTACAATCGAATGCTCGCCGATAGCGGTTTCAGCCTGATCGAAATCGTGGTGGCCATTTCTCTCATGGCGATCATGACCGTGGCGATTGCACCGCAACTGAAATACCTGATCAATTTTCAGGCGGCCGCCGATACGCAGAACCGGCTCTCCGAATTGCAAAGCGGGTTTTCGACGGCGTATCTCGCCAATATGACGCAAATCGAAGCCGACCCCAACGATGAAATCAATTTCGGCGCTGCGGGCATCATGTCGCCGGCAACCGCTGCCCCGGGCGCGCGCTGTTCCGCCGCCGCCGCCAATTTTATCCCCTGGTCGCAATATACCGGCCATGCCGCCGGCAGCCTCGTCAACGACGGTTACGGCGCGCCGCTGTGCATACTGATCAATCCGCAAGCTTCCGTAGCCATGAATGGAATCAACCTGTATTACCACACCGTGGCCTTCATTTCCACCGGGCCCAATAACGTGCTCGACAACGGCACCGCGCTGAACGCGCTGGGCAATCTTACCCTAGCCGGCGACGATACCGGCGTGCTGTTCGACGGCCGCGCTTTTTCGGTACAAAAATACACGCTGACCGCGGACAAGATGAAAGTCATCGCGCAGGCGCTCGAGGAATATTACGTCGCCCGTTATCAATCCGACCCCTCCCGTTCCTCGTCCATCGATTACTGGTCGAACGGTGCGAGCAGCCCCGATCCGGTGCGCTGGGATTCGTCCAATCCGGGTAATTTGATTAACTATACGACAACTGCCAGCCCCCTATACATCGGTACCGGGCAGCCGACAACGGATTTGAGCGTCGCTCTGTCCCTGTCGAAAGACGATGTCACCGACGGCTACGGCAACATCATCCAGTTCGAGAACGCCAGCCAAAACGTCAGATCGCCCGACAACGGCAGCGCCAATCTCGCCATTCCACCCTACACCGCGCTGCTCACCACCACGCTGCCCGGCAACGTCTCTTACGCGCAGGCGATAGTCGGCGTGAATAACTAAGGAAACCCAT
>JAJYPN010000004.1 GCA_021795395.1 Pseudomonadota bacterium | reverse complement strand
CCGCCCGAGCCGCCGCCAGCATCGCGCTGCCGCCCAATGCGTGGACATTCATCATCCAGACGCCCAGATCGGTTGCTGCCCGGCAGGCCAGATTGACGGTAGTAGGAATATCGTGAAATTTCAGATCAAGAAATACTGCGAAACCCCGATCTACCAATTTTTCCACCCATCGCGGCCCCCCCGCAGTAAATAATTGCTTGCCGACTTTCAGTCGGCATAATTGCGGATCGAACTGTTCAACCAACGCCATCGCACTTTTCGTATCGCTGTAATCGAGGGCAATAATGATCGGATTGTAA
The DNA here is from genome assembly GCA_021795395.1 of Pseudomonadota bacterium. Classification (GTDB taxonomy): domain Bacteria; phylum Pseudomonadota; class Gammaproteobacteria; order Burkholderiales; family Sulfuriferulaceae; genus Sulfuriferula. Next base: position 113,099 of record JAJYPN010000004.1, on the reverse strand, counting down.
TCCATGTCTTATTCTTCTTTTTTCTGTGGAGGAAAGCTGTCCCAGCGGCCGCATGCCGGGCAATGCCAAAAAAAATTGCGCGCCTTGAAACCGCACTGATCGCATTGATAGACGGACTGGTTTTTGCTGTAGCGCTGGATGACGCGCTGTATCAATTGCACTTCGGCCTGCCTTTCCATCGGCACGATCATCAATTCCGCCTCCAGAAAACGGTCGAGTCCGCGCAAACTCGGATTATGCTGCAACTCGTCCTGCGCCAGTTGATACGCCGCCTGAGCGCCGTACAACTTGAGCGTGCCCGCAAATACGGTATTGAACAATTCGAACGAGGGCATTCTTGCCAGCGCGCCCCGCAGGTAAATCAAGCCTTCGGACTCGCGATCCTGCTCGCGGTAACTCGTCATGATCCGGTCGGTGACCAGCGATAAATGGGCAATGCTTTGTGATTCCACGCGTCGCCACGCCGTAATCGCGCCATTGTGATCGTTCAGGCTGGCGGCTATATCCCCCAGCAAAACATTGGCACGCACGCAATCGCGGTTCGCGGTCAGCGCTTCGTTCAGATAATTCCGCGCGGTATCGATCTGGTCGTGCAGATACGCCTGATTGGCCAGTTCGCACAGATAATGGCCGATTTCGACATGATAGGGCTGACTCGATATTTTTGATAATTCCCGTGCAGCGGTGACGGCCTTGTTCCAGTCCTTTTCCTGCACGTAAATTTCGAGCAGGAACTGGCGTGCCTGTGCGGCAAGATCGCTGACCAGCAAACGGTCGAAAATTTCTTCGGCCCGATCGAGCAAACCGGCTTTGAGATAATCCTGACCGAGTTCGGAGAGCGCCTTGAACTGGCGTTCCGGCGTCAGGTCTTCGCGCGCCACTAGATTTTCGTGCATGCGGATGGCGCGTTCGACTTCGCCGCGTTTACGAAACAATCCTCCCAGCGCAAAGTGCAGGTCGACGGTATCGCTATCGACTTTGACCACTTCGATAAACGCTTCTATCGCCTTGTCCGGCTGTTCGTTCAGCAAAAAATTCAAGCCCTTGAAATACGAGGCCGGTACACTCCTCGATTCGGTCATGACATGGCGTATATCGACGCGCGCCGCCAGCCAGCCCAGGCCGAAAAACAAGGGTAAGGCCAGCAACCACCAGAATTCGAATTCCATTATTCAAGTCGCTCCCGAACAGTCATTTCGATTCCCGTTCGAGCGGGACGGAACCTGCGCTGGTCAGCGCCAGCCGTAATCGCTGTAATTCGCGACGCTGACGAAACAGATAACCCAAGCATGCCAGTACGCCGGTTGCCGCACCCAGTGCAAAAAAAATCAGCAACACCAGCACCAGTGGTGTTTGCCATTGATAGCCAAGATAATAGCGCAAAGTGACGACATCGCTATTTTTTACGGCAAAGCTCAAAAGAAACAGAAACAATATGATTTTCAAAAAGCCGCTTATATAGCGCATTGGATATTACCTTTTCATGAAACGAGGTGAAGTGTGCGACTTCTGTCTGCGCATGTCAACGTTACCTGACGTACGTACCCTTACGTCAATGGTCAAGCGACAATCGATTATCAAAAAAAACGGCATACTCTTATGAGCATGCCGTTACAGGATTACCCGTCAGCGTCTATCAGCTGGCAGGATAATCGACCCGTTCGCGTAATTCCTTGCCGGCTTTGAAATGCGGTACGTATTTTTCAGGCACTTCAACCTTTTCGCCGGTCTTGGGATTGCGCCCGAGACGCGGCGGTCTATAATTAAGGCTAAAACTGCCGAAACCGCGTATTTCAACGCGCTCGCCCCCGGCCAGACTTTTGGACACCGCGTCCAGTATCGTCTTGACCGCCATTTCGGCATCGGTCGTCACCAATTGCGGATGACGTACCGCCAACTGTGCTATCAGCTCCGATTTAGTCATGTCGAAGCCTTTCAGGATTCTACGTGTTTGTTGTCAAGCTTGGCCTTGAGCAACGCGCCGAGATTGGTCGTACCGGTGCTTGCCGATTGGTCGCCGGCCAATTTTTGCATGGCTTCCGACTGGTCGGCTGCATCTTTTGCCTTGATCGACAAATTGATGCTGCGGTTTTTACGGTCGACGTTGATAATCATGGCTTCGACTTCGTCGCCTTCTTTCAAATGGTTACGTATGTCTTCCACCCGATCGCGGGAATATTCGGACGCGCGCAGATAACCTTCTACATCGTCGCCCAGTAATATCACCGCTCCCTTGGCGTCGAGCGATTTGACCGTGCCTTTGACTATGCTGCCTTTATCGAAATTGGAAACAAAGCTATTGACCGGATCGCCTTCGATCTGCTTGATACCCAGGGAAATCCGTTCGCGTTCGACATCAATAGCGAGCACGACAGCCTGTACTTCGTCGCCTTTCTTGAAGTTGCGCACGGCTTCTTCGCCGGGCTGACTCCACGACAGGTCGGATAAATGTACGAGACCGTCGATGCCGCCGGGCAACCCGATAAACACGCCGAAATCGGTAATCGATTTGATCTGGCCGACGACTTTGTCGCCTTTTTTATGCGTGGTTTCGAAATCGTCCCAAGGGTTGGATTTGCATTGTTTCATGCCGAGGGAAATACGTCGGCGCTCCTCGTCGATTTCCAGCACCATGACTTCGACTTCGTCGCCCAGCTGCACCACTTTGGACGGATGCACGTTCTTGTTGGTCCAGTCCATTTCCGAAACGTGCACCAGGCCTTCGATACCGGTTTCGATTTCGACGAACGCACCGTAGTCGGTAAGATTGGCGACCTTACCGAACATCCGCGTGCCCGATGGATACCGCCGCGCCAAGCCGCTCCACGGATCGTCGCCCAGCTGTTTGATACCGAGTGATACGCGATTTTTGTCCTGATCGAATTTGAGTATCTTGGCTTCGACCTCGTCGCCCACCTGCACGACTTCCGAGGGATGCTTGACGCGACGCCATGCCATATCGGTAATATGCAGCAGACCATCGATACCGCCGAGATCCACGAATGCGCCGTAATCGGTAATGTTCTTGACCACGCCCTTGACAATGGCGCCTTCTTTCAGATTGGCAAGCAAGGCATTGCGATCCGCGCCCATAGTCGCTTCCAGCACCGCGCGGCGCGAAACGACGACGTTATTACGTTTGCGGTCGAGCTTGATGACCTTGAATTCCATTTCCTTGTTTTCGTACGGCGTCGTATCCTTGACCGGACGCGTATCGACCAGCGAACCCGGCAGAAAGGCGCGGATGCCGTTGACCATGACGGTGAGGCCGCCCTTGACCTTGCCGTTGACCATGCCGGTAATGATTTCACCTTCTTCCATGGATTTTTCCAAGCCTATCCAGGCAGCCAGGCGTTTAGCCTTGTCGCGCGACAATTTGGTCGCGCCGTAACCGTCTTCCAGCATTTCGATCGCGACGCTGACGAAATCGCCGACCTTGACTTCCAGTTCGCCGCGGTCGGTACGGAATTCTTCGATGGCGATCAGGCTTTCGGATTTCAAGCCGGCGTTGACGGTAACAAAATTATCGTCGATACCGACCACTTCGGCGGTAATGACTTCGCCGGCGCGTAATTCTTGCCGGGTTAAACTCTCTTCAAACAGAGCGGCGAAACTTTCCATACTGGATTCGGTGGAGGAGGAAACGGTTGACATTAGTAAAGGGACCCAAAAATTTCCGCATCAATGCGGGGTTGAATTAAACAAATCCAAATTAATAATTAACTTGAATATCCATAGCCAACTTAAAGTTTTTCAACACAAAATCGACCGCATCATTTACACTGATTTGCGTTGTATCCAACAAGATGGCATCATGCTCCTGCTTCAAAGGCGCTACCGCGCGGGATGCATCGCGCGCATCGCGATCCTGCAACTCCATGAGCAAGTTTGCAAGATTAGCACCAAACCCTTTTCCCATCAACTGCTTATAACGTCTTTCGGCACGCTCGTTAACCGTAGCGGTCAAAAATATTTTTAATACGGCGTCGGGGAATACTACCGATCCCATATCGCGTCCGTCGGCGACGAGTCCCGGCCAGCGCCGAAATGCATGCTGGCGGGCTAATAATGCAGCGCGCACGGCAGGAAACACCGCTACTTTGGACGCGGTTTCGCCGCACGATTCGGTACGCAATTCATCGGTAACGCAACAGCCGTTCAAATAAATCTCACTGCTCTCGAATCTGGCGTCCAGTTGCAGCACCAAGTCCGCCAGCGCGGCTTCATCGTCCAGCTGAACGCCTGTACGCAATGCCGCCAGCGCTGTAAGCCGGTATAAAGCGCCGCTATCGAGATAATGAAACCCGAGCCGCTCGGCGACCAGCGCCGCTACCGTGCCCTTGCCCGAAGCGGATGGGCCGTCGATTGCGATCACTGGCGGCAGCTTAAGCATCAATTCGCCTGCGTAATAGCGGAAAATGCGGAAAAATAGTCGGGAAATGTCTTGTTGACGCATTGCGGATCGTTGATCCGTATCGCCGCGCCTCCCAAACTCACCAAGGAAAAGCACATCGCCATGCGGTGATCGTCGTACGTATCTATGGTCGCCGGCAATAATTTCAATGGCGGGGCGATACGCAGATAATCTGCGCCTTCCTCCACCGTCGCGCCCACCTTGCGCAATTCGGTCGCCATCGCATGGATGCGATCGGTTTCCTTTACCCGCCAGCTGGCGATATTGCGCAAAACTGTCTCGCCCTTTGCAAACAATGCGACGACCGCTATCGTCATCGCAGCGTCGGGAATATGATTGAAATCGGCATCGATCCCGTGCAATTCGCTCCCCGCCGCGGCGATTACGGCATTTTCTTCGTACCCGATCCGCGCGCCCATCTGCGCCAGCGTCTCGGCAAATCGAACATCGCCCTGGATGCTCGTGCGGCCTACGCCTTCAACCCGCACCGGACCGCCGCCGATAACGCCGGCCGCCAGAAAATACGATGCCGACGACGCATCACCTTCTACCGTGATGCTGCCGGGACTACGATAGGCCTGTCCGGCGGCGATATGAAACCGCTGCCAGCCGTCGCGGGTCACCGACACACCAAAGCGCTGCATGAGATTGAGCGTAATGTCGACATAAGGCCGGGAAATCAATTCGCCGTCCACGCGGATGGTAATCGCGCGCCCCGTCAACGGCGCCGCCAGCAGCAAGCCGGTCAGAAACTGGCTGGAAACATTACCCTTGACGCTGACTAAAGCATCGCCGTTCGGGATACACGGAGCAATTTGCAACGGCGGATATCCCTCTTGTTGCAGATACTCGATCTGCGCTCCCAATTGCCGCAACGCGTCGACCAGATCGCCGATGGGCCGCTCATGCATCCGCGCCACGCCGGACAAACGGTAATTGCCCGAACTCAGCGCCAGCACCGCAGTCAGCGAACGGAAAGCCGTACCGGCATTGCCTAGAAAGAGTGTTGCAGCGGCTTGCGGGAAACGTCCGGCAATTCCATTTACCCGATAATTGCGGCTATCGCCCTGTCGCTCGATGCTTACCCCCAGGCTTTCCAGCGCTGACAGCATGACCCGCGTATCGTCCGAATCGAGCAGGCCTTCAACCTGCGCTTGCCCCTCCGCCAGCGCGGCTAGCAGCAGAATCCGGTTGGAGAGGCTCTTCGAACCGGGCAAATGCACCGCGCCGCGAGCGTGTTGCACCGCGGGTAAATCGATAAAATCCATAGCACTTATTCCCCGACGCTGATCAGGCAAGCCACAGCAGACGGCATCCAAATCGGAATTATAAAGGCTTGCCTGTTCGATAACATAAAAATTTCGCTTCTCATTATTATGGTTACTGCTCGCCAGATTAAAGCACGAAATCATAGCATTTTTCAGCGCTTTTCGGGAGGACTCCAGGGATTGAGGAGCGAGACGCCTGAGGACGCGAAATCCGCAACATTACGCGTTACGACCGTCATGCCGTGGACCAGCGCCGTCGCGGCAATCATCCCATCGCGAACAGGACGAAGATCAGGTACCTGGAGTCGCGCGCTACGTAGAGCCACCGCCGTATCGATAATCAGGATACGTCCAGCGAAGGCAGGCAGGACGCGCATAGTCAACCAGGATCGAAATATCGCCCCTTGCAAAGGGTCGCGGCGCTCAAGCAATAATATGCCGATCTCCAATTCCTGGATGGTAATCACCGACAGATACAAATCGCCGGCATCTACGCTCTCAGCCCAGGCGGCAACGAAACGATCAGCTTTTCCGAGGCGAATCTTTCGTAACTCCGATACGACATTGGTATCGAGCAAAAACATCAAGGGATATCGGCAGCTTGTGCGAGATCGTTCAGGGACGGAATATCCAGTTCCATCCCGGCAATGCCCGGCATCGCCAGCAGATCGGCGATCTTTGTACGATTGCCGCTGATTTTTTTATACTCATCGTACGACAATAGCACATGTGCAGGTCGCCCACGGTCCGTGATGAATACCGGCCCGTTTTCTGCCGCTTTCTTGGCCTTGCCGGCATCCTGATTGAATTGGCGGCTGGTAAGCGTAGTAACCATGGCGATGGCTTTCTTTCAAAACAATGTAGGTACGTTACCACAAAGCCATCTTACGTACAAAAAAATGTAGGGAGTAACTCCATTGGCATGTATCAATGTCCAGTATCAATGTCCGATACAATTCATTACAGGACTTCTTTCCTGCTCACGCAACTCATGACTGACGCCATTCGGGCTCGCAATTGCCTCATTTCTTCGAATACCGCCTGCGACTGAAACCGCAAATCGTGTTTATCATTGATTTCCAGCAATGATCCCGCGTGAGGCCGGTATACTAAATAACCCTGCCGCATTCAAAAGCCCTTCATCAAGAGTAAGCAATACGCTAGCGCCCTGATTTTTAGCTATCGCCAGATGAAGCGCATCGCCGCCGCGTAAACCGGAATCAAAATTCGTAACAAATTTCCTGGCCAATTCATAATCTGCGACACCCGGCAGCCAGATTTGGCAAGACTGATTAATTAACGCTTCGAATTCATCCAGCACCATCCCGGCAATTTGCAGGGTAAAGTTTTTCATCCTAACTTCGCGCGCTACGAGACTTGTAAATTCGACCCGAGTCCACTGGCTGACTGCCAATATCCCTGCCGGTTGCCGAATTAAGAAGGCCTCAATCTCTGCACTCGTCGTTTCGTTTAATACCAATGGCGCAATAAAGCTGGTATCCAGATAAAGCATGTCAGCGTGCTTCTTCTCGCAAACTGCGGATCAGGCTGACAGAATTTTCACCTAAACTCGGCAATTGAGCGCGAAACCGGGCTCGAGGAGTAATTGCCGATTTAAGCGTGTCCAAGCCGCACAACCGGGCAATAGGCTGCCCATGACGCGTGATGACAATCTCTTCCCCCCCGGAAACCTCTGTCACCAGTTCGCTGAAATGGGTTTTGGCTTCCGCCAGGCTCACTGTTCGCATAATCGCCTCGATTTTGGTCAGAATATTGGTCAAATTATATCGTGTTTATTTTAGAATTAAAACAGCGAGACAGGAAAATCGTAATGCGATTACATAAGGATTAACGAGCCGGCAACTCGCTGAGCTGGAATCGACGCTGGGCGTAGTGCTATTTGAAAGAGTGGCGCGCGGAGTCCGACTGACGACTGCCGGAAATTCCCTGCTGCCGGCCGCACGTCAGATGGAAACCTCCGCCCGGCTTTTATCGCTCGTCGCCCTGAACGAGACTCAACAAACAAGCGGTACGGTACGGCTGACTGCGAGCGAGATGTTTTCGGCCTTTGTGCTGCCTAATATCCTCGTCCCGCTACGCCAAAATCAGCCTCAGATCCAGATCGAATTGGTTGCGTCGAACCGGGTGGAAAATCTGCTGGAACGTCAAGCCGATATCGCTATCCGTCATACGCGACCCAAACAAGGCGGATTGGTGACCAAACGCATAGCCGATGTCGACATAGGCGCATTTGCGCATACCGATTATCTGCAGCGCTTCGAAGGAAAGATCGAACTCGGCCGCGCTGCCGAATATGACTGGATCGGCATGGATTCATCCGATATTTTGCTCCGCGGTTTTCGTAAAGCGGGTATGTTGGTGGAACGGAGTTTTTTTGCATTCCGATGCGATAACCAAATAGTGGGCTGGCAGGCAACGCTGGCGGGGCTGGGAATCGGGTTCGCGCCGCTCGCCATCGCAAAACAGTGGCCTGCCATGCAAAGGGTACTGCTTGAAACGCGCATCCCCACCATGCCGGTATGGTTTGACTGCGCATCGAGAATTGCGATCCAGCGCCCGCATCAGGCTGATTTTCGATGCGCTGGCCACGGGACTGCAAACGATATTAACCGAATGAGCAATAACTCTCCGACGTTTAAGGATAGTAAGTTGCCGGACTAATCTACTTGGAACAAACCAGTCCAGACCGACATTACCGCTGCGATATGCTCTGCCACCTCGGCAAACGGCGAGCGTGCCTTATCCACGCCCTGCAGACGCAAGGTATGTTGCTGGCGGCGGAATTGCCGGTAGGCGTCGGCCACGGCAGCGGCTTCGTCGGCAGCGATCAATCCGAGTTCTGCGGCCCGCTGCAATAAATCCAGATTGCCGCTATTGCCGGTCAAAATCCGGTAGTCGACGCTATGAGCCAGCACCAGATACTGCACCATGAATTCGATGTCGACCATTCCGCCTGCGCCGTATTTGAGATCGAACAGAGCGCTCGGATTGGGATGTCCGTCCTGTATCTTGCGCCGCATGGCGAGCACATTTTCGCGCAGTTTTTTCAGATCGCGGCGTTGCGTGAGAATGTCGATGCGGATTTGTTCGAACATCGCACCGACCACCGCGTCGCCGGCGACGAACCGTGCCCGGCTGAGCGCCTGGTGCTCCCAGGTCCAGGCATGACGGGTCTGGTAATCCCGAAACGCATCGACGCTGCTGACCAGCAAACCCGACGCGCCGTCGGGGCGCAGGCGCAGATCGATTTCATACAATGTGCCCGCCGCGGTGACGCTTGAGAGCCAGGTATTGATACGTTGCGCCAGGCGCGCATAATGTTCCGCCGCATCGGGCGCATCGTCGCGATACAGGAATACCAGGTCCAGATCCGAAGCGTAGCCCAGCTCCCGCCCTCCCAACTTTCCGTAACCGACGATGGCAAAAGCCGGAATTTCGCGATGACGGCGATGCACATCCGCCCACGCCAGCGGCAGCACCGTCGTCAAAACCAGCGCAGCCAGATCCGATAAATGGTCGGACAATTGCTCCAGCGAAAGTACTCCAGTCAAATCCTGCGCCAGCAAATGAAAGGTTTCCCGCTGGCGAAAATGCCGTAAGGCGTCCATCTGCCGTTCGGTTTCGTCCGCCAGGGCAAGCAGCTGCGTGTCCAATTCCGCTTTCAGTGCCGCCCAGTCGGGAATGACGTAGAGTACGCGCGGATCGAGCAATTCGTCCAGCAACATCGGATTGCGCGTCAGGTACTGCGCGGCCCAAGGGCTCGCAGCGCAAATCCTGGCCACTTGCAGCAACGTCGCCGGATATTCGATCAGCAAGGCGAGATACGCCGTGCGGCCTGCGATCGCTTCGAGCAAATCGAGCATCCGCGCCAAAGTCGCTTCGGCGGGAGCGAAATTGGCCGCCACCGCGATCAGTTCCGGCGCCAGTTTATCGAAGCGGGTACGATGGCTGGCCGGCAAATTCAGATAGCGCTGGCTGCAGCGCATCTGACCGAGACGATGATAGACTTCGGCCGGCGCTTCGTATCCCAGCCTCGCCAGTTCCGCCATGGCTTCGTCATCGTCGAGCAGACCCAGCCATAATGCGCTTAATTCATGTAATTCGGTATCCGCCTGCGGCGTGGCGAAAATCTGCTCGAAAGCGGTAGTAACACATGCCCGATGGGCATTCAGTTCCGCCAGAAAAGCGTCGTAATCGGCGTAGCCCATACTGCCGGCGATACGCCGTCTGTCTTCAGCATGCGCGGGTAATTGCTGCGTCTGTGCATCATCCAGATATTGCAGGCGATGCTCCAGGTTGCGTAAAAAAAAGTATGCCCGGCGCAATTCGTCTACGCTTTGTTCGGACAGCAGCCCGCGGCTGACCAGAACAGTAAGCACCGTGAGTGTCGCGCGAGTTTGCAGTGCCGGCACCTGACCGCCACGTATCAGCTGGAATACTTGCGCGATAAATTCGATTTCACGTATGCCGCCCGGGCCGAGCTTGATATTATCCACCCTGTCACGGCGCACGACTTCACGCCGGATCTGCGCGTGCAGATCGCGCATCGCCGACAAAGCGTTAAAATCCAGATACTTGCGGAACACAAAGGGCCAGACGATGGCGTCAAGCTCATTCAGGTTGCTGCCGGTCAGTGCCCGGCCTTTGATCCAGGCGTAACGCTCCCATTCGCGGCCGTGTACGATCAGATAATCTTCGAATGCCGCATAACTCATCGCCATCGGTCCGGCGTCACCCCACGGACGCAATCGCGTATCGACGCGAAACACAAAACCGTCCACGGTCAGTTCGGATAAAGCCAAACCGATTTTTTTGGCCAGCAGGGTAAAAAACTGATGATACGAAACCGGCTTGCCGCCAGTCGTTTGACCTTCGGCAGCGTACAGATAAACCAGATCGATATCCGACGATACATTGAGTTCGCCGCCGCCGAGCTTACCCATTCCGATCACCGCCAGCTCCATCGACGCACCGTCCGCCAGCTGCGGCATGCCGTATAGTTCAGCCAGCCATTTGGCGTGATGATGCAAAGCGCAGCGTATCGTCGTTTGCGCCAAGTCCGTACACATGCGCATCACTGCGTGCAGATCACTCAGGCCGGCCAGATCGCGTACGATAATTTGACCGATCACTTCCTGGCGCAATTTGCGCAATGCACGTTGCAAGCCGTCATGATCCGCTATCGCCGCAGCGTCGAGATGCGTTTGCATGGAAGCGATATTCCAAGGTATGTCCAAATGCGTTAGTATACGATCAGCGAAGTCGGCATCCGCTGCGCATAAACGCTGAAAATAGCGCGAATGACCGCTCGCCAGATTGATCAATTTATTGTCGCTCATTACGTCAACCTTCCGGAATGTTGCACTATCGGGTCGTTCAAACGAGGCAATTCGGGTTCAATTTCACCCACACACCAAGCTTAATGCGGAGATTTTAATGTCGTATATCGAATCTGCCTTACAGGAACGCAGATCCTTTCCACCCGCCGCCGAATTTCAAGGGCATGCCAACGTCTCCGGTTTGGACGCGTATCGCGCCCTGTGCGCGCAAGCCGAGTCGAACCATGAAGCATTCTGGGCCGATCTGGCGCGCCGGCATATCGACTGGCATACAGCCTTTACGCATATCCTCGACGAATCCGATGCACCTTTTTACCGCTGGTTCGACGACGGCCAGCTAAATGTATCGTATAACTGCATCGATCGCCACCTTCCGGTTCGCGCTGACCAGGCCGCGCTGATTTTCGAGGCCGACGACGGCGGCGGCTATCAACTCAGCTACCGGCAGTTGCACGAGCAGGTAGGCGCGCTCTCCAATGCGCTCAAGATGCACGGCATTGCCCCTGGCGACCGCGTCGTCATTTATATGCCGATGAGCCCGCAGGCGGTTATCGCCATGCAGGCCTGCGCGCGTATAGGCGCGATCCATTCCGTGGTATTCGGCGGTTTCTCCGCCAAATCCCTGGCCGAACGCATCGCCGATACCCAAGCCAAACTCGTCATTACCGCGGACGGCGGCTTTCGCGGCGGCAAAACCGTACCTCTCAAAGCCGTGGTCGACGAAGCGCTGCAACAGCCGGGAACCGATGCGGTCGGCAAGGTTATCGTCTACCGGCGCGCGAGCAATGAAATCGCATGGCATGCCGAGCGCGATATCTGGTGGCACGACTGCGTTGCGGGCATGAGTACCGTATGCGAGCCGGTATGGATGAACGCGGAAGACCCTCTGTTCATACTTTATACGTCCGGATCCACCGGAAAACCCAAGGGGGTGCAGCACAGCTCCGCCGGTTATCTGCTGGGCGCGATCCTGTCGATGCTGTGGGTATTCGACGCCAGGCCGGATTCCGATGTGTACTGGTGCACCGCCGATGTCGGATGGATCACGGGGCATACTTACGTTGCCTACGGACCGCTGGCGCTGGGCATGACGCAAGTCATTTTCGAGGGCGTGCCGACCTATCCGGACGCCGGGCGCTTCTGGCGCATGATACAACAGTATCGCGTTACCACATTTTATACCGCGCCTACTGCCATCCGTTCGCTGATCAAGCTGGGCGGCGATCTGCCGGAACAATACGATCTGTCGAGCTTAAGGCTGCTCGGAACGGTAGGCGAGCCGATCAATCCGCAAGCGTGGATGTGGTTTTACCAGACCGTAGGCGGGTCGCGCTGCCCTATCGCCGATACCTGGTGGCAAACCGAAACCGGCAGCCACATGATTGCGCCGTTACCTGGCGCGGTAGCCGCCAAACCGGGCTCGTGCACCTTGCCGCTGCCCGGCATCATGACCGATATCGTCGACGAACTGGGCGGCAAACTGACCGGCGATCAAGGCGGCTATCTGATCATAAAGCGGCCTTTTCCTTCGCTGTTGCGAACCTTGTGGAACGATCCGGAGCGTTTCAAACAGGTTTATTTCCCGGCGGAACTCGGTGGCAAAACCTATCTTACCGGTGATTCCGCCCATCGCGACGAAGACGGATATTACTGGATCATGGGTCGCATCGACGATGTGCTCAATGTATCGGGCCATCGGCTCGGCACCATGGAAATCGAATCGGCGCTGGCGGCGCACCCGCAAGTAGCGGAGGCGGCGGTAGTCGGCAAGCCGCACGACATCAAGGGCGAGGCGATCGTCGCCTTCGTGGTTCTTAAAATTCCGTGCCCTGAAGGCGAAGCCGCAAGCGAAATCGCTGCCGACCTGCGCAATTGGATTGCCAAACAGATTGGCGCTATCGCCAAACCGGACGAGATCCGTTTCGGCGACAATCTGCCCAAAACCCGCTCGGGGAAAATCATGCGCAGATTGTTGCGCTCGCTCGCTCGCGGCGCCGAGATCGACCAGGATATTTCAACGCTGGAGAATCCGGCGATTCTGCAGCAGCTCAATGCTACGTCCTGATCCATGGCCATGCGCGTCCGTGTCCTGATACGGCGATTTTTTATTTATCTTCCGCTCTTGCTTGCCTTGGCTGTGGCGGCCATGATGCTGATTGTGCGATTGTGGATATTACCGGACCTCGATCAATGGCGCGGCGAAATTGCCGATTCGGTCAGTCGTTCCCTCCACCAGAAAGTGGTATTGGGACGACTGTCCGCAAATTGGGAACATTGGCATCCTCAGCTTTTTATCCAGTCGGTTCGTTTATTAGATCGCGACAACCGCACTACCTTGTTTTTTACTGACGTCCGTACCGAATTATCGTGGAGCAGCCTGATTTACGGAGAAGTACGACTCGCCAGATTATCGGTAAACGATCTGGTGCTGAGCATGCAGCGCGACCGAAACGGCACCGTTTATCTGGCGGGCATCGTCATCAACGGTCCTCAACATAAGAACCTGCTCGGCGACTGGCTGTTGAATCAGCACGAAATCCGGGTCAACAATGCCACGATATCCTGGCAGGACTATTTGCGCGGGGCACCGGAATTGATAGTCGACCGGATCAATCTCGATCTGCTCAATTACGGCAAGGTTCACAAATTCCGTCTGTATGCCTCGCCGCCTCCTTCCGTATCGCAGCCTGTGGACATCGCCGGAAAATTGACCGGCAGATATCTCGAAAATGCCGCTTCATGGCACGGCTGGATCACGGCGAAAATACCTTATACCAATCTCGCGTACTGGCAACCGTGGTTGACACTGCCATACGGCATCACCAGCGGCTACGGCAATGTTTCCCTGCAATTGCAAATCGCCAGCAAACAGCTCATCGCCGCTGCGGCAACGACCTCGTTACGCGATGTATCGCTCCGGTTCAAACCCGATTTGCCGGTGCTCGATCTGCTCGATCTTTCCGGGCAGGTCGAATGGAAACGGCCGGGCTCAGCGCAAGCGCTGACGCTACGCCAATTAACCCTGCATACGCCGGACCATACTGCCATTACCGGCCTCAACGGATCCTTGAATCTAGCCCCGGCATCGCCGAAAACCCCGGCGACCGGCAATATCGCAATCAGTACGATTTCCCTGCAGACATTAAGCCGCCTCGCTCCCTACTTTCCCCTTGCAGCCGCCCGGCAAACCCTGATAAGCCAACGCCGGCCTGCCGGCATACTCAACGATATCCGCGCGCAATGGCAGGGAGATCCGTCGCATCCGCAGTATTATCATTTCCAGAGCGAATTTAGCCAATTGAGTGTGCAACCGACCGCTGTCGATCCTGGATTTTCCGGTCTCAGCGGCCGCATCGATGCCGATACCTCTACGGGCTCGCTCGTGCTCGACAGCCGGCACGCCACGCTCGACCTGACGAATATACTATTTGAGCCGCATGTCGTTCTGGATACCTTTACGGCAAAAGCGAGATGGAGCAAAACCGCTTCCGGTTATTCATTCCACCTGTCGAACGCAGAATTTTCCAATACCGATGCCGCCGGCAGCGCCTCGGGCGAATATCAATGGACGCCCGGGCAACGCGGCTCGATCGATCTAGGAGGCGAACTTACCCGCGGCGACGCCACGGCAGTCTATCGCTATCTGCCGCTGGTCATCAAGCCGCCCGCCTATAACTGGCTCAAATCCGCCCTGCTGGGAGGCAAGGTCGATCACGCGAGCTTTCGCCTGAAAGGCGATCTCGATAAATTTCCGTTTCGCAATGACCAAAACGGTCAGCTGAACGTCGATGTGCGGTTTTCCGACGGCGTATTGCAACCCGGCCCCGAATATCCCAGTATCGATCATATAAACGGCAATCTGAAATTTTTCGGCACCAGCATGACCATCCGCTCGGATTCCGCCCGACTGTATAACGCGCATCTGAGCGACATCGGCGTCGCCATTCCCGACCTGTTCGCCAAAGACAAGGAAATTTTGTATATCAACGGCGAAGGACGAGGCGATTTGAACGACCTTATCCGTTTCGCCAACAATAGTCCGGTCGCACAGGTGACCGGCAGGCTGACCAAAGGCGCAAGCGGTATCGGCAACGCACACGTTTTGCTGCATCTGCAATTGCCATTGCACGATATCAAACATCCGGTAATCCATGGCAGCGTCGATTTTCTTAACGATACCATTACGCCGAACAAACCGATCCCTACGCTGGAAGCCGTCAACGGCAAGCTTCATTTCACCGAAAACAGCATTGATATACCAAAAATCACCCTGCGTTTATTAGGCGGTCCGGCTGTCGTCACCACGCAAACTCTTTCTGACGGAACAGTGCGCATCAATTTGTCCGGCCTGCTGACTGCGTCGGGAATAGCTTCCTACCTGCCGGCCTATCTGACCGGAAAAATCAGCGGCAACACCCAATGGCAGGGGAAAATCGACCTGATACACGGCCAAACCGTTCCCCCTCTCGAATTCGACAGCGATTTATCGGGAATTGCCATTGCCTTGCCAAAACCTTTCAATAAGACACCCACTGACAGGATACCTTTGCAAATCAACACAAAACCGGCGGGAAGCGGAGAGGAACTGGTCGATTTACATTACGGAAATTGGGTCAATGCCGCATTATTGCGAGCCACGCAGGAAAACGGCGGTCAGATTAAACGCGCTGCCGTGAATTTTGGCGGGACAGCCCAGCTACCGGATTCGCCGGGCATATGGATGACCGGTCACATTCCCGATTTTGATTTCGAAGGCTGGGACAGTCCCTCGACCGCAGGAACATCCTCTGTACTGCCTGCAAAAATCAATATCGATGTAACCATAGGTAAATTCGAGTTATTTCAACGTCAATTCAATGACATACATGTAAATGCCGTAAATAGCGGCGCTAACTGGCAAGCCGATGTCGCCAGCGCTGCGCTGAAAGGTAAAATAAACTGGTTGCCACACGGCGCGTCCACTTCAGCCGACAAACTGATTGCGCATTTTAACACGCTGAAGATACCCGAAGCCAAACCCGGCACTTCCTCCGCAGTAACTTCCGGTTCGACCGCTTTACCCGAATTGGTCGTGGATGTCGACGATCTGCTGTTGGGCAAACGTCATTTAGGACGGCTCAGGGTGCGCGCGACACCGATTCCTGGCGGTTTGCGCTTCGAACAGATAATGCTCGACGACAGCGACAGCAAACTTCGGATGTCCGCCATCTGGCATCCGAACTCCACGCCTGAAACCATAGCTACGATACGGCTGAACATTAAAAACATCGGGCATTTTTTCGATCGCTTCGGTCATCCGGGGACGATCAAAAACGGCACGGCCATCGTCGACGGTCAAGCCGACTGGAACGGCACACCCGTCGACATCACCCTGACCAGCCTGGACGGTAATTTCACTTTGACCGCCGAAAACGGCCGTTTCCTCAAGATCGATCCCGGTGCGGCAAAATTATTGGGGGTATTGAGTCTGCAGGCATTGCCTCAGCATATCGGACTCGATTTTAGCGATATATTCAGCGAAGGCTTCGCTTTCGAAGACATATCCGCGACGATGCAGCTTAATCGCGGCATTATTTACAGCAAGGACTTTTTGATGAACGGCCCGGCGGCGAGCGTACAAATGAATGGCACCATAGACATGAATGCGCAAACCCAGCAATTGCATGCGTCCATCAGCCCGAAACTGAACGGCACCGTAGCGCTGGCGAGCTCTCTGTTCGGCGGTCCGGTGGTCGCTCTGGGCGTTTACGCAGCGCAGGAGCTGCTAAAAAATCCGTTTGGCAATGCTGTCAGTTTCGATTACACCATTACCGGCCCCTGGGCGGACCCCATAGTGAAAAAAGGCGAGTAAAGGAGATGAAACCAAAACTGTTATAATTGGCTCAACAATCGATATCACCGTCTGGAATCCAACATGACCAACTCGACTCATACGAGAGCAGCATTAATGAAATCTCGCGAAACCCATCCCATTTCCCGTGTCGCCGCCATACAAATGGCATCCGGCCCCAATGTCGCAGCCAATCTGGCAGAAGCGGAACGATTGATCGCCGCCGCCGTCAAACAAGGCGCAAAATTGATCGCGCTACCCGAATACTTCGCCATTATGGGTTTGAAGGACACCGACAAGATAGCCGTCAGGGAAAAGGAAGGCCACGGCCCTATCCAGACGTTTTTAGCCAAGCTGGCCAAAAAACATAAAATCTGGCTGATAGGCGGGTCGGTGCCGCTGGCGTGCGATAACCCCAATAAGGTGCGCAACAGTTGCCTCGTTTACGACGACAAAGGCAAGCTTGCCGGACGTTACGACAAAATTCATCTGTTCGGCTTCAATTTGGGCACCGAACATTACGACGAGGAGCATGTGATCGAATCCGGCGATGAAATCGTCGTGCTCGATACGCCCTTCGGCAGACTGGGATTGTCTATCTGCTATGATTTGCGCTTTCCCGAACTGTATCGCGCCATGCCCGATGTCGATATCATCGTCGTTCCATCGGCATTTACCGCTACCACCGGCAAGGCGCATTTTGAAACGCTGGTGCGCGCGCGGGCGATAGAAAACCTGGCTTATGTCATCGCTCCCGCGCAAGGCGGCTATCATTTGTCCGGACGAGAAACGCACGGCGATACCATGATCGTCGATCCGTGGGGCGTTATTCTCGACCGTTTGCCGCGCGGCTCCGGCATCATCGTCGGCAGCGTCAACGCCGATTATCAGAAGAGCTTGCGCACCAGCTTGCCCGCGCTCAAACACCGCATTCTCGATTGCAGCCGTTTGAAAATCAAACCCATTCAATAAGGAATTACCATGACCACGCTTTCAGGCATTTACATTCCCAATTCGGACACCCTCCTGCAAACTGCGCAGGCGACGCTGTTCGTGCCGAACCAGCTCGAACTGAACCAACTGGACGATGTGTTCGGGCAATTGATGTGCCATCACCTCGACTATGCGGATCTGTACTTTCAATACACGCGCTCGGAAAGCTGGAGCCTGGAAGAAGGCCAGGTCAAATCGGGCAGTTTCAACATCGATCAGGGAGTCGGCGTGCGCGCGGTTTCCGGTGAAAAAACCGCGTTTGCCTATTCCGACGATATCAGTCATAGCGCGCTGATCGCTGCCAGCAACGCGACGCGCGCCATCGCCAGGAGCGGCGCCGCCAGCCAGCCGCATCGCGTCGTCGCTCACGCCGATATCCGGACGCTGTATCAGCCCACCGATCCGCTGACCACCTTGCAAGACGCCGACAAGGTGGCCTTGCTGGAAAAACTTGAAGGTTACGCGCGCAGCATCGACAGTCGTGTCACCCAGGTCATGGCCAGCCTGAACGCCGAATACGACGTCGTGTTCATCGCCCGTTCCGACGGTCACCAGGCTGCCGACGTACGGCCGCTGGTACGGCTTTCGCTGCAAGTCATCACCGAACAGGACGGTCGCCGCGAACAAGGCTCGGCAGGCGGCGGCGGACGTTTCGGCTACGAATACTTTACCGAAGCCGTGCTGCGGGATTACGCCGAAAAAGCCGTCCATCAGGCTGTGACCAATCTTGCCGCCCGGCCTGCGCCGGCAGGCACCATGACGGTTGTGCTGGGAGCGGGCTGGCCGGGAATATTGCTGCATGAAGCAATCGGTCACGGCCTGGAAGGCGATTTTAACCGCAAGGGCAGTTCCGCCTTCAGCGGCCGCATCGGCGACCGGGTCGCCGCCACCGGCGTCACCGTCGTCGACGACGGCACATTGGCAAACCGCCGCGGTTCGCTCAACGTCGATGATGAGGGTAATCCCACGCAGTGCACCACGCTGATAGAAAACGGCATACTCAAAGGCTACATGCAGGACAGTCTCAATGCCCGGCTGATGGGCGTGCCGATTACCGGGAACGCGCGTCGAGAATCGTTTGCGCACATCCCCATGCCACGCATGACCAATACCTACATGCTCAACGGCGACAAGGATCCGGCTGAAATCATCGCCTCGGTCCAGCACGGGCTGTACGCCGCCAACTTTGGCGGCGGCCAGGTCGACATCACCAGCGGCAAATTCGTTTTTTCCGCTGCCGAAGCATATATGATAGAAAACGGTAAAATCACCTATCCGATCAAGGGCGCGACGCTGATCGGCAACGGTCCGGACGTTCTCAACCGGGTGTCGATGATAGGCAACGACATGGCGCTCGATCCCGGAGTCGGCACTTGCGGCAAGGAAGGTCAGAGCGTACCGGTAGGCGTAGGTCAGCCGACCTTGCGCATAGACGGGCTGACCGTCGGCGGTACCGCATGACAGCCAGAATATCGCCATGCCGGAACGGCCTACGCCGGGATTAAATTACAGAAAACACATCATGATTCGTACCCGCTTCGCTCCCAGTCCCACCGGCTATCTGCATATCGGCGGCGCCCGCACCGCCCTGTTTTCCCGGGCATACGCACGCCGTCACGGCGGCACGTTCATACTTAGAATCGAAGATACCGATCTTGAGCGATCTACGCCGGAATCGGTCGAAGCCATACTCGAAGGTATGCGCTGGCTGGACATGGATTACGATGAAGGCCCGTATTTCCAGATGCAGCGCATGCCTCGTTACAAAGAGGTACTGGCTCAACTGCTCGCCTCCGGTCATGCCTATCATTGCTACGCCAGTCGTGACGAAGTCGAAGCCATGCGCGAACAGCAAAGGCTAGCGGGATTGAAACCGCGTTACGACGGCCGCTGGCGTCCCGAACCCCACAAAATCCTGCCTTCGGTTCCGACTGATATTCTACCGGTAGTTCGCTTTAAAAATCCTGTAGAAGGCAGCGTCGCCTGGCACGATCTGGTTAAGGGGCCGATCGAAATCGGCAATGCCGAACTCGACGATCTGATCATCGCTCGCCCCGATGGTACGCCTACCTACAACTTTTGCGTGGTCGTCGACGACTGGGACATGAAGATTACCCATGTCATCCGCGGCGACGATCATGTCAACAATACCCCGAGGCAGATCAATATCCTCAAGGCGCTAGGCGCTCAATTGCCGCAATATGCCCACGTACCGATGATACTCGGTGCCGACGGCGAACGGCTGTCGAAACGACACGGGGCAGTCAGTGTGCTGCAATATCAGGAAGACGGCTATCTGCCGGAAGCCTTGCTGAATTATCTGGCACGTCTGGGCTGGGCACACGGCGACGAAGAAATCTTCGATATGGAACAATTCATCGCATGGTTCAATCTCGAAGCCATCAGCCGCTCGCCTGCCAGATTCAATCCGGAAAAATTGCTCTGGATCAACCAGCAATATCTTAAATTCGCCGATAACGAACGGCTGGTCAAACTGGTTCGCCCTCGCCTGGAACATATCGTTGCCGGCATTGCTGCCGAACCGCCGCTTGGCGAAGTCGTACAATTGCTCAAGCAACGATCGGGTACGCTGACCGAACTGGCGGAAGCGGCTGCTTTGTTTTACCGCTATTCCGAACCCGCAAAAGAGCTGCTCGAAGCGCATGTCACCGTCAGTGCGCTCCCGGCTCTTCGGCACCTCGCTCTGCAATTCGCCCGGATCGAATGGACCAAAACGGAAATCAACGCCGCCATCAAAACCGCTGCAACAGACTTCAAGTTAAAAATGCCTGAAATCGCCATGCCATTGCGGGTGATCATTACCGGCACGCCGTATACCCCCGGTATCGATGCGACGCTGGCCTTGCTCGGCAGGACTGCAGTTTTGCAGCGTTTGCAGCGCTATCTTGATAGTTTGTAAATCGGTATCATGACTGAAATGGAATGTACTAATAAAATTAAACATCGTTATACCGTCTTTTTTTTGTTATAATCGACTGTCTTTTTTTAACGAAACGACGTAATGTTTTTTATTTAACCCGGGAGAAAGTAATGGCTGACAAGCTATTGATCATGATGGTGAATACGGACCCGGCAAACCCTTCTGAACTGGGCGCGCCATTTTTTCAGGCGACAGTCGCCGCAGCGATGGAATACGAAGTGGAAGTAGTCTTGACTGCACGGTCCGGCGAATTGGCCATTAAAGGCGTAGCCGAAAAATTATTTGTACAGGAGGGTTCGCCCAAGAGCGTGTACGACTTTATCAAAGACGCGCACGAAGCGGGTGTAAAGTTCAAGGTTTGCACCCCTACGCTGGAATTATGGGGTCACGATCTGATTCCCGAAATTGAAGAAACCATAGGCGGCGCCTATGTCATCCAGCAAGCGATGGATGAAGACGTCGTAACCTTGACGTACTGATATTTCGAAGACGGAATAATTTAAAAGCGGAGTTTACTCCGCTTTTTATTTTCCGGTTAAAATCCGCTTATGCAATTGAACTTAATAGTGATCGCCGCGGTCTGTACATCCGATAACAGGGCGGTTATACGGCGCTACAGCCAGCCATACATTAAAAAATCAGGGATAACCAAGCACGATGAATGATCGCGAGATCGATCAGCAGCTAGTGGAAAGAGTGCAACATGGCGACAAACAGGCATTTAATCTTTTGGTCGTTAAATACGAACGCAGATTGACCCGCTTGTTATCGCGTTATGTGCGGAATCCGCATGAGGTTGAAGATGTCGTGCAGGAGGCTTTTATCAAGGCCTATCGAGCGTTATCGACATTCAGGGGAGACGCGGCGTTTTATACCTGGCTCTATCGCATAGGCATCAATACCGCAAAAAATTATTTGATGGCACGAGGACGCCGTGTACCGAACACGAGCGAATTCGATGTGGAAGAATCGGAGAGTTTTGAAGAAGGCAATAATTTGCATGAGCTCAACACGCCTGAAAATGAATTGCTGTCCAAGGAAGTGGCTAGAGTGGTAAATGAAGCTATGGCGGCTTTGCCCGAAGATTTGCGTGCAGCGATTTCATTGCGCGAAATGGAAGGGTTAAGCTATGAAGAAATTGCCGAAGCCATGGGTTGCCCCATAGGGACCGTCAGATCGCGGATTTTTCGTGCCCGCGAAGCCATTGCGGCGAAGCTGCGCCCCATACTCGGTACAAACCTGGAAACACGATGGTAAGGAGTACAACAATGCATACGATTACAGCACAGTTGCCCGCACTCGGCGATCCTGCAGACACGGGCAGCGCTACCGGAATCAATCTGTCGGAGTCGGTTTCCGCGGCGATGGACGGCGAACTGGACCATGCCGCACTGCGCGAACTGATCTTGTCGTGCCGCTCCAATTCCGTCGCCGCTGTCGATTGGCAAACGTATCATGTCATCGGCGATACGTTAAGACAATTGCCCCTTAATTCCAGCCAGCTGAGCGAAAAGATCCGGCGCATGGTGCAGGAGGAGCCGACCATCCTGGCGCCGCAACGAAAAAACATAAGCAGATTGTTCATGCCGATCGCTGCATCGGTGGCAGCCATCTGCCTGGTGAGCTGGAGCGCTCTCAATATTCCGACAGGCGTGACCCATACGCCCGTAGTGACGGCCGCTCCCATGGAAATGGCCAAAATCGATCAAACCAAGCTGGATAATTTTATCGCCGCACACCGCGATTTTTCACCGGGAGCCTCGTCACCGTTCAGGGATGCCTCTTTTCAGGTCCCTGCGGAGCCCGCACGATGAGGGTTTGGCTGATTTGGTCGATGCTGGTCAGCCTGCCCGTCTGGGCCGCAGGCCCCGACACCGCACCCGATCTCGATCACTGGCTCAATCAGGTAGCGCTTGCTGCACAACGGCTGAATTATGACGGCACGGTCATTTATCAGTACAACGACGATATCGAAATCTCCCATATCGCGCATCGCCTCGACCGCAACGGCGAACTTATCCGGCAGGATGCCTTGTCCGGCTTGCCACACTCCTATCTGCGCCTTAACGACGGCGTATATTGTTATATTCCTCAAGGCAATCTGGTCAAGGTCGAACGCCATCAGCACCATCAGTTTTTTCCCGAGATACTTCCCATACCGGCCACTCCGCTCGACACCCTGTACATATTGAAAGCCATCGGGCGTAGCCAGGTCGCCGATCGCGACAGCACGGGAGTCAGCCTCACGCCTCGCGACGCCTATCGCTACGGTTATGTGCTGTGGGCAGATAACGAAACCCGCCTTTTGCTGAAACTGATCAAGCTCGACGGTCATCAACAACCCGTCGAGCAATTTGTCTTTACCCAGATCAATATTGGAACTGCTCCAAAACGCGAACAGTTTCAAACCAACCTTGCCGACAAGAAAACCGTTCCCATTCCGAGCCGGGAATCCGATATATCCAGCGATTGGCATGTCGGATCCTTGCCGCCCGGATTTCATAAAATGACGCAAACGCTGCTGGAATTACCCAACAAACCGCATAAGGTGCTGCATCTGGTCTATACCGATGGACTTGCAACCGTGTCCCTGTTTATCGAACCGCTGGAACAGCTCGGCAAGCACCCTCCTCACGGCTTGTCCAGCCACGGCATGATGAGCATATACGCCCGACCTTTGGGCGATTATCAGGTTACGGCCTTGGGTGAAGTCCCCCCCGCCACCCTGATCATGATCGCCGACAGCCTGAGCCAGACGGAGCGGAAATGATAGAAATGCAAGCGCGAGTGGTTGCGGTCGACAATGACGGCAGCGTTTGGGTAGAATCCGTACCCAGCGGGTCCTGCAGCAGTTGTGCCGGCAGCGGAGAAGAAGCCGGCGGTTGCGGCGCCGGCAAAATCGGACGCATATTCACCCTGAAAACGAAACGGTACAAAGTAATCGATACGTTGAACAGCAAGACGGGAGATGAAGTGATTGTCGGCATCGCGGAAGGTTCGGTACTGCGCGGATCGGCTGCCGTATATTTGTTGCCGTTACTATTGATATTTATCGGCGCAGTTCTGGGGGCGCAATGGGCGCCGGTACCGTTACGCGATCCTGCTTCCATCCTCGGCGCGGCATCCGGCTTTGCCATCGGCGCGGTCTGGCTGCTCCGGTATAGCAGCCGCATCAGTAAGGACCCGCGTTTTCAACCTGTCGTCGTGCGTTCCGTACGCAGTAATTTTTTTATGCTCAAGGAAATCAAATCATGAAAAAGTTGGTATCTTTATGGTTATGTCTGTTGACTCTAAGTTTCACCGCATACGCTAACGACCTACCCAATTTTGTCGATATAGTCAAGGAACACGGCGCTTCCGTAGTGAATATTTCAACTACGCAACTGATCAAGGCGCAAAATCAGTTCAACGGCATGCCGGACATCCCCGATCAGGAAATGTTTGATTTTTTTCATCATTTCATGCCGCAACTCCCGCAAGCGCCGAACAACGGCAATGGCGAAATCCCGCTACATAGTTCGGGTTCCGGCTTTATCATCAGCAGCGACGGCTATATCCTCACCAATGCCCATGTAGTTGAAGGCGCCGACGAGGTGACCGTCAAACTGACCGACCGGCGCGAATTCAAAGCCAAAATTATCGGCAGCGATACCCGTTCCGATATTGCGCTGATCAAGATCAATGCCACCAATTTACCGGTCGCACCAATCGGCAATCCCCAGCAACTGCAGGTAGGCGAGTGGGTAATCGCGATCGGTTCGCCATTCGGTTTCGAAAATTCGGTCACAGCCGGAATAGTCAGCGCAAAAGGTCGTTCGCTGCCCGATGAAAATTATGTGCCGTTCATACAGACCGACGTCGCCGTCAACCCGGGCAACTCGGGCGGCCCGCTGTTTAATATGAAAGGTCAGGTGGTGGGCATCAATTCGCAGATATTTTCCCGTTCTGGCGGTTATATGGGCGTCTCATTCGCCATTCCTATCGACGTCGCCATGCAGGTCGCCGATCAATTGAAAGCCTATGGCACGGTTAAACGCGGACGACTCGGTCTGGTCGTACAGGAAGTCAGCGCAGGCACCGCCCGGGCATTCGGCATGGCCAAACCCGAAGGGGCACTGGTCTCCCAGGTCGACAGCAAGGGTCCCGCCGCCCAGGCCGGCATCAAACCCGGAGACGTCATCCTGAAATTCAACGGCGAAGCGGTAAACCGTTCGATAGACCTGCCCCGTCTCGTCGCCAATGCCAAACCCGGCAGCACGGCCAGAATAGAAATCTGGCGCAATCGCAAACCGCTGGTTGTAACCGCAGTGCTGGGCGAAGTTCCCGCCAGGAAAACAGTGCAGGGCAAAACGGCGACTTCTGCCATCGCGCCGGATAAAATCGGCTTGATCGTGTCCGATCTGCCGCATCGCGAGCAATCGGGAACTGACGGCATTCTCGTCGAGCGCAGCGATAACGCCGCTGCGAATGCCGGAATCATTGCAGGCGACATCATACTGGGAGTGGATAATACCCCGGTGCATTCGGTCGCACAGTTTAATGCACTGCTTTCCAGATTGGCTAAAAACAGTACGCTTGCACTGCTGATCAAACGCGGTAAAACAACCTTGTATATTCCTCTGCAAGCGGATTAAATGGGACGTCCGGTAACGGGCGCCAGGATACATGCCTGAATTCCGCCTCAATGTATACGCACGACCCTATTGCCATCTATGCCATGAACTGATTGCAAAACTTGAGCCGTATCGAACACGATACGGCCTACAGGTCCGTGTCGTCGATATCGACACCGATCCCGATCTGGAAGCGCGGTACGGGCCGTACGTACCCGTATTGACCGGCGCGGACGATACGGAAATCTGCCATTATTTTCTGGACGATACAGCACTTACTGCTTATTTGACGAAAATCCGTTAGAATTGGCCCTACTGGATTCCAGGCACACAGCGTGTGCCTTTTTTGTTGATGAAAAACATACGTAATTTCTCTATCATTGCCCATATCGATCATGGAAAGTCCACACTGGCCGACCGGATCATTCAATTATGCGGCGGTTTATCGGCGCGCGAAATGGAAGCGCAGGTGCTCGACTCGATGGACCTGGAACGCGAACGCGGCATTACCATCAAGGCGCAGACCGCCGCCCTCGAATATCGCGCCCGCGATGGAGAGATGTATCAGCTGCATCTGATCGATACTCCCGGTCATGTTGACTTTTCCTACGAAGTCAGCCGTTCCCTGTCAGCCTGCGAAGGCGCGCTGCTCGTTGTCGATGCCTCACAGGGCGTCGAAGCGCAAACCGTTGCCAACTGCTATACCGCGACCGAACTGGGTGTCGAAGTCATCCCGGTGCTCAATAAAATCGATCTGCCCGCTGCGGAACCCGATCGCGTCATCCAGGAAATCGAAGACATTATCGGCATAGAGGCGCACGATGCGGTGCGCGCTTCGGCCAAGACCGGCCTGGGAATAGAAGACATACTGGAAATGGTCATCAGCAGGATTCCGCCGCCGCAGGGTGATGCGGATGCTCCGCTCAAGGCGCTGATCATCGACTCCTGGTTCGACAATTATGTCGGCGTCGTCATGCTGGTGCGCGTCGTCGACGGCAAAATAGCGCCGAAACAGAAAATTCGCCTGATGGCGACCAATTCGGTTTATCTGACCGAACAGGTCGGCGTCTTCACGCCCAAAGCACGGACCTGCGCCGAGCTGTCCGCCGGCGACGTGGGTTTCATCATTGCGGGTATCAAAGAACTCAAGGCGGCAAAAGTCGGCGATACGGTAACGCTGGATCACAATCCCGCCGGCGCTGCGCTGCCGGGATTCAAAGAGATCAAACCGCAAGTCTTCGCCGGACTGTATCCAGTCGAATCGCACGATTACGATGCGCTGCGCGATGCACTGGAAAAACTCAAGCTCAACGACGCCTCGCTGCAATATGAACCCGAAGTGTCACAAGCGCTGGGCTTCGGCTTCCGCTGCGGGTTTCTCGGCCTGTTGCACATGGAAATCGTGCAGGAACGCCTGGAACGCGAATACGACATGGACCTCATCACCACCGCGCCCACGGTCATTTACCAGATCGTGCTGCGCAGCGGCGAAATCATGGAAATCGAAAACCCGTCCAAGCTGCCCGAGCTTTCCAAAATCGAAGAAATACGCGAGCCGATCATTACTGCCACCATCCTGGTTCCCGAAGCGTATCTCGGCAGCGTGATGACCTTATGCACGCAGAAACGCGGCGCGCAGACCAACATGCAATACATGGGACGTCAGGTCATGCTCAATTACGACATGCCGATGAATGAAGTCGTGATGGATTTTTTCGACCGGCTGAAATCCGCGACACGCGGATATGCATCGCTCGATTACGAATTCAAGGAATTCCGCACCGCGGATCTGGTCAAGCTCGATATCCTCGTCAACAGCGAAAAAGTCGACGCGCTGTCGCTGATCGTGCATCGTGCGACCAGCGTCTACAAAGGCCGTGAACTCGCCGGCAAGATGCGCGAACTGATCCCCCGGCAAATGTTCGACGTCGCGATACAGGCCGCGATCGGCGCGCAAATCATCGCCCGAGAAAACGTCAAGGCCTTGCGCAAGAACGTGCTGGCCAAATGTTACGGTGGCGATATCAGCCGCAAACGCAAGTTACTGGAAAAGCAAAAAGCCGGTAAGAAACGGATGAAACAGGTCGGTAACGTCGAAATTCCACAAGAAGCTTTCCTGGCGATATTGCAGGTAGGCGATAAATAGAGGCTGAAAAAATGGATTTTGCATTAATCATGTTTGTTGCGTTGGTGGTGACCGGGATAATCTGGCTGATAGACAGCATCGCTTTCAAACCGAAACGCCCAGCCGACGCCAAAATGCCGGTGCTGGCCGAATACGCCAAAAGTTTTTTCCCGGTTATCCTGGCGGTATTCCTGTTACGCTCGTTTCTAGTCGAGCCGTTCAAGATACCTTCCGGTTCCATGCTGCCTACCCTGCTGGTGGGAGATTTCATTCTGGTCAACAAATACACCTACGGCATCCGCCTGCCTATCGCCAACCTCAAGATCATCCCGGTCGGTGAACCCAAAACCGGCGATGTCATGGTATTCCGCTATCCGCAGGATCCCAGCCTTGATTATATCAAACGTGTCGTCGGCGTACCCGGCGATGTCGTGACCTATCGCAACAAGCGGTTGATCATCAACGGCAAACTCATCCCGCAAACGCGCGACGGCTCGTTCGATTACGTCACGCACGGCCTGGTTGCGGTCAATTCCGACCAGTATCTGGAAAAGCTGGGCACTCACATTCATAAAATCCTGTTGCAACCCGCCATGCCCACGCTGTATACCGACCAGGTCAACAGCCAGTTTCCGTATCGGCAGAATTGCGATTACAATAATGACGGTTTTACTTGCAAGGTACCGCCAGGCTATTATTTCATGATGGGCGATAATCGCGACAGCAGTAACGATAGCCGCTATTGGGGGTTCGTACCAGACCGCAACATCGTAGGCCGCGCGTTCATGATTTGGTGGAATTTCGACCATCCGACGCGGGTGGGGCATTTCATAAAATAAAAGGATACGGTCATGCATCGTAAACAGTCGGGGTTGAGCTTGATCAGCATGTTCTTTGTGGCGATGGGCATCGTTTTTCTCAGCATCGCGGTCATGAAGGTAGTACCCGCCTATATCGAATATATTTCGATAAAAAAAGTGTTATCAACGATGGTTGCCGACCCCGAACTGGCGAATGCCAAATCCGCGCAGATCCGCGAATCGTTTACACGGCGTTCGCAAATCGACAACATCACCAGCATATCCGCCAGCGATCTCGTCATTTCCCGCAATAACGGCCAATTGATACTAAGTGCGCAATATCAGGTGCAAAAACCCCTGTTTTCCAATATCGGTGTTTATATCAATTTCGCGCCCACCACTGCGCCAGGTGGCGCATGAGCGCAACGCCAATCGAACACGCCATCGGCTATCGATTTACCCAGCCCGACTTGCTGACGCAAGCGTTTACCCATCGCAGTTTCGGCACTCCGCACAACGAACGGCTCGAATTTCTCGGCGACAGCATACTCAATTGCGCAGTTGCGCACATGCTGTATCTGCACTTCCCCGATTTGCCGGAAGGCGTACTGTCGCGACTGCGCGCCAATCTGGTGCGGCAGCAAAGCTTATACGAGATCGCCGAACGACTCAAACTGGGAGAATACCTGCGCCTGGGCGACGGCGAAATCAAGAGCGGCGGCCGCAATCGCCCGTCCATATTGGCTGACGCGCTGGAATCCCTGTTCGGCGCAATACTGCTCGACAGCGATTTCAATCGCGCGCAGCAAGTCATCCAGCGTCTGTATGCCGATATAGTAAGCGCGATCGACCCGAACACGCCGGCCAAGGATTCAAAGACCCTCTTGCAGGAAGTGCTGCAGGGTCGTCATCTGCCTTTGCCCGACTACGTTCTCGTCTCCACTAGCGGACAGGCGCACGAGCAGATTTTTCACATCGACTGCGTCATTCCCACCTTATCGATCCATACGACCGGCATCGCCAATAGCCGCCGTGCCGCAGAGCAAGCCGCCGCCCTGACTGCCTACCAGACGATTATTGCCCAGAGCGGCAGGCAGCCGGGCAAAAAAAATCATTAAAAGCCCGCTTTTTGTGGCAATACTTTTTTCAGTAATATTAAATGCGTGCGATTTCTGGGTTAAAATAGCGCTCACCGCTGCCATTGCAAACCGCCCATGACTACCGGCAACCCTGACTTTCGTACTGGATTCATCGCCATCATCGGCCGCCCGAATGTCGGCAAATCGACCTTAACCAATCGCATGGTGGGCGCCAAGGTCAGCATTACCTCGCGCAAGGCCCAAACCACACGCCATCGCATTCATGGCATTCATACCAGCAAAGACGCGCAATTCATTTTCGTCGATACTCCCGGATTCCAAACCGAATACGGCAACGCCCTGAATCGCGGAATGAACAAGACCGTGATCGATACCCTGCATTCCACCGATGTCGTGCTTTTCCTGCTGGAAGGCACGCGCTTCGATGAGCGGGACCGAAAAGTACTGCAATTACTGCCTGCCGATTTACCCGTTATCCTGGTGCTTAACAAACTCGATCTGATCAAGCAAAAAGATAGCCTGCTGCCGTTCATGGCAACGATGAACCAGCTGTTCAAATTTGCTGCCATCATCCCGGTTTCTGCTCGCAATGGGGAACATCTTCCGCAATTGCTCGCCGAGATCCGCAATTTTCTGCCGGTCAGCGAGCCGATGTTCGAAGCAGACGAAATCACCGACAAAAACGAGCGGTTTCTCGCTGCAGAAATCGTGCGGGAAAAGATATTTCGTCTGTCTGGCGAAGAAGTACCGTATGCAACCAGCGTGGCCATGGAAAAATTCGAACAGCAAGGCGAATTTCGCCGGATTTATGCGTCCATCCTCGTTGACCGCGACAATCAGAAAGCCATACTCATCGGTCACGAAGGCAGCAAGCTGAAGGAAATCGGCACCGCGGCCCGGCTCGATATGGAACGCCTGTTCGGCGGCAAGGTTTATCTCGAATTATGGATCAAGGTCAAAAACGGCTGGGCCGATAGTGAACGCGTCCTCAAACAATTAGGCTACGATTAACCTGCTCCCGGCATGACTGAAAGGCTGCGCCATTTCCTCCCCGCCGGTCGTACCGACCATACCCCAGGCTTCGTTCTGCATAGCTATCCATTTCGCGAAACCAGCCTGATCGTCGAAAGCTTCACCCGCGAGTACGGCCGAGTAGCCCTGGTTGCGCGCGGTGCGCGACGCCCGCGTTCGCAATTGCGCGGCTTGCTGCAGGCGTTTACCCCCCTGCTGCTGTCGTACGCGGGCAAAAACGAGCTACGTACGTTGCACAGGGCGGAATGGCAAGGCGGCGTGACATTGCCGCAGGGGCTGGGATTGCTGTGCGGTTTTTACATCAACGAGCTCATGCTCAAACTGTTGGCGCGCGACGATCCGCACTCCGGGCTGTTCGATGCCTACACCGATGCCCTGAAAAAACTGGGTGCTGGCGGATTGACCCAAACCGATTACGCCATCATCCTGCGCCGCTTCGAACAGCGGCTGCTGGCCGAGCTCGGTTATGCCCAGCCCTTCACGCATGAAGCGGATTCAGGGCCGGCCATCACCGCCGATAATTCGTATCGTTATTTCTGCGAACGCGGCGCATTGCCACTTGGCAAAAGCGACGCATCCGGACTGATATTGCGCGGCAAGACCTTGCTCGATCTGGCGCAGGATAATTACGACGACCCGGTCAGCCTGACACAAAGCAAACAACTCATGCGGCTCATCATCAATCACCATCTCGGCGGCCAGATACTGCACGCGCGGGAATTACTCAAGGACCTGCAACAATTATGATACAGCTCGGCGTCAATATCGATCATATCGCCACCTTACGGCAAGCACGGGGCACGCCCTACCCGAGTCCGGTGCAAGCGGCACTGGCGGCGGAAATCGCCGGCGCCGATGCGATTACCCTGCACTTGCGCGAAGATCGCCGACACATCCAGAATCATGACGTCGAAACGCTCCGCCCGCTACTCAGCACCCGCATGAATCTGGAAATGGCGGTCACCGACGAAATGCTTGCCATTGCCAGCCGCATCCAACCTCAAGATGCCTGCCTGGTACCGGAACGCCGCGCCGAACTGACGACCGAAGGCGGTCTGGATGTCGCGGGACAAATCGCCAGGATCAAACAGGCCTGCAGCATACTGGCCGACGCGGGGATACGCGTCTCCCTGTTCATCGATGCCGACGAGCGCCAGCTCGACGCCGCAAAATTCTGTGGAGCGCCGGTCGTCGAGATTCATACCGGACGCTACGCCGAAGTACCACATCATGAACAAGACGATGAATTGCAACGAATCGCGCACGCGGTGGAATACGGCAACCGCCTGGGCCTGCAAGTGAACGCCGGGCACGGCTTGCATTACCACAACGTTCAGGCTGTCGCCGCATTGCCCGGCATAGCAGAGCTCAACATCGGCCACGCCATCGTCGCGCAAGCCCTGTTTACCGGATGGGACGCGGCGATACGGGAAATGAAGCAGCTGATGCGTGTCCCCAGCCGGATTTAAGTCGGATATATTTCGTACGATATAATGATAAACGCATACTTTTACCCGATATTATGCTTTAATATCGTTTCTATTCGTGTAATAGGAGTGGATCATGAGCAGTAACGTAGGAGGCGCCGACCGCATCATCCGTATCGTCGCAGGCATTATCCTGATTGCGCTGGCAGCGGCCGGAACGATAGGCTATTGGGGATATATCGGCGTAGTTCCGCTGGCAACCGGATTGATCGGCTGGTGTCCGGCGTATTTGCCGTTCGGCATCAAAACCTGCAGAACCAGAACCAAATAATATACGAAAGCTCCTGCCGATAAATAGCGCAGGAGCTTGGGAATGTTCATCGGCGATATAACCGCCGGATGGGTCTTTTGCACAGGCTAAACCCGCTCTCATAAAAAAACACAGCGCGTTTGCGAAAAACAGCGCGCGTCCCGCCGCATTCCCCGGTAGAATTTTCGTTTATCTTTTCTAACTGAATCTGCCTCTATGAATTACCGACCACTCGGCGATAGCGAATTACACGTTTCCTCCATCTGTCTCGGCACCATGACTTTTGGTCAGCAGAATACCGAAACCGAAGCCCATAACCAGCTGGATTACGCCTTCGAACACGGCATCAATTTCGTCGACACGGCGGAAATGTACCCCGTGCCGTCCTGCGCCGAGACCTACGGCAAAACCGAAACGATAGTCGGCAACTGGCTCAAAAATCAGCCGCGCGACAAAGTGATACTGGCGACCAAAGCGGCAGGCCCGCGCCGCTCGCTCAACTGGATACGCGGCGGTCCGGCCGCGTTCGACCGTGCCAACCTGCGCTCGGCGATCGAAGGCTCGCTGCAACGGCTGCGCACCGATTACATCGACCTGTACCAATTGCATTGGCCGGAACGCAATGTGCCGATATTCGGCCAGTATCAGTTCGATCCGACCCGGGAAAAAAACGATACCAGCCTGCACGACCAGCTACAGGCCCTGGCAGAACTGGTACAAGAGGGTAAAATTCGCTATGTCGGCGTATCCAACGAAACCGCATGGGGTGTGATGGAATTCCTGCGTATCGCGCGGGAGTATCGGCTGCCGCGCATCGCCTCCATCCAGAATTGCTACAACCTGCTCAATCGCGGCTTCGAATTCAATCTCGCCGAAATCGTTTACCGCGAAAAAATTGCGTTACTGTCTTATTCACCTCTGGCTTTCGGCCATTTGTCGGGCAAGTATCTCGCCGATCCCAAAGCGCCGGGACGCGCCACCGAATTCCCCGCCTT
This sequence comes from Pseudomonadota bacterium, assembly GCA_021795395.1. GTDB lineage: Bacteria > Pseudomonadota > Gammaproteobacteria > Burkholderiales > Sulfuriferulaceae > Sulfuriferula. Next base: position 79,891 of record JAJYPN010000004.1, on the reverse strand, counting down.
CGTGCAACGCTACAACAAACCCGGGGTCGCACCGGCGGTCGCCGAATATGCGGCCATTGCCGGCAAATACGGTTACACGGCCGCTCAACTTGCGCTGGCTTTCGTCTATCATCGCTGGTTTGTCGCCTCGACCATCATCGGTGCAACGACCATGATCCAGTTAAGCGAAAATATTTCGGCATGGGAAAACCCCCTGGCGCCAGAAATTCTGACGGAGATCGAGGCGGTGCATCTTACCCGCATGAACCCCGCGCCTTAACAAGGCTCGCGCCAGCGCACGCCGGGCGTACCGCTACAGAATCAGTTCGCTGATCGGTTTGCTCGTTTCCACCGCATAGCCCTGGGCATAGTCCACGCCCAATTCAAGCAATTTGTCGAGTATGTCGTCGCTTTCCACGTATTCAGCCACGGTTTTCAAACCGAGTGCATGGGCAATATCGTGCATGCATTTGACCATGGCAAAATCGGTGGTCGATTTCACCATATCGCGAACAAAAGCGCCGTCTATCTTGAGAAAATCCAGACTCAAGGTACGCAAATAGGCAAATGAATTATATCCGCTGCCGAAATCGTCCAGGGAAAAACGGCAGCCATAGCCGCGTGTCGTTTCTATGAACCGCTGCGCCGTTTCCAGATTCTGGATCACTGCGGTTTCGGTAATCTCGAAAATGATTTTACTTGCCAATTCGGAATCGGACTGCAGGTTTTCCCTGATGATAGCCCATACCTTCTGATTGTTAAGAGATTGTCCGGATAAATTGATCGATACGCCGCCGATTGTGTCCAGCCCGGTTTCATGTGTCCGTAACCAGCGAAAACTTTGCTGTAATACCCACATATCGATATCGGCAGAACGATTCCATTTTTCGGCGGCCAGCACAAAACCCTGAATCGTGATGTCGAAATGATCCGGCAGCCCCAGCAATATTTCATAATGCGGCAAGCAATTTCCGCTACCGTCTACCGGTTTAATTTTTTGGCAGCGCAGATACAGCAATTCATCCGTCAGCATTCGATCGATCCCGCCCGCCCATTCAAACATCGATTGCTCCTGTTCGATCTGCTTGTTATGCGGTTTGTATAATTCTACCCAGTTTATGCCTTGTTTCTTAGCGGACAGGCAAGCTGCGGCAGCCGTCTTCAGCAATTTTTGCGGAGTATCGATAAAGTCCGTAAGCGCGGAGATGCCGATATTGGCTCCGATAGCAAAATACTTGTCCTGGAATCGTATCCGCTGTTCTTCAATCCGGGAAATAAGTGTTTTCATGGCGGCAAGCGCACGCTCCGTATCAGAATCGTGCAATACGATAGTAAAAGTCGTTTCGCTCAGGCGGGCAAATATGTCCTCAGGCGCAATGTACGCCGCTACAGCCGCGATAAAGGAAGCAAACGACGACTCCGCTTCCGCCGTGTCGATATTCTGGCACAGCAGATTGTTTCTATCCAATATCATCATGCAGACGAAAACGCCTTTCCCTTTGGTTTGTTTCTGGCTGAATATCACTTCCAGATGCGCCATTAACGCCTTGCGATTGATCAAGCCGCTCACCGGATCGTGCGTTGCCTGCTGGCATACCTGTTCATATACGTTCAGAAGCTCCTTATAGGCAGAACGTTGCATAAACGGCAAATCGTATTCGGGTAAACTTTGCATAGCCTTGCGAGCCAGCAAATCATACAGTTCCTGCCGGGCATATTCCATAACCGTAGTGGCAGAACGATTGACGAACAGGTAGCGGCCGCGCGTAGCATTGTGACAGACCAGCTGAAACGCAACCTGATCCTCGGCAATCGCAACGGATACCCAATCACCCAGAGACATGACATCCATAACCGTTAGTATGGAATTATCGGAAAATTGGTCGGGATCCTGTTCGGGCCGGCCGTTTTCGGCAGCATTTTTTTCGCGTTGCGCAAAAGCGAGCTGGATCTGTTCGATTTTGTTTTTACGCGCTTTTTCTATAGGCATCAATAAGGTCGCAAGTACTTTATTGATTTCATCGAAGATCGTCTTATTGGATTCGAATTGGTCGACTATCTGAGTGATCAATAAATCCAGCAAGCGCTGCAATCGCTGATCGAAAAATTGCCCCACATCGTCGGTGGCAGCATGAAAACGCTCGGTCAGATTGACGGTCTGCAGGGCAGGATGGTTTTCTTCCCGGGAAAAATTTTCATCTGTCAATGCGAGTTTGATCAACGGCAATTCAATTTTTTTAAGTAGCCCGATAATGGCCGAATCGCGTGATTTCCCCGGGCTGTCATAGTTCAGGCTATCTTCGAAGTCGCCGATCGTTTCGATCAGCGGATCGAATATGGCAGGAGCTTTCAATTGAGCAAGCACATCGCGCAATTGAGTTTTGATCGGTATTTCATTTCCCTCCGGCTTCTGCCCCGAACGCTTGTGCTGATTGATATTGACCACACTCAAAATAGGCGCCATATAGTGTTCCGGAACTGCTCGATCCTGACTGGCCGACGGAATCCGCGGTATCGATGGCGCTATAAACTGCCTACGCGGTGCCGTTCTTCCTGGCAATCCAAATACCAGCGGCGTTGCAGGATCTTCATCGACGGGTCTTCCCGACCAGCCGACAAGTGCATCGCTCAGCGCACGTGAATTTTCGGCAGTGCCGGGATTATTAAGAAAATAATTAAAACGCCAGAGTAACTGGTTCAATCCATAATCAAAAGAAATGGAATCGACCGAAAACCCGGGATTACCGACAGCAGGCCTTACGGCGCCGGAAATCCGGTTTGCATCGGCGAGATAATCGCTAATCGATAACGACCGGCTGGCAGTCGATGTAATCGCAGGGTCATTCGCAACAACGGAGGACGGCACGGAAAATACGGAATCCGCTTTCGAAAGCGACTCTGCCGCAGGCCGTTCATACACGGATTTAAAATCCGGATTGATCTCGCGTTTGACGATTTCGGCCTGCGGCAACGGAATAAAAGCGACGGACTGATTCAGCTCGGCATAAAACGAAGCGAAATATTCTCTCACCGATTCGGAAAATAATTTATAGACAGCCGATTTCACCGCGTTATCCGGCATGAATCTTCCCAGCGCTTCGTGCAGCGCCCAAAATAGGCGCTGCGGGCTGTAAGGACGAAGTGCGGCATCCTGGCTTACCGCCGGCAATCTGGCGTATCTTGCTTCGAATTGAGCGATTTCGGCAGCATAATCAACGTTCAGTTTATGTATCAGTTGCGATACGGCAAGCCAGTCATCGAATTCCTTCGTATCGACCAGTTCGAGTGTGGGTTTATCCTGCTGCATTGCATTTTGCTTGTCCAGGGGTTTATCGAGCAAGGCGCCTTCAATTTCCTTGCGCCGTGCGATCAGCAGTTGCGCCGCATGACGAAAGTCCCAGCGCAGCGCAACATGGGTTTCCATGGTTTCCAGCGCGGCAAGCTTGATTTCCAGATTACCGTAAAAATGATTCATGACACGATCGATAAAATTACCATACAGAGCCTGACAACCGGTATTGGCTGCAACGGTTTTTGCCTTTCCATAAACAGTTTCATCGGTGCCGGCCGTTTGCACAGGCTGATTGGCACGCAATTCCAATGCGCGATACGCTTCGTCCGAAAAGCGATCGATTGCAATACCTATCGAGCGCTCGAATACGCGCACGATTCGACCTGTGATGCGATATTGACCGGATACCGATTTAAAACCGACAGCCACCGGCTGATCCTGCAAATTGGCATTCATCGGCGAATTGCTCAACGCAAACAAAATTCCGTTCGCGGAAAAATCGCGAATCTCGCCTTTGACCGCACCGGAAATACGGCTGACCAACATGGCCGGCTGTACGACATTCTGGCGGTTAAATCGGCGTTTTTGAATAGTATTCGGCATACGCAACATTATTCCTGTACTGGCTTGAAATATTATTCTGTAAAAACAACAGGGCGTATACAAAAATCACGAAAATCCACAATCGCGGATTGGGTTACCACCCGGACGGCACGATAAATCCACGAGTGACTTCCTCCCAGGCATCGTGACCTTGTGAAAGGCCGGCGATCAATATGGGCGTTGCCGTTCCGGCAAAATACGCTGCCAGGTCGTCTCTGAAATCGGCTTCGATACTCAATTCCGAACTGTTGTTGCATCGTACGGGCGCAAGCCATGAAAGTCGTTCCAATATACGCCACCTGAGCCGGGGTTGCAGTTCGAATTCAGGATTGCTCCAATGCGCCCACCAACCGGTCAAATGCCGTTCCGAAATCCCTGCTGCGGCAGAATTCGAAACATGGCGAGGGTAAAACAGCCAGCCCTTGAATAACGCCCTGGCACGGACTGGTTGCCCGGATTCAGGAAGCGCTGAGATACCTTCGGGCGTATACGCCAGATGCAACTGCTTATCGCGCAAATGCGCGACTTTCAAATCCAGCCGGTCCTGTTTCATGGTGCCGATATAACCGGCAAATCCCTGATCCTGGCGAATCTGCAGATACAGTTTGGCCGACAGTTCCCAATGATGCAACGAACCCGAGGCGGTACGCCAAAGCAGATCGAACTCGCCTTGGGTCAGACGGCCGGATTTCACTATTTTGTTGGTCGCATACCAGTCCGCATCAATCAGAAAAGCGAACCAGTAAGCAACCAGCGACTCGAAATAGGGGCCCAGACGATCAGGCTTACGGGCGGCCAGCCAAGCCTGCAGGGGCGCCGGATGCCGATCCAGGGCCAGCAATTCAGGCAGCGCAGCAAAGAGCATTTCCGCACATTCGCGATCACTGACCAGCCACTCCGCGTCCGCCAGCAAATTCGGCGATGCCATTACCCAGACCAGATCGCGCACCTGCGCGTTATGGAAGCGGGAAAAAATCGCCTGCGTCAATCGTTAAAGAGAAGACGAGAGTTGACGACGGATAAATTCGTGAAAATGCACCATGCCGTCCTCCATCGGCGATTGATACGGGCCTGATTCTTCCTTGCCCTGCTCGTACAGCAAACGGCGGCCGCGCTGCATGCGACGACAGATTTCATCGTCTTCCAGCGCCGTTTCGGCATAAGCCGCCTGTTCCGCTTCCACCAGCTCGCGTTCGAACAACGCGATATCTTCGGGATAATAAAATTCGATCACATTCCGGCATGATTCGATACCCGTCGGAATAATGGTGCTGACAATCAGAACATGCGGATACCATTCCACCATGATGTTCGGATAATAGGTCAACCAGATGGCACCCTGGTCGGGAACCGACCCATTGCGATATTTCAAAACCTGCTGCTGCCATTTCTGATAGACCGGACTGCCGGGTTTGCTCAAATTACGGGATACGCCTACCGTCTGCACGCTATACCAATCGCCGTACTCCCATTTCAGATCGGAACAGGTCACAAAATTTCCGAGACCGGGATGAAACGGTTCGACATGATAATCTTCAAGATAAACCTCGATAAAGGTTTTCCAATTACAGCCGTACTCCTCGATCATTACCCGATCGAGCATATAGCCGTCGAAATTCAGCGCCTGCGTCACCCCCAGATTGGCGAGGTCCGCCGCGACGTCGCGTTGCCCCCCGAACAGCAGGCCGTTCCAGTTCTGTAAAGGAGTGCTCCCCAGATTCAGACAGGGATTGTCGGGAAAATGAGGCGCGCCCAGCAATTTTCCTTCCTTATCGTAAGTCCAGCGATGCAAGGGGCAGACAATGTTGCGCAGGCGTCCGCGCCCTTCGTACATCACTGCCTGCCGATGCCGGCAGATATTCGACAACAGGGCAATCCCGCGCTCGTTGTGTACCAGCATAGATGCCTGGTTGGTCGTATCGAGGACATGATAATCGCCCGTTTCGGGCACCATTAGTTGATGTCCGACATAACCGGGCCCCCCGGCGAATAAAATTTTCAGCTCCAATGCATGAATATCGGGATCGAAATACCAGCTAACCGGTAATTGAGAAGCAGTACGCGACAACTGTGATGCAACAGCCAAATCAGACATATAGCGAGTACACCCCTAACGAAGTGACCAAAAAAACAATTATTAAGACGGCACGCCAGCCGCTTAACTCCCCCGACAATAAAAATCGTACTCACAATCGAAAACAAGTCGTGAATTATCGCTAATAATAGCGTTAAGCGCAATTATTCGGTAAGATTTATCAATTTACGAATACCTATCGCGATGACTCATCCTGTTTCCCCTCCCGCCAGTTTTGAAACCGCCATGACTGAACTCGAATCGCTGATCAAGGAAATGGAATCCGGTCAACTGACTTTAGAACAATCGCTGGCTGCCTATCAGCGCGGAACCGAATTATTACAATATTGCCACAAAACGCTCTCGGCTGCGCAACAACACGTTCAAATACTCGAAAACGATACGCTGCAGGCATTCAATAACCCGGGTGCAACGCATGACAACTGATTTTTCAAGTTGGTCGAATGAGCTCCTGATCCGCACCGAATCTGCGCTCGAACACTATTTACCTAACGCCGGCAACGCTCCGGTACGGCTGCATGCCGCCATGCGTTATGCCGTGCTGGGCGGCGGAAAACGCATACGCCCCTTGCTTGCGTACGCGGCTGGCGAGGCCTGCGAGACCGATCCCGCCCGGGTAACCGCGGCAGCCTGCGCCGTGGAACTGATCCATGCCTATTCTCTGGTACATGACGATATGCCGTGTATGGATAACGATGTGCTACGGCGCGGCAAGCCTACCTGCCATATCGAGTTCGACGTGGCCACCGCCTTGCTGGTCGGCGACAGTTTGCAAAGCCTGGCTTTTGAAATACTGTCTGCGCGTATCGAGGGAATCGACGCCGCACAACAGTTGAACATGATCAAATTACTGGCAACCGCTAGCGGATCACACGGCATGGCCGGCGGTCAGGCGATCGATCTAGACAGCGTAGGCGCCAGTCTGACTCTGCCCGAACTCGAATTCATGCACATACATAAAACCGGCGCGCTGATACGCGCCGCCGTCATGCTCGGAGCGAATTGCGGGAATAGCCGGACGGAAGCGGAATTGAGCGGACTGGATCATTACGCCAAATGCCTGGGTCTGGCTTTTCAGGTAGTCGACGATATACTGGATGCATCGGCTTCGACAAACGATCTGGGCAAAACCGCCGGCAAGGACGCCGAGCAGAACAAACCCACTTATGTCAGTCTGATGGGAATCGCCGATGCCCGGTTACTCGCTCGCTCACTGCATGAAGAGGCGATGACTGCCCTGGACCCATACACCCATAACCTGCGTTTGCGCCAGCTGGCAGATATTATTGTACAGAGAACATGTTGAATCGAATTTATCCGTTACTCGACCTTATCGAAACGCCAACGGACTTGCGATTGTTAAAACGCGAGGATTTGCCTGTACTCGCCCAGTCATTGCGTGATTTCATGCTCGATAGCATTGCGCAGACCGGAGGTCATTTCGCTTCCAATTTCGGCGCGGTCGAATTGACCATCGCCCTGCACTACGTATTCAATACTCCCGACGATCGCCTGGTCTGGGATGTCGGTCATCAGTGCTATCCGCATAAAATTCTCACCGGCCGCCGCGCCGCCATGGCAGGATTACGCAAAGCGGGCGGCATAGCCGGTTTCCCCAAACGCGACGAGAGCGAATTCGATACCTTCGGCACCGGCCATTCGAGCACGTCCATTTCCGCCGCGCTCGGCATGGCGGTAACCGCAAGGCTCTCCGGTCTCGACCGTCGCGCCGTGGCCATTATCGGCGACGGCGCCATGACGGCCGGCATGTCGTTCGAAGCGCTCAATAACGCCGGCGATATGGATGCCAATCTGCTCGTCATACTCAACGACAACGACATGTCGATTTCGCCCAATGTCGGCGCGCTCAACAATTATCTGGCCAAGCTGATTTCAGGACGTTTTTATACGGCGGCGCGCCGCGCCAGCGAAAAAGTATTATCGCATGTCCCTACCATGCTGGGACTGGCCAAGCGGGCCGAAGAGCATGTCAAGGGCATGGTTACGCCCGCCGGCACCCTGTTCGAAGAATTCGGTTTCAATTACATCGGACCCATAGACGGTCACGATCTGGACGTATTGATCGAAACCCTGGGCAATATCCGGCGTCTGGAGGGACCGCAGTTCCTGCATGTAGTGACCAGAAAAGGCAAGGGTTATCCGCGGGCCGAAGAAAATCCCTGCTTGTATCATGGCGTATCCGCTTTCGAACCCGATCTCGGCATACTCGAAAAAAGCAGCGGCAGACCGAGCTATACACAAATCTTCAGCGACTGGCTGTGCGATATGGCGGCGATAGAACCGCGCCTGGTCGGCATCACACCGGCCATGCGCGAAGGCTCCGGACTGGTACGATTTTCGGAATTGTATCCAGACCGTTATTTCGATGTCGGCATCGCCGAACAGCATGCCCTGACGTTCGCTGCCGGGCTGGCGGCCGACGGCTATAAACCGGTCGTGGCGATTTATTCCACCTTTTTGCAACGCGCTTACGATCAGCTTATCCACGATATCGCCCTGCAAAACCTTCCCGTCGTGTTCGCCATCGACCGCGCAGGCCTGGTCGGCGCAGACGGCCCGACACATGCCGGCAGTTTCGATCTGAGCTATTTGCGCTGCATTCCGAATATGACCGTCATGGCACCGTCCGATGAAAACGAATGCCGGCAGATGCTGTACACCGCGATGCAGTTGCCTGGACCGAGTGCAGTGCGCTATCCGCGAGGCTCAGGTACGGGCGCCGTCGTCGCCGCAACCATGACCGCCATTCCCGTAGGCAAAGGAATAGTGCGCCGGCAGGGTCAAGGCGTCGCGATACTGGCATTCGGCAGCATGGTCGCATCCTCGCTGATCGCAGCCGCCCACATCGATGCCAGCGTTGCCGACATGCGCTTTGTCAAACCTCTGGACGCGGAGTTGGTGCAACATCTGGCCAAAACGCATGAACTGCTTATTACCATCGAAGAAAACGCCCTGATGGGGGGTGCCGGCAGTGCCGTGAGCGAATGTCTGCATCGCGCAGGTTCGACCGTACGCGTCCTGCAGCTTGGTTTGCCCGACCGCTACCTCGATCACGGCGATCATGCTCACATGCTGCGAGATTGCGGACTGGATGCGGCAGGCATAATCAATGCCTGGGAAGGCACTTTACCCGAGTAGTTCAGTCGGATAAAGAAGTATATAATTAACCCATTCGAACAGCAATGACAGGACAGATCATGAACGATTGTTGTGATATCAACGCCATGGCCGACGTACAGAACTACGCAGACGCGCGACAGATCGCCATCAACAAGGTCGGTATCAAATCCATACGGCATCCGATCCGGGTCGCCGATAAAAGCAGCGGAATCCAGCATACCATCGCCAATTTCAACATGTATGTGTTTTTGCCGCATAATTTCAAAGGCACGCACATGTCGCGTTTCGTTGAAATCCTCAATGCCAACGAACGCGAAATATCGATAGAAAATTTCGAAACGATATTACGGCAGATGGTGCAGCGGCTGGAAGCGCAATCGGGCTATATCGAAATGAGCTTTCCCTATTTCATCAACAAGACCGCTCCGATTTCCGCCGTTCAGAGCTTGATGGATTACGATGTGACGTTTATCGGCGCGATCGAAGATCAGAAGTACGTTCATACCACCAAGGTGGTGATACCTGTGACCAGCCTGTGCCCCTGCTCCAAAAAAATCTCCGAATACGGCGCGCATAACCAGCGTTCGCACGTCACAATCACCGCGCGCACCAACGGTTTTCTCTGGATCGAGGACATCGTAGGCATCGCAGAAAGCCAGGCTTCCTGCGAACTGTACGGCTTGCTGAAGCGACCCGACGAAAAATACGTCACCGAACGCGCTTACGACAATCCCAAGTTCGTCGAAGACATGGTGCGCGACGTCGCCGCCGCACTCGACAACAACCCTAAAATCGACAGCTATGTGGTCGAAAGCGAAAACTTCGAATCGATCCACAATCATTCGGCCTACGCGCTGATCGAGCGCGACAAGCGCGTCGCCTGACCGCCAGCCATGAAATCCGTCGCGATCTTTCGCCATAATCCCAACGAAGGCGCTGGATATTTCGTCGAATTCCTTGATCGACACGAAATCCCGAGCCGTCTCTACAAAATCGATGAAGGCGAAGCGGTACCCGCCGATCCCGACGAATTCAGCGGCCTCGTTTTCATGGGTGGTAGCATGAGCGTCAACGACCCCTTGCCGTGGATTGACCGATCCCTGCAATTGATACGCAGCGCCGTCGCCGCCGGTATTCCCGTACTCGGCCATTGCCTCGGCGGCCAGCTCATCTCCAGGGCGCTGGGCGCTACGGTCGGCCCCAACCCCGTCAAGGAAATCGGCTGGGGCGAGGTATACGCCGACAATCACGACAGCGCCCGCGCCTGGCTCGATGGATTGACCCGTTTTCACGTGTTCCATTGGCATGGCGAAACGTTCGAGGTACCGGCACGCGCCACCCGTTTATTCAAAAGCGACTACTGCGATAACCAGGCTTACGTGCTCGATAACAAACATCTGGCCATGCAATGCCATGTCGAAATGACGGCCGAAATGATAGCCGCCTGGTGTGCGGCCGGACGGCATGAAATCGATGCGGCTCGCGACAGCCCTGCCGTACAGACTCCCGACCGGATGCTAAGCGCCATGCCGGATCGCCTGAACGCTTTGCATGGCGTTGCCGACCGTCTGTACAGCTACTGGATCAAAGGCTTGAAACGATCGTGAATGATCTGATCAATCTGGATGAACTCCAGGAAATGATCGGCCTGTCGTTCACCTGGAAAGGAGAAAGCTACACAGCTATCGAAATCCTTACGCACCCCCTATCGCTGGTTGCGCAAAAAAATACCCCTGAACACACTATCCAGACCGATATCCATGGTCGCGCTCACAAAATGGTCTCCAGCAGCATCATCACCCTCCCGGTTTACACTCAGGATGGCACTCAACTACATCCTGAATTTCTTCTCCTCAAGCTTTAATTGTTTTTCTTGACCCCGCCGTTCTTGACGAATTTATGAAATGACGTATAATTCCGGAGCTTCACTGGGTCGGTAGCTCAGTCGGTAGAGCAGCGGACTTTTAATCCGTTTGTCGCGGGTTCGAATCCCGCCCGACCCACCAAGAAAATCAAAGAGTCACATCAAAATTTAGCATCATAATCTATGCCAAACCGCATCGCGTTGTAAAACAGTATCGCAATTTTGCGTGCTGTCGCTGTCACTGCTTTTGCATTACCAATACGTGCTGCCAGTCGACGATAGAATGCACCAAGCGCTGTATTGGTGCGTCCCACAGAAACTGCCGCCAATCGTAAAGCAACTGTCAGCCCGTTGCTGGTCTTGCGTGTATGTGCCGAGAGCACCTTACCTCCGCTGATTTTGCAACCCGACGAGAGCGTTAGCCACGATGTAAAATGCTTTGCAGTCTTCCATCAAGTGAGATCAGTTCCACATTCGGCAACTAGCCGCAAGGCAAGAAATGGACCGATACCATGAATTTGTGTCAGATCAGTACCGGCTAACTGGTACATAGCCGTGCGAACATCGAAGTTCACTTCGTTTGGCTGTTTGGTGCGATGACGTGCCTTCGGAAGCGGCGTTGCGGGAATTTTGCGACTGCTGTTCAGAGCAGCAACGACTAGCTCGATCTGTGTATCACATTCAGCCACACATTGTTGGTAGAAGTCATAGAGCGCGAGCGCTTGTTTTAACGCAAAAACATGTTCGGGCTGGTAATTGCCGACGAGTGCCGCGTGTACAGTGTCAATTTTGGCCTTGCAACGAACATCGCGCATCTCAGCTAAAACATCAGGATTCCGTTCACCCGCAACAATGGCACGAATAATCTGCATACCAGTCGCGCCGGTAATATCGCTTATGACATGGTGTAACTGCAAATTCGTGTAGGTCAGCGCTTTTTGCATGTGCTGTATATGTGAAGCGGCATAATCCAAATGTCGTTCGTGTGAGCGCAAATACGACCGAAGCGCTGCAATTTCTCGTCCGGGACGAAAGCTGGCACGCAATAGGCCACAGGCATGGAGCCTTTGCAGTCACTTGTGCATCGTTGACATCACTCTTCCTGCCGGGTACGGCGCGCGCTTCACGCGCGTTTGCCAGGATGACATTGATGCCGCGTGATTCAAGCACTTCGTACGCAGCTACCCAGTAAACGCCGGTCGACTCCATCGCGACTGTCTTGATACCAACATCGGTTAACCAATCTGCCATACGCAGCAAATCACTCGTAAACGCCTGAAACGTTTGTACGGGTTCATCACACAGATCAGAACCAACCGCAACAACATGAAAGCGAGAACCTATGTCGATCCCTGCGGCAAATTCGTTAATAATGGGCAACCCTGTGGGCTTAGTTCTACTTCCTGACATAATCCACCTCCTGATGAAATAAAACGCAGGACAGGGGACTCGGATTAAATCAATTTCCTAAACGGGGTCACCTTGTAGTGCCACCACAGACGGGTCCGCAGCTTCCTCTCGGCCATGTTTTTTGATGGGGTCAAAACCTCCAAGAAGCTGTCGGCCAGTGTCCGCGTTCTTGCAGTGTACTCTCCAGTGTTTCTATGCATGAGGGGCGCGGTGAGCCGTGTGGGCGGTTTTTTAGAATTTCGTTCTCCCGCTTGAGCCGGACATTTTCCGTACGTAGCCGTGACAATTCCATCTCCTCAGGGGTGACCTTCCTGGTGCCAACTCCGTTAAGCTTGCCCTCTGCTGCGGCCTTGACCCAGTTACGCAGCGTCTGGTCAGCCAGGCCAAGTTCCTTGGCAACCGCACCAACCGTCTGGGCGTCTTTCACCCGCTTGACCGTCAATTCCTTAAACTCCGTCGTGTATTCCTGCTTCGGTATCTTCATCGCTTTCCTTCCAAGTTGATCGTGATTTTACATCATCTTTGGAAGACGAAATTTCGGGGGAAGCTCAATCCAGAGAAGAACTGAATATCGCCGTTCTGTCACTAGCCGCGACCTATGGCGGCTGATGTTCGATGAGATGGGTTACTTGCAGCCAACCGCATCGCGGAACTACAAAAAATCCCCTTCAAAGTCTTGGGAATCAATATGCAATCAGATAAAATCAAGAAAGCTCATTGCAGCCGTCCACATTCCCTCAGTGAAGTGGTTCAAATGGCTGCGCGTTATGGGGATATTGATGCTTTTCTGCGTGAATTTCTGGATGAATTTTATATTGAACAAGATATGATTGCGCGCCAGGCCATGTTGATTGATCCCCCTCCATTAATGGAGGATGAGCGGGCAAATGCATATCTTGGAGCGGTTGCTGAGCACCTTGCATTAAGAAATAAAATTGACATACCAGAATGGACGGCGGATGACTGCCGTTTTTTGAAGAGCCCTTACTTTCCATGCGGTTTGGAATCCCTTAAAGCCATTCTGTTGGTTGAAAGCCCGGTTGCATTTCGTCGTCGAATGATTTTTGTTGGCAGTGATCCTTTGTATCGTCCACGGAGAGGCAATGAAACCATTCTTTAGTCAGATTCAAAACGCGTCGCTGCGCAAAGAATTACTGCGCGCGATTCGTAATCATTGGACCCACGATTCGACGGCGATAGAAGGCAATACGCTGACGCTCGGCGATACCGATTTTGTGTTGAGCGAAGGACTGACCATTTCCGGAAAGCCGTTATCCCATCATCAAGAAGTATATGGCCATGCCAAAGCAATTGAACTGGTTTATGCCTTACTAAAGAAGCCGGAAATTAAACAGGATGATTTGTTCCTGTTACACCAGGCTGTATTAAGCGAACACATTGCGGATATTTATTATCCAGTCGGAAAATGGAAAATCGAGCCGAATTTTACCTTTTATATCCGCGACGACAAGGAAATGGAACATGAATTTCCTCACCCTGCCGTTGTCCCGGCACTGATGGATCAGTGGCTGGGAGATGCGAATGCATGGGCCGATCAAATCAAATCACCGAAAGATGCAATACAGTCTTATGCAAATCTTCATGCGAAATTTGTGGCGGTACACCCCTTTGTCGACGGTAACGGCCGCATGGCTCGCTTATTGGCGAATATTCCCTTATTGAAAAATGGTTATCCTCCGATCAACATTCCTTCGGAAGAACGCCTGACCTATCTCATTGCTGTGTCCGAGATTACGGCACCCTGCGGTGATGTCAGCCTGCAGGGAGATATCGAACAAATTGTGGACGCGAATGCTGTTAATCGGTTTGCTGGGCTATGTGAGCGCTGGTGGCAGCCTATCCTTGAATTAGTGGATCGCACCATTCAAAAAGATGCAAAACTAAGAAGCCAGTCTTTCCAAAACGATTAACTTATCGTAAAGCGAATAAAAAGTAAAAGGTACAATTACGGTACAGACATCAGTTATTACACCTTACGCTAAATTACGTTAATCGACTTCTCAATAATAAGGTAATATTTTGATTATATGTGTAATTATGCGTTACTCATGATTATTATCATTTACTTTTAATTACGCTTAATTATCATTAACTTATTGATTTATATGGAAACTTTTAATCCGTTTGTCGCGGGTTCGAATCCCGCCCGACCCACCACCATAATATACGCAACAAATTAATTTATTGCGTTATTGCCTTAGATTTAATTTCTAAAATAGTGTACAGTGACCTGATTTCGGCAGCCATTGCCGAACTTTCGGCAGCTTTTCGGCAACATTTTCACCAAACATTTTTACCGCCATGCTTTCCGCTGCTTGGACTGCGTCGGCAATATGCAAATGCGTTCCCCGTTCGGATGACCCGAAATTCGAGTCAATCTGACTTAAAGCAGCCAGTAGACAGCTGGCATGAAGCTAGTCGGCTGCCGCCTTGTGGCGGGCGGGATACGAGGTGCCCGGTGGTATTTTTGAGGACAATAAAAATACTCCGTAACTCTTTGAAGCTACGGGGTAGATAAGAATAAAATGCCGCTTACAACAGGTTAAGCAACCTCTAGAGATAGGGCAAGCTTTTTTATTTAATTGAACTGCGCTCTCGCAAGATCGAAGCCGGCATCGAATCAAAAGCTAACTATCCTTTTCACGGCTTCGAGGTAAGGCAAGGCATCTGCAACGCTCATCGCCGGAACATCCGCAATCATATCTTCCGGTTTTAAGCCATGCAGATCCATGGAAGTCGCACACAGGACGAATTGAGCGCCATTTTTTCGCGCCAGATCCATAAATCCTGCGACAGATTTACCGCCTTCTTTCGGAAATACGGTTTCAGCCACACCTTTTTGCAATAACAAGGTTCCGAGTCCGGTAAAGTACACTACCACGCTCTTTTCTTCGGCGGCAGCGGTAGCGGCAAGAAAAAAAGGCGAAGCCAGACGTTTGGGGGTGTCAGGGCCGCTGGTCATTACGATGCCAAAATCTATCTCGGGTATCTGTTCACTCATCATGCTCTCCTGTGATTTTAAAAAAGAGGCGTATGGATAACGACTCGGAAACTGCGTGAGTGCATGCAGCATAACGCAAAGACGTATGCAAATCTACTAAGTTTATCTTACAATAAGTCATACATTTTTTGACCGGAATTACCGGAAACGACGGGTTCAACAGGTATTCAATGGATTTTCGGCGAAATTTATGCCTATTATCACCATCATGTTCATAATTCGCCAAAAGACATATACTTTGAAAATACGCTGAGTTACACTTACAAGCAGTCAAGCTTCGCCAGGTAACCGATTACCCGCCGTTAAGCTGGACAAGTTGAGCACTGGGGTTAATCGACGATCAGCGATCGCACCCCGGTAGCTGATCGTCGAATACGGAAATCGCTGCAGATTTCCTTTATGAAGGAGCTCTCACCGATGTTTTATTTGCTCGCTCTCTTGATTGCATTCATTGCCATCGTCATGTGGGTTTTTTCCAAGAAACGTCGTCGCCGGTTCGAACAGGATGGCCGCATACCCTTCGAAGACGAAAAGAATAAACGAAATCAGGGCAATCCATAAGCTGTCATCATCGCCATCGAATATTAATTTGTTTTTTAATCAAGGAGATGCAACATGAAGTTGAAATTTGTCGCAGTTATTGTTCTGGGTTCCGTCATGAATACGGCAAGCTTGGCATACGCCGCCTCCAACACAGCGGCTGTCGCAGGTACCGAAACCATAGGAATTTCAATAGAAGAATCGAAAATAGCCGCACTGGGATGGAGTGCTGAAAAAAGAATTCTGCACAAAGCCGTCTACAACGACGACAACAAAAAAATCGGAGTGATCGAAGATATTATCGTTTCTCCGGAAAAATCCGTATCGTATGCAGTAATCGGCGTTGGCGGCTTTCTCGGCATGGACCGCCACAGCGTTTTGATTCCATTTAATCATCTGCGTACCAAGGGAAACAAATTGTTGTTGCCGGGTGCAACCAAATCCGCATTGAAAGCATTGCCGGAGTTCAAATACGCTCACCAATAATCGACAACCCGAATTCCCGGTTACTATCGGGAATTCGACACATCCAGCACTTCTTTTTTCGCGAGATAGATCCTCATGAGCAAGAATAATAAAATCAAATGGCTGGATCTGCCTGACGAACACGATTACCCTTCTGCGGCTTCGTATCTAAGCTTAATCTATGAACCGGATGCGGTAACCGGCATTGTCCAGAAGCTGCAGCAAGCTTCCATGCAACGTTTCAAGGCCAAGGACATTTTCAGGGCAAGCAGGCTTTCATTACTCGGGATCAGCAATACCGAAGTCGAAGCCGACCGAAAAAAAATCCGCCATGGAATATCCTTGTCGCCCTTATTGCTTGTCCGCGATCCATCGAACGGAGTGGTAATCATCGCTGACGGTTATCATCGCTTATGCGCGGTTTATAAAACTGACGACAATGCAGAGATCCCTTGCAAAATCGTATAAGCCGATTAGCCTATCCAGGGTTTATCTTACATACCCTACTCTCACAAACCTCTTTGCATCATAAGTGTGACTCTGTATCATATTGATTAACAAATGTGATTACTCATCGAGTTGCAATGGTAAATGAAATTACACGATTTTCGCTTACATACAGCAATTCTCATACCATAGTGCTGGCGGTCGATGCTTGATAACCACCCGATCGCAGCATGGTAAAAGTTCGCGTTTTACGCGTGTCTCTCATGGAGGTTTTATGACTACGAAATCATCGGGCAAGAACGTAAACATCGATCAGCTTTTGAGCCAATCCAGAAATTTACCTGAAGACCCTCAAAAGGAACGCATTGTATTATGGAAGATATTTCGTAATAAAGACGATGCGCATGAATACTCGCAGCATATTCTGCTGGAAGACGATCAGCGAATAGTAGGCGGCAGCAGCAACGATTCCGCTGGCGATTTTTTTTGGCTGGGCGTAGAAGTCGAAGATCTGGAAGCTTGGGGGAACACTCAGGCTATCCAGCTCGTCGACCCTTTCGACGGCACCGATCCGAAAGGTAAAGGGCAAGGATTTACCCATTGATCTGCCAGCCCCGTTTGCGATACGATGCATAAACCGGCAATGACGAGACTGTAAAACCACCCTCAGGTGTCCTTATAAGGTAAAATATCCGAATCATATTTTCGGTCGCCGCCATCCTAAATGCCTCTGTTTTACACGTTTATCGCCGTTGCCATCGTCATCGTCATCGGCATTCTGGTCTGGCTGATTTTGCGTATCGCTTCCTTGCAAACAACGCTCGCGGAGCTTCCACAGCGCCTCGACTCGGGCATGGAACCACGTCATCGGGCGATGTTAAGCGACTTGCATCTGGGCTTGAGTACGCAATCCGACCGTATCCAAGCCGCGTTGACGGATGTCTCCGAACGATTGCGCACTTTGGTGGGCAACGAACTCGCAGGTACCCGTAGCGCGGTACAAGCCTTGCAACTGGAGCAATCCACGCAGTTGGCAGCCAACCGCGAAGCCATGCATACGGCTATCCATGCCCTGACGCAATCGCAGGCCAGCGAACTGGCCAATAGCCGTGTCACACTCAATGCCCAGCTGACGGAATTTGCCGCTTCCTTGCATAACGCACAATCCGAATTCCTCGGCAAGACCTTGCAGACACTGGCAGAACAAGGACGCGCAGAACAAGCATTGATACAGACTACGATGCAGCAGGCAGGCGGCCAACTTTCCGCCTCTGTCGAATCGCTGGCCAAAGGCGTAGACAACCGGCTGGCGGAAATCTCCGCCAAAGTCGCCGAACGGCTGGACGATGGCTTTAAAAAAACCAATGAAACCTTTACCAGCGTCATGGCGCGCCTCGCCACCATCGACGAAGCGCAAAAAAAAATCGACGGACTCACCACCAATGTCGTCACGCTGCAAGCTCTGCTGGGAGACAAACGCTCGCGCGGCGCCTTCGGCGAAGTCCAGCTTGAAGGCCTGGTGCGCAATATCCTGCCGCCCGATGCCTACGTATTTCAGGCAAGCCTGTCGAACGGCAGCCGCGTCGATTGCGTGCTCGTGCTCCCTGAACCTACCTGTCGAGTATCGGTCGACGCCAAATTTCCTCTGGAAAATTATCATCGCATGTGCAATCGCGAAAGCACCGAATCCGAACGCGCCCTGGCGACGCGCGCATTCAAGGCCGACATCAAAAAACACGTCGACGATATTGCGTCCAAATACATCATCGAAGGCGAAACTTCCGACGGAGCAGTGATGTTCATCCCCGCCGAAGCCGTGTTCGCGGAAATTCATGCCTATCATGCCGATATTGTCGAATACGCCATGAACCGCCGCGTATGGATCGTCTCGCCAACGACGCTGATGGCGGTGCTCAATACCGCTCGCGCTGTCATCAAGGACGTGGAAACCCGCCGCCAGGTACACATCATCAAAGACGAACTCTCCAAACTGGGCAAGGAATTCAGCCGTTTCGACCTGCGTATGAAAAAACTGGCCGACCATATCCGCCAAGCCCACGAGGACGCCGCTGAAGTTCATACTACCAGCCAGAAAATCAGCCGGCGATTCAGCCAGATCGAATCCGTCGATCTGGAACAGCTGCGTCCGGCGCCATCCTTGCTGCCGGACGAAGAATAAGGAACCCCGATGACCGCATCCCTGGAGTTGATGCACGCCAAACTCAATACCGAAACCGCCAAAGCCGACTGGACTGAATTGGAGGTTTTTTTCGCCAAGGGGCAACTGATCCGCGTCGATAGCCAGCTGGATTTGATCGATGTGGCGGCCCATATCGCCTGCGATCACACAGAAACGGTAAAAAACTGGATGTTGAACGGCCAGATCGCCAAACTCGAAGACGCGACAGCCGCCGACTGGCAAACGCGCAAACCGGCTATCTGGACGGTAGTCCTTGCGCCGTGGATATTGGTTCAGGAACGCGCTCACTAGCCGGCTGTAGTCACACCCGGCTCCAATCAGTCAAGCGTGGGAATCCATCCTTGTAAGAAGCCAGCGTTCGCCCACTATGCAGTATCAACAGCCGGCGAATTTGTTACGCTGATGAATCGTCCTCGGGCAGGATAAATGCCATGATTCAATTTCCGGGAGGATGTTCGCTTTTATCGAGCTCGCTTGCCATTTCCGCGTCGGTGAGCGGCCGATAATCGTCTTCTATCGGCACAGTACGGCTTACCAGACTCGCGACTATTATCCCTCCTTCATACAATAGCCATAGCGGCAACGCCAGCATGGTTTGCGAAACGACATCGGGCGGAGTGAAAATGGCGCCGACGATAAACGCACCGACAATGACGTAAGGCCGCACTTCGCGCAGTTTTGCGACGCTGACAAGTCCGGCTTTAACGAGCAGTACCACGACGACCGGCACTTCGAACGTGATGCCGAATGCCAGAAACATGGTAAGGACGAAATCGAGATATTTGCTGATGTCGGTCATGACTGCCACCCCTGCGGGCGCAACGCCGGTGATGAAGCCGAAAACGATGGGAAATACCAGAAAATAGGCGAAGGACATGCCGCAAAAGAACAATATCACACTGGCAATGATCAAGGGTATGCCCAACTTCTTTTCGTGGGCGTATAAACCCGGAGCTATAAACGCCCATATTTGGTAAAGAACATACGGCAACGCAATAAGAAAAGCCGCCATCATGGTGACTTTTAGCGGAACGAAAAATGGCGCCGTCACTTCGGTGGCGATAAGTTGGCCGCCTTTCGGCAATGCCCGCAATAACGGGCGGGCCAATAGGCTATAAAGATGATTGGCCCAATGAAACAAACCCAGAAATACGATGACTACCGCCAATATCGCACGCAACAAGCGGTTACGTAATTCGACCAGATGGGAAATAAAGCTGTCTTGCAGTTCGGAATCGCTCATGCGTGAGGAGACGCCTTATCGGTATGGCCGGGCGACTCTCCCGCAGACGAACGTGTTACCGTCGGCGCTTCGGCGTTGGCAGACGCATTGACCGGCGTCTCCAGCGGCAGTTCGATTTGCCTGCTTTCTTCCGCGTCGCCATCCACTGCCGTACTGTTGACTGGAAATAGCGTATCGGATGCTTCCATATTCTCGGCGGAGCGGCCAGTATGGATAGTTTGATGCAGATCGCTGATGGCGCTACCGATATCCTGCCGCGTCGTCTGCATGCTTTCCTTGAGCGCCGCGCTCGCTCGATGCAATTCTTCGAGTTGGATTTCCTGCGCGATGTCGGCCTTCACCGTCGCCACATAACGCTGCATCCGGCCAAGCAGCAATCCGGCAGTTCTGGCAACTTTGGGCAAACGCTCCGGACCGATCACGATCAGAGCGACTACCCCTATCAGCAACAGTTCTGAAAACCCCACACCGAACATGGTTATACCCTGGTTTTTTCTTTGACTTCGCCTTCCATTGTATGCGGGGCTTTTTGTTCTTCGAGCCGGCCAGCTTCGCCTTCTTTCATGGCTTCCTTGAAATTCTTGACTGCGCCGCCGAGGTCACCGCCGATATTGCGTAATTTCTTCGTACCGAATATGACCAGTACGATCACCAAAACGATTAACCAATGCCATATGCTGAAGCTGCCCATGATGCCTCCTTCGATTAAGCTTGCGCCGGCCTGTCACCGCCGAACATGTTTATATGCAAATGGAATACGGTTTGTCCGCCGCCGCGCCCGGTATTGATAATGGTGCGAAAGCCGGTATCCAGACCGTGCTCTTTAGCCAGTCGCGGTGCAAGCAACAACATCCGGCCCAGCAAATCCTGATGTTTCGAAGTACAATCCGCCAGCGAAGTGATATGTATTTTTGGAATGATCAAAACATGTACTGCCGCCAGCGGGCTGATATCGTGAAAAGCCAATATCTCTTCGTCTTCATAAACTTTTCTGCTCGGCAATTCGCCGTCGACGATTTTACAAAATACGCATTCGTTCATGTCACATCCTTGCGACTGGCTTTTTCGCTATGGCCGGATATGCCTTCGCGCCGGACAAGCTCGTTCAATACATCCCGTGGACTGAGTCCGCGATCCGCCAACAGTATCATGCCATGGAACCACAGATCCGCCATTTCGTACACGATCTTTTCATTATCGCCGTCCTTGGCCGCCATGATGGTTTCGGCGGCTTCCTCGGCGATTTTTTTAAGTATGCTGTCCAGGCCTTTTGCATACAGACTGGCGACGTAGGACGAATCTGCCGCTGCGGATTTACGCGCAATCAATATAGCGCCCAGCCTGTCCAGTATATCGTTCATGATTTATAAATTTCTTCCGGGTTTTTCAGCACCGGTTCCGTGACGATCCATTCGTTATTTTCCAGTTTCTGGAAAAAGCAATCGTGACGACCAGTATGACAGCTAATACCGCCTACTTGTTCAACTTTCAGCAAAATCACATCGCCGTCGCAATCGAGGCGAATCTCGTGGACTTTCTGGATATGGCCGGATTCTTCCCCTTTGTGCCAGAGCTTTTTCCGCGAACGCGACCAGTATACGGCCTCGCCCGAAACCACTGTCCGTTTCAGCGCATCACGGTTCATCCAAGCCACCATCAATACGGCATTGGTATGCACATCCTGGGTGATCACGTTCACCAGACCGATATCCGACCAGTTGATCTTGCTGAGCCAATGATGTTCCTGCACCGTCATTGCCTCACCTCTATTCCGTTTCGCCTCATGTGCGCCTTGGCATCGTGTATCGTGTATTCGCCGAAATGAAAGATGCTGGCAGCCAGTACGGCATCGGCTCCACCCAACAATATGCCGTCGGACAGATGTTGCAGATCGCCCACGCCGCCGCTGGCGATGACCGGTATGCCGACGGCTTCGGCGACGGCGCTGGTCAGCGGAATGTTGAAGCCGCTTTTGGTGCCGTCGCGATCAATGCTGGTCAGCAGAATTTCTCCCGCTCCCAATGCCTGCATTTTGACCGCCCAGTCGATCGCATCGAGCCCGGTAGCGGTGCGGCCGCCGTGTATGAATACTTCCCAGCTGCCGTTCCCGTTCGTTTTGGCGTCGATCGCGACGACTATGCACTGCGATCCGAAGCGTGCGGCGGCATCGGCGACGATCCGCGGATTTGTCACCGCCGTGGTATTAATGCTGACCTTGTCGGCGCCGGCATTGAGCAGTCGGCGCACATCGTTCACTTCGCGCACTCCGCCGCCCACCGTCAAGGGAATGAACACTTCGGCGGCAACGGCCTCTATGATGGGCAGGATCAGATCGCGCTGCTCGATACTGGCTGTAATATCCAGAAACGCCAGTTCGTCCGCTCCTTCACGGTCGTAGCGCCGGGCTATTTCCACCGGATCGCCCGCATCGCGCAAACCAGCGAAATGCACCCCCTTGACGACGCGGCCGGCGCTGACGTCAAGACATGGAATGATGCGTCTGGCCAGTCCCATTACGTCAGCTCGTCCGCGAGCGCCTGCGCTGCGGCAAAATCGAGCGTGCCTTCGTATATCGCCCGTCCGGTAATCGCGCCGCTGATGCCTTCATGCTCGACGGCGCACAAATTGCGCACGTCGTCCAGATTGGTAATGCCGCCGCTGGCTATGACCGGTATGGTAATCGCGCGCGCCAGCGTCACCGTCGCCTCTATATTGACGCCCGAGAGCATGCCGTCGCGGCCGATATCGGTATAGATCACTGCTTCCACGCCATAATTCTGAAATTTTTGCGCCAGATCGATGACGTCGTGATGTGTAAGTTTTGACCAGCCATTCACCGCAACCTTACCATCCTTGGCATCGAGCCCGACGATGATCTGCCCCGGAAACGCATTGCACGCGTCATGCAGAAATCCCGGCGTTTTAACTGCCGCCGTGCCGATAATGACGTAACGCACACCGCTGTCCAGATACCGCGCTATCGTATCGAGATCGCGTATGCCGCCGCCCAGTTGCACCGGTACTTCGGAACCGACGGCATCGACTATGTCGCGAATCGCCTTGCCATTGACGGGCTTGCCGGCAAAAGCACCATTGAGATCAACCAGATGCAACCGCCTCACACCCTGCGCCAGCCATTGCTGCGCCATTTCGGCGGGGTTTTCCGAAAATACGGTGGATTGCTCCATCAAACCTTGTTTGAGACGCACACAATGACCGTCTTTCAGGTCGATAGCAGGGATGATCAGCATGATAACGAGATATCTAAATCAATCAACATAAATTATTAAGAGGTGATAAGCCCTGAGCGGCCGGGCTGCGCAATAGCGTCGCTCGGTGCAACCATTTTACCATTCCATATCGTAAAATTGGCAAGCAAAGCCAATCCCGCCTCCTGGCTTTTTTCCGGGTGGAATTGTACGGCGAAGATATTGTCAGCCGCGATCGCGCAAGTGAACGGAAAAGGATAAAGACTATAGCCGCTGACCATTGCCGGATCGCTTGCTTCGACATAATAGCTGTGGACAAAATAAAATCGTGCTTCATCGGCTATGCCGTGCCAGAGCGGGTGCGGCATCGCCTGATGCACTTCGTTCCAGCCCATGTGCGGCACCTTGAGGCGTTCGTTACGGTTGTCGTACATGGCCTCGTCGGCGAACCGGCGCACGCGTCCGGGCAATATGCCCAATCCCGCCGTATCGCCTTCTTCGCTATGCTCGAACAGCATCTGCATCCCCAGACAGATGCCCAGAAACGGTTTGCGGGCGGCTGCGTCCCGCACCGCCTCCACCAGACCACGCTGCTGCAATTCGCGCATGCATTCCGCCATCGCGCCTACGCCGGGGAAAACGACGCGAGCGGCGTCGCGGATGATGGCGGCGTCGGCGGTGACTGCGACGACGGCATCCGGCGCTACATGTTCGAGCGCTTTGGAGACGGAGCGCAAATTACCCATGCCGTAATCGATAACGGCAATATCGGCTCTGGCGTTCATCTTACAGCGTACCCTTGGTTGAAGGCACAACGCCGCTCATGCGCGGGTCAAGCTCGACAGCCATGCGCAAAGCGCGGCCGAACGCCTTGAATATCGTTTCGGCCTGATGATGCGCATTGACGCCATGCAAATTATCTATGTGCAACGTGATGCCGGCGTGGTTCACCAGTCCCTGGAAAAACTCGTGAATTAAATCGACATCGAACTGGCCTATGGCGGCGCGGGTAAACTCCACCCGATATTCCAGCCCGGGCCGCCCGGACAGGTCGAGCACGACGCGCGACAAGGCCTCGTCAAGCGGGACATAGGCATGGCCATAACGCCGCAGGCTTTTTTTGTCACCTATGGCCTGCGCCAGCGCCCGGCCCAGGGTGATACCGATATCTTCCACGGTGTGATGCGCGTCGATATGCAAATCCCCTGCCGCCTCGACGCTTATATCGATAATGCCGTGACGGGCGATCTGGTCGAGCATATGATCCAGAAACGGAACACCGGTATTAAAGCTGCCTTTGCCTGTACCGTCCAGATCGAGCTGGACGCTGATCTGCGTTTCGAGGGTGTTGCGGGTAATTTGAGCTGTGCGCATAATGTTGGCAGTTTATCTTAGGGCTCGTTAATTAACAACTTGGGGTGCCCGATGCCACAATGGATTTTGGCGGCATGTACACGATTTCAGCTAACGCGTCCGCCAGCGCCTGGCATTGCGCATCGGTTCCGACAGTAATGCGCAAAAACGGCGCTATGCGTTGCGGCTGGCGAAAATGGCGAACGATGATATGCCGCTCGCGCAACAGTGCCGCCAACCGCTCTCCTTCGAATCGGGGATGCCGGGCGAAAATGAAATTTGCCGCCGACGGCAGTACGACGAAACCCAGCCGGCTTACATCGGCAACCAGTTTTTCGCGGCTACGGACAATTTGCCTGCACGTCGCATCAAAGTAAGCGCTATCCCGTATCGCCGCAATCGCCCCGGTCTGCGCCAGCTTGTCGAGAGGATAGGAGTTGAAACTGTCTTTCACGCGCGTCAATCCCGCAATCAGTTCCGGACTACCGAGGGCGAAGCCGACGCGCAATCCGGCCAAGCCGCGCGATTTGGACAAGGTATGCACGACCAGCAACTGCGGATATCGGGCGATCAGACCGACCGCGGATTCGGCGCCGAAATCGACATACGCTTCATCGATGACTACTACGCTGTCGGGGTTCGCCTGCAATAAGCGTTCGATTTCGGACAACGCCAGCGGACAACCGGTGGGCGCATTGGGATTGGGAAAGACGATTCCGCCGTTCGGTTGCAGGTAATCGTCTACGCAAATGCGGAAATCGGCGTCCAGCGGCACTGCGGTATAGGCAATATCGTACAAACCGCAATACACCGGATAAAAACTGTAGCTGATGTCGGGCAGCAACACCGGCAGGTCGTGCTTCAATAATGCCAGAAACACATGCGCCAGAATTTCGTCCGACCCGTTGCCGACGAATACGTTCTCTGCAGCCATTCCGTATTGCCCGGCAATCACCGTTTTAAGCGCATCGCAATTGGGGTCGGGATACAAGCGCAGACCATCGCCTACCTCGGCATGCAAGGCCTCCAGTACGCGCGGGCTGGGGCCGTAAGGGTTTTCATTGGTATTGAGCTTGATCAGATCGGCGAGTTTCGGCTGCTCTCCCGGAACGTACGGGGTCAGCTGACGCGTAATGGAGCTCCAGTAACGGCTCATATCAGGATTCAATCAAACGATATTCCGCCGAACGCGCATGCGCCGCCAATCCTTCGCCGTACGCCAGCGTAGAGGCAATACGGCCGAGCGTTTGCGCGCCTGCCGGGGAAACGCGAATCAGGCTCGAACGCTTCTGGAAATCGTACACGCCGAGCGGACTGGAAAAGCGTGCAGTACGTGACGTAGGCAAGACGTGATTGGGCCCGGCGCAATAGTCTCCCAAGGCTTCGCAGGTATTGCGGCCGATAAAGATCGCACCGGCGTGCCGGATTTTCGCCACCCAGCTATCGGCGTTTTCCATCGACAGTTCCAGATGCTCGGGCGCAATATGATTGGCAATCCGCACGGCTTCATCCAGATCGCGCACGGCAATCAATATGCCGCGATCGCGCAGCGAAGTCTCGATAACCGTGCGACGCGGCATGTCGGGCAATAATTTACGGATACTGGCGACGACTTGCTCGATATACGCCGCATCGGGACAAAGCAGGATCGACTGCGCCAGCTCGTCGTGCTCGGCCTGCGAAAACAGATCCATCGCTATCCAGTCGGGATCGGTCTTGCCATCGCAGATAATCAGGATTTCCGACGGTCCCGCCACCATATCGATACCGACCGTGCCGTACACCCGGCGCTTGGCGGCAGCGACGTACGCATTGCCCGGCCCGACTATCTTGTCTACCTGCGGAATCGTCGCGGTGCCGTAAGCCAGCGCCGCAACGGCCTGCGCGCCACCGATGGTGAAGACGCGCGTCACCCCCGCCACCGCCGCCGCCGCGAGCACCAGTTCATTCTGGATGCCGTCCGGAGTCGGCACCACCATGATCAATTCCCGCACTCCGGCAACATGAGCCGGAATTGCGTTCATCAGCACCGACGAGGGATAGGCTGCCTTGCCGCCCGGCACGTACAAGCCGACGCGATCAAGCGCCGTCACCTGCTGACCGAGCAGGGTGCCGTCAGCTTCCTCGTAACTCCATGACGGCACGATCTGTCGCTGATGATAATCGCGTATCCGCTGCGCTGCGGCTTCCAGCGCCATTCGCTGTTCGGGCGGCAGCTTCTCCAACGCCGTCTGCAAACGCGCCGGCGGCAGTTCGAGCTCGCTCACTGCCGCCGCATCGAGACGGTCGAAACGACGCGTATAGTCCAGTACCGCGTTGTCGCCGTCGCGGCGCACCTGCCGCAAGATTTCCTCCACAGCGCTCTCGATCGACGCGTCCTGTCCGCTCTCGAAAGCCAGCAAATGATCCAGCCGGGTTTGAAAATCCACGGAACGGGTATCCAGTGTTTGTATCGTTATCATGACGACAGCATGCAGTTTTAACAAAAACTTATTATACTGGCAAATCAGGTTCGCTCACAGCACTACACGGTAAGACGCACTAAAAATCGCGAGAGAGTTTTGCAACTTTCTGCGCTTGCTCATCTCGTAAAAACAGGCTCAAGATCCCTCATGCATCACTGGTACAGACAGCGCACGCTACGTGCGAAGCTCTTACTTTATATAGATGACCATTAGCACTACGAAAAAATCATAAAAAAGCGGATTCTACTTACATAACACTCATTTTATGAGTAAAATAAGTGCAACCCACTCAAAGAGGTGAATCATGAACGTAAGACTTAATGTAAACATTACCGAAGCGCTAAATTCACGACTGGATGAACTGGCTGCGAAAGACGGTACAACCAAAAGCGAGTTGCTGCGTAAAGCCATTGCATTGATCGATTTGGCAGTAACGGAACGTGGTCAGGGAAACAAACTGGCGATCACGGATAGTCAGCATCACGTACTTCGTGAAATCATAGGCGTGTAATGACCAGTGATCTGCGGCAGCCGCAATCATTGCCGCCCGCAGTAGATTTGCTTGCCCTCGCAAAAAACGCAGGGCCGGTAGATGTTTCGGTCTCTCCGCAAGAAACGGCGGAAGATGCAAATCATCGCCGCTGGAAGGATAAAATACTTTTCTTGTTTGGAATTGGCTGCTTAGGGCTGCTTTTTTTGATTTGCCTGTGGATACTCGCATTAGGGGATCAATCTCTCGATGAAAAGAAGATCTGGATGAGTGTATTAGCCAGCCTGGTAACGGGGATGGTGGGTTTCACGATAGGCAGAAAATACTGAAGACTCTACGCGACCGGACCAGCGCATAGCTACGCATTCTGCGCCGGACTGTGGCCGCCGGATCGAGGTGATTCGACTCGACATAGCATCTAGATAGCCAAGCCGCTCCCATCAATGGCCTATTGACGTTATCATAGCCCATACCTCCTTTACCACCGACTTAAATCATGCATACCTTCGACACCCTACCGATCGGCAACCAGTTTGCCGGCCTACCGCCGCATTTCTACAAAAAAACGTTGCCGACACCGGTGCCCGAGCCGCGCCTGCTGCATTTCAATCCGCTGGCGGCCGAACTGATCGGCCTTGATCCTGCCGAGGCGCAGCGCCCCGATGCAGCGGACTATCTCTGCGGCAATCGCCTGTTCCCCGGATCCGTGCCGGTGGCGGCATTGTACGCCGGCCACCAGTTCGGCTATTTCGTTCCGCAACTGGGCGACGGCCGCGCCTTGCTGCTTGGCGATGTGAGCGGCCCCGATGACGTATGGGAACTGCAACTGAAAGGCTCGGGCCCTACCCCATTTTCGCGCGGCAGCGACGGCCGCGCGGTATTGCGTTCGAGCATACGCGAATATTTGTGTTCGGAAGCCATGTTCGGCCTCGGCATACCAACGACGCGCGCCTTGTCTCTGGTCGGTAGCCATTTGCCGGTTTACAGGGAAACCGAGGAGACGGCGGCGGTAGTCATGCGCATGAGCCCGAGCTTTCTTCGCTTCGGTTCGTTCGAGGTATTTTTTTATCGCGGGCAGCCGGAAGAAGTCCGCACTCTGGCGGATTTCGTCATCGAGCATCATTACCCCGAATTCGCTGACGCCGCCGATAAATATCCGCGCTTGCTGGGAACTGTCATCGCCAGTACGGCCCGTCTGATGGCGCAATGGCAAGCCGTGGGGTTCAGTCACGGAGTGATGAATACCGACAATATGTCCTTGCTGGGTTTGACGCTCGATTACGGTCCGTTCGGTTTTCTCGACCGTTACGATCCCGGTTTTATCTGCAATCACTCCGACGAAAACGGGCGTTATGCGTTCGATCAGCAGCCCGACGTGGCGGCCTGGAATCTGACGCGGCTGGCGCAGGCGCTGACACCGTTGATGCCGATCGAAGCGGCGAAGGCCGAACTGGATCGCTATCCCGCGCTGTTCGCCGGCAGTTATATCGATCTGCTCTGCGCAAAACTCGGTTTGCCGGCCGACAAAAGCCATGTGCCGCTGCTCATCGAGCTGCTGGATCTGCTCGCGGCCAACCGCATCGATTACACGATATTCATGCGTACGCTATGCGATTTCAGCACCGAACCGGACAACATCAATGCGCCCCTGCGCGACCTGTTCATCGATCGTGCGGCGTTCGATGCGTGGGCGGCCACGTATCGCGGGCGATTGCTTGCCCTCTCAACCAACGATGCAGAACGCGGAACCCGCATGCGCCGGGTCAATCCCAAATATATTTTACGTAACCATCTGGCGGAACAAGCCATCATCGCTGCTCGCGATCATGACGACGCCAGCGAAATCGACCGTTTGATGAGGGTATTGCAACAGCCTTACGACGAGCATCCAGGCATGGAAAGATATGCCGCGGCGCCGCCGGAAGGAGCGCAGCCAATCAGCGTCAGCTGTTCTTCGTAACGGCGTTAGCCGGTTGCGCCGTTCCCGTTCCGGCGCAAATGCTTGCAGGCATTGATCAGACCGTTGGTCGAACTGTCGTGACCGGTTATTTGCTTGTCGTCCGCCAGATCGGTTTCTATTCCGCCGGTAAGCTGCTTGCCCAGCTCTACTCCCCATTGATCGAAGGAATTGATATTCCAGACCGCCCCCTGGACAAACACCTTATGTTCGTATAACGCGATCAAAGCGCCCAGCGTATACGGGTCCAGCTTGCGATACACCAGCGTGGTGGTTGGGCGGTTGCCAGGAAAAACCTTGTGCGGCAACAGCATTTCCAGCCTTTTTCCGGTTACGCCGTTGCGCATCAGCTCCGCCTTGGCTTCGTCGCGCGTCTTGCCCAGCATCAGCGCTTTGGTTTGCGCAAAACAGTTCGCCTGCAAAACTTCGTGCTGACGATCGACCGGTCGTTGCGATTCGGCAGCAATCAGGAAATCGGCCGGAACGGTACGCGTACCCTGATGCAGCAGCTGAAAAAAAGCGTGCTGGCCGTTGCCGCCCGGTTCACCCCAGATGACCGGGCCGGTCTGACAGCGGCTGGTCTTGCCGTCAAACGTCACGCTTTTGCCGTTGCTTTCCATTTCCAGCTGCTGCAAATACGCCGGAAATCGCGCCAGATACTGATCGTACGGAAAAATCGCCTGGCTTTCGGCATTCCAGAAATCGTTGTGCCAGAGGCTGAGCATACCCATGATGACAGGCAGATTCCGCTCCGGGGATGCCGTGCGGAAATGCTGGTCCATGGCATGGGCGCCGCTCAAAAAATCCTCGAAATGATCCATGCCTACCATTAACGCCACAGGCAAGCCGACAGCGGACCAGATTGAATACCGTCCTCCCACCCAATCCCAGAATTCGAACATGTGCTCCTTGTCGATACCGAACGCCTGGACTTTTTCCGTATTGGTCGATACCGCTACGAAATGCCGGACGACGGCCGCTTCGCTGCCTGCCTGATCGATCAGCCAGCGCCGCGCCACGTGAGCATTGAGCAGGGTTTCGGGAGTGGTAAAGGTTTTCGACGCGACAATGAACAAGGTGGTTTCCGGATCGACTTCTGCCAGCGTATCGATCATCTGGCTGGGATCGACATTGGAGACGAAATGCGCGCGCAAATCGCGGTGCCAGTATGGTTTCAGCGCTTGCGTCACCATGACTGGGCCCAGATCCGAACCGCCGATGCCGATATTGACGATATCGGTAATGCGTTTGCCGGTATAACCCAGCCAGTTACCGTTGCGCACCTCATCGGTAAAGGTTCGCATACGCGCAAGCACGCCATCGACGTCCGGCATGATGTCGCGACCATCAACGAACACCGGCGTATGATCACGATTGCGCAGCGCCGTATGCAACACGGCGCGATCCTCGGTACGATTGATTTTCTGACCGCTGAACATGGCTTCGATTGCATCGGACAGCCTCGCCTCTTTTGCCAGTTCCAGCCATAAACGAACAGTCAGCGCAGTGATCCTGTTCTTGGAATAATCCAGCAATATGCCGCCGGCCTGCAGCGAAAATCGCTCGAATCGGTTCGCGTCTTCGGCAAACAAATAGCGCATCGAAATCCGTTGCATATCTTTTTGATGCTCCTTGAGCTTTTTCCACGCAGGGAAACGACTGCAATCCGGCATATTTTTTCTCCGTAGCCATGAAATGGGTTGTTGGCAAATTATGACAAATTCGCTACACTGAATCAGCGTTGCAGGATTATGCTGCCACAAAATCCCTTGGTACTCAAACTGTGCATCCTGACCGTTATCAACTATTTCATGTTTGATCGCGACTGGCAAATACAGGCAGTCGATCTGAAAACAGGTATAACCCCACAAAGATAATCGGAAAACAAATCGCTTTCGTCATGCTCTTTTATCCCGCCAGAACATGGGCAATGTCAAAACTGTTAAACTATTATCAAATTCGGCAGTCGATTCTATCTGTCGATGCGTTGGGATATTTTTTCCAAACGCTTCATGCCTGATTTCTCATGCCGCTCCATTTTCATAAACAGAAATGACTAGATTTATTCTTACATAACGCGATGACACGACAATTCCTCTCACAGAGATTCATTAACAGCTTATTATATTGCTGAATGATCAATAAATCCGCATAATCCACCTTCAACCGTCAATATTGGGATATATGTCATCATGAACGTACCTAAAACTAAAAATAAGGGACTCCTGCTCCAGGACCCGTTCCTTAATACCTTACGCAAGGAAAGCGTTCCGGTATCGGTATATCTGGTCAATGGAATCAAATTGCAGGGACAGATTGAGTCTTACGATCAGTATGTGGTTTTATTAAAAAATATGGTCACTCAAATGGTTTATAAACATGCCATTTCCACTATCGTACCCGCCCGCGCTGTTCCGCTGCATGTAGACGCCATTGCTTCACACTGATCCTTACAGATAAGGCGCACTATGTTTGAGCGCCATCACGGCAACGAGCGAGTCATTCTCGCCTGTATCGATACCGGTGAAACCGGTTATCGGGATAGCGTGGACGAATTGCGGCTGCTTGCACAAAGCGCCGGTCTCGAAATCGTCGATTTGATCGAAGGTCGACGCGCGCGACCCGATCCGGCCTTGTTTGCCGGTAGCGGCAAAGTAGAAGAAATTACAGCCCTGGTTCGTGCTCATAATGCTGGAATTGTCATATTCAATCATGCGCTTTCCCCAGCGCAGGAACGCAACCTTGAAATGGCTCTGCAATGCCGCGTCATCGACCGTACCACTCTGATATTGGATATTTTCGCCAGCCGCGCCAAAAGCGCCGAAGGTATTCTGCAGGTTGAACTCGCCCAGCTCGCCCATATTTCCACTCGCCTGATACGCGGCTGGTCGCACCTCGAACGGCAAAAAGGCGGTATCGGACTGCGCGGTCCGGGCGAGACGCAACTGGAGACGGATCGACGGCTGATCGGCAAGCGCGTCAAACTGCTCAAGGACCGGCTGCACAAATTGCAGCGTCAGCGCACCGTGCAGCGACGTGCGCGGACGCGAAAGCAAATCATGTCGATCTCGCTGGTAGGTTATACCAATGCCGGAAAATCGACGCTGTTCAATCATCTTACGCATGCGCAAAGTTTTGTCGCCGACCAGTTGTTCGCTACGCTGGATACCACGACACGGCAACTGTTCCTGCCCGAAGCCGGAGAAATCGTTTTATCCGATACGGTCGGTTTTATCACCCGTCTGCCTCATACCCTGGTCGATAGTTTTCATGCCACTCTCGAAGAAACCATCCAGGCCGATTTGCTGCTGCATGTCGTCGATGCTGCCGGCCCCATGCGCGACAAACATATCAGCGAGGTCAACCGGGTGCTCAAGGAAATCGGCGCTGCCGAGATTCCGCAGATTCTGATTATGAACAAGATAGATCTTTGCTCAATTCATCCCGGGATCGAACGCGATGAGTATGGTAAAATCTCCTCTATTCGACTGAGCGCACGAACCGGTGCAGGTGTTCCGGCATTGCGCGCAGCATTGGGCATCAGCCGGCTGGCCTATCGACAGCCGGTAGCGGCTGTGGCGCGGCCCACCATTATCAATAATGAATACCACCCTGAATTGGATTAAAGCATGGCTTGGAATGATCCCCAATGGGGCAAAAAAAAAGGCGGCCCGCCGGATCTGGATGAAATCTGGCGCAGTTTCAATGAAAGGCTGAACAAGCTGTTCGGCGGTAAACCTTCATCCCCGGGCAAACCTTTCAATAAAGGGATATTGCTTATCATTCTCGGCATCATTCTTGCCGTATGGCTGGCTTCGGGGTTTTATATCGTCGACACCGGAGAACGGGGTGTCGTGTTACGATTCGGAAAAATTGCCGACATATCCTCTCCGGGCCCCAACTGGCACCTCCCCTATCCGCTTGAAACCGTCAATATCGTCAATATCGATCAGGTCAGGACCGTAGAAATCGGCTATCGCAATAATGTCAGAAACAGACTGCTCAAAGAATCGCTCATGCTGACCGGCGACGGCAATATCGTGGACGTGCAGTTTGCAGCACAATATACCATCAGGAATCCTGAAGATTACCTGTTTGACGACCGTTCGCCGGACGACGCCGTACGGCAGGTTGCCCAGAGCGTCATGAGCGAAATCGTAGGCAAAAGCCAGCTGGATTACGTGCTCTATGCCGGCCGCGCCGACATTGCAGAACGCGCCACACGTCACGTACAAAAAATACTGGACCGTTACAAAAGCGGTATCGGCATCAGCAAGATCACCTTGCAAAATGCCCAGCCACCACAGGAAGTATTGCCTGCGTTCGAGGATGCCGTTAAAGCCAGTCAGGATATGGAACGTCTGAAAAGCGATGGACAGGCCTATGCCAATGATGTCATTCCCAAGGCACGCGGCATTGCCGCTCGGCTGGCCGAAGAAGCGGACGGCTACAAACAGGCGGTTATAGCCAATGCGCAGGGAGATACGAGCCGCTTCAAACAGATCCTGGTCGAATACAATAAGGCGCCGGCTGTCACTCGTGACCGCATGTATCTGGACATGATGCAGCATGTCCTCAAAAATACGAGCAAAGTCCTTATCGATACCAGCAAGGGCGGCAACAATCTGATCTATCTGCCACTCGACAAATTGATGAAAACCACGGAAGCCTCTGCAACGCCCCCCGCCAATCCGGCGACGCCTGCGCCCACTCCTCCAGCCTCGGCGCCGTCGTCGATGCCTGCTGCTGCGCCGTTGCCAGACAGCAGCGCCAAACCGGCAGCCGAAGAGGCAACCGCTGCGGATGGCCGCAACCGCAATGTCTTGCGCAGCCGCGACCGGGAGGACAGACCATGAAAAACGTCAATACCTTCGTCATCATTATTCTCGGCCTGCTGTTATTGACCAGCATGTCGCTGTTTACAATCGACCAGCGGCAGTCTGCCATGGTATTCCAATTAGGACAGGTGGTTGCCATACACAACAAACCGGGTCTATATTTCAAATTGCCGATCATACAGAGTGTACGCTATTACGACATGCGGATCAGGACCTTGAATCCGGTTGATCCCGATCGTTTTATCACTGCCGGGAAGCAAACGGTCCTGATCGATTATTTTGCCAAATGGCGTATCGTTGACGCCAGGAAATATTTTACCAGTGTCGGAGGCGATGAAATGCGAGCGCAGACTCGTCTGCAACAAACCATTAATGACGGTTTGCGCGCCGAACTCGGAAAACACGATATCCATGATGTAATATCGGGCGAACGCGATGAAATCCTGACCAGACTGCGCAACAAGGCCGATGCGGATGCCCGAAAAATCGGGGTGGAAGTCGTCGATGTACGTATCAGGCATGTCAATCTGCCCGATGAGGTCACCGCCTCCGTCTACAAACGTATGGAAGCCGACCGTAAACGCGTTGCCAGCGAACTGCGCTCGACCGGCGCGGCTCAGGGCGAACAGATACGGGCCGACGCCGATCGCCAGCGTCAGGTCATTGTCGCCGACGCCTATCGTGACGCTCAACTGGTCAAAGGCGAAGGAGATGCCCAGGCGAGCACTATTTATGCCACGGCCTACTCGCAAAATCCCGAATTTTATGCCTTTTACCGCAGCATGGAAGCCTATCGGGAAAGTTTCGATCATAAAACCGATGTACTGGTGCTCGAGCCCAACACCGATTTTTTCAGATATATGAAATCGCCTAAAGTCGCCAAATAAGAACGGAGTGCGTATGGATCAATCATTGCTTGTCGAGTCGTCAAATGCATAACTGGTTACTGCCCGAATACATAGAAGATCAATTACCCCCCGTGGCCTTACGCATGGAAAATTTGCGTCGCGGCATTCTTAACCTGTTTCGCCTGCACGGCTATGAACTGGTCACACCGCCGCTGATCGAATATATCGATTCGCTATTGACGGGGGCCGGCAGCGACCTGGATTTGAAAACATTCAAACTGGTCGACCAGATTTCCGGTAAAACCATGGGACTGCGCGCCGACATCACCCCGCAAGTCGCGCGGATCGACGCTCACCTGCTCAATCGGCAGGGCGTTACCCGGCTGTGCTATGCCGGATCGGTCGCCCACACATTGCCGGATGGTACGCACCGCTCTCGAGAACTCATGCAGGTGGGCGCGGAACTTTACGGTCACAGCGGATATGAAGCCGACATGGAAATCCAGAAGCTCATGATCGATGCCCTGAAATTGACCGGAGCCGACGATTTGTATCTGGACATCGGTCATGTCGGCGTATTCAGAGGTTTGCTGGAATACGCGCGAATAAACGCGGAACAGGCCATTCCTTTGTTCACCGCCCTGCAGATCAAAGACGTGAGTGCCATCCGCTCTCTCACTTCACATCTCGAACCATCACTGCAAAACGCGTTTTGCGCCCTGGCCAACTTATACGGCGGAATAGAAGTCCTGGATGAGGCGTTCCGTCAACTGCCCAGCCAGCTCAATATCAGCCAGGCTCTGGAAGAATTGCGCGCCATCACCAACGAGATCAGAGGACACGCCAAAATCAACATAGACCTTGCCGAACTGCGCGGCTACCACTATCATAGCGGCGTCATATTCGCTCTCTATACCAGCAATCACCCGAAGCCGCTGGCGCAGGGCGGACGTTACGACGAAGTAGGAAAAAGTTTTGGCCGCGCCCGCGCGGCTACCGGTTTCAGTCTCGACCTCAAGGAAATCGCCAGTTATTTCTGGCGAGCTCCCGGCGCAAAAGCCATACTGGCGCCCTACCTCAAGAATGCCCGGCTGGCCGAAAAAATCGGCGAACTGCGCGACGCGGGTGAAATCGTTATCGTCGATTTGCCGGGCCACGAGCCACACCGGCATGAATACGATCACGACAGAATTTTGCAACAAAACTCTCAAGGAGACTGGGTCATCGAACCTCGTCCGCAAACCCATTGATTAGGCAAACATGATTAACAGTAAAAATATCGTCGTCATCGGCACCCAGTGGGGCGATGAGGGCAAAGGCAAGATCGTGGACTGGCTCACCGATCATGCGCAAGGTGTCGTACGCTTTCAGGGCGGCCATAATGCCGGCCATACCCTCGTGGTAGGAGGACAGAAGGTCGTCCTCCATCTGATCCCCTCCGGCATATTACGCGACAAGGTTACCTGCTACATCGGTAATGGTGTTGTCGTATCGCCCACCGCGTTACTGGAAGAAATGGCCATGCTGGCAGAACATGGCGTCG
Source organism: Pseudomonadota bacterium (assembly GCA_021795395.1). Taxonomy (GTDB): domain Bacteria; phylum Pseudomonadota; class Gammaproteobacteria; order Burkholderiales; family Sulfuriferulaceae; genus Sulfuriferula. The sequence goes on along the minus strand of JAJYPN010000004.1, from coordinate 42,887 downwards.
ATGTTGCGAGCAGACTGAAAATATCGGCTGCCTGCCCGCTCATATTGCCTTATCACGCAGCGATCGACAAAGCGCGCGAGCTGGCAAAGGGCATCGCTAAAATCGGCACCACGGGACGCGGCATCGGACCGGCGTACGAAGACAAGGTCGCACGCCGCGCGATCCGTCTCCAGGATGTTTTCCACCGAGAACGGTTTGCCGCAAAACTGGGCGAAGTGCTGGATTACCATAATTTCATCCTGAAAAATTATTTCCATGCCGAGACCATCGACTTCGCCGAAACGCTGGAAACCACTCTGCAACTGGCCGAACGCATCAAGCCGATGGTCGACGACGTCCCGCGCCTGCTCTACGAAGCGAACCGCAACGGCGACAACCTGCTGTTCGAAGGCGCGCAAGGCACCTTGCTCGATATCGACCACGGCACCTACCCTTTCGTCACATCGAGCAACTGTACCGCCGGCGGTGCGGCAACCGGTGCCGGTGTCGGGCCGCATACTCTCCATTACGTCCTGGGCATCACTAAAGCCTATACCACCCGCGTCGGTTCCGGCCCCTTTCCTACCGAATTGTTCGACGATAACGGCAAGTATCTGGCGGAACGCGGGCACGAATTCGGCTCCACCACCGGTCGTGCCAGGCGTTGCGGCTGGTTCGATGCCGCGGCGCTCAAGCGCTCGATCCAGATCAATGGCGTTTCCGGCTTGTGCGTCACCAAACTGGATGTGCTCGACGGCATGGAAACGCTCAGAATCTGTGTCGGTTACCGTATCGACAACGGCTATTCGGATATTTTACCGGTAGGGGCGGAATTGCTCGCCACCTGCGAACCGGTCTACGAAGAAATGCCGGGATGGACCGACAGCACAGTCGGCGTCAAGCGATTCGAGGATTTACCCGATGCCGCGCGCGCCTATCTCAAGCGCATGGAAGATTTATGCGAAGTACCGATCGCGCTGATTTCAACCGGTCCCGACCGCGAAGAAACGATCATATTGCAACATCCGTTCGACCAAAGCTGATTATCCCTGCCGGTCACGCTGTCTTTATCGGGATGGACAATCCGATTCGGCCGGGTTACGTCATCGGCGATAACAGTTGCATCGGATCCTCGAGCAGGGTCTTTATTTCCGTCAGAAAACCCACCGCATCACGACCGTCAATCAGGCGATGGTCGTACGACAGCGCAAGATACATCATGGGGCGGATCACCACTGCCCCGTTTTCGGCCACCGGGCGTTCCTGAATGACATGCATACCCAGAATAGCGGATTGCGGCGGATTGATGATAGGCGTCGACAATAGCGAGCCGAATACGCCGCCGTTGCTGATCGTGAACGTCCCGCCGCTGATTTCTTCCAGCCGCAGAACCATCGCTTCGGCGCGCTGCGCATAATCCGCAATGGCGCGTTCGATGCCGGGAAAATCCAGGTGCTCGGCCGAGCGCAGTATCGGCACCACCAGACCGTGGCTGGTGGAAATGGCGACGCCGATGTCGCACCGGTCGTGGAATACGATATCGGAGCCGTCGATCATGGCATTGACAATCGGAAATTTTTGTAACGCCGCCACCGCCGCCTTGACAAAAAATGCCATGAAACCCAGCTTAACCTGATGCACACGCATGAATTCCGACTGTTCGCGCGCCCGTATTTCTTTTACCGCGTGCAGGTTCACTTCGTTGAATGTTGTCAGAATCGCCGCGGAATGCTGTGCCGACAGCAAACGCTCGGCAATGCGCTGACGCAATCTGCTCATGGGCTGCCTGCGCGTTTCGCCCGCAGGATACAACGTATTGACATCGACTTCTACGGCAGCGGAAGGCTGGCTACCGGTCCGAGCCGTGGAATTTCCGGAGGACGGGGCGACTGCGCGCGCTACGGCAGAAAAGTTGGCCGAAACCGGTGTAGCCGCTGCCGGCTTGACTACAGCGACACCGGGAGGCGTTGGAGCAGTCTTCGATTCCGCTTCGCCATTATCGATATGCGCAATCACTTCGCCGGCCGTAACGGCGCTATTGTTGTCGCGCAACAGTGCCACCAGCACGCCGCTAACCGGTGCAGCGATTTCCAGTATCACCTTGTCGGTTTCCAGGTCGATCAAGGTCTCGTCGCGAGCCACTCTGTCGCCCGGCTGCTTGTGCCATTCCAGTAACGTACCTTCGGTAATCGAATCCGATAATTCGGGAGTCTTGACCTCTATGATCACGATAACGCCTCATCAATCAATGCCTGGCGCTGGGCCTGATATATTTCGGGATAGCCGACCGCCGGCGCAGCCGAAAAAGGTCGGCCGGCATAGCGCAGGTTTTGTCCTGGCGGCATGCACAAACGCAAATGATATTCGAGCGCAAACCAGGCCCCCTGATTGCGTGGTTCTTCCTGCGCCCAGACCAGTTCCTGCGCGGCGGGATAATACGATAATGCTGCCACCAGTTCCTTGTCGGGAAACGGATAGAGCTGCTCCAGGCGCAACAGCGCGACATGGTCGATGCCGCGCTGTTCGCGCGCATCGAACAGATCGTAATATACCTTGCCGGTACAAACCACAATTCGTTTGACCCGTTCTGCTTCCAGCACTTTGGTTTCGCCCAAGACGACGGCAAAATCGCCATGCGTCAGGCTGGACAGGCCAACGCCGGCCTGTTTGGCGCGCAACAGGCTCTTGGGCGTCATCACGATCAGCGGTTTGCGATAGGGGCGCACCATCTGCCGGCGCAGCAGATGAAACATCTGCGCGGCATTCGTCGGCTGGCAAACCTGGATGTTATCGTTCGCGCACAGTTGTAAAAACCGTTCGAGCCGCGCCGAGGAATGTTCGGGACCCTGGCCTTCCTGACCGTGCGGCAGAAATAATGTCAGTCCGCATAAGCGGCCCCATTTTGCTTCGCCGCTGGCGATAAACTGGTCAATCACGACTTGCGCCCCGTTGGCGAAATCGCCGAACTGCGCTTCCCATATGACCAGTTCGTCCGGTTCGGCGGTGGCGTAACCGTACTCGAACGCCAGCACCGCCAGTTCCGACAATAAGGAATCGATCACCAGAAAATGTGGCTGATTCGGATAAATATGCTGCAGCGGCAAATATTCGCCTGCATCCCAGCGCTCGCGAAACTGATCGTGCAGGACGGCGTGGCGATGGAAAAAGGTACCGCGACCGCTGTCCTGCCCGGAAATCCGGACCGGATAGCCGTCGCGCAGCAAAGTCGCATACGCAAGATTTTCCGCCATGCCCCAATCGAGCGGAATCTCGCCGGACAGCATGGCGCGCCTGTCGGCCATGATTTTCTCCACGCGCGGATGCAACATAAACCCTTCCGGAACCTGCAATAGTTTCTCGCCCAGTTCGGCCAGCCTGTTAGCCGACACGCAGGTCGGCGCAGAATGCCGCCAGTCCGTCAGGCGATACGATTGCCAATGGGCCGCATAACTGCGTTGATACAACGATTGCGCGGAGGTCACGATACGCTGTTCGCGCTCGAGGCGACTTCGATAGCTTACGATTGCCGCTTGCGCCTGTGCCTGACTGAATTTCCCCCCCACAGCCAGCTTTTCGGCGTATCGGGCACGTATGCCCGGATGCGCATCAATCTTATGGTACATCAAGGGTTGGGTCACGGCGGGTTCATCCTGCTCATTGTGGCCGTGCCGGCGAAAGCATACCAGATCCACGATAATATTCTTGTGAAAGGTTTGCCGGTAATCGAGCGCTGCCTGGATCGCCCGCACCGCCGCTTCCGGATCGTCGCCGTTAACGTGCAGCACCGGGGCTTCGATCAGCTTCGCCACATCGGTGCAATACAGCGATGAACGGCTGTCTCGCGTATCGGACGTGGTAAAGCCGATCTGGTTGTTAATCACGATATGTATGCTGCCGCCGGTATCGTAGCCGCGCGTTTCCGACATATTGAAGCTTTCCATTACCACGCCCTGCCCGGAAAAGGCGGCGTCGCCGTGTATGATGACGGGCATCACTTCGGTACCGGTCATATCGCCGCGCCGCTGTTGCCGGGCGCGGGCAGAGCCGCGAACGACCGGATGAACGATTTCCAGATGCGAAGGATTGAAGGCCAGCGCCAGATGCAGCGTGCCGTGCGAAGTCTGGATATCGGTAGAAAAACCCTGATGATATTTGACGTCGCCCGTCAGCGCATCGCCGGTATCGGCCGGCAAAGCGCCGAAAATCTGCTGCAAGGGTTTACCGAGGATATTGACCAGCACATTGATGCGCCCGCGGTGCGCCATACCGAGCACAATCTCCCGCACGCCCTCGGCCGCTGCCGCTTCGGTCAGATGGCGCAGCATCGGAACCAGCGTCTCCGCTCCTTCCAGTGAAAACCGCTTTTGCCCGACGTAGCGCGTATGCAAAAATTTTTCCAGCGTCTCCGCGGCAGTCAAATCAAGCATGATCTGCTCCTGCGCAATGGGACAAACCGCCTCCAGCTCGCCTTCGAAACGCTGTTGCAGCCAGCGTTTGCGGGGGTAGTCGGAAATATACATATATTCAGGACTCAGGGTGCCGCAATAGGCGCGACGGAGGATCTGCACTATATTTTCCAGCGTCGCCTGCGCTGTGGCGCAAAGCGAACCCGTTTCGAACCGGTCGCGCATATCGGCGTCGGTCAAACCGTAATAGGCGGGATCGAGCTCAGGCACCTCAGCCCGGTCAAAGCGATGCAAGGGGTCCAGATCGGCTAGCCGTCCTCCCAAAAAACGATAGGCATTGATCAACTGCAAGACGGCGATTTGCCGCCGGTCGGTGGAAAGGGCGGAACCCGTTGAAGAAATTTGCCCGCTCAGTGCAGTAAAATAATCGTTCCAATCCTGGCCGACTGAACTCGGATCGTTCAAATACCGCCGAAACAGCGCCTCAGTCCAATCACTCCCTACCTGCACTGAAAGGGCGGGCGTTTCGGTCGCGTCCGAATCACGGAGTTTCAATTCGGCACCGTTTCTGCATGGGAACGTAATCGCGCCGTTTTGCGCCGGTATAATGCTGGCGCGGCCGACCGATACGGTGAGTGCTGTCGGACAGCATTTCGTTCCATTGCGCTACCCAGCCTACGGTACGCGCCAGCGCAAAAATGGCGGTGAACATCGAGGGCGGAATCCCCAGGGCGCGAAACACGATACCCGAATAAAAATCGACGTTGGGATAAAGCTTGCGTTTGATGAAATACTCATCCTGTGCGGCAATTTTTTCCAGTGCCAGGGCAATCTTGAACAGCGGATCTTCGGTCAGGTTCAGTTCTTCGAGCAACTCATGACAGGTCTGGCGCATGACTGCTGCGCGCGGGTCGGTATTTTTATAAATGCGATGACCGAAACCCATCAGGCGAAACGAGTTGCTTTTGTCCTTGGCGCGTTCGATATACTCCGGTATACGCGATATGTCGCCGATATCTTCGAGCATTTTCAGTACCGCCTCGTTCGCGCCGCCATGCAGCGGACCCCACAGGGAAGCCATACCCGCCGCGATGCAGGCAAACGGATTGGCGCCCGACGAACCTGCCAGCCGCACGGTAGATGTCGACGCATTCTGTTCGTGATCGGCATGGAGTATGAATATCCTGTCCAACGCACGGGCGGCGGTAGGATTGACCTCATATGGTTCGCTGGGCGTGGAAAACATCATGTATAAAAAATTTTCGGCGTAATTCAAATGATTTTGAGGATACGCGAAAGGTTCGCCCCGATTGTACTTATACGACATGGCGGCAATCGTCGGTACTTTCGCGATCAGGCGGAAGGCGGAAATTTGCCGGTTGCGCGCGTCGAAGACATCGATCGAATCGTGGTAGAAAGCCGATAGCGCTCCTATCACACCCACCATTACCGCCATCGGATGCGCATCGCGCCGAAAACCCCGGAATACGGTATTGATCTGATCATGCAACATGGTATGCCGCCGTACGCCGTCTTCGAACTCGATTTTTTGCTCCGTATCGGGTAATTCTCCATACAGGAGCAGATACGTCACTTCCATGAAATCAGACTGTTGCGCCAGTTGTTCTATCGGATATCCGCGATAATAAAGCAATCCCGCTTCGCCATCGATAAACGAAATGCTGGAATTGCAGCTCGCCGTCGACATGAAACCCGGATCATAGGTCAAATAACCGTATTTGCTGAGCTCCCGTATATCGATCACATCCGGACCCAGATTTCCTTTCAATACAGGCAACTCGATAGACGGCTGTCCATTGTCGAAATTCAAGGTTACTTTGGTGGGAGCTGTCATACTCGGTTCCTTATCGTTAATAATGTTGCTTAGAGCGGTTAACATGCCATCGTATTCGGGCCGGCAATTTTGAGCCGACAGGCTGGTCGCGCCATTTTTTATGGCATCCCAGAGTTCCATATCGTCCAATGCCAATAAATCCGCAAATGCTTGCTGTTGCAAGGCCGACAGAAAACGATACCGGGTATCCAGAAATGTCAGCAGCAAGGAATCGAGCTCCAGCATTCCCCTCCGGCATTGCCAGCGCAACCGATTGTCAGTGGATATCATTATTTGTTCCTCCGATAGAACCACATCAATTTATCTTCGATAAAAAAACGGGTATCGTTCAGATTTCTATAACCGGTGCTGAACCATATCAGATTTTCAGCATCAAATTCTTCATTTTAACGATAGCCGCCGCGGGATTCAGCCTTTTGGGGCAAACCGCGGCACAATTCATGATACCGTGACAGCGGTATAAACGATAAGCGTCCTGGAACTCAGCCAGCCGAACAGCTCGTGCTTCGTCGCGGGTATCGGCGATAAAACGATACGCCGTCAATAATCCTGCCGGACCGACAAATTTGTCTGGATTCCACCAGAACGAGGGGCAAGCGCTGGAACAACAACCACATTGTATGCATTCGTCGGCGTTATCGAACTCGGCGCGTTGCGCCGGCGACTGTAAACGCTCCCGCACAGCCGGTTCACTGTTGATCAGCCACGGTTGCACTGAACGATATTGCCGGTTTAACGGCGTCATATCGACGACGAGGTCACGTATTACCGGCAGTCCCGGCAACGGCCTCACCACTATGGGTTGCGCCAGGTCTGCCAGCGGCGTGATGCAGGCCAGGCCATTGCTGCCGTTGATATTCATACCGTCCGATCCGCATACGCCTTCCCTGCAGGAACGGCGTAATACGAGCGTTGCGTCGAGATTCGCCTTGATATACAACAATGCATCCAGCAGCATCGGTCCCGTTTCCGTTTCGTCCAGATCGTAATCCTGACTATACGGTTTAGCGGAGATTTCCGGATTGTAACGGTAAACATTCATTCTCATGCAAGCATTTTCTCATTCATGGACAGTTTTGTGTAACTCGATTTGCCGAAAACCGTGATGCCTTATCGCCACCTTGTGCTGTCTGCCATTTACATGAACGATGAGAAATCCCTGAAGTCGGTCCCGGATGAAACCCGCAAAGCAATATTTTCCGGCGAACGATTGAAAACGCCGATTTCGGATTGCACCTGCGATTTTGCCCGGTATATCCGGTTTTCCTGTAAAATCATCGCTTTCATTTTCTCCTGTATCCCTGCCATGAGTTTATCCGCTCTCACCGCCTTATCTCCTCTGGACGGCCGCTATGCTGCCAAAGTCGAACCCTTGCGGGCTTATTTCAGCGAATTCGGCTTGATTCGCAATCGTGTAACTATCGAAATAGAATGGTTGAAAGCACTTGCTGCCGAACCCAAGATAAGCGAAATTCCGGCTTTCTCCGCCACCACGATTGCCGAACTCGACGCACTCGTCGCCGGTTTCTCCAGCACGGAAGCGGAATGCATCAAAGCCATAGAGAGCACGACCAATCACGATGTCAAAGCCGTAGAATATTTTTTACGCGAACATTTCGCCAGCAATCCGGAAATCGCCAGGACGGGTGAATTCATCCATTTCGCCTGCACCTCCGAAGACATCAACAACCTTTCGCATGCCCTGATGCTGAAAGCAGCGCGCGACACCGTGGTATTGCCGGCGCTCGAAGCGCTGGCCGCCAGACTCGCGGACCTTGCCCACGAACACGCTGCGTTGCCGATGTTGTCAAGGACTCACGGACAGCCCGCCTCGCCGACTACGCTGGGCAAGGAGATGGCCAACTTCGCCTATCGCCTGCGGCGGCAGATACGGCAGATTGCCGATGTGCCGATACTGGGCAAGATCAACGGCGCGGTTGGCAATTATAACGCGCATTTGTCCGCTTATCCCGAAATCGACTGGGAAGCATTCGCCGAACGTTTCGTAATGAATCTCGGCCTGGTTTTCAATCCCTACACAATCCAGATAGAACCGCATGATTATATGGCGGAATTATTCTGTTCCGTCAGTCGCGCCAATACGGTTCTGATCGATCTGAACCGCGATATCTGGAGTTATATTTCCATCGGATATTTTACGCAAAGGGTAAAAACGGGCGAAGTCGGCTCGTCAACCATGCCGCATAAGGTCAACCCCATCGATTTCGAAAATGCCGAAGGCAACCTTGGCCTCTCCAATGCCTTATTGAATCATCTTGCCGAAAAGCTGCCCATTTCACGCTGGCAACGCGATCTGACCGATTCGACCGTACTGCGCAATATGGGCGTCGCTCTGGGTTATGCCCTGCTCGCTTATCAGTCCTGCCTGCGCGGACTCGGCAAACTTGAAACCAATCCGCAGAAATTGGCCGAAGATCTCGACAACAACTGGGAAATACTGGCGGAACCGATCCAGACCGTCATGCGCCGCTACAAAGTGGCCAATGCCTACGAACAGTTGAAGGAGCTGACCCGAGGCAAAGCGGGCATCAATCGCGACAGCCTGCATCAATTTATCGGCAGCCTGGCCATACCCGCCGCGGACAAACAACGGTTGCTCGCCCTGACTCCGGCCAGTTATCTGGGTTTGGCCGTCGAACTCGCGCAACGTTTCCCAAGCTAATACGAGGACAGCATGAAAATACCCGAACTTCTGGCTCCGGCCGGTTCTCTCGAAAAAATGCGCTACGCCTTCCGTTTCGGCGCAGACGCCGTATACGCCGGTCAGCCGCGCTATTCATTACGCGCTCGCAACAACGAATTCCAGATGGCGCAACTGGAAACCGGCATACGCGAAGCGCACGCCATGAGCCGTAAATTTTTCGTCGCCAGCAATCTGATGCCGCATAACGCCAAGGTTAAAACCTACATGGCCGATATGGCACCGATCGTCGCCATGCAACCCGATGCACTCATCATGGCCGATCCGGGACTCATCATGATGGTCCGCGAAAAATGGCCGGAAATGCCGGTACATTTATCGGTACAGGCCAACACCGTCAACTACGCGACGGTCAAATTCTGGCAGAGTCTGGGTTTGCGCCGCATCATCCTATCGCGCGAACTGTCGTTCGACGAAATCGAAGAGATCAAGCAGCAATGCCCGGAAATGGAACTGGAAGTCTTCGTTCACGGCGCATTGTGCATCGCCTATTCCGGCCGTTGCCTGCTGTCGGGATATTTCAACCATCGCGACCCCAATCAGGGAACGTGCACCAATTCCTGCCGCTGGGATTACAAGGTTCACGATACCAGCGAAGACGCTACCGGAGACGTTGAAAAAATCGAATTCGATTTCCGCGCAGCGATGGAAGCAACCGAATTTTCCGATTGCGGCAGCCAGCAGCGTCATCCGCTGGCGAACAAGATTTATCTGATAGAAGAAAAAGAGCGTCCCGGCGAAATGATGCCGGTGATGGAAGACGATCACGGCACCTATATCATGAATTCCAAGGATCTGCGCGCCGTCGAGCATATCGCGAGACTGGTAAATATAGGCGTCGATTCGCTCAAGATCGAAGGCAGGACCAAATCTGCATACTATGTCGCCCGCACCGCCCAAACCTATCGCAAAGCGATCGACGACGCGGTAGCCGGCCGCCCGTTTGACACCACTTTGCTCTCCGATCTGGAAAGCCTTGCCAATCGGGGTTATACCGACGGATTTTACGAGCGCCACCATACGCAGGAATACCAGAATTATCTGCGCGGCCATTCGGAAAGCCATCGCAGCCAGTATGTCGGCGATGTGATCGGCTACGACAGCGTGAGCGGCTTTGCGGAAATCGAAGTCAAGAATAAATTCCTGGTAGGCGACAGACTGGAAATCATCCACCCTTCCGGCAATCGCAGCATGGCGCTGACGCAGATGCTCGATCTGAACGGAACGCCCATAGAGGAAGCGCCGGGCAGCGGTCACAAGGTAAAAATCCCCTTGCAAGCCAATCTCGAACAGGCGATGGTAACGCGCTTTTTGAACGGCTAAGCGCGCTGGGGAAAATCCGTGTTTTACTGATTCAGGACATCCCTTGCTGAGCTGCCAGCAAGGTATTTTCCAGCAGCATGGCTACCGTCATCGGGCCGACGCCCCCTGGTACCGGCGTAACCCATGCCGCGCGTTCGCAGGCAGCGGCTTCGACATCACCACGCAGCGTGCCGTCTTCCATCCGGTTGATCCCCACATCCACCACGGTAGCGCCGGGTTTGATCCAGGCGCCTTTGATCAGATCGGGCTTGCCGACTGCAACCACCAGAATATCGGCATCAGCGACGAAATCGTGCAGGTTCCGGGTAAACCGATGGCAGGTCGTCACGGTACACCCTGCCAGCAGCAACTCAAGTCCCATCGGGCGTCCTACATGATTGGACGAACCGACTACGACCGCGTTCATCCCCATCAGATCGGCATGCGCCAGCGACAGCAAACGCATGACGCCGTACGGCGTGCACGAGCGCAAAGTCGGCATCCGCACCGCCAGCCGGCCGATGTTATAAGGATGAAATCCATCGACATCCTTGCCCGGGTCGATACGCTCGATCACCAGCGCCGGATCGATCTGCGGCGGCAAAGGCATCTGCACCAGAATACCGTGTACGGTCTTGTCCTCATTCAATCGATCGATCAATGACAGCAATTCGGCTTGAGTAGTCGTTGCAGGCATATCGTATAAATCCGACCGGATTTCCGCCCTGGCACATGCATTGCGCTTATTGCGCACGTAAATGGCCGATGCCGCGTCGCTGCCCACCAATACGACCGCCAGCCCCGGCCTGCTCAATCCGGCCTTGATGCGCGCATCGACGCGCTTTTGAAGGTCGGTGACAATCTGCGCGGACAAGCTTTTTCCATCTAGATACTGTGCTGGCATGGTTACGATAGAGGTGACTAAACAAAGACGCTATCATCTCATTTATCCTTGGCAATATTCAAGGCCGGAAAGCGAATGTCACGTATTACTTGACTTGAAGCACCGCCCCGAGTATAGTTCTGGGCTTTCGGGGCGTAGCGTAGTCTGGTAGCGCGCCTGGTTTGGGACCAGGATGTCGGGAGTTCGAATCTCTCCGCCCCGACCAAAATTATCGGGCTGATATGGTTTTTTCTCAAAGGCAGTCATGGTGCCGGTGTACGAGCTGCCCGTAGCTCAACCGGATAGAGCACCAGCCTTCTAAGCTGGGGGTTACAGGTTCGATTCCTGTCGGGCAGGCCAAGATTGATCCAAACGCAACAGTCTTCGGTGGTGAATGTAGCTCAGTTGGTAGAGTCCCGGATTGTGATTCCGGTTGTCGTGGGTTCGAGCCCCATCATTCACCCCATCCAATCATATGATTACATGCGTTTTTAAAAACGTCTTTGTCTAATAACTCCATGTTTGTCTAATACTTTTTTGCGCAGCAGTTCAACTTTGGAATTTTTTCACACGGCCATTGACGGCTCAACTGCCAGCTCACAGGTCGATGCATTCATCCAGCAATTTCGCCAGCTCGACAGTCCTGGCCTGGCGCGAACAACCCGCCACGTAACCGGGCGACGCGCTTTCGCTGCTGCCTTGCCTTAGCGCTGCCAAAAAGTCCAGCAATCCATCCTGAATCGCGCGTACGTCGTCCAAAGGCGCAATCGCATGCATTCCTGCTTCGCGCAATGTCTTTGCCGTATCCCCGGCCGGATCCGTCAGGGCAAGGATCGGTCTGCCCGCACGCAGGTATTCATACAGCTTCGCCGGTACCTGATGATTGCAATTGGATGCTTGCAAAATCAATAAGCCATCTGTGGTCAGCATTTCGGTCAATGCTTGCCGATACGGTATGTGCGGCGCCAGCTGCACGATACTGCCCACGCCGTACTCCGCTATCATCAGTTTTAGCGCATCATCGTTTTGCGTGGCCCGCAACACGATACGGCACGTCTGCGCAGAAATTTTCCCGGCGTGCATCAATGCGGCTATTGCCATAAACAAATGCGTCGGGTTGCGTTCCGAAGAATACACGATGCCGCTGTGCAGCAATACCGCGGGCCCGGTTGACGCCGCATCGCGATTGGGCAGCAGTTTTTCGGCGCTGGCAAAATTTTCCTCGTCGAAACCGTTGGGAATGCAGATGAATCTGTTGGCCGGCAACGCAGGATAGCGTTCGCGGTATATCCGTAACGCGCCGGGGGTGGTCATTACTGCATGAGTGCAGCGTAGTATGGTATTACGCTCTATCCATTCATGAACACGGCGTTGCGTGCCGGTCATGACGACGTCTTCGTCGGCCATGGGATCGCGGAAATCGGCGATCCAGGGTATACCGGTAAGCCGGTGCAAGGTCAGACCGATCCAATGCGCGGTGGCGATGGGATAAGTGGACCAGATCGCGTCAGGCCGGTATTTGCGGATCATGCGCAAGCCTTCGGGCACTGCTCCCAGCCACCAGGACGCCCATCGGTCGGGCAAAGCGAGTAATAACGGATATTTACCACGGATAGCGCAATGTTTGGCCGCATCCAGGGCAAAAGGTCGATGTACAGGTACCGATACGGGTATTTCATCCATTTGCGCATCGCCGCTTGCCTGAAAAGCCCGTGGATGCGCGCCGAGAATGATCGGCTCCCAGCCTGATTCGGGCAAATACCGGGAAAACTTCAAGGTGCGCTGTATTCCGCTGCTGCCTTGTAAAGGCGGATAATGATAGGCAATCATCAGCACCCGTTTTACCACGATTTCACCCATTCCGCCGTCCAGTCCCGGACCTGGTCGCGCCAGATGCGCTGTGAAAAGGTGTGATTGGCTTCCGGCAAACGATGTTGCGACACCGTAGATAAACGAAGTCGTTTCTGCCAGGCAGGCGACGACTGTACGACATCTTCGAATTCACGGGCGGTCAAATCCTGGCCGCTGAGAATAAGCAGCACCCGCCCATCGAATTTTTCCAGCGCCCTGCGCATTCTTTCCGGTAATGAAACAGTAGCGGCTTCTTTCCCCGTTTCCGGCCGGAGGGGTTTCTTCAGGATTTGAGCCAGGCTACCTGAAATTCCTTTTAACGATGCCAGCAAATCAAAACGCCCCGAAAAACATTTACGCCAGAATTCGCCGTCGCGCAAACGTGCCCAGTAATAATGTTTGATCTGCGCCCTGGCCAATCCTTCAGTGGTTCTTACCCATGGATTCATCAGAACCAGACCGCTGATGCGTACATCCCGGCAGGCATACATCATGGCGGCAGAGGCGCCATCACATAAGCCCCACAATACAAGTTCGCGCATTTGCGGCATATGTCTGAAGAAAATATCTACCGCAGCGCGGATATCCTCATTTACCTGCTCGAAATCGCGCTGTTTACCTCCACTGTCGCCCATGCCCCGGTAATCGAACCGTAACGATGAAATGCCCGACTGCGCCAACCCCCGGCTCAGCAAGGTAAATTGACGATGGCTACCGGCGCGGTATTGAGGTCCGCCGACGATAAACAGTACACCGCGCGATTGCGTAACCGCGGGTCGCGTCAATATGCCAACCAGAGCATCGCCTTCGCACGAAAACATCAGAGCGGTTTCTTCAAATTCCATTTGTCAACAATCGTGTCGTGGCGGCAAACAGTTCGGGGCATACCGTGATTTCCTGGCTTTGCCAAAAATTTTCACCCAGGATCTGTTGCTCGTGCACCGCGGCGCCACGCTCGGTCCAGGACAAGATCGTCTTGCTGCTGGCAGGAGGAAACGGGCGCGCCGATGGTGCCACTTCGAACCAGTGATATCTACCGCTGGCATCAACCAACTCGCTCAATCGGATACCATCCACAGCTGCAGCGAGTTGCGGTGCGACAGGATATCCTGCCACTTCCAGAATGCGGCCTTCAGCCAGTTCATGCCGCAAATCCTTCACGCTGGTTTTGGTGTCGCTGCCCGACAACATCTCGTTCGCCAGGCGCAACCGCAGAAATTGGGTCAGAAAGTGGTCGCCGGTGACTACCGGTTGCCACAGAATAAAGCCTTTGAACGTTACTCCGCTGTCACGGGCATATTCCAGCATCAGCGGCACCCCCAAGCGCAAGCCCCACAACGTTATCGGCGCAGAGCAGACTCCTTTCATCCAGGACGCGGCGACAGCCAGATCATCCAGCCATATCTGCCATCGGGCATCAGCGAAATCCCCATCGCTGTCGCCGCAGCCGAACAAATCGATCAGCAATACCGCATATCCGCAGCGCGCTGCTTCGAGTGCCTGCAGGGTAACTGCGCGCCGGGATTTGTTCATTTCTTCCGCAAAGGGATGCACATACAACAAGCCGCCGCGACAGATTCCAGCGGGCGGGTAATAGAGGCAAAACCGGCGACCGGGGGAGGCATCCAGAAAAAACGCTTGCGGAGTGATCGCAATGCCCCGATTCGTCATCCTGATTTCTGATCGACAAACTCGGTCAGACTACCCAGGGTAGCGAACACATCGGCGTTGATTTCATCGTCGTCCACCGTAAAACCAAAATATTCTTCCAATGCGGTAATCAACTGGATCACTGCCATTGAATCGAATTCGGGTATGTTGCCCAATAATGCGGTATCCCATTGCAAAGTCTGCGCTCTTGCTCCCAATTGCAGCACTTCCCCCAAAATATTTCTTACAGCATCGACTGTAGCCATACCACCCTGCCATTGCTTAATAAATGCAAGCCCGATTTTAGCTGACATCATTATTTTTATCTATCAAAATTCTTGCCCGAAATTCTCCATTCGCGTTGGAATAAAGCCGATATATCGACGGTATCGGCTGTGCATGTGTACAGGTTAGCGATTAATCCGCTGCATTTATATAATGAGAGCTTTGCACAATGTAGCGAGCGCCGCTCAGATGAGGCGAAAAAGGGCGAGAAACCGGAACGTACAAGTAGTACATGAAGATTTTGAGCCATTTTTAACGAAATATGAGCAAGCGCAGTAATCGTGCAAAGCTCTCATAGTAAACTATGCATATCATCTGCCTGCTAAACTATTATGATAACTTTAATCCATGAATTGATCCTGGATGCCGCGTACCGCTATCCAGACCGCGAAGCGCTGGTTTATCGGCAGGAACGCCTGGATTACCGGCAACTGGCACTATCCACAGCTACCCTCGCGAAACTGTACCTGAATCTCGGACTCAAAAAATCCGACCGGATTGCTGTATATCTCGAAAAAAGAATAGAAGCCGTTGTCGCATTATTTGGCGCCGCAGCCGCAGGCGGAGTATTCGTGCCTATCAATCCGGTACTCAAACCGCAGCAAGCAGAGCACATACTCACCGATTGCAACGTGCGCATTCTGGTTACATCATCGGATCGGCTCGCCTCGCTGGCCGACATCCTGCCCAATTGCCCGGACCTGCACACGATTATCGTGATCGGCCCAAACAAGCTGCCCGATTTACGCATTGCGATCGTTCCCTGGCCGGAACAGACTGTCGATTCGAAGCTCCCGCCTCACCGCACCATCGGCAACGACATGGCCGCCATACTCTACACTTCGGGCAGCACAGGGAAACCCAAGGGAGTCGTGTTGTCGCATCAGAACATGATCGCCGGAGCGCACAGCGTCGCCAGCTATCTGTGCAACAACGCTGACGATCGCATCCTTGCCGTGTTGCCCCTCAGTTTCGATTATGGCCTAAGCCAGCTGACGACGGCGTTTTTGTCCGGCGCTTGTGCGGTACTCATGAATCATTTGCTGCCCAGAGATATCATCAGGATCATCGACAAGGAGCGCATCACCGGCTTGGCTGCCGTTCCTCCCTTGTGGACCCAACTGGCACAACTGGACTGGTCCGAAGCGGCCGGACGGAGTTTGCGATATTTCACCAACTCGGGCGGCGCGATGCCAAAAACAACCCTGGCGGCGTTGCGTGCGCGATTGCCTCACGTCCAGCCCTATCTCATGTACGGCTTGACCGAAGCGTTTCGCTCTACCTATCTGGATCCTGAAGAAGTTGACCGACGGCCCGACTCGATGGGTAAGGCCATACCGAATGCGGAAATACTGGTCGTACGCGAAGACGGCTCGCTTTGCGAGCCGGGCGAACCGGGCGAACTGGTGCACCGGGGCGCGCTGGTATCGCTGGGTTACTGGAATGACCGGGAGAAAACCGCAGAGCGTTTCAAGCCGGTACCGCAATCCGTACAGGGTCTCACCCTTACAGAAATGGCGGTATGGTCGGGCGACACGGTAAAAACCGATGACGAAGGTTTTTTATATTTCATCGGCCGTCGCGATGAAATGATCAAGACTTCCGGTTACCGGGTCAGCCCCACCGAAGTCGAAGAAGTCATTTACACCACAAAAATGGTCAGCGAAGTTGCCGCCTTAGGCATTACTCATCCTGAACTCGGACAATGCATAGTCGCTGTAGTCAGCATCGCTCCCGGGGAAATGCTCGATACTACGGAACTCATGATGGAATGCAAACGCCGCTTGCCGGCTTACATGGTGCCTGCGCATATCCTCATTCATGATTCCGTCTTGCCGCGTAATCCCAATGGAAAGATCGACCGTAAAAACCTCGCCTTGCTTTACGAACGGGATAATCCTGCTATGGAGTGACACCTGCTTGCCGCATCAATTGCACCATATATCGCCCCGGAATGGCATAAGCGATACCGGAAGGTTGCGACAATACATTTTCCTTCGTATTTTTCACAAACACCAGATTGATGATTCCGATCACTTCGCCCGTATCGGGGAAATACAAAGGGCTGCCGCTGTTTCCAGGATAAGCAGTTCCATCCAGCTGAAACACCGTAAACGGCGTTAAGAGTTTTTTAATCGATTTGGCGTTCAGATCGCTGGCATGACGGGCCGGTATCACGATAGGCGTAATGCTGGATAAAGTGGCGCGATGCGTAGCGGGATACAAACCCAGCACAATACCGATCGGGTAACCGGTAAAGGCTAACCAATCACCCTCGCGCACGGTGTCGGAATTACCGAAATGCAATGACGGCAACGTTATGCCGCTCATTTTCAACAGAGCCAGATCATGTTCATGATCTATCTTCACCACCTCGACTTTTACAGGTTTTGCCTGCTGACCATTGCCCACGAATACGGTCAGATTCTCCTTGCTTTCCGGATCGAGCACAGCAGGAATCACATGTGCGTTAGTCATGACATAGGACCCGTCGCCCACCACAAAACCTGTGCCCATAAACTTCGTTTCCGGAAAGGGGTCGGTTCTTTCGGTACCTATGGCAACTATGGATTGTTTAACCCGCCTTACGGTATCGGGAAAACTTGCGGCATTGGCGTGCTGGCAGATCGTAGCCGATACTAACAAAACCATTCCCAGGAAAAATGTGCGGTAGTCATTGATGATGTTTTTCATCGTTCATCCGTTCCGATTTGAATTGGTGAGCACGGTTTCCGGATTCGCTCTCGCAAACCATCTGCGACATTGTATCCGGGTTTTTTTGATCATATTCCATCCCAGGCTGGCCATTCCATAGGTCAAACCACTTACCGTGCGCAGATTATAAGCCGCCAGTCCCCATCTTTCGCGCCGATGGCTCATCCAGTCTTTTTTGTAACCGTCGTCGCCGGTCAGATAATCCACTTCGCGAACCTTGTCGACGTCGATTACATATTCCATCAATTTCGACGTCAATATCGAACCGGCGGATAACTTTGCATAGTTTTCGTCATAAGCCAGTTTATAAATGGCCGCGATGCCATCATGCACAATCCAAACCTGTGCCGCCACCGGCTCTGCTTCAACATAGGCTACACCCAGCCTGAGCCAGCCTTGTTCAGCGCAAAAGCGGATCAGGCCAGGCATGAACTGCGGATGAGGTTCGGGCACTTTCCAGCTGGAATGATACACTTTTTCATAGTCAGCAATTGCGCGATCCATCTCTTCCGAACGTGTAAAGATCCGGATTCGCGTACTGGCATCGGCTTCGAACTGTTTGGTCTTGCGTTTCAGTGTATTTTTCAATTGGGAAGGAAAGGTGTCATGGTATTGCCGATAGCTGCGCCCGTCCACGGTCAGATACCAATTGCCAAAGCAAAAATACGGCTGCACCAGCATCCCTGCCTGCTGCAAGGCGTTTTTCATCCAGCCATACAGAGGCTCGTCCTGAGGCAAAGGATGAAGGTCGACGACATCGAATCGTTGCGCATCCCGCGCCAGCGCATGAGCCAAAGTCAATAATATCGCCTGTTCGTTGCCTTTGCGCAAGAGCGGACGAAACAGGGAAGTGTAATAATTGGCCAGCGCTTCAATCCGGCGGAGCGTATGGCCCGCTGACTGAATCGAATAACGCATCGGCAGGATTCCTTGCACTCCGTCTGCATCGCTGGCCACATAAATTCGTAACGACTCGCCTTCGTCCAATCCGTGTTGCGCCAGATTTCGCAACCAGTGCCGTCCAAAAAAAATGCTGAGCCGTTCTTCCGCTTCAAACAATTCTTCACAACCTGGCGGCAAAGCATCCATATGTTGGTATATCGTCACGCTATAGTGCGAGTCCATTTATTTCATTCCGTATTTGGTCATCAAATCATACAGCGTAGGCCGCGTAATTCCCAACGCTTCAGCCGCTTTTGCAATGTTGCCGTTGCTGCGCCCGATCGCCATGGTAATGGCCTTGCGTTCCGCGTCTTCGCGCACTTGCCGCAAATTGACAGGTATCGCTTCTTCCTGAACGGATTCAATGGAAAGATCATCGGCGCCGATATAATGGCCATCCGCCATGATCACCGCACGTTTTATCACATTTTCCATTTCCCGCACATTTCCCGGCCACGCATACGTTTCAATCCTGCTTAATGCTTCCGGATGAAAACCGCGCAACGTACGTCCCTGTTCCCGATTGAATTTCTCAAAAAAAGCATGCGCCAATAGCACTGCATCGCCGTCGCGCATGCGCAACGGAGGAATTTTTACCGTAATCTCGCTCAACCGGTAATACAAATCTTCGCGAAAACGGCCCAGTTTGATCAGCTCCTGCAAATTCTGGTGTGTCGCGCACACGACGCGGACATCGACAGCAATTTCATTTCTGCCGCCCAAACGCTCGATAACCCGCTCCTGTAAAAAACGCAACAGCTTGGCTTGCAGGGAAATCGGCAAATCGCCGATTTCATCCAGAAACAAGGTCCCTCCATGCGCATGTTCGATACGCCCTATGGTCTGTTTCGCAGCGCCGGTGAATGCGCCCTTTTCAAAACCGAATAATTCGCTTTCGAGCAGATTTTCGGGTATCGCGGCGCAATTAATGGCGACCATACGTTGCGTTACGCGCGAACTGAATGCATGCAGGGCTCGCGCGATCAGTTCCTTACCCGTACCGCTTTCACCTACAACCAGTACCGTGGCGTCCGAAGTCGCAACACGCTCGACGGTACGGCATAATTTCTGCATTTGCATATCACCCGTCAAAAGCCCCTGCATGGATTCATTCAGGGCGGGCTGCTTCAACTGCCGGTTTTCCTGTTCCAGTTGATGCACGTGCATCGCCCGGCCGACGATCAGGCTCAGCATTTCGGGTTCAAACGGCTTCTGATAAAAATCGTAGGCCCCCATGCCGATTGCCCGTACCGCATTTTCACGATCCTGATTGCCGGTGACCACAATGATTTTGGCTGTCGGCATCAATTTCAGAATTTGCTCCAGAGTCGCCAGCCCTTCCGTAGCTCCCTCCCGATCGGGCGGCAACCCCAAATCCAGCAGGACCACCGGCGGTTCAAAACGGCGAACCTGTGAAATGGCGCTTTCCCTGTCCTTGGCTACCTGTATGTCATACGCGTCCAAAGTCCATCGCAATTGTTTTTGCAAGCCCGTATCGTCATCGACCAGCAACAATATTTTCTTTGATGAACTCACCTTGAATTTCTCCTGCAGGAAAACCAGCAATTTTTCTGATAGACAGCCATCACCCCATCCATCACGTTACGGTTTGACCAATGGCAGCGTCAGTTTAAACAAACTGCCCCGATCGGGTACACTGCTGACTTCCAGCGTTCCGCCAGATTCATGCGCATAAGTCAGGCATTCATACGCGCCTATCCCCATACCGGATCGTTTGGTGGAATCGAATGGCCTGAACAAATGTTCGCGGATGAAATTCTCATCCATACCTTTTCCATTGTCTTCCACTTCGATCAGGACAAATTCTCCCATGGATTTCAATCGCACATCCACTTTACCTTCATTCTGCGTTGCCTCGCACGCATTCTGAATCAGGTGACCGATCACCCGGCCCAGCATTTCCCGGTTGGCGACCAAGGTTATCCCGCGATCGCCCGATAACCGGGGGGTTGGCCGATAAGCGGCCTTTTCTTGTATCACCTCTTCAAGCAACGCATAGAGTTCCACTACTTTTCGCTGCTCGCCGGTTGCAGAGTTGGTATGGAATTGCTGCAATAGATGATTCATTTTTTGTACCGAATTTTCCACGGTCAACAACATATCAGCTTGGAATTCCGGATTATTGCCATGTTTTTCCGCATTCGATACCATCAAGGACAGCTGCATGATCAGATTTTTCAATTCGTGCACCACAAAGGCAGACATACGATTGAATGAATCGAACTGTTTCGCCACCACCAGCGCATCGTTTGCACGTTTCTGCGCCAGATGACTGGCCAGTTGATGACCGGCCGCCTTTAACAGATCGCTGACTTCCCAATTAAACTGCACTTCGGTGCGCGGCGCTGCCAACACAATAAATCCCAACACTTGTTCGTACAGCATCAGGGGTACTACCAGCCATGCCGTATCCAGCGCCAGTAGCCAATCGGGCATGATGAGATCACCGTACTTCTCCGGATCAGGACGATATTCATCAATATTTATCACCCATTTGGAGCGCAACAAAAAACGAATCATCGAGTCGCGGCTGGGAACGATCAGCGAAGGCATCGCCATGTTATGATGTGCCAGACACACAAATCCCGTCCCCACTTCCTGTTCCATCCAAAGTGCGCCGCCAGTCGATTCAACCAGTGCAGCAATAGCCTGTATGGCCGCTTCGTAAATCTGTTCATTGGGTTTGGATGCCAGCAAGGTGCGCGTAAACCGCAACCACTCTTCTCGATAATCATATTTGTAACTGAAGAAATGCTTGCTTAACATAACCCGTAATTTTGAGCGTGCTCCCCCCGAAAAAAAAATAATCAGCAATAAGACCGTAGCGCCGAAAAAAAATGCGATCTGCAATACCGCACCCCAGGTCCCGCCTATGATCCGTATGTAATATCCCGCAGCGGCCATCACCAGCAGGTAGGCTCCTGAACCGAACAATGCCATGGTATGGAAAACCACTTGCCTTGAAGTTCGTACCCGCAGTTTCCATTGTGGATTACGTATTACCGAAACCAGAATCAGCGGTACGGCAAACGCGTCAACAAAACCGCGCGCTATCCATAACGATGCATCGATATGGCGGAACAGCATGGCATCGGAATACACATAGAAATCATAGGAGAAAATAATACCTACACCCAGACTCATGAATTTGATTCCCCATCTTGAGTCGGGATGCGCATTTCTGAATAATTGTTCGATCGATACCATGCCTGTAACCGCAAGCACTACATGCATGAATATATAAGCAAGATATGGGAAGCTGACCGGCACCGGTTTACTGAAATGAATATAGACTGCAACAAGAATCAGCGCCGCAAAAAAAAACCGGGGGCGTGAACCGGATGTAATAAATTCCAGAGGGCGCGATTTACCGGAAGCAGAAGACACTTCCCAGGTAAAGGCCAGCCACATCGCGTCTCTCAAGATCTCCAACAATTCGGAAACAAACTGGAAAAATAGACTATGAACTCCGAGCGCATTGGTTAATCCCCAGAACGCAGTAATCAGGCATGCCGCGGTCAAGGCGGTACTGCGCTGTTGCCATTTGAGGTTGAACAGCAAGCCCGATCCCAGCAAAGAGAAGAAAACTGCGGTCGTTAAATAGCTGATGACAAGCAAATTCATCGAGTGGAATTGAGATTGAATCTACAGGCCGGCATTTCACGGTTCTCCAGGCTACAGAAAAGCTTTGCACGATCGCTGCGCTGCTCAGTTTCGTTGAAAAAAGATTCCAAATCACCATGTACTAATTTGTACGTCCGGTTTCCCAGCTTGTTTCGCCTTGAGCGGAAATCGCTACAGCGGACACAGGTCTCATAAATATCTATAAGGATAAGTCGGGCATCAACGGGCACCCTTCCCCCACAATACGACTTGTATGGTCTGGAACAGAATCAGGATATCCAAAAAAAGACTGTGATTTTTTACATAATACAAATCGTATTGTAATTTCTCTCTGGCATCCTCCAACGAGGCGCCATAGGCATAGCGTACTTGAGCCCATCCGGTAATACCGGGTTTTATCGTATGCCTGGCCTTATAATAAGGAATCTTCTCGGCGAGCGTTTCGACGAATACCGGCCGCTCCGGGCGGGGACCAACGAAACTCATATCTCCTTTGAATACATTTACAATCTGCGGCAACTCGTCGATGCGAAGCTTACGTAAAATCCTTCCTACGGCGGTAATCCGGTCATCATTTTTGGATGCCCATCTGGCAACGCCCCCTTTTTCCGCATCCAGACGCATACTGCGAAATTTATAAATCGTATAGGGTTTATTGTTCAAACCTACTCTTTCCTGGCGATAAATAACCGGAGCACCTGTTTCGAAAAAAATAAATAATGCCGCAGTAACCATGAACGGCATCGCAAATATCAGCAACGCACCACTTACGATCAGATCGAAAATACGTTTATTCAAATCCCGCGCCAGACCATTCGGAAATCCATCCGAACTGATCATCCAACTTGCATTAAGCGATTCCAGTTTCAGTTGCCCAACTTCCCTTTCCAGAAATGCGGACAATTCGATAATTTTGATACCCATCAATTTGCATTCGAGCAAATCCCTGAAAGGTAAATTACCACGGCGGTCGCGCACCGCCATGATGATTTCATCAACATCGTTCGCTGCCACGAAATCGGGCAGACTGGTTTTCATTTGCAGGATCCTTTCGCTGCTTACCGCGTGTTGATTCCCTCCAAATGCCAGATAACCGACAACGTGGAAACGCTTGAGCATGGATGGACTGGCACTCAACGATTCAATTTGCGCCGCTCGCGTCCCCGTTCCCATTACCAGCACGCGATGTTTAAATCCTTGCCAGGTTGAACCATGGAATACCAACCAGCGAAACGAAATGACTGCGATGGCAGAGGTGGCAAATGAAATGGAGAACAGCCCGCGTCCCAAAAACAGTACCGGAAATACATAAAACAACAGTATCATCAATACCAGGCCAAGGGAAAACGCGGCACCGATACGCTGCAGCATTCCCCACATGCCCAATTCCCATTCCAGATCATTATAAAGACCGGACGCAATCATCGCAAACAGCATAATTGCGGTAAAAGCCAGAGCATTCATAAACAAACTATGCGAGCCATCGGTCAGCAAAGGATGCACGGTATCCAAGCGCACCACCGAACCGGCATAAATCGAGATGAAAAAAATCATCATCTCAACCACCAGGAGCAGCAAAGCCTTACTCGAAATATAATGCCGAAATAAACGAATCATTTTTAACCTTATAGCGCTGTCAACAATGCAAACACATAATCATTGCCACAAAAATCTGGATACGCATTTACCCTCCGTTACTTCCTGCAGCATTGAATCGCAAGTTCTCAGCAAATTCCATGCCCGTTTCGAACTTCGTATGAACGCAAATCATACAAGAGCAAGCCGATGAATTTTAATGGCAAGTACAACATGTCTCATAACAATAAACGCATGTTGGTCTATCGGATGTTTTTTTTAAAATCAGCGTCAGCGCAAACCAGCGGATTCCAGTCCAAAAGTGACGTATGGCGGCAGCAATCCTCAATTTACGTGCAGCCCGATTTTGACGACGAGGAGTGTACCAGACTACGTTTCATTTTTTATAATCCGGGAAAACAATCCACAAAATTCGAATTCGCTCCACGCTAAAATACAGACAAAAAAACAACAATTGCGAGAGAAAAAAAATAAAAGAACAAACCCCTGTTTTGTGTTTGACTTAATAAATTATACTTAATACAATTAGCACCGAAATTATCCTACAAGTCCTTGGATAAATTAGCGCCTTGTAAGGAAAAATCTATCGTTCCTGCAAGAATTCGCTGATGGCCGCATGTCAGGATCCGGATAGTGATTTGTAGTGACCGAGCTTTCGTAATCAGCCTATTTTCGATGCAGGATCCAGCATCCGAAAATAAAAAAAAACGTAATAATATAACAACAAAATAATGATACATTTGCGCTTGAAAATTAAATTGTTACACGTAATCCTGTCTTAAGCTTATCTTAGGGGTAATCATAGTGGAATCCTACAGCAGCCGTGTCATACATCTCCTTGTTCTGTTAACACTGCTAACGCTCGCGTTGGGCGGTTGCGCAGGAAACGCCTTGAAACCGGCACCCAAGTCAGTCAAACAGATAAGCGATTATCACTACATAATCGGTCCGGGAGACAATGTCAACATCGTTATCTGGCATAATCCGGAATTATCTGAAATCATTCCCGTACGCCCCGACGGCAAGATTTCCACCCCCCTGGTGAATGACATGCAGGCCGCGGGCAAAACGCCGTCAGCCCTGGCCCGTGATCTCGAGCACTCGCTGGCCAAATATATCCAGGATCCGGTGGTCACCGTTATCGTGATGGGTTTTGTAGGCCCTTACAGCCAGCAAATACGCGTCATCGGCCAGGCTACCAAACCTCAAACCTTGCAATACCGTGAAAACATGAGCGTAATGGACGTCATGATTGCCGTTGGCGGCATCACCGATTTTGCGGCAGGCAACCGTTCCAAGATCATTCGCAAGGTCAATGGCAAGGAAGAACAGCTCAGTGTCAGGCTCCAGGATTTGATGCGTGATGGAAATATCTCTGCCAACGTACCGATGTTGCCAGGCGATATTCTGATTATTCCGGAAAGTTATTTTTAATTCAAAGCTGTCTGCGGCGGCATGATTCGCCGCCGGAGCAAGTTGCCATAGAACGATTGCATACGGTTTTTATTAAAAACGTCACATATTTGGAAAGCATACGTCATGCATGAAATTTTCGAACAGATCATGGGACATGCGGTTGCAATCTGGCAACGTCGATGGATCGTGCTGATTGTTACCTGGATTTTGTCGGTCGGTATCTGGGCCTATATATTTTATATCCCGGACCGCTTTCAAGCCTCGGCACGAGTTTACGTCGATACCCAGTCGCCGCTCAAGCCGCTACTTGCAGGTTTGACCGTACAACCGAATACCAATGAAGAAATTGGCATCATGGCCAGTACGATCATCAATCGTCCCAATCTGGAAAAAGTCGCACGCATGACCGATCTCGACCTCGGCGCCAAAAGTCCGGCGCAACTGGAAAAACTTCTCAACGGTCTCGAGACAGGCATCACGCTTCAGGGTTCCGGGTCCAAAAATATCTACACCATCAATTATCAAAACAGAGATCCCGTCATTGCCAAGAAGGTCGTTCAAGCCTTGCTGACCATATTTGTCGATAACGGTTTGGGCAGCAATCGCAAGGATATTTCGTCATCCCAAAAATTTATCGAGGGTCAACTCAAGGATTATGAAACCAAGCTGATAGCAGCCGAAAGCGCGTTAAAGGAATTCAAACGCCAGAATATCGGGTATTTACCGGGAGAAGAAGGCAAGGATTATTATACCGAACTGTCAACGATACACGACCAGATCACCCAAACGGAAATGGCCTTGATTGAAGCGAAAAACAAACGGGATTCGTTTAAACGCCAGCTATCCGGCGACGATCCCACTGTCTTGTCCGATACCTCCATCAGCACGACTCCCGAGGTCGATGCGCGAATCGAAAATCTCAGGAAAAATCTCGACAAACTACGCTTGAGCTATACCGAAGATTATCCCGACATAGTCGCTACCAAACGCGTCATTGCAAGCCTGGAAGCCATCAGGAAAAAAGACGCAATGCAACATAAACCGTCAGCCGGGCTGTCGCAAAACACCTACTATCAAAATCTCAATCTGGCCGAAGCCGACGCCGATGCCGAGGTCGCTTCCATGCAAGCCCGCCTCGACGGTTACCAGAGCCAGTATGCCCAACTCAAGGCAGCCGCCAATAAAATCCCTGAAGTGGAAGAGCAATATACTGCGCTCACACGCAATTATGACACGTACAAGAAAAACTACGATGCACTTCTTGCACGACTCGAATCAGCCAAGCTATCAGGGGAACTGGACGCCAAAACCGATATCGTCGATTTCAAGATCATCGACCCGCCTCGCGTCCCGTTGACTCCCGCCTTTCCCAACCGTCCGCTGCTCATGTCGCTGGCTTTACTGGCAAGCCTGGCAGCCGGCATCGGAGTGGCATTCCTTTTCAATCAGATCAGGCCGAGCATCCGCAACAAACATGACATCTCGTTGATAACCGATCTGCCTATACTCGGCAGCGTCAGTTTAATCAAGACCCACGCCCAGCGTATAAAAAACCGTAAGGGATTGTTCGCATTTTCTTCCGCTTCGCTCGCGCTGATGGGTGCTTTCGGCGTACTAATGGTATGGCAACTTATCGTGACCAAAGCTGTATAGCCGGGAGACATAATAATGAGCATAATCGAAAAAGCCTTTGACAAACTCGGCTCGCCTTTGTCTGCAACCCGACAGGCGACCGAGCTGTCAGGCGCAGAAGCTATAAACGCCAATTCAAAACCGCTACTGCATACCGGTTCATCTTCCTCGTTTTCGGAATTAAACGATGTGGTCGCCCTGTCGTCCATCCCCGCTGCCGGACCGACTTCGGACGCCCGTTTCACCGAACCTGCGATTGAAAGCATCCCCGCTTCCGCATCGCCTTCGCTCAGGCCGTATGCAGAACCTGCGGCATCCAACGATCTGGACGACGAACCGCTCGGTTCCGATGGCGACACGGAACCGGACTGCAAGATCCATATCAACCTCGACCGGTTGCGCAGCCTGAACGTCATTACGCCTCACGGCAATTATTCCAGCACCGCGGATGAGTTTCGAATGATCAAACGCCCCCTGCTGAACAAGGCGCTGGATCAGGATATCACGCACGGCAATCTCATCATGATTACCAGTTCGTTGCCAGGCGAAGGCAAAACGTTCTGCGCCATCAATCTGGCGATGAGCATTTCCATGGAAATGGATAAAACCGTTCTGTTGGTGGATGCCGATGTCGCCAAGCCCAGCTTGATGAAAAGCCTGGGTTTGTCAAACGACAAAAAAGGATTGCTGGATTTGCTGCAGGATAGTTCACTCGGTGTTTCCGATGTATTGATGAAAACCAACATCGCCAACCTGACTATCCTGTCGGCCGGTCAATACGTTCCACACGCAACCGAATTACTGGCCAGCGACGCCATGGCAAAATTGTTGGAGGAACTGGCGCAACGCTACCACGATCGCATTATCCTGTTCGACTCCCCTCCCTTGCTGGTTACCACGGAATCGAGCGTGCTGGCCAAGCATATGGGTCAGATCGTTATAGTAGTGGAAGCCGAGCGTACGCCTCAATCCGCTTTGCAAAATGCGCTGGCATTAATCGAATACTGTAATTTGACGGGGGTCGTGCTAAACAAAAGCCAACGCATACCTATGCTCGATTATGGTTATGGGTATGGGTACAGGTATGGTCAGGAATAGGTACAGGATTACGATCGCATCGTGCAGCCTATTCTCCAGCCTGCTCATCCAAACGTCCGCTTTTGCCGCCGACTGGCTCATCACGCCCACTGTCAATGTCAATGAAACGTATTCGGACAATATGTTTCTGGCGCCAAGCAATCAAACCACCTCAGGGCTCATTTCCACGATAACGCCGGGTATTTCCATACTGGGCAAGAGCGACCGGCTCAAACTGAATCTGAACTATGCGCTCGAAGATATGACGTATTCGGCAAACGGCTTACAAAACCTTTTATACAATCAATTAAACAGCAATGCCAATGTGGAACTGGTCAAACATACCCTGTTTGTCGATGCCAGCGCATCCATTCTGCAACAGCCATTGACGCCATTCGGTCCCGTCAGCGCCAACAGCGCCAATTTATCCGGCAACGTCGTCAATGTCGATACGGTAAGTATCAGCCCCTATCTGATGCATCAGTTCGATAACTTTTCCACCGGCATTGCGCGGTTTACTCATACCAATGCAACATACAGTTATGGCGGAACGCCCGGCGCCAACACTACGAATTACGCTTACGTCTACGGACCGCCGGGAGTTTTTACCACCAATACCGACACCGAAGATTTTCAGCTGAACAGCGGATCAGCCTTTGATCGTCTGAGCTGGGGAATCGATTACAACAATTCCGTGAATACCTATTCAGGCTTCCCTACCACCACTATTTCCTTACTGACCACCAATTGGGCTTACCTGCTCACACCCCGGTTTCAGCTGACTTCACAAGTCGGTTATGAAAACGACAATTACGTTTATTTTGGTCCCCGTCCACAGGGCTTGTTCTGGAATGCGGGTTTCAGCTGGGCTTTGTCTAAACGAACCAAATTCGACATAAACGCCGGCAAACGATTTTACGGTTCCACCTATTCCTTCGACTTCAGTCACTATACCCGCATGACGGTCTGGAATGCCAGTTACATTCAAGCGGTTGTCAGCAGCGCGATGCAGGAATCCGTACCCACGGCGACCACGCTCGATCAATTGCTGCAGGCGCAAATTCCGGACAGTACTGCGCGCCAACAGGAAGTGCAGCAATTGCTGGCAAATCTGGCCCCGCAAGGTGCCCTGTTCGGCCAGAACATTATGTCCAACCTGATCTATTTAGCCAAGACTCTGCAAGCAAGCATGGGATTGAACACGCCGAAAGATACCGCTCTTCTCACTCTGTACAATACCCAGAGCAATCCTCTGGAACAAAACAATGTCAGCCTGCTGGGCAGCGGATATCTGGGTTACGGCAACATGACACAGACTGGCGGTACATTCTCCTGGGCCCACCGTCTAAGCGCCGTAATAAGCAGCAATGTCAATATCAATTACAGCAAAATCGATTTTGGCAGCCAGGAACCTATAGGCACGACCGATTTTGTCATGGTTGGACTGACGCGCAAAATCAATCCGAAATTTTTTGGCAATCTGAGTTTGCGTCATCAACTCATGAACTCGGGCTCCTATGGTTACAATTTCACGGAAAACGCCATGATCGCTTCCCTTACCTATCTCTATTAAAGCGAATTTATGTATACGGCGTTCTATCATTTGACCAACAAGCCTTTTCAGCTCAGCCCGGATCCGCGTTTTTTTTACGCCAGCCGCGGCCACAAGCGTGCGATGGCTTATCTGAATTACGGCGTTTCTTTGGCGGAAGGCTTCATCGTGATTACCGGCGAAGTAGGCGCCGGGAAAACCATGCTGGTGAGAAATTTGTGCGCTCAAATGGTTAATGACGATATCATTACCGGCCATCTGGTCAGCACACAACTGGATGCCGACGACACGCTGCGCACAGTCGCCACAAACTTCGGCCTGCCGCAGTCCGGACTGAACAAAGCTGCGGTACTGAACAATCTGGAAACCTTTTTGCAACAATGCATGCATCAGGGTAAACGCGTTTTACTCATCGTCGATGAAGCGCAAAATCTTACTCAAACCGCAATCGAAGAACTCCGTATGTTGTCCAATTTTCAATTGGACAATAAACCGCTGTTGCAAAGCTTTTTACTGGGACAACCCGAATTCCGCCATACCCTGCAAACGCCCGAGATGCTGCAATTGCGCCAACGGATCATCGCTTCCTACCATCTCGGGCCTATCGATGAAACCGAAATAGGCGCATACATCGAGCACCGCCTGAATCAGGTCGACTGGAAAGGCGATCCGGTCTTCATGCCGGAAGCATTACACCGCATATTTGAATACACCGGCGGAATTCCAAGAAGAATCAATACACTATGCGATCGCATCATGCTGCTGGGCATGCTGGAGGAAGAACATGTCTTTGACCAGGCCCTGGTCGATATCGTCATCAAGGATATCCATGAGGAAACTACTCACACCGAAGTTCTTCGTTATCCCCCTCATGCCATTCCGGCCATCCATACTGCCATCGCGCAAGAAGCCGACAACGCCGCATTGCATGAAGCACTCGACCGGATGGAACAAAAAATAAAAAAAATGGATACCTCACTGAACCGCTTGCTCAATCTTCTGATACGAAAGTTTTTCTTTCATTCGCCGGACAAACATCAAAAGATTCTCGATACTGAAAAGAAAAAGAAATCCACATTGAAACAATTATTCAACTTCTGAAAGAAATTTTTTCGCCAGACACCCTGAAGAAAGTACTTGATGAAAAACAGCTTCATCACAACCACTCAAGACACACATAAAATTCTATGCGTCATAGGCGCTCGCCCCAATTTCATGAAAATCGCCCCCATAATGACCGAGATCAAAAACAGCGATCAGCCGCTGGAGGTAAAACTGGTGCATACGGGACAGCATTACGATGCCGCCATGAATCATCAGTTTTTTACCGATCTGGGCATACCTGCACCGGAAATAAACCTGGAAGTCGGCTCAGCAAGCCATGCGGTGCAGACTGCGGAGATCATGCGTCGTTTCGAACCGGTACTCGATCAGGAACAACCCTCGGCAATACTGGTGGTGGGAGATGTCAACTCCACCATCGCCTGCGCTTTGGTGGCCGCCAAAAAGGAAATACCGGTGATCCATGTCGAAGCGGGGTTGCGCAGTTTCGATCGGGCCATGCCGGAAGAAATCAATCGCGTGCTGACTGACCAGATTTCGGATTTACTGTTCACTACCGAACGCACAGCGCGCGACAATCTATTGCGTGAAGGGATTGCCGACGAGCGCATCCATTTCGTCGGCAATGTCATGATCGATACGCTGTACCATAATCTGGAACATGCGATACCAGCCCCACAAACCTTTCAGCAAGTCGGAGCCGGGCCTCGGTTTACCGGTATGAAAGGCAGTTATGCGGTATTGACCCTGCATCGACCTTCCAACGTCGATCATTCGGATACGCTGACCTCGCTCCTGGAAACCGTCGTCGAAGTCAGCCGGCAAATTCCGATCGCATTTCCCCTGCATCCGCGCACCCGCGCCAAAATTGAGCAATTTCAGCTTGAACAGCTTTTGCAGCAAGCCGATATTCTGATTCTTCCGCCGATGGGCTACCTGCAGATTCTGGGATTGATGCGAGACGCCCGATTTTTTCTGACCGATTCCGGCGGCATACAGGAAGAAACCACGGCTCTGGGCGTACCCTGTTTCACCTTGCGCCATAACACGGAAAGGCAGATTACCGTCGATGAAGGCACGAACACCATCGTAGGACAAGACCGCCAGAAAATCCTCGACGCGGTTCGGGACGTATTCGAGACTGGCGGCAAATCCGGCAACATTCCGGAATATTGGGACGGACGCGCTGCCCAGCGAATTTTAGCGCACATGCGCACCTGGTTGACCACCAAAGCAGGCAAAGAGCTCTAGCATGCCAGTCAATGCCATGACCATAGACGTGGAAGACTATTTCCAGGTATCGGCATTCTCCGATCATATTTCTCGTGCTGCCTGGGATAGCTTGCCATGTCGTATCGAACGCAACATGGATATCATCCTGGAATTGCTCCACCGGCACGATGTACATGCCACCTTCTTCACTCTGGGCTGGATAGCCGAACGCTATCCTCAACTGATACGCCGCATCACTGAAAATGGCCATGAACTGGCGAGTCACGGTTATCATCATTACCGCGCCAGCGATCAATCGCGATCCGAATTTCATGAAGACGTTTACAGCAGCAAAGCCTTGCTGGAAGACATCAGCGGGCAGCGCATTAAAGGTTACCGCGCTCCCAGTTTTTCGATAGGCGCCAATAATCTGTGGGCATTCGATACCTTGCTGGAAACAGGTTACCTGTACAGCTCCAGTATTTATCCCATCCGTCACGACCATTACGGCATGCCGGAAGCGCCGCGTTTCAAATTCCGGCCGCGCGGCGAGCAGGGCATACTGGAAATTCCCGTCACGACCGCTACGCTGCTGGGACGCAATCTGCCGGCTGCCGGAGGCGGTTATTTCCGCTTGATCCCTTACGCATTGTCACACTGGCTGATACACCGCATCAACACACTGGACAACGAATCCTGTATTTTTTATTTTCACCCCTGGGAAATCGACCCGCAACAACCGCAGCAAACCGGCATCGGAGTTAAAACCCGATTCCGCCATTACGTGAATCTTGCACACATGGAAAAAAAAATACATACGCTGCTGACAGACTTTGCATGGGACAGAATGGATGCTCTTTTTTTAGGGAAGCTGCATGACTGAACCGGTATTGCGCGCCATGCGTCCCGATGATGCCTCCGCCTGGGACGAATTCGTACAGAACTGTCCGACCGCCACGTTTTTTCATCGATCGGGCTGGAAAACCGTGATAGAACAAATTTTCGGCCACCGCACCCATTATCTGCTGGTCGAGCAGGATGGAGTCATCCATGGCATATTACCCCTCGTGGAGATCAAACATTTCTATTTCGGCCATTCGCTTTCTTCCTTGCCGTTTTGCGTGTACGGCGGCATTGCAGCCGATACCGAAATCGCAAAACAACGGCTCGATAGCGCGGCACAGCAACTGGCTGCCAAATTGAACGTCGATTACCTTGAATACCGCAATGTCCAGCCTCATCACACAGATTGGCCATCCAAGGAACTGTACGTCACCTTTCGCAAGGCCATCGATCCCGATGTGGAACAAAACATGAAAAACATCCCGCGCAAACAGCGCGCGATGGTACGTAGCGGGATCAAGCACGGTCTGGTCAGCGAAATCGATTTATCGGTAGATCGTTTTTTTTCGGTTTTTTCCGACAATATGTTGCGCCATGGCACCCCGGCTTTTCCCAAACGGTATTTTGCGCTGCTTAAAAAAATCTTTGGCGACGATTGCGAAATTCTCTCCGTGGTACATGAGGGCGAAGTTGTCAGCAGTGTTTTGAGCTTTTATTTTCGCGATGAAGTCCTGCCCTATTATGCGGGCGACACGCTGAAAGCGCGCAGCCTTGCCGCCAACGATTTCAAATATTGGGAATTGATGCGCCGCGCTTGCGAACGCGGATATCGCGTATTTGATTATGGCCGGAGCAAATTGGGTACCGGTTCGTTCGATTTCAAGAAAAACTGGGGATTCGAACCAGCGCCCCTAAGCTACGAATACCAGCTCCATCGCAGCCGGAAAATACCCGATCAAAACCCGCTTAACCCGAAATATCAATTGTTCATTAAAATGTGGCGCAATTTACCCATGCCTGTGGCCAATTTCCTCGGCCCGCACATTGTCAGAAATCTGGGATAGAGCCTTGTCACCTCATCTGCTTTATCTGACGCATCGTATCCCCTTCCCCCCCAACAAGGGCGACAAGATACGTTCTTATCATTTGCTGCAGCATTTGCGGCAAAATTATACGGTGCACATAGGCAGTTTTATTGACGACCCGGCCGATTGGCAATATGAATCCGACATCAAGGCGCTGAGTGATGAATACTGCCTGCGTCCCTTGTCCCCCCGACTGGGGAAACTGCGTAGCTTATCCGGTTTCTTGAGCGGCGAAGCGCTGTCCTTGCCCTATTATCGCGACAAGACGCTACAGGCCTGGGTCAACGAGATCATAGCGAAATACGATATCCTCGACATGGTAATTTTTTCCTCGGCCATGGCGCAGTATGTTGAATCCTATAGCCAGGCCAGACGGATCATGGATTTCGTGGACATCGATTCCGATAAATGGCAGCAATACGCCTTGACCAAAAAATGGCCCTACCACCAGATTTACCGGCGAGAAGGTAAGCGATTGTTCGATTACGAATGCCATATTGCCCGGCAATTTACCGCTTCATTTTTTGTGTCGTCCCAGGAAGCAGAATTATTTCAGCGACTGGCTCCCGATACGGCCAAAAAAATAGATTATTTCAATAACGGAGTGGATGCGTCCCATTTTTCTCCCGAACATGCTTACCCGAATCCCTATTTGCCCGGCGAATCGGCTCTGGTATTCACCGGGGCAATGGATTACTGGCCCAACGTCGATGCCGCCGACTGGTTCGCGCGTGAGATTTTTCCTTTGATCCTGCAACAGCATCGCAGCGCACGTTTTTATATCGTCGGTTCCAATCCGGTACAGACGGTGCGGCAACTCGCTCGCTTACCCGGCGTAATCGTCACCGGCAAGGTGGACGATGTGCGGCCTTATCTGGCGCATGCCCGTTTCGCAGTCGCCCCGCTGCGCATTGCCCGGGGAGTACAGAACAAGGTACTTGAAGCGGTATCCATGGCGAAATCCGTAGTCGCAACTCCCCAGGCCATAGCCGGCGTGAGCGCTACGATCCAGGCTCATTGTGCCGTGGGCGCACAGTCCCGCGACTTCGCGGCGCAAGCGATCGCTCTGCTCGGCAGTCCCCCATCGCCGAATCTTGCGGGCAGGCAAGCCATCGTGGAACAATATGACTGGCAACGTAATCTGTTACGAATCAATACCCACCTGACGGGCACTTCCCATGAGCAATAGCCCGTCTTTTCCGCTACCGGGTCAACAGGCCGCTCCGCGGCTGCATGCAGTATGGCTTATCCATGCCGTGACCGTTTTGAGTCTGGCGGCGATTATCCTGCTCATCTATCAGGCTGTGGCCCGATTTACCGTCGAAACCTGGCTGGGCAATCAAACCTACATGCATGATTTTTTTATTCCGCTGATCTCCGGCTGGCTGATCTGGCGCGAACGCGACAAACTGGCTGTCGTCCAGCCCGCCATCACCTACCGACCGCTGTTACTGCTCCTGCTGGCAGGCTTCATCTGGGAAACGGGTTATCAATCGGGTTCCATGGTCGTTCAGCAATACAGCGTGGTCAGCATGATCGTGCTCGCCGCATGGGTAATGCTGGGCAATACCGTATTTCGCATACTGCGTTTCCCGTTGCTGTTTCTGTTCTTCGCCGTGCCGTTTGGCGAATCGTTGATCCCGGCAATGATCCAATTTACCGCTAATTTTACCGCCGATGCCCTGGCTTTCACCGGCATACCGGTTTACCGCGACGGCAATTTCATCAGCATACCCAGCGGCAATTGGTCAGTAATCGAAGCTTGCAGCGGTCTGCGCTATTTTGTTGCATCGGTCACTCTGGGCGTGCTGTACGCCCATCTGGCTTACCGCAGCCGGTTCAAAAAATTCCTGTTCATACTCGCCGCCCTGCTGGTGCCCGTTTTCGCCAACGGTGCGCGCGCCTACCTGATCGTCATGATCGGCCATCTGAGTAACATGACGCTGGCGGTCGGTGTCGATCATCTGATCTATGGCTGGATATTTTTCGGTATTGTAATGCTGCTGCTGTTTTGGGTGGGCTCATGGTTCCAGGAATCAGCCGTAGCGCGCGCCGCTACGGATCGTATTCCCCTTCCCATCATGCCGGTCCGGGCATTTTCGGCCGGTAAATTCATACTGGCCGCCTCGGCTGTCCTTGCATTGGCGTTCATACCCGCCGGATATGCCCGATACCTCAGACAACAGCTGGAACTTCCCGCCCATATCGCGCTTGTCCCTCCGCCATCGCAAGGCGTATGGCGACAGAGCACATCCGTTATCGATAACTTGCATCCTCATTATCTCGGCAGTAAGGCGCATGTTACGCAGGGTTATACGGCCGATGGCAAGTTCGTATCGCTGTTTGTGGCATACTATCGCCACCAGCATCCGGGTACGGAGCTGATCACCATCGACAACAAGGTAGTCACTACCCGCGATCCGGTCTGGCAGGAAACGCAGTCAACCCAACGCAACGTTTCTATCCACGGCAAAGCCGTACCCGTGACGGAAGACAAACTGATTTCCGGGAACCATAAGTTGCTGGTGTGGGAATGGTTTTGGGTTGACGGGCATAGTGTCAATAATCCTTACCTGGCCAAATTGCTAGAAGCCAAGTTCAAACTCTGGGATCGCAAGGACGACGCAGCGGTTATCGTGATCGCCACTCCTTACAATGATCGGATCGATGCCGAAAACAATCTGCATGATTTCCTGCAGCAGATGTTGCCCGGTATTGATCGTTCACTCGCTTACGCTGACCGGTAACCTCCCGCGATGTCCAAGCTACCGACTCCCGTTCGCCCGCCGTTGATCGCTCATGTCATCTATCGTCTGGACACAGGCGGATTGGAAAACGGGCTGGTCAATCTGATCAATCACATGC
Source organism: Pseudomonadota bacterium (assembly GCA_021795395.1). Lineage (GTDB taxonomy): Bacteria > Pseudomonadota > Gammaproteobacteria > Burkholderiales > Sulfuriferulaceae > Sulfuriferula. Next base: position 6,312 of record JAJYPN010000004.1, on the reverse strand, counting down.
CGGAAAACCGTTATCGTCACGCCATTCTCTGCCTCAAAGGGCACACCGAATTTCGTCAACGGCTACGCAGGAACGACGTAATGCTGTTCGATCTCGGAAAACGCGAAGGGCAGGATATTGGACTATATTGGCGACTCTGGCGCATTTTTCGCGCCATACGACCGCAAATCGTGCACACCCGCAACCTTGCAACGCTGGAAGCGGCCGTACCGGCTTTCCTGGCGGGCGCCAAAGTACGCATACACGGCGAACACGGCCGCGATATGGGCGACCTGAATGGCGAAAACAGGAAAAACATATTGTTGCGTCGCGGCCTGATGCCTTTTGTCAACCATACGATCGCACTGTCGCGCGACCTGGAATCGTACGTACTGGAAAAAATCCACTTGCCGCCGGCGAAAATCACGCAAATTTATAATGGCGTGGACGCCGACACATTTCATCCGGCCGATAGCAAGCGCGCGGATTTGCCCTTTTCCGAAAAAAAACTTGTAGTATTCGGCTGCGTAGGCCGAATGCAGGCAGTGAAAAATCATGCTACGCTGATACGCGCTTTCATCGCGCTCGTCCGATCAAAACAGGAATACCGCGCTACGGCACGGCTGATGATCATAGGCGACGGCCCTCTGCGGCAGGAAGCGCTATCGCAGCTGGCTACGGCAGGGTGCGCAGAAATGGCCTGGCTACCGGGAGGACGCGACGACGTGCCCGAATTGATGCGCCAGATGGATGTATTTGTCCTGCCTTCTCTGGCTGAAGGCATATCCAACACCATACTTGAAGCGATGTCCACGGGCTTGCCGGTTATCGCCACGCGGGTCGGCGGCAATGTGGAGCTGGTCGGCGACCAGGTCACCGGGCAATTGGTGCCGGCCTGCGATGCCGATGCATTGACCGCTGCCATGCAACGCTATCTCGACTACCCTGCGCTCATCGATTCCCAAGGCAGCAAGGCGCGTCTGGATATAGAAACCCATTACAGCATGCAGGCGATGGTGAATGCCTACCTGCAAGTTTACGACACACAATTGACAAATACAAACACGACTGAGAACCGGACATGTGCGGAATCGTAGGCATTTTTGACACCCAGGGGACTGCAAGCATCGATCGCGATATCTTGTCCGCAATGAATGAATCCCAATTCCATCGCGGTCCTGATGAAGGCGGCCTGCACCTGGAGCCCGGCCTGGGCCTCGGCCATCGCCGGCTGTCCATTATCGATCTCTCTTCAGGCCAGCAACCCTTGTTTAACGAAGACGGCAGCGTGGTGGTGGTGTTCAACGGCGAAATCTACAACTTCGTCGATCTGATGCCGGAACTGCAAGCGCTCGGCCATACCTTTCGCACGCATTGCGATACCGAGGTCATCGTTCACGCCTGGGAGCAATGGGGACCGGAATGCGTACGCCGGTTCCGCGGCATGTTTGCGTTTGCGCTCTGGGATCGCAATACCCAGACCCTGTTTCTGGCACGCGACCGTCTGGGCGTCAAGCCACTGTATTACAGTCTGTTGCCGAACGGCGTCTTTCTGTTCGGTTCTGAATTGAAAACCCTGTTGCCTTACCCGGATTTTAAAAAAACCATCGATCCCCGGGCAGTGGAAGACTACTTTGCCTATGGTTATGTTCCCGAACCGCGAACCATTTACCAGGGCACGCAAAAACTGCCGCCCGGCTACAGCCTGGCGCTGGTCAAAGGTCAGCCTTTCAGAGAACCGGTACAATTCTGGGATGTCCCCTTCCAGCCGCAAAACCTGATTTCCGAAACCGAAGCACAACACGAATTGCTCGATCGGCTGCGCGAAGCGGTCAGAATACGATTGGTGGCAGAAGTGCCGCTGGGGGCCTTTTTATCGGGCGGCGTGGATTCCGGCGCGGTCGTGGCCATGATGGCGGAACTGTCGAGCGATCCAGTAAATACCTGTTCCATCGGGTTTGGCGATCCCAAATTCAATGAAGCCGATTATGCGCAGCGCGTGGCCGATCGCTACCGTACCCGTCATAGCACCGGATTTGTCGCGCCCGACGACTTCGCTTTGCTCGACCAACTGGCCAGCTTATACGATGAGCCTTATGCCGACAGCTCCGCGCTGCCTACATACCGGGTATGCGAACTGGCTAAAAAACATGTCACCGTGGCCTTGTCCGGGGATGGCGGCGATGAGAACCTGGCTGGCTACCGGCGTTACCGGTTCCATATGCTCGAAGAAAAAATGCGATCCCGACTGCCGCTGGGCCTACGACGCCCGCTATTCAGCTTGTTGGGCGAAATTTACCCCAAAGCCGATTGGGCGCCCAGGATATTCCGCGCCAAAACCACCTTTCAATCGTTGGCGCGCGACAGCGTGGCGGCCTATTTTCACAGCGTCTCGCTGTTAAGCGACGACATGCGCAAATCCCTGTTCAGCCCGAATTTCCAGCAATGTTTGCAGGGCTATCGCGCGGTCGAAGTATTGCAAACTCACGCCGCCAGATCGCCTACCGATCACCCGTTGTCGCTGATCCAATACCTGGACATGAAAACCTATCTGCCGGGCGACATACTGACCAAAGTCGACCGCGCCAGCATGGCTCATGCCCTGGAGGTACGCGTACCGCTACTGGATCATCACTTTGTCGAATGGGTTTCCGGTCTGCCGCCGGAATATAAATTGCACGGGAGCGAGGGCAAGTATATTTTCAAAAAATCGCTGGCTGCACACCTGCCCGGCGATATCCTGTATCGCCCCAAAATGGGGTTTGCAGTGCCTTTGGCCAACTGGTTCCGCGGTCCCTTGCGCGAGCGGGTACGACAATCTGTATTGGGTCGACGACTGATGGAAAGCGGCATCTTCAACCAGCGCTACCTCGTTCATCTGGTGGATGAACATCAGTCTGGGCGACGCGATTACAGCGCGCCATTGTGGGCGCTGCTGATGTTCGACTCCTTTTTGAGCAATGCCGAAGAAAGCGGGAACTGACGTGCGCATCCTGCATATTCTTGATCATTCGCTGCCGCTACACAGCGGTTACACGTTTCGCACGCTTTCCATACTGCGCGCTCAGCACGCGCTGGGGTGGAAAACGTATCATCTCACCAGCGAAAAACAGACCGGATGCACGGTACCGCAGGAAACCGTAGACGGCTGGGATTTCTTTCGCACCCCTCCTGCCGCGGGCTTCCTGTCCAGGCTGCCGGTACTCAATCTGCTGGCGCTCATGCAGAGGCTGGAACAGCGTTTGGACGAAGTGGTGCGACAGGTCAAACCCGATATCCTGCACGCGCACTCGCCGGTACTGAATGCACTTCCCGCCATCCGCATCGGAAAACGCTACCATATTCCCGTAGTGTATGAAGTCCGGGCATTCTGGGAAGATGCGGCGGTAGATCACGGCACCACTACCGAAGGCAGTCTGCGTTATCGTCTTACCCGTATGCTTGAAACTTACGCCTTGAAACGCGCCGATGCCGTCACCACCATCTGCGAAGGTTTACGGCAAGATATCGTCGCCCGCGGCATTGCCAGCGACAAGGTGACGGTTATTCCCAATGCAGTGGATATCGACAGCTTCCACACCGGCGGCGAAGCCGATGCCCAGCTGAAAACCCGACTGGGATTGAATGCCGCGCGCGTACTCGGTTTTGTCGGTTCGTTTTACGCTTACGAAGGGTTGGAATTGCTGCTGCAATCGCTGCCGGAAATTTTAAGCCGCGCTCCAGACGTATTTGTGCTGCTGGTCGGCGGCGGTCCGGAAGAAACGCGACTCAGGCAGCAGGCCCAACATCTCGGCATCGCTCATCGCGTGATATTTACCGGTCGCGTACCTCACCAGTCGGTACAGGATTATTACAATCTCATCGACATACTGATTTATCCGCGTTTGTCGATGCGTCTGACCGAACTGGTCACCCCTCTCAAACCGCTGGAGGCCATGGCGCAAGGAAAATTATTGATTGCGTCCGATGTAGGCGGTCATCACGAACTGATCGAAGACGGAAAAACGGGCGTGCTGTTTCAGGCCGGCAATCTGCACGACCTGGCCGAAAAAACCCTGGCCCTGCTCGAAGCGTCGCACCATTGGCCGGATTATCGCAGCGCCGGACGGCAATTCGTGGAGCAGACCCGCAACTGGACCGCCAGCGTTGCGCGTTATCCGGCCATTTACCGGTCGCTGCTGGTCGGCAGACATCATGTCTGAAACCCCTATCAAACTGCTGACATTCAGCACGCTGTATCCGAATGCCGTCATGCCGCGGCACGGCATATTCGTGGAAACGCGATTGCGTCAACTGATCGGCACCGGGCAGATCGAACCGGCGGTGATGGCGCCGGTTCCGTGGTTTCCCTTCACTCATCCCCGATTCGGCCATTACGCCCGCTTTGCGCAAGTTCCGCGCATTGAAAACCGCTATCAGATTCCTACAGTTCATCCGCGCTACCTGCTGTTACCCAAAATCGGCATGAACCTCGCACCCAACGCGATTGCTGCGGCATGTCTGCCTTTGTTGCGGCAACGCATCCGCCAAGGACAGGATTTCGATCTGATCGATGCGCATTATTTCTACCCAGACGGAATAGCGGCCGCCATGCTCGGCAGGCAACTTAACAAACCCGTGGTCATAACTTCGCGCGGTTCCGATGTGAACCTGATTTCCGACTATGCGAGACCGCGCAAAATGATGCTGTGGGCAGCGCGCCAGGCAGCAGGACTGATTACCGTCAGCTCGGCATTGCGCGACAGGTTGATCGCTCTCGGCGCCGATGCGAAAAAAATCATTGTTCTGAGAAACGGCGTCGATCTGGATTTTTTCCGTCCGGCCGAACGCGACACCCTGCGCGCCGATCTGGGGATACGCGGCCCGTTATTATTGTCCGTGGGCAACCTAGTCACTTCCAAAGGCCACGACTTGACCTTGCGCGCGCTCGCGCTGCTGACTGATGTGCATCTGGCGATTGCAGGCGAAGGACCGGAACGCTCTGCCCTGCAAAAATTGGCTGGCGAATTAGGAATTACTCAACGGGTGCATTTTCTGGGCAATCTTCCGCAGGCGAAACTCCCTGAATTTTACAGCGCCGCCGATGTGATGGTGCTTGCGTCCAGTCGCGAAGGCTGGGCCAATGTCCTGCTCGAAGCCATGGCCTGCGGCACTCCGGTCGTCGCCACGGCTGTCGGCGGCACCCCGGAAGCCGTCACTGATCCCGCCGCCGGGCTGTTGTTGCATGAACGCAGTCCGCAAGCGCTGGCGGAAGCCGTCTCGCGATTGCTGTCAGCACCGCCATTGCGCGAAGCCACCCGGAAATACGCCGCCCAATACGGCTGGGATGAAATCAGTCAGGGCCAACTGGAATTGTTCCGCGCGATCATGGCGATGCATAAGGGATCATAAAATGGATGCCATAAACAAAAATATGGCCATAGGGGCATTCTGGATGATCCTGCTCAGATTCGTCGTGCGCGGGATCGGTCTGGTCAGTACGGTTTTTCTGGCCAGGCTGCTCATTCCTACCGATTTCGGCCTGGTGGCCATGGCGATGAGCATTATCGGCGCAGTCGAACTGCTGGGCGCATTCAGCCTGGATGTCACGCTGATTCACAACCAGAACGCCGATCGCGATCATTACGATACCGCCTGGACATTGAATATCGTCGCAGCGCTGATCCAGGGATTATTACTGTTTGCGATCGCGCCGTCGGTAGCTCATTTTTACAACGACCACCGTTTGATATTGATCGTTCAGCTGCTCGCATTAGGCACGCTGGTGCAGGGATTCGAGAATATCGGCATAGTCGCTTTTCGTAAAGACCTTGAATTTCACAAAGATTTCAATTTTCAGCTGGCCAAGAAAATCATTTCATTTATTGTGACCATATCCATGGCATTCTGGCTAAGAAATTACTGGGCGCTGATCGGTGGCATGCTGGTTTCGAGGTTCATGGGCGTCGTATTCAGTTTCATGCTCCAATCCTACCGCCCACGATTTTCTCTCGCTGAAAAAGACGAATTGTTTCATTTTTCCAAATGGATGTTCATCAACAACCTGCTTTTTTTCGCCAATCATCAATCCGCCACTTTTATCCTGGGAAAAATCACCGGCGCCAGCGCTCTCGGCTTATACTCGTTGGCGTACGAAATCTCCAACCTGCCCTCCACCGATCTGGTGGCGCCCATCAACCGCGCCATTTTTCCCGGTTACGCAAAAATGGCGCATGACCTGGAAATATTGCGGCAGGGATACCTGAATGTCTTTGCTGCGATAGCGCTGGTCGCGCTACCGGTATGCACCGGTATTGCCCTGGTCGCCGATCCGCTGGTGCATGTCATGCTGGG
>JAJYPN010000050.1 GCA_021795395.1 Pseudomonadota bacterium | reverse complement strand
TTATTTTTTACGATACCAATTCAAAATCGAGTTTGCTCACGCCGCAGTCCGGGCACGCCCAGTCGTCCGGAATATCTTCGAAGCGGGTGCCCGGAGCGATGCCTTCGCCGGGCATGCCCAACGCTTCATCGTACACATAATCGCATACCCGGCAAATCCATTTGCGGCTCAGTGTCGGCGATAAATCTTGAATTCTTGCATTCATATCGGTTCCTTGTAAGGAGTTAAACACGCCAGGATATTGTCGAAAATCGGCTGCAATTCATCCGCAATCTTATTAAGCTCCAGGTTGCAGTAAGGAGCGAATACGGTGTGGGCGCTGCGCATTGCGATGTGGGTTTTGCCGGCTGCCGCGTAAATATGAATACGCAAGGGAATATCGATGCCGGCGCATTTTTCGGCCTGCCAGACGCGTACCGCAAAATCGGGGCGGAATACTTCCAGTATCTGGTCGGCCTCTACCGTTACGCCGCGCTTGGCGGCGTTGGCCTGACCGTCGATGTGCCCGACCAGGCCCATGCCCTGTGCCGCTACGGCTTCGATGAGTAGACGGCTGGCGGTTGCGGCGTCCAGATTGGCGCAGAAAGTAATCATTGCATCTCCTTCGGTCAGGCGCTGCATACGCCGCACCCATGATCCATGTCGTGAAGTTCTTTGCGCAAGTGCTTGATGGCAGGGGTGACGATGGCGATAAAATACGCTTCCCGCAGTCGGCGCTGGGCGGCATTGTTGATCAGATAGCCTTTGGCACCGAGATGGAGCATGGCGGAATGGGCCGCTTTAAGCGACAGTTCGCTGCCTAGCAGCCGCGCGGTTAGGGTATCGTGCTCGTGGTTGCCGTGGGGAGTAGCAGTGATTTTGTCTGCGAGCCGGTAACACGTTGTCCGTGCCTCGAGTAAGGCGGCTTCGATATCTTCGACCTGATCGTCGAGAAACCGGTTGACGTGGCCGTGCGTTTTGTTGGAGCGTTTCATCATGTTGACGCAGGCGTCCGTCAGCCCCAGCGCCATTCCGGTTTGCATCAGGATAAAGACGGATTTGGTGCGTGCGCGAAAATTACCGAATTCTCGGGGGTGCGCTACAACAGCGTCGTCGCTGACGAAAACATCCCGGAATTGACAGGCGAAAGTACGTGTACCTTCGAGCGCGATAAAATGCGCATTCCGGCTGAGCGTCAACCCCGGATGGTCGCCATGCAGCAGCGCGATCATCAATCCCGGTTCTTGCGCTATCTCTACGCCGACATGGAAATAATGATCCGTGCCGATATTGGAGACCCACGGCAGCACACCGTTAATTCGATAGCCTCCACCAACACGTACCGCCTGGAGGCGATTATCTTCGATCTCCGCGCAGGACTTCATGGCGTTGGACTGGCCGGTGCCGCCCAATGCGGTACCGTTGGCGATCCGGGGCAATACGCTATTGCGGATTAGCGCGTTGCCGCTGTTTTGCAAATACCAGGCGCATGCATTTTGCGCCCACGCCAGAAAGCCGGTAGATATGCATACTCGCGAAATCGCTTCGATGATTTGAATGGCGTTTTTCAGGCCGCGACCGGTACCGCCGAATTGCGGTGCGACCAAAGCGCCGAAACCGCCTATCGCTCCGAGCTCGTGCAAGAACTTTGCAGGATATTCGCCTTTGATGTCTATATCCAGCACGTGCGGCGCCAGGCGATCGTTGATCAGCGTCGTGATTCCCGCTAAACATTCGTCGGCGTCCACATCGGTTGCGCATTTTAATAGTTCGGTTTGCATCATGGCTCCTGGGCATCACTGGGCAGATTTTACGCAAGGCGGAGTACGGCATGCGACCGCTGTTAATCAGCCAGAGTCACAGTGATGGCGACTGGATTGCGCATGGTATTGGCGACGGGCGACCATAGATTGGCGTGCGCCACCAGATCTTGCAGTTCGTTCTCGCCGACATCTCCCTCCAGATGGACTTTGACGCGGATATCGGTAAAACCCAGTATTTTCGAGGTTGACAGATCGCCTACGCCCCAAACGGCGGTTACATTGATGTCACCCTCCAGTTCGAGTTCTATTTTGGTGAGGACGATGCCGCGTGCGACGGCGTTGGCATGCAGCCCGACCGACAGGCACGAGCCGAGCGCGGTCAGCGCGGCCTCGGAAGGGTTGGGTGCCGTATCGTCGCCGAGCAGGTGAGGCGGTTCATCGATAACCTGCACGGGCAGGTCGCGTACAAAATTGAGATTGCGAAATTTGTTCTCGCAAACCGTTCTGGTTTTTAGTGTGACCCTATTTTGCGGATTGGCTTTGCCTTTTTTCGCCAGCGCTTCCAGTCCTTCTTTATCGATCGGCGTTAGCTCGGCGCTAATTTTCAATGCTGCGATTTCAGACATGGTTTGCTCCTTCCGGTGTGAATAAATGTCGATATTTAATGGACATGCCGGATATAAAGCAAACATTATGCCAGTGGTAATTAATATATAATATATTGATTTTTTTTAATAAATTAAATTTTATTCGCATTCTGATTTGGTTTGTATACAAATTGTTGACAATTTGTACAGCAATTACCGATTATCGGCTGACTCAGCTTATGCCCAGTCGCTGTATTCGGTAATTCAACTGGCGCAAGGTCATTCCTAGCTGTTGCGCGGCACGCGACTTATTCCCCTTGCACAGGGCCAGCGCCTGTACGATGCCGTCGCGGTCACCTCCCTGCACGGCATGGTAAGGGCGCAATTCGCCCATCGTAACCGCTACCGGCTTTTCATTATGTCGCTGTACTGCGGCTTCGCTTGTCGTTTCTGCGGCGATGACCGTCACTGCTTCCGTTGTGCTGATCAATCGGTTTTCCGAAAGCAGCGCAAGGCGTTCCAGTACGTTGCGCAATTGCCGCACGTTGCCGGGCCACGCATACGTCGCCAGATGGTTCAAGGCTTCCGGCGTAATATTGACGTTGCGCTGATAACTCTGATTGATCTGATTCAGGTAGTAGCGCACCAGATGGCGAATATCGTCCGGGCGTTCGCGCAAAGCCGGAAGTCTCACTGGGATGATGTTAATCCGGTAAAAGAGATCGAGCCTGAACGTACCGCGGCTGACCAATTGCTGCAGATCCTGATTGGTTGCCGCCACGATGCGGACATTGAGCGGCGTTTCGCGCCGTGCGCCGATGCGCTGGATAGTTTTCTCCTGCAGGACGCGCAGCAGTTTGACTTGCATGGCCAGCGGCATGTCGCCGATTTCATCGAGGAACAGACTGCCGTTGTCGGCCTGCTCGAAGTAGCCCGGACGACAACTGGTGGCTCCGGTAAACGCGCCTTTTTCATAGCCGAACAGTTCGGATTCGAACAGGTTTTCGGGTATCGCACCGCAATTTACCTTGATGAATGGATAGTCGCGTCGTGCGCTGGAAAGGTGCAGGGCACGGGCAAACAGCTCTTTTCCAGTGCCTGATTCGCCGAGCAGTAACACGGTTGCATCAGTTTGCGCAACCTGAAGCACCTGTTTTAAAGCTTGCCTTATCGGCATGGATTCGCCGACTATGCCGAAGGAGCCGACGCTGGACGGGTCTTTGTTCAATGCCCATTTCAATTCACGGTTTTCCGTTTCCAGACTGATGGTGCGTTCCTGGATATAACGATTGAGCAGTAATACCTGCGCAATCAGCGTCGCGACAATATTTAATATCTGTAAATCCCGTGCCAGCGGCCGGGGGCGGTCACGCAGGCGGTGTACGCCGAGCACGCCCAATATTTGGCCACCTTGCTGCAAGGGCATTGCGATAAAAGACACGGTCTCGTGCGGCAAACGCTCGCGCGCTACGCTGCGGAACAGAAAGGCCGACTCGTTATCCACATCCTGAACGATGGCGGTCTGCCCGTTTTGCATGACCCTGCCGGTAATCCCCTCGCCGTAGCGGAAACGGCCCTGTTTCATCTCTTGCGCCGATAAACCGTAGGCATGAGCCACGCACAGTTCGCGCGCATCGGCATCGGGCAAGATCACCCGCCCACGATTCAGGCCCAGCAATTCGGATAGGAGATGCAAAATCTCGCGGATAACGTAATGCTGATCCAGGCTTTTGCTCATGAGCGCCGACGCTTCGCGTATGACCAGTAATTCCTCATCCGCCAGAATTTCCGGAGGCGGGCGGTTAGCAGGGCTTGCAATCATGATCTTCCTCAGGCAGCAACAATTTGTATACATAGTGTAAGCAAAAAACGCGCGCAATCCCGCCGCCATTTGTTATGCATCCCGGCGCGTTTACGTGTTTAAGGATTGGCATGTTCGTTGCTTGAGTAAATCATGTCTATTTACGAAAGGGATAATCATGAGCGGCCAAGTTTTGATCGAACCAGCGCGACTACAACAAAGCATGAACACTGAGCCGGTTGTTTTGATCGATACTCGCGATCCCGCCGAATATGCCCGCGGACATATTCCTGGCGCAATTAATTTGCGTGAAATATTTACGTATCTCTCCACTTCCGATCCCGAAGGCCTGGCGGACCTGGAGCATAAATTCGTTGAGGCATTCGGTGCGGCGGGATTGTCAGGCAGGGAAACGGCAGTCGTGTACGAAGATGCGATGAATACCGGTTTTGGACAATCCTGCCGCGGCTATTTCGTGCTCCAGTATCTGGGTTATCCCAAAACCAGAGTGTTGCATGGCGGTTATCAGGCATGGCTCACTGCCGGTCTGCCGGTCAGTGTAGAGGCTGCCGTAGCGACGCCCGCGAAATTTCCGCGTCCATCCAAGCCGGGTTCTGTGATGATAGACAAGGAAAAAATGCTCGCTGCCCTGGCAGACCCATCGATTATCAAACTCGACGTACGTGATGTGGACGAATGGATCGGTATCAGTTCGTCGCCCTACGGGCCGGATTTTTGTCCTCGCAAGGGGCGTATTCCGGGCGCTCGATGGCTGGAATGGTATCGCCTCATGAAACCTTCGGCTGACGGCAGCGTATTTAAGGCTCGCGACGAAGTGTTGGCCGAATGCCAGACCGTGGGCATTCTGCCTTATTCCAAAGTCTACATTTATTGTTTCAAGGGAGCGCGCGCTTCCAATACTTTTTTGGCTTTGAAAGAGGCAGGCATCGAGGACGTGAAAATTTATTTCGGTTCATGGAACGAATGGTCGCGTGATCCTGCGCTGCCGATAGAAGAAGGCTTTCCAGTCGCATGAATGTGTTGACCTTATTGCTTGCAATAACTATTTATCTCAGGGGAATGGCTTATGTCTGCGTTTGACGATCCATTCGATCCAGATATCGAACTTGGCCGGGCGGGTTGCAGTTGCGGTCGCCACAGCAGTGAAGCCGAGCATGTTATGGACGAAGAAGCGCGTATCGGCAGGGTGATCGAGTCTGCATTGATACGTGCGTTGTTTCCTCATGACTCGACGCGGCGCAATTTTATTCGTGCAGTGGGCACCGGAACAGCGCTCGCGGCAATTTCCACGTTTTTTCCTTTATCGGCTGTGCAGGCGCTGGCCGCCGAACGTCGCCCGCTGGAAAAGCCCGATCTAAAAATAGGGTTTATCCCGATTTCATGCGCGACGCCTATCATCATGGCCGGTCCGATGGGTTTCTATTCCCGCGAGGGACTGAACGTCTCGCTGCTCAAGACCGCAGGCTGGGCGGTAGTTCGCGATAAAGTACTGGATAAGGAATACGATGCTGCGCATATGCTTTCGCCCATGCCGCTCGCCATCAGTCTGGGACTGGGTTCGCAGCCGCAGAGGATGAAAGTGGCGGAAATCCAGAATATCAACGGTCAGGCGATCACGCTGCACGTCAAACACCGGGACAAACTCGATCCCAGGCAATGGAAAGGGCTGAAATTCGGCCTGCCGTTCGATTATTCCATGCACAATCTGCTATTGCGTTATTTTCTGGCGGAATACGGTCTCGATCCCGATCATGACGTCGAGTTGCGCATCATGTCGCCGCCCGATATGGTCGCCAATCTTCGCGCCGGCAATATCGACGGCTTTCTCGGGCCCGAACCGTTCAACCAGCGCGCGGTGTACGAGGGAATCGGCTATATCCATACCTTGTCTCGCGATATCTGGGACGGTCATCCATGCTGCGCGTTCGGGGTGCCCGAGAGTTTTATCAAGAGTTACCCCAATACTTACGCCGCGTTGTTCCGCGCACTTGCCAGCGCCACCGACTATGCGCACAAACCGCAAAATCGCGCCGATATCATCAAAGCCATCGCGCCGGCCAATTATCTGAATCAGCCGATTCCGGTGCTGGAGCAGGTCATGACCGGACATTTTGCCGACGGTCTGGGTCATGTGCGCAATGTCCCCGATCGGATCGATTTTGACCCGTTTCCCTGGCAATCGATGGCGGTCTGGATGCTCACACAACTCCAGCGCTGGGGCTACCTCAAAGGTGAGGTCAATTACCGGCTGGTGGCCGAGCAGGTGTTTCTGGCTACCGACGCGAGCAAGCGGCTGAAAGAAATGGGATTGCCTGCGCCTGCCGCCAATTATACGAGTTACACCATCATGGGCAGGACGTTCGATCCCGCCAGGCCCGAGCAGTATATGAAGTCGTTCAAGATCAAGAGGGCATGACGATGATCAAATCGCTTAATCTCAGGGCATTTATGGTATCGATCTTGCTGACGGCGATTCTGCTGCTGGGCTGGAGTCTCGTCACTCAGCCTGGCGGTTCCGCCAGTTCCAAGGTCAGCCCGGAATATGCGGCGATGATGGGCGGCAACTCGGCGAACAAATCCGGCCTGCCGACTCCGGCGGAATTCTGGCATACCGTGCGCGATCAGCTGTCTGACCCGTTTTACGACCATGGGCCTAACGATAAAGGCATAGGAATACAGTTAGGCTATTCGCTGGCGCGAGTGCTGGCCGGATTTGTGCTGGCGGCCTTGCTGGCGATCCCGCTGGGGTTTCTGCTCGGTATGTCGCCGGTCATGCAGCGTGCCTTCAATCCGTTTATCCAGTTGCTCAAACCGATTTCGCCTTTGGCATGGATGCCGCTGGCGCTTTATACCATCAAGGACGCATCGGCTTCGGCGATCTTTGTGATTTTCATCTGTTCGCTGTGGCCGATGCTGATCAATACCGCTTACGGCGTCGGTTCGGTCCGGCAGGAGTGGCTCAACGTCGCCAGAACGCTGGAAGTGCCGGCGTTGCGCAAGGTTTTTCTGGTGATACTACCTGCCGCCGCGCCGACGATTCTGGTCGGGATGCGGATTTCCATGGGGATAGCCTGGCTGGTCATCGTGGCAGCGGAAATGCTCGTGGGCGGTACGGGGATCGGCTATTTCGTCTGGAACGAGTGGAATAACCTGAGCCTGACCAACGTCATTTTCGCCGTCCTGATGATCGGCGCGGTCGGCATGCTGCTGGATATGCTCTTCGGCTGGATGTCGCGGCTGGTGGCGTATAAGGACTGAGGATGACGCCATGACTACCGATTATTTGACAGTGGAAGATTTGAGCAGGGTGTTTCCCGGCAGTCGCGGACAAGCGCCGCTGGTGGTATTCGAGCATATCCATTTCGGTATCGGCCAGGGCGAATTCGTGTGCATCGTCGGCCATTCCGGTTGCGGCAAATCCACCATACTCAACGTTCTGGCCGGACTTGATAAACCCAGCAGCGGGGTAGTCGTGATGGATGGTCGCGAGGTTTCCGGCCCCAGTCTGGACCGGGGCGTGGTATTTCAGGGACATGCCTTGTTGCCTTGGCTGTCGGTAACGAAAAATATCGAATTCGCGGTTAAATCGCGCTGGCCGGACTGGGCCGCAGCCAAAGTGCATAAACATTGCCGGCAATTCATCGATCTGGTCGGACTGACCGGATCCGAGCACAAGAAACCCTTTGAATTATCCGGCGGCATGAAGCAGCGCGTAGGCATCGCTCGCGCTTTTTCGATCCAGCCCAAGATGTTGCTGCTGGACGAGCCGTTCGGCGCGCTCGATGCACTGACCCGAGGCGTCATTCAGGATGAGCTGCTTAAAATCTGTGCCGCTACCGGACAAACTGTGTTCATGATTACTCACGATGTCGATGAAGCCTTGCTGCTCTCCGACAAGATTATTTTGATGACCAATGGTCCTCGCGCCCGGATCGCCGAAATTGTGGTCAATACGCTGCCGCATAGCCGGACGCGGCACGATATCCATAAAGATCCCCAGTATTACCGCATACGCAACCATCTGGTGGATTTTCTGGTGACGCGTTCGCGCGAATTGTCTCACATTGCCGCCACAGACATTGAGCAGCGTTATCCGCCTGAAGTCAGGCCGGGAGAAGAAATCGACGAAACGATATCCATGCGGCAGCAAGCAGCCAGGCCGCCTGTACTGTATGCAATTTGACTGTCACTCTTATAAGGGAAAACCAATGAACCGTACCGAAGTCACCGAACTGATCATTGCCGCCAAACTGGAAAAACGCCTGAAATGGGCCGATATTGCTCATGAAATCGGCCTTTCCAAAGAATGGACGACGGCCGCGCTGTTAGGGCAGATGACGCTGGATGCGCCGCAAGCGGCCGCCATCGGTAAATTGCTCGCGTTACCGGCCGACACGGTCGCGGCCTTGCAAATCGTACCGTACAAAGGTTCGTTGCCCACTGCCATCCCCACCGATCCGCTGATTTACCGGTTTTACGAATTGATTCATGTCTACGGCACGACTATCAAAGCGCTGATCCATGAAGAATTCGGCGACGGCATCATGAGCGCAATCGATTTCAGCATGGATATTTCCCGTGTGCCGGACCCTAAGGGAGACCGGGTACAAATCCTATTGAACGGAAAATTTTTACCTTACAAAACCTATTGATACACGTTTCACCCGTAGTTTTCCATAACCACAATAGCCTGCCAATTTAAGGAGTTATATCATGAAAGGCACATCCCAATACCGAGTCTTGCAATCTCTTTGCGGCGCGGCACTCATTTTCACCGGCTGCACGGATGCGCGAGCGGACTGGCTGTCGGACGCGCTGGCCGGGGGCACCGCCGACCTGCAACTGCGGCCGCGTTACGAGCTGGTGCAGCAGACCGGCAAGCCCAACGACGCCAACGCCTTCACCATGCGCACGCTGATGGGCTACAGCCTCAAACCGCAGGACGACTTCGGCGCGATGCTGCAACTGATCAATGTCAGCAATCTGGGGGCGGAAGACTACAACAACACCGCCAACGGCAGACTGGCCTATCCGGTCGTGGCCGACCCGGCGCGGACGGCGATCAATCAGGCTTACGTGAGTTATACCGGAATACCCGATACCAAGGCGATCCTGGGGCGGCAGATCATTATCCTGGACAACGCCCGCTTCGTCGGCAACGTGGATTTTCGCCAGAACATGCAAACCTTCGACGGCCTGAGCGCCGAAAACAAAAGTTTGAGCAACACGACGTTTTTCGCCTCGCATATCGACCACACCAACGCCAGTTATGCCAATTTCGAAACACCCGTCGGTTATAACCTGCAACCGGTACGCATCGATCTGTTGCACGCCGCGTATACGCCGACGCCGGGCATGACGCTGGCGGCGTACGATTATTTCTATCAGGATCTGAGCGTGCCGGCGAATTCCCTCGCCAATATTTCGAGCCGTACCGCCGGCTTGCGGCTTGCAGGCAAATCGCCGCTCGGTGCCGGAACCAAATTACTGTATACGGCGGAATACGCCGAGCAGCAGGGCTACGGCGGCGGCCGCAGCGGCATCGATGCGAAATACCTGCACTTCGGCGGCGGGATCGGCGACGATCTGGGCGACGGCAGCGTGTATGCGCGGGTCGATTACGAATTGCTCGGCAGCAACTCGAACGGCACCTACGCGCTGCAAACGCCGCTGGCGACCAAACATTCCTTCAGCGGCTGGGCCGATATGTTTCTGGTCACGCCCGCCACCGGTTTGCAGGACGTGTATGCCACGCTGGGGGGGACGTTTGCCAAATTCAACCTGCTGAGCACCTACCGCGATTTCCATGCCGATTACAACAATGTGCATTTCGGCAACGAGTGGGATATTTCGGCGGCGTATCCGCTCGACAAACAGCTGACCGCGAGCGTGATTTATGCGACCTATCGCGCCAGCGACGGCGCCGGCGCCAATTTCCCCGGGACGCCGTTTCCCAACGTCAATACCCAGAAAGCGTGGGTAATGATGGCTTATAATTATTAGACTGAAAGCCGTCGACGGCGGGCATTCTGCCGAAGACGGCTTCCCGGTTACGTAATTCCCGAAAAAGAGGCTGCAGAAAATGGAGTGTATCGTTTTCCATTTCAAACACAGCGATCGTTCGCCGTCACAATTATTATCTTCTTGTTTTTGCACGAAACAGGCCCAAATTTACCGGCGAAGCCAGCATTATGCGCAGATGCACGACGTCAGCGCACCCGGTCAAACTGCTCGCGCAGCTCCTTCAAGACGCCCGGCTCGCCTCTAACCCGGAAGTAAGCGCCTTCAGCGTCCGCACGCTCATCCAGCACCTGGCAGTTCGTGTAGATTTCGCTGCGCAACTGCTGTGCCGACCAGGGAAGAAAAAACTCCTCTTCAACAAGGTCCTGCTGAAAGAAATCGACGATCGCCCTGTGCAGCTTCGCGACATCGTCCGGACGACGCGCACTCATCACAATACAGGAGGGATACTTCGCGCTCAATGCCGCTACGCATTCCGCCTGCGCAGTGCTGTCTCCGACGTGATCTATCTTGTTAAAGATACGGATGCGCGGGATATCCTGCGCATCGATCTCGGCAAGAACTTCGTTGGTGACTTCGATCTGACGTTCGAACCCGGGATCGCTCGCATCGATGACGTGGAGCAGCAGCGATGCATCCAGCGCTTCGTCGAGCGTCGATTTAAACGATGCGACCAGTCCGTGCGGCAGGTTTTTAATAAAGCCGACGGTGTCGCTGACCAGTACGCGCGGCACACTTTCGGGATGCAGGACGCGCACCGTAGTGTCGAGGGTGGCAAAGAGTTTATTGGCAACCAGCACCTCGCTGCCGGTGAGCGCCCGCATCAGGGTGGATTTGCCTGCGTTGGTGTAACCGACCAGCGCCACGGAAGCCTGGTTCCGGCGTTCTTGCCGGCGGGCGCGCTGCGTCTCGCGATCGGCGTCCATCGCGACGATTTCCAGTTGCAGCTCGGCAATCCGATCGCGGATCTTGCGCCGGTCCAGCTCGGTATGCGATTCACCTGCCCCACGGCCGCCGACACCGCTACGCTGCCTCCCTTGCGGGCCTGCCAGCTTCGCCATTTCGCGCAGACGCGGCGCCATGTAACCGAGACGCGCAATCTCCACCTGCGCACGAGCGGCGGGAGATCGCGCATTGCGATGAAAAATCTCGAGTATGACCATGGTGCGGTCCATCACCGCACAACCGACATCCTTTTCGAAATTGCGCGCCTGCGAAGGAGAAATTTCGTGATCAACCAGAATCACGTCGATAGGGTGCGCTTCATCAACCGACTTTTTGTCGTTTGAATTGGCGAAATCGAATTCGGCATCCACATAGTACCGTATTTCTTCCCGCTTACCGACTCCCAGATAGGCCGTCGTATCGAAACTGGCGCGCTTCTGCTTGAACGTATGCACGACCTCGTATCCCAGCGTTTTGGCGAGTTCGCGAAGTTCGTTCAATGACGCTTCGAATTCCAGGTCGGTCACGCCGGGCAATTGTACCGCCGCCACGATTGCACGCTGGGGGGTTTCTTGAGTTTCTCTTTGCATGAGCAGACTGCTTTGGCTGACTAATCAATCGAACATCTATTATCGTCGATTAAGCTCTTTAGAAGAAGCGAACATTGGATGCTGAAACAATTCTTCTTCTGCCGATATCTTGTAGCGCCTATGCCCGATAAGAACGAAAAAAAGACGCCGCAATGAACGCGTTATCCAGGCGGCGCATAAAATTGCTCACGTGTTGTCTGAATTGCGTTTTAGATCGATCGCGCTTACCAGCGTTCATGGAGTAGAGCACGGGCAACACAGCTACGGACAAAAAAAACGCATAGAGACTATGCGTTTTTGGTCAGTGGTGCCCGGTGTCAGAATCGAACTGACGACTAAGCGTTACGAGTGCCTTGTTTTACCACTAGAACTAACCGGGCTGATAACCGTATATTATACCCTGAGGGCATATCCCTATCAATCAA